>NZ_JAXHGN010000002.1:0-874947 GCF_034808065.1 Natrialba sp. PRR66 | reverse complement strand
TTGAAATGTGTCGTTCATAACATCAAGCGTGCCGCAACATAGCCAAATCAACCGCTGTATGGCGATTCACCAGAGCCCTCTCGTCCAGCCAAGATAAAGGTGGATGAGACGGGCCCACGAGAGCGAATCGGAGCCCGAGTTCAGACGTAGCCGAACTCGGATGCCGCGCCCATGATGCCGAACGCGAGAACGACGACGAGACTGACGGTGTAGTAGGCGACCCACGCGCGGGAGGGCTGGAACTGTTCGGGGAGGTTCTCTCTGACGACGTACCAGTTTGCGGGGTAAAAGAGGATCTCCGTGACCGCGAGGATCGCCGAGATCCAGATGAGGAAGGTGACCGGGACGGTACCGAGCGTGACGACGACGCCGCAGCTGACGGCGACGATGCCGACGACGACGAGTTTGCGGATCCGCTCGCTATCGAGTTCGGGTCGGTCGAGTGCCATCGGAAGGACGTCGCCGGTGGCTCGAGCGGCTCCATCGAGCAGCGTGATGACGGTCGAGTAGAGGGCTGCGAACGCGCCGAGGACCATGGCATAATAGGACCACTCGCCGAAGGAGTCGCTCAGGATCGATCCGATGGTGACGGCGAGATTGGCGTCTTCGGGCGGGGTGGGGTAGAGGACGTTCGAGGCGAGGATCACCATCGCGACGATCAGCGCGAAACTGAAGGCGTAGCCGATGTTGAAGTCGCGGCGACCGGTTCGGATCCAGGCGCGGATGTAGTCGTGATACTGGTCGTCGTTCGGATCGAGGTTTCGGGCCCGGAGTTCGCTCGCGCCCTCGCCTTTGGCGGTGCTCCAGCTACCGATGAGGACGCTGGTACTGAATCCGGTCGGCGCGAATCCGGCGGCGGCGGCGAACAGGCCGATGAACAGCGGCCCGGTGAGATCCGGCGCGGTGAAGGTCGTGGCCGCGACGACTTCACCCGACGGGGGACCGACGAGGACGCCGAGAACGATGAGGACGCCCAGCGCGACCGTAAAGCCGATCAGGATCTTCTCGAGGAGACTGTAGCGGGTGAACAGGACGAGGACGCCCGCCAGGCCGACGAAGACGACGAACGCCTGCTGGAACGACAGCGGGGTCAATGCTTCGACGAACGCGGCCGTACTCATCCCGACTGCGGCGGTGATTCCCGTGTAGATGATCGTAAAGACGCCGACGGTGAACCACTGCATCCAGTTTTTCGGGCCGGGGAGCTGATCGTAGGCTTCGACGGGGTTGCCGCCGACGCCGTAGTTGTAGCGGATGCCGAGTTCCCAGCCGCCGTACTTTGCGAGGTAGATGAGTGCGAACATCCAGATGGCAAAGAGCCCGAACGTCCCCCCGAGCGTCGGCGCGAGGACGATGTGGCTGCCGCCGATGCTGATCAGCGCCCAGAGCATCGACGGGCCGAAGTGATTCGTGAAAAACCCTCGCCAACTGCTGGCCGGGTAGGAGAGATCCGCCTCGATGTCGGTTTCGGAACCGGTGTTAGTTCCCACGCGGCTCACCTCTCAAGCCGTTCCCTGCTTGCCAGTCGGCACCAGATGTCATCGCCCACCAGTGGAAAAGTGTGTGATTGTCAATATTCATCACGGTATCACGTGCGAGGGTTAGCGAGTTGTGACTTATAGGTACGGGTCTATCGCCATGTGTACGGGCGAACGCTACCGGTCCAAGACCACCGGAATGCCGCGGGTAGCAACGTCGACGACGAACGCCTCGTCGTCGGTGCGAGCGTCGGTCGGCTCGTACCGGACTGGTAGCACGAGATCCGGGTCGAGCCGTGTCGCCAGGGCTGCGGCCTCGTATCGATCCATCGTGGGACCACCGCCGATCGGGGCCAAGAGGAGATCCACGGCGAGTTCATCGTGGGACGACAGCGGCTCCGTGTTGCCGGGCCAGAACGCTGTGATGCCATCGATGGTGACGAGAAAGCCGCAGCCCTCGCCGGACGGGTGAACAGGGTGGCCTCGTTCATCGGTGCGGGAGCCGTCCGATTCGGTATTGACCGGCGTCGTCGAGAGGTCGAGCGGGCCGAGGATGAACGACTCGTTTTCCTGGACACGAGCGACTTCGAAGGGAAGAGCGTCGGGTTGCTCGGCGGTCCGGTCGATCGTCTCGGCGTCGATCGATTCGTGGACGACGACGATCGAGTTCTCGTGGGCGAGACGACGGATCGAGTCGGGATCGTAGTGAGCGCCGTGTGAGACGAGAATGAGGTCGCCGTCGTGGGGGGCTTGACCGTCGACTCTGCTATCCGTCTCGGGGCCGGGATCGGCGTAGATGACGGTCCCCGTCTCTCCTTCGAGTCGGACGGTTGCCCGGCCGAGCCAATCGACAGTGATCGCGCCGAATCGAACGGTCATAGGAACTTGTTACCGGCACCGTTCGAAAAAGATTCGACCCGTAGTACGTGATTAGTGCGGATCGACCTGCACAGTCCGATGGTGAGGGTCGCTTCGAGTGTGATTTACTGCTCGATTAGCACCGCCGATCCGAGCGAGATATGGAACACGATTAATAAGCATATATCCGAAACACATATACAAGAAAACGCGTTTCTTTATAACAAAGACGAAAGCTTTATATGGTTTACGGCCTAACTCTATGTTAGCTGAAGGCGACCGGGTTTCTTCTGGTTACCCCACCCGGGAGCCCCGAGTAACCAACCCGATACACCATGACAGATACGAACATCCGAACCTACTCGAACGAACGAACTGAGGAGCAGACCGAGACCGAAACGGAGGAGACGACGCGCTCCGAGGAGCGAGAGCGCTGTCCGGAGTGTGGTGGTCGGCTCATCACGGACGACGAACACGCCGAGACCGTCTGTGAAGACTGTGGACTCGTCGTTGAAGAAGACGAGATCGACCGCGGTCCGGAGTGGCGGGCGTTCGATGCCGCTGAGAAGGACGAAAAGTCCCGCGTCGGTGCCCCGACGACCAACATGATGCACGACCAGGGGCTCTCGACCAACATCGGCTGGCAGGACAAAGACGCCTACGGGAAGTCCCTCTCGAGCCGCCAGCGCCAGAAGATGCAGCGGCTGCGCACCTGGAACGAGCGATTCCGAACTCGGGATTCGAAAGAGCGAAACCTCAAGCAGGCGCTCGGCGAAATCGACCGCATGGCAAGCGCGCTCGGCCTCCCCGAGAACGTCCGCGAGACCGCAAGCGTGATCTACCGACGCGCGCTCGAGGAGGACCTGCTCCCCGGCCGATCGATCGAGGGCGTCGCCACGTCCTCGCTGTACGCCGCTGCTCGCCAGGCCGGCACGCCGCGCAGCCTCGACGAGATTTCGGCCGTCAGCCGCGTCGACAAGATGGAACTCACCCGAACCTACCGCTACATCATTCGTGAACTCGGCCTCGAGGTCAAGCCCGCCGATCCGGAACACTACGTTCCGCGATTCGTCAGCGACCTTGACCTCTCGGACGAAACCGAGCGGATGGCCCGCGAACTGCTCGAGTCGGCCCGTCAGGAAGGCGTCCACAGCGGCAAGTCGCCAGTCGGTCTCGCGGCTGCCGGCGTCTACGCTGCGGCGCTCTTGACCAACGAGAAGGTGACCCAGAACGAGGTCAGCGAAGTTGCAAGCATCTCCGAGGTCACCATCCGAAATCGCTACAAGGAACTCCTCGAAGCCTCGGACACGGCAGCGCCGGCGTAACGAGTTCAGCGCCGTTTCGAATCCTAGCTGGATAATCTTCCGCTGCCGATCTCCGTTTGCGTCGGTGTACACGACTGTGCTGAGACAAGGTTTTTCACCCGTGGTGTGTAATAGCCTGGCATGGTCGAGACGACCGTTCAACTATTGTGTCCGGAGTGTACGAAGGATTGGCAAACGGAACCGGGCGAGTTACCGACATCGACCGAAATGTTTCATTGCCCGAACTGTCATGCCTCCCGGCGGACCGCCGAGTTCATGCGGACCGATCGCGACCTCCAGACGTTGAAGCAACTCGGATAGGCGGAGCCGTTTCGAGCAGAATCGCTAGCCTGAATGTGGGTTACTGTGGACGATATCACTCGGATTTATGGGAGGTCTATGGCTGAACTAACAGTAGCTTGGAGACTGTTTTACGCAACTAGACTCCCTCTTCGAACGGTTGTTTTTCCTGACCCTCTCTCGCTCTGATACGGGTTGCATGGTAACGCGACTCAAGATAATAATATAACCCTGCAGTGGATAGCATTGCATGGTTATGAAGAAGCAGGAGCTCATTCACCTTCACGGCCTTCTCGCGGAAGTATCGAACCAGTGTGCAGAGTGGGACAACTGCCAGATCGATCTGGAGGAGTACGATTCTCTCGGTATTCGACCGACATCGATCCACAAATCGAAGACCGATCACAAAGCCGCTGTTTTTGCACTCGCCGGCGGAATCACGATGAACATGCGCGAGGACGAACAGGAAGCAGTCGCCGCCACCGCAGACTGAAGCACTCGGAGCATCCTTCAGGTACTATCGTCTCCTACTGGTAAGATTGCTCAGACTCGTCTGGCTCGTCTCCACACAGGGTTCGAACACCGTGCTCCTGCCGTCGGCCACAGTCAGTTCGAGTTCGCGATACCCGTAACTACCCCGAACTGACTCCGTTTTCCATTCGATAAAAACGCAGCAATTCGACTGAACGGTCCGCAAGTGAACCGGTAAGAAGTACTTACTCGACTAAATCCTCGAACTCGGGAAGAATTTCGTCGTCCTCGTCGTCAGATTGAGCGTCCTCGTCTTGGTCGTCCGTCACAGCAGCGTCGGCTGACTCGTCATCAGCCATCTCGTCTTCATCCGTCTCTTCGCCTTCGCCTTCGTCTTCGTCTTCGTCGGTCCCCTCGTCTTCTTCGATGACTTCGACTTCTTCGACCTCGAGCGGGATATTCTCGAGTCGCTGCCCGATTTCCTTACGGGCGATCCGCGAGGCGTGTTCCTCTCGCTCGACGTTGAACACGGTCATCTCGAGTTCGAGTGCGACGAGCGCCTCGTCGGCGGCGATAAACGCAGGCGGGAGCTCCTCTCCCTCAGGAGAGGTTCGCTCGCTCATGTTGATCTCGACGTAATTTAAGTCAGGGTTCAGCATCTCGCCCGTCTTCGAGATGGCGATCCGAATCGCCTCGTCTGCTGTTTCGACGTCGAATACCGGCACCGCGGCCTCGACGACAACCCTGCAGTTCATACAGAGCCATTGTATCGCCTGCAGTATGAAGGTTCGCCTCAGCGACACGCAGCGCGAGTTCACGGTCCCCTCCCACGGGCAAAGCGGCCGGTTCGAAAGGCCCAAGCCGACGCCACCGTAGGGACGAACGAATGGAAACGGGGACGATCCGCCGCGATGAACTCGTGGGCGGACTCGATCTGTATCGGACGCTCGAAAGCGGCCAGACCTACCTTTGGCGGCGCGGCGACGGCGACATGTACGGCGGGACGCCCGCTCCCGGCGAGTGGTACGTCACCGTCGTCGACGGCGAGGTGATCCGCGTTCGGACGACCGACGACGCACTCGAATGGGAGTCAACGACGGACGCCGAACCGACCGTGCGTCGCCTCCTCCGACTGGACGACGACCTCGAAGCGATCGTCGACGCCGCACCCGACGATCCGCTGTTAGACGACGCCTACGAAGCCCACCGGGGCATGCGCCTCGTCACGGACCCGCCCTTCGGCACCCTGATCTCGTTCATCTGCTCGGCGCAGATGCGCGTCAGCCGCATCCACTCGATGGTCTCGACGCTCGCCCGGGAGTACGGCGACGAGATATCCTTCGGCGGCGAGACATATCACGCGTTCCCGACGCCGGACCAGCTCGCGACCGCCACCGAAAGCGAGCTTCGGGACCTCGGCCTCGGCTACCGCGCCCCCTACGTCGTCCGCACCGCTGAAATGGTCGCCGACGGAAAAGCCCACCCTGCCGACGCGCGTGAACTCGAGTACGAGGCGGCCCGCGAGTTCCTCTGTCAGTTCGTCGGCGTCGGCGACAAGGTGGCCGACTGCGTGCTCCTGTTCGCCCTCGAGTTCGACGAGGCGGTGCCGCTCGACACCTGGCTTAGGTCGGCGATCGAGGAGTATTATCCCGACTGCGATCGCGGCTCGTACGCCGAGACCTCGCGGGCACTGCGCGAGCGGTTCGGCGGCGAGTATGCGGGATACGCTCAGACGTACGTCTTTCATCATCTCCGGACCGGCGACTGATCGCGGTGGGGGTCGCCGAGTGTCATTCAACCCAGTATACGCACTAGTCACGATGCGACGCTCATGGCTGGTGGTCGTCCGTCGGAGACTGGTGCGTTCGTGTTCGTGCTCGGCGGTGGCGCAGGCGCGGTGCTTCTCTCGTGGTACGCCACTCGGCTGGACTATCCGCTGTTCGCGCTCGAACATCCGGTTTAGGTGGTGGTGGCGGTGTTTTTCGTTCTCAGCGGGCTACCGGTGTTCCTCCTCCTCCGAAAACGAGCGCTTACACCACTGCTCATTGCTGTGTTGATCGTCGCCCTCTGGGTCCGCGCGGAGACCGATCGGGGTCCGGGCGATCCGTTCGTCGGGCTCGTTTTCGTGACGGCCCCGATCGGCATCGCGCTGATGCTGGTGAGTTCCAGGATCGAACGCCGTCTCTCCCGTCGGCTCGCCTGACTCCGCTGCTCGAGTTCAGTGTGGCCGTTCCGACCCGGAGACGACTCTCCCTCCCAGAGTCTTCGAACGCGGTAGCAACTCTACGGACGGGCGATGGAAGCACTTTTGTTGGATTACAATAACTAACTGCGTATGAGTACCGGCTCCGTCATCCTCCTCGCGTGTGCCGCGTTCGTCGGCGCGCTCGGAATCCTGATCAGGTACTTCGGGCGGGTCGAATTGGTCGCGGGTTACGATCCGGACCGCGTCACTGACGAGGAGGGGCTGGCGTCGTTCATCGGGATGAACGCGCTCGCCGTCGCCGGGCTCCTCGTCGTCCTCGCACTCGTCGAGTTCACCGAGCCGGCCGACGGCGCTGCAACCGATGTCGCCTGGATCGTCTTTTTCGTCGCCGTGGTCGCACTGGCAGGCTGGATGGTCGTCGGATCGCGGCGCTACGAACGAGAACGCGACCATGAACGGTAGGACGCGGGGGAATCGCAGACGGCGGGATTTTTGCCGCTCGCAATCGACCGCCCCCACATGGCAGACACAACGCGAACGCGAGCCCACGTCTTCGTGTCGGGAACTGTCCAGGGCGTCTACTACCGGGCGAATACGCGCGATACGGCCCGGGAGAAGGGAATCGACGGCTGGGTGAAGAACCTCGACGACGGCCGCGTCGAAGCGGTCTTCGAGGGCCCCGAAGACGCCGTCGAATCGATGGTCGAGTGGTGTCACACGGGCAGTCCGGCCGCCGATGTCGAGGCTGTCGACGCCGAGTTCGACGACCCGGAGGGCGAGGACGGATTCGAGATCCGGTACTGACGGCGTTCGGGATCTATCAGGCCGTCTCGGCGAGGGACGCCGCGAGCCACGGCGGTTCCTCGGTATACTTCCATTCGGCCCACTCGGCCTTCTCGCCGGCGTAGTAGGCGCGGTAGGCGGCGACCGGGTCGCCGGGACACTTGTACTCGTCGGGCATCGCCTGCGGCCGCGGCGTCGGTTCCGCGGACGGGAACTCGATTCGGTCCGGGTCGATCCGCTCGATGACCTGCCAGCTCGCGTGGTCTTCGTCCTCGTCTTTCTCGTAGCGCTCGGTGAACTCGGCGTTGAGTGCCTCGGCGTGTTCGCGCAGGCGCAGCCAGTTCGCCCGCGATTCCGTCGCCCACTTCGTGACGGGATGGTCGACGTGGGTCGACCGGTAGCAGAACTCGGCGTCGTACCCGTTCTCGCGGGCCGCCGTACAGAGGACTTGTGCGGCCTCGAGTAGCAACTTGTTGACGTGCTGATCGCAGTGATAGCGCGCCGCGAGCCGCGGGTCCTCGTCGAGCCAGAAGACGTTCACACCGACGATAGGGGGTCGGAGGAATTGAGGGTGTCGTCCGCAATCTTCAACGGTCGGCCCGTCGAACGCTCGCCCATGATTACAGGCGAACGAATGGCCGCCGTCGACGCGAACGCCGCGGCGCTCGGCGTTCCGCGAAAGCAGCTGATGGAGTCGAGCGGGAACGCCGTTGCCCGCGTCGTTCGGGAGGTCGCAGAGCCGGACGCGAGCGTTGTGATCGTCGCCGGCCGCGGCAACAACGGCGGGGACGCGTTCGTCGCCGCTCGCTTTCTCGATTCGTTCGACGTGCGGACGCTCCTGCTCGGCCGGGCCGAGACGATCGGGACCGAAATCGCCCGCGAGAACTGGGACGCGCTTCGACGGGCGGGGGACGACGCCCGCGAGGTCACCGACTCCACGGCGTTCGAGGTGCCGGAGTGCGACGTGGTCGTCGACGCGATGCTCGGAACGGGGATCAGCGGCGACCTCCGCGAACCCGAGGCAACGGCGGCGCGAGCGATCAACGAGGCCGACGCGACCGTCGTGTCGGTTGACGTTCCGTCCGGATTCGACGCGAACGCCGCTGCCGGCGAGGGCGATGGCGACCGCGACTCGGAGAAGCCGCTCGCAGCGAACGCCGTCGAGGCCGACCGCGTCGTCACCTTTCACGACGCCAAACCCGGCCTCTCGGCGCTCGACGCGGACGTGACCGTCGCCGACATCGGCATTCCGGCGGCGGCGGAACGGTTCGTCGGCCCCGGTGACGTGCGCCTCGCGCGGCCCGACGACCGTGGCGGCCGAGCCTTCGTCGTCGGCGGCGGTCCCTACACCGGCGCGCCGGCGCTGGCCGCCCAGTCCGCGCTCCGGGCCGGCATGGAACTCTCCTTCGTCGCCGCGCCCGAGTCCGTCGCCGGCGAGATCCAGGGCTACGCCGAGGACCTGATTGTCCAGTCCTATGAAAGCGACCGCCTGACGCCCGACCGGGTCGACGACCTCGTCGACACCGCCGAACGCTACGACGACGTGGTGATCCTCGGCCCGGGACTCGGCACCGCCGACGAAACGCTTGCGGCCGCGCGCCAGTTCCTCGAAACCTACACCGGCCCCGCGGTCGTCGACGCCGACGCGCTCGAAGTCGTTCCCGAACTCGAGACCGAGGCGACGCTGATCTGTACACCCAACCGCGGTGAACTCGCCGGGATGGGCGGCCCCGACGTTGACGACCTGCAGGACGCCGCAGACGAGATCGAGGCCTTCGCGGCCGACCTGGGACACGTCGTCCTCGCGAAGGGCGCGACCGACGTGGCGACGGACGGCGAGCGCACGCGACTCAGTCGCTCGGGAACGGCGGGGATGAAAGTCGGCGGGACGGGCGACGTGCTCACCGGTATCGTCGCCGCGCTCATGGAGCACGCCGACCCGCTCGACGCGGCCGCCGCCGGTGCGCAGGTCAACGGCGTCGCCGGCGAACGCCTGGCTGCGTCACGGGAGTTCGGCTTCCTCGCCTCGGAGGTTCTCGAGGAAATCCCCAAGGCGCTCTGGAACGAGGGTGGAACCGATGACTGACGATTCACCGTCGGCGGACGGCGAGGACGCCGATACCGGCGACCTCACGCACACCACCGACGATGGCGACGTGCAGATGGTCGACGTCGGCGACAAGCCCGACAGCGAGCGCCGGGCCGTCGCGGCGGGCGAGATCCGGCTGCAAGAGACGACCGTCGAGGCCATCCACGAGAACGAAATCGGCAAGGGAGACGTGCTCGCAACCGCCCGTATCGGCGCGATCCAGGCCGTCAAACACACCTGGGAGACGATCCCGATGTGCCACCAGATCCCGATCACGAACGTCGACACCGAGTTCTCGATCGCCGAGAACCGCGTCGAACTCGCGGTGGCGGTCGAGACGACGGGCAAGACCGGCTGCGAGATGGAGGCCCTCGAGGGCGTCACGACCGGCCTCAACGTCGTCTGGGACATGGTCAAGGCCGTCGAGAAGGACGAGAGCGGCCAGTATCCGGAGACCGGGATCGAGAACGTGCGGGTACTCGAGAAGGAAAAGCACCGGGGATAAACGAAGCTACTTCTCCACGCAGCCCGAGTATACAGTATCCTATGTCCGCAGAGGACGGAGAGGAATTACCGACCGCCGCCCCCGAGCCCAGCGACCGCGTCTCGGACCCGAGCGACGCCTTCCAGGCGCTCGGCAACGAGATCCGGATGGGGATTCTCGAGACGATGCTCGAGTTCAGCGATGGGGACACCACCGCCGAGAGCGACGACGGAGACCACGCTGAATCCACGCCTTCGACGCCCACCTTCTCGGCGCTCTTTGACGCCTCCGCGGTCGACACCACCGCCGGATTCGCCTATCACCTGGACGAACTCGTCGGGCCGTACCTCCGAAAGGTGGAGTCCGGTGCCGAGGACGGCGGTGAGGGCTACGAACTCACCTACGCCGGCGAGCGGATCGCGCGAGCGATCGCCACCGGAACGTACACCCAGCGGGTCGATCATCCCCCGACTGAACTCGACGACGACTGTCCGTTCTGTGGCCGGGCGGCGCTGACGGCGCAGGCGAACGATAACAGAGTGACGGTGCGCTGCGAGCACTGCGACCGGCGGCTCCTTCGGCTCGGCTTTCCGCCCGCCGGGCTCGACTCCCACGGCGCGGCGTTTCCGGCCGCCTTCGACCGCCACCACAGACACCGGCTTTCGCTCGTGCGCGACGGCGTCTGTCCCGACTGCAGCGGCGCGGTCGATGCTCGGCTCGCGACGCTCTCGCCGGCGACCGAAGACCTGCTCCCGGCCGAGCACACCGACCACGTCCAGGCCGAGTTCAGCTGTTCGCGCTGCGGGATGACGCTGCGTGCGCCCGTCGCACTCTCGTTGCTCTCGCATCCGGCTGTCGTCTCGTTCTACCACGATCACGACCAGGATGTGCGCGACCGCCCGATCTGGAACGTCGGCCATGAGTGGGCCGAGACGGTGCTCTCCGAGGACCCGCTCGCTGTCCGCGTCGTGGTTGAACTCGACGACTCGGTGCTTGCGTTGTACGTCGATGAACGAGTGGACGTGATCGAGACGCAACGGGCAACAGCGGAGACGGCGGAGACGGCGGAGACGGCAGAAACGGTAGAATAAGTGAAAGCGGTAAACGTGGCGTGACGACGCCGTGTCGTGTTATTCGAGCGCGTCGAGTACCCGTTCGAGTTCATCGTCGCCGACTGGCGTCGACTGTTCCGAACTCGATTCCGATTCCGGTTCGGGTCCGAGAACGCGAGCCGTGACCGTCGTCGGTGAGAGCGGGCGGTCGTCTGCGGCCGTGGTTGCGAGTGCGTCGAGAGCGATCGAGAGCCCGTGATCCCGGGTCAAGGCTTGCGTTTCACTGGAATCGCTGCCACCGAGTTCAGTCTCGAGGAACGATCGGATCTCGGCGGTACCGTCGCCGATGGCGGTTCCGCGCCAGCCGTAGAACGTGCCGCCCGGATCGACCTCGTAGAGTGCCGGCTGTGCGGTCCGGTCTGTGACCGACTCGCGCTCGTGCTCGGACTCGGTTCCGTCGGCCGATCGGTTGTCGGAGGTGGGGGAGGAATCCGGATTGGGACTCGGGTCCGGACTCGGGCCCGGGCCTGGATCGACACCCCCGACGAGCACCGCAGCCCCGTACGGTCGCGTCCCGCCGGATTGGGTCTGCTCCTGGATGTGATCCGCGAGGTCGCTCGCGAGGACCGAGACGGTGATCGGTTCCCCGTACTGCAGGCGATGCTGCTGACAGCGCTTGCGGGCCGCGTCGACGAGTTGGCGCGCGTCGGCGGCGTGGCCGGCGGTCGCGACCGCGAGATGATCGTCGACGCGGTGGATCTTTTCGACCGAATCCGGCTCGAGCAGCGGCGACCGAACGCGCTTGCGCGCCGCGAGGACGACGCCCTCGCTCGTCACGACGCCGACGCTCGGCGAGCCGCGCTCGACCGCCTCCCGGGCGTACTCGACCTGGTAAAGCCGGCCATCAGGGGAGAAAATCGTGTGCCCGCGGTCGTAGGCCTGCTGGCGTGAACTCGTGTTCATCGGGCCACCTCCGAGTCTGTGGGCTGGCTGGTCGCGGCGGAAACGGCGTGTTCGATGCCGTCGTACTGCTCGCGTTCGAGTTCGTCTGCGGTGATCGTCGCGATGGTCATGCCGTCGCCGCTCGCGGTGTCACGCTCAGTTGCGTTTCGAACGGCCATCGCGGCGACGGCTCGGAGTTCCGCAACCGACTGTTCGGGGTCGTAGGCGTCTTCCAGGTAGCCGTAGGCGAGTTGCATCCCGCTCCCGCTGGCGGCGATCGGAGCGTCCATAACGCCGCCAGCGGGGTCGATCTGGTAGACGGCCGGTTTGGGAGCGATCCCGCCCAGAACGAGTTCGAGTTGGGGGGATTGGTCGCGGCGGATGAGATCGGCGGCGACCGTCGCCGCGGTGTCGACCGACGCGCCGGGTTCGTGATCCATATCGTACAGCGCGAGTTCGGCGCGGAGGCGGCGGACGAACGACTGGGCGTCGCCGACGCTGCCGGCGAAGGTGAGCGCCGTTCGGTCGTCGACGGGGACGACCTTCCGGGCCGTGCGGTTCGTGACGAATCGGCCGCCGAGGCTCGCTCGGCTGTCGGCTGCGAGGACGACGCCGTCCGCGCCGACGAGGCCGACCGTCGTCGTGCCTGTCGTGATGATTCCGTCGGAGTCTGTCCCGTGCATTATCCTCGTGAGAATCGAGGGTCCCCGTCGGAATAGGTGTTAGCTAAAATATATTTTAGCGCACCGGGCGTACGAACTCGGCTCGCGGGTCGTCGCGGTGTCGATCGCCATCGTCGTTGGAACGGACGACTGCGTCTGCGCAATCCGTAACCGGAACAGTATTATTCGATTAATGTCGAATATATTATAAACAATGAGCCTCGTTCCGGTTGGGTTCGCGTTCATTCTTGCGCTCTTACTGGCTGGACTCTGTCTCAGCTACGCGATCAGCGCCGATGCTGCCGCTCGCGGAGCGGACGGAGGTACCTGGGGATTGGCGACCTTCTTTACCCTGTCTATCGCCGCCCTTGCGTACCTCGTCTACAGGCGGCGGCTTCCCGACCGGAGCGAACCGGCCACGCGACGCGAACGGTTGATCGGCACGGCCGGTATCGGTATCGGTACCGCATACATCGTCGGGTCGATCATCGCGCCGCCGGATCCGTTTAGCATGCTCCTGTTCGTCCCGCCGCTGTCGGTCGGTACGCTCCCCGCGGCATACGGTCTCTGTTACGAACCGGGCTGGCGTGCAATCGTCTCCTGACTGCTCCGATGGGTTCAGCGCGCAGCGCTCGTGTCACGTCATATAAGTAGTTGCTCGCGGAACGGGCCAGTATGACACTATTCGGGACCGCGGGCATCCGCGGACCGGTCGAGCAAATCACGCCGTCGCTCGCCCTCTCGGTCGGGCAGGCCGTCGGCGAACCCGACGAGACGGTCGTCGTCGGCCGCGACGGACGCGAAACGGGACCGGCACTGGCAGCGGCGATGGAAGCCGGTCTGGAGAGTGCCGGCGCGGACGTGTGCCGTCTCGGCCAGGTGCCGACGCCGGCGCTCGCCTTTGCCTCGCGAGGACGAACGGGCGTCATGCTCACCGCGAGTCACAACCCGCCGACGGACAACGGCATCAAACTCTTCGCCGACGGCGTCGAGTTCGATCGCGACGCCGAACAGCGCATCGAGGGTGCCATCGACGCCGGCTCGTCGCAATCCGCGTGGGATCAGTGGGGTCGATCGAACGAACTCGAGATACTCGACCCGTACCGAACCGCGGTCGCTGCGTACGTTCGCGACCAGTTCGACGAGTTTGGAGAGTCGCCCCTCGCCGGCCTGTCGATCGCCGTCGACTGCGGAAACGGCGTCGGCGCGCTCGCGACGCCGCAGGTCCTCGACGCCCTCGGCGCGACCGTCGTCGGCGTGAACGCGACCGTCGACGGCCACTTCCCGGCTCGGGAAAGCAAACCGACGTCGGAAACGCTCTCGTCGTTCTCGGAGTTCCTCGCGGAGGGCTCGTTCGACCTCGGGCTGGCACACGACGGCGACGCGGACCGGCTTGTCGTCCTCGATCCCGACGGCAACGTAATCCACGAAGACACCATCCTGGCCGTCGTTGCAGCGCACTATACGGCCACGAGCGACGCCGACGATCCGGTCGTCGTCACGACGCCGAACGCTTCGGCGCGGATCGACGAGCGAGTTCGGAACGCGGGCGGGCGCGTCGAACGCGTCCGACTGGGGGCGCTTCACGAGGGCATCGCCCGGGAACGCGCCGCCGGAGACGAGTTCACCGAGGTCGTTTTCGCGGCCGAGCCCTGGAAGCACATTCACACGGCCTTCGGCGGGTGGATCGACGGCGTCACGAGCGCGGCCGTCGTCGCCGCACTGGTCGCCGCCGCGGGCGACACCGACGCTCTCCGCGCTCCCATTACCGAACGACCCTACCGGAAGGTCAGCGTCGAGTGTCCGGACCAGCGCAAAGCCGACGTGATGGCGGCGCTCGAGAGCGAACTGCCCGCGGCGTTCCCCGAGACGACCGTCGACACCGACTACGGCATCCGCCTCGAGTTCGACGACGCGTCGTGGCTCCTCGTTCGGCCGAGCGGCACCGAACCGTACGTCCGCCTCTACGCCGAAAGCGAAGGCGTCGATGAACTCGTCGCCGAGGCTCAGGCGGTCATCGAGACGGCGGTCGCGGACGCCGCCTAGGGGCGTCGATCGCACGGCTGAACTCGGAATTCCGCCGGCGGCTTTTGTGAAATTGTCTCACTGTCTGGGGTGAGTCGTGATCGGCTGTTGAACTGTGTCTCGAATCGTGAACTCTAAGCGGGAATTTCGACGGGTATAAACCAATTGTGTACGCTAGCCGGTCGTATGTCACGAGATCGACGGCGGTTCCTTACGGGAGTGGGCACTGTTGGGTTGGCAGGCCTTGCCGGATGTGTCGGCGGGTTCGGTGACGAGGGGAGTGCCGATGTTCAGATCGGAACGGTGTATGCGGTCGGTGGCCTCGGCGACGATTCGTTCAACGACATGGCAAAGAAAGGACTCGACCAGGCGCGGGACGAGTTCAATATCGCGGTTGACAAGCGGGAGCCGGATTCGAACGGGGAGTTTAGCAGCGCACAGAGCACGTTTGCGGAGTCCGGCGAGTACGATCTGGTCAACTGTATCGGGTACGCACAGGCGCAGGCTCTCGGGGAGAACGCGCCGGCGTATCCGGAGCAGAACTTCATCATCGTCGACGAGGTCGTCGAGGCGGATAACGTTCGAAGCTACATCTTCGACGAGCCCGCAGGATCGTTCCAGGTCGGTCATCTGGCCGGACTGCTGACGGATCGCGAGTTCGCGGCCGGCGAGGGCGAGACGAATCCGGACGCCGACGTGGTCGGCTTCGTCGGGGCGACTGAATCGCCACTGATCGAGTCCTTCGAGGCCGGATTCCGAGCCGGCGTCGAGTACGCAAACGATGATGCCGAGGTCGTCTCGGCGTACGTCGGGAGCTTCGAGGACACCGGCGGCGGGCAGCAAACCGCCAGAACGATGTACCAGAACGAGGACGCGGACATCATCTTCCACGCGGCCGGCCGAACCGGTATCGGCGTCTTCCAGGCGGCGCGAGACGAGGGGCGGTTCGCGATCGGCGTCGACGACGACCAGTCCGTCTCGAACGAGGACCTCGCCGACGTGATTCTCGCGAGTATGGTCAAGCGCGTCGACAACGCGGTGTATTCCGCCGTCGAGTCCGCCGTCAACGACGAGTTCGAGGCCGGCGAGGAGCGCCTGGGGCTTGAAGAAGACGGTGTCGCTGCGGTCTACGGCGATACGATCGGCGACGAGATTCCCGAGGAAGTCAAGACGCAGGTCGAGGAGTCCAGACAGGCGATCATCGACGGCGAGATCGACGTTCCAACAGCACTGTAACCGCATGACCAAGCCGGGACCGGGAACGACGGACGGAGCAGAACTGGCCGCCGGGTCGGAGGTAGATACCGCCGACCGCGGGACGAGAACGGGGGAGACGGGGACGGATCTCGCCGTCCACCTCGACGGAATCACCAAGCGATTCCCCGGCGTCGTCGCGAACGACGACGTCGATTTGCGCGTCGAACGGGGGAGCGTTCACGCCTTGCTCGGCGAGAACGGCGCGGGGAAGACGACGCTGATGAACGTCCTCTACGGGCTCTACGAACCGGAGGCGGGGCGTGTCGTCGTCGATGGAACCGAGCGCGGGTTCGGCTCGCCGCAGGATGCCATCGACGCCGGTATCGGGATGATCCACCAGCACTTCATGCTGGTCGACTCCATGACGGTCGCCGAGAACATCGCCCTGGGGAACGAGCCGACCAAGTGGTTCGGCATGGCGGTCGACCGCGAGCAGATCGCCCGCGAGATCGACGACCTCTGCGATCGGTACGGGTTCGATGTCGATCCCGAGGCGACCGTCGAGGAGCTGAGCGTCGGCGTCCAGCAACGCGTCGAAATTCTCAAAGCGCTGTTTCGCGGCACGGACGTACTGATTCTCGACGAACCGACGGCCGTCCTCACACCCCAGGAGGTCGAGGACCTCTACGACGTGCTCGACGAACTCACTGCCCAGGGAAAGACGGTCATCTTCATCACGCACAAACTCGAGGAGGCGACCCACGCAGCCGACGCGATTACGATTCTCCGGGACGGCGAATCCGTGGGGACGGTCGCGCCCGAACGCACGGACCGCGAAGACCTGGCCGAGCGCATGGTCGGTCGCGAGGTGCTTCTCGAGGTCGACGCCGACCCCGTCACGACGGGTAAGGTCGTCCTCTCGACGCGGAACGTCGCCGTCGAGGACGCTCGCGGCGTCGATGTCGTCTCCGGCATCGATCTCGACGTTCGCGCCGGCGAGATCGTTGGTATCGCGGGCGTCGACGGGAACGGCCAGGCCGAACTGATCGAGGCGATCACCGGCCTCCGAACGCCCGATGCGGGAACGATTGCCTACGAAGGCACGGACATCACCGACTGGTCTCGCCGCCGGCGAATCGACGCCGGGATGTCCTACATTCCGGAAGACCGTCACAAGCGCGGGCTGGTCATGCCGTTCGATCTCGTCGAAAACAGTATTCTGGGGAGTCAGCGCGACTCCGAGTTCGCACCTGACGGTCGCATCGACTGGACCAACGTTCGTGACCACACGGACGACCTCATCGACACCTACGACGTCCGACCGCCGGACGCCGACGCCGATGCCAGCTCGTTCTCCGGCGGGAACCAACAGAAGTTCATCGTCGGCCGCGAGTTCGAGCGCGATCCCTCGCTGGTTATCGCGACGTATCCCACCCGCGGGGTCGACATCGGGTCGACCGAGTTCATCCACGACCGACTGCTCGAACTCCGCCGGGAGGGAGTCGCGATCGTGCTGGTTTCCTCGAAGCTCGACGAGGTGCAGGCGCTGTCCGATCGGCTGGCCGTGATGTACGAAGGCGAGTTCATCGACGTCACCGACCCGGATGCGATCACCGAAGAAGAACTCGGATTACTCATGGCGGGCCAGCAGGTGGACGAGACCGGAAAGGGTGCCAGCGATGCTGGCACGGTCGGAACGAACAGCGGTGAGTCGCGATGAGTTCGGATTCGGATGCGCCCGGTCGGATACGGCGACTCCTCGAACGGCTTGTCCGGGCGTCAGCCATGGAACGGATCGCCATTAGCGTCGCGGCGCTGTTCGCAGCGGTGCTCGTCGGCGGTGCGTTCGTCTTCGTCTCGGGCGGCGTCGCCTCGTGTCGGTCCGGACTCGACATAGCCGGCGTGACGTTCTGTTACAACCCGATGCAGGTCTTCTACGAGCTGTTCCTCGGGGCGCTTGGCAACCCGCTGCAGGGTGGCTGGTCGCCGACAAACTTGAGCCTCGCGAAGACGCTCCAGCAGACGACGCTGCTGATCTTCGCGGGATTATCGGTCGCGGTGGCGTTTCGCGCCGGCCTCCTCAACATCGGGACGCAAGGCCAACTCGTCATCGGCGGGTTCGTGACGGCCATCACCGTCGTCTTCGCGGAATCGATCGTTCCTGGCGGCCTGGTCGGGATGCTCGTTCTCATCCCCCTCGGCGTGCTCGCGGGCGCGATCGGTGGCGGCCTCTACGGCGCGATTCCGGGAGCCCTGAAGGCCTACGCCGACGCGAACGAGGTGATCACGACGATCATGCTCAACTTCGTCGCGGTCGGTATCACGTCGACACTACTGTCCTGGCAGTTCCAGGATAACAACAGCACTACCGCACAAACTGCGCCGGTCCCGGAGTACGCCGAGGTTCCGACCATTCCGTACATCGGATTCGACGAACGGGTGGATTTTTCGCTGCTCGCGCTCGGGTTCGCCGTCGTGCTCATGCTCGGCATCGCCTGGCTGTTCTCCCGCACCTCGTTCGGCTACGAACTCCGCACGAGCGGCATTCAGCCGGCCGCAGCCGCCTACGGCGGCGTCGACGAGAAGCGCATGACCGTTGCGACCATGTCGCTTTCGGGCGCACTCGGCGGCGTCGCCGGCGCGTTCTGGGTGCTGATGGTCCACGGACGGTGGCTCAAGAACGTCCCGTCGATCGGGTTCGATGGGATCGCCGTCTCGGTGCTGGCCGGCAGCAATCCGCTGGGCGTCGGCGCATCGGCGTTCCTGTTCGGCATGCTCGATAGCGGCAAGAGCGCAATCGGCTCCGCGACGAACGTGCCGCCCGACCTGGTCGGCATTCTCTCCGGGTTGATCATCCTCTTCGTCGCGATGCCGGAGTTCTTCCGCATGATCGGGACGCGGTACGTTGACGTTCGCTCACCGAAACCCGCCAGAGCCGACGGGGGAAGCGTTCCCGACGACAACAACGAGGTGGCCGACGAATCCGGGGGTGAGGACGATGCGTAAGCGATTCCGCCGCACGCGCGAGTTCATCGGTCGACACCCGCGCGCGGCGAGTCTGAGTGCCGTCGCCATCGTCCTGGCGTTCCTCTGGGCGACTCCCGCGAGCTGGCAGACCTCGACGCTCCGGCTCGCCGTGCCGATCGCGCTCGCGGCGATCGGCGGCATCTTCGCCGAGAAAAGCGGCGTCATCAACATCGGTATCGAGGGCCTGCTCATCGTCTCGGCGTTTAGCTCGATCATCGCGGTCTACTGGCTGGGCGACGGCGGCGCGACGATGGGCGTGTCGAACCTGTGGTGGGGACTGCTGGTCGGCATCCTCGTCAGCGTCCTGTTCGCGCTGATCTTCGCGATCGTCTGCATCGAGTTCAAGGCCGACCAGATCATCGCCGGTCTCGCGATCTGGCTCATCTCGCTGGGGCTCGCGCCCTTTGCGTCGCGGATCGTCTTCGGCAGCCCCAACACCGCGAGCGTCGCGCGCTTTGGAAGCGTGACGGTCCCCGGACTGTCGGAAATTCCGATCGTCGGCTATCTCCTGTTCGATACGGAACCGCAGGTCTATCTCATGCTGGCCGGCACGGTCGCGGGCTGGTACCTGCTCTCCAGAACCACCTTCGGCCGCTGGGTCGTCGCCAGCGGCGAGAATCCGAAGGCGCTCGATACGGCCGGCGTCGACGTTCGCAAGGTCCGGTACGCTGCGGTGTTGCTCTCGGGCGTCTTCGCCGGCCTCGGCGGTGCCGGCTTCGCGCTCGGCACCCTCGGGACGTTCGCCGGCGGCGGCGACACGGCGATCAACGGCCGCGGGTTCATCGCGATCGCGACCTACCTCCTCGCGAACTACCACCCCGTCGGTGCCGTTCTGAGTTCGTTCCTCTTCGCGGGACTGAACTCGCTCCAGACTGCACTGCAGTCGGCCGGCTACGCGATCCCGACCGAACTGATTCGCACGATCCCGCACATGTCGGTCATCGTCGTCCTCGTGCTCGTCGGCCGAACGCGACTGCCGGACGCCGCCGGCGACCACTACGAGTCCGGCGAGGACTGAGACGGTCTGCTGTAGCGATTTACCGGCGCAACCGCGCCCCTTCTGCGGTTGCGCCGGAAATGACTTACAGCAGTCCGTATGAGCCGGGTAGCACGGTGGATCCCCTTCCCTGGACTTGGATCTGGACCTAGGCCTAGACCTGAAGAGCGGTCGATGCCTTCTTGCGCTCACTCGCGGTACTATCCGGTGTGACTCCACACGACGACAGCAATAGCGCCGCCACCGATCATCGCACCGCCCTCATCACGGCCGCACGCGACGCTCAATCAGCCGCCCACGTCCCCTACTCCGAGTACCGTGTCGGTGCCGCACTCGAAACCGAAGCCGGCGATGTCTTCGTCGGCTGCAATCTCGAAAACGCCAATTTCAGCAACAGCCTCCACGCCGAGGAGGTCGCCATCGCCGAAGCGGTCAAGAACGGCCACCGCGAGTTCAGTCATCTCGCCGTGAGTTCCGACCGACAAGACGGCGTCACGCCCTGCGGGATGTGCCGGCAGACGCTGGCCGAGTTCTGCGACGACGAACTCGTGGTGTGGTGCGACGAAGGAGACCTGAGCGACGAGAATACCGACGACGAAGCGGATGTGACTGCGATTCAGGTAACCGAGTACACGCTCGGTGAACTCTTGCCGAATACGATCACCGAGGAGACCCTGGAGTAGCCGGCTTGTGGCTCGAGCGCCGACGCTACCGCTCGAGTTCAGCGCGAAGGATCGTTCGATGGCAGCGTTTTTTCTCGGTGTTTTCGTAGCAGACGAGCGCCAGGTCCTCGCCGTCGTCGAGCCGCGTCGAGAGGGCCGCGAGTGCCGTCTGCGCCTCGTCGGCCGTCGCGAGGTGCTCGCGGTAGGCGTCTCCGAACGCGACCTGGTCCCACGCGGCGTTGTGGGCCTCCTCGTCGCAGATCCCGCGCATCTTGAGGTCCTCCTCGGCGGTGCGGATCGCGTCGAGCAGGTCGGCTGGCGGCCCGAGTTCGGGAACGTTCTCGTCGACCGCGGCGTGAAACCACGAGGTCGGGCTGCGGACGACGCCGACTCGCGTCGCGTCCGCGGGCACGTCGGCGAACTCGTGCTGGAGCGCGGCGACGTACGTGTCCGTGAGGGTTCCGCGTGCCATACCCGTCGATACGGCCGCCCCGCATTTATATACGGCGTCGGTGCGAATCGCCGCCACTCGATGACCGGCGACAGCGAAGACCCGAACGCAGACGTACAGTACCATCTCGAGGTCAGCGGCGCGGACATGGCCGATACCGTCCTCCTGCCCGGCAATCCCGAACGCCTCGAGAAGATCGTGGCCCACTGGGACGACCACGAGATTCGCGCCCACCACCGCGAGTACCGGACCGCGACCGGCACCTACGAGGACACGCCCATTTCGGTCACCTCGACCGGAATCGGCAGCCCGTCGGCCGCAATCGCCGTCGAGGAACTGGCCCGCGTCGGCTGCGAGACGTTCATTCGGGTCGGCTCCTGCGGGGCGATCCAGGCCGACATGGACGTCGGCGACCTCGTTATCAGCACCGGCGCGGTCCGACAGGAGGGCACGAGCGACGAATACGTCCGCGAGGACTACCCCGCGAGCGCGGACTACGAGGTCGTCTCCGCACTCGTCGCCGCCGCCGAACGACTCGGCTACGACTACCACACCGGTATCACGATGAGCGCCGACTCCTTCTACGCCGGCCAGGGCCGTCCCGGCTACGACGAGTTCGAAGCCGCCGGCGCGGACGACCTGATCGATGAACTCGTCGAGGCGAACGTCAAGAACATCGAGATGGAGGCGAGTGCGATTTTCACGCTCGCGAACATCTACGGGCTGCGCGCCGGTGCGGTCTGTTCCGTCTACGCGAACCGTCAGACTGGCGAGTTCAGAACGGAAGGCGAGTCTCGTGCGGCTGAAACGGCGACGCTTGCGACGCACTTGCTCGCAAGAATGGATGCGATAAAGCGCGAGGCGGGGGCGGATCGGTGGCATCCCGGGCTCTCGCTGGAGTAAGCGGTCTGTATCCGTATCCGATTTGCGGGTGGTCTCAGTCCCGGATACGAACGAGTTCGTCTTCGAAGACCTTCCGGTTCGGGATGATGTACTCCTCGGAGTTGTCTTCGATTTTGGTGACGAAGAGGTCGACTTCCTGGACGATACCGGCCTGGTCGCCGATACGAACCCGATCGCCGATTCCGTAGGGCTGGTTGAGTAGCAGGTAAATCCCTGCGGCACTCGAGATCAGGAAGTCCTTAAAGACGACGGAGCCGACGAAGACGAGGCCGAGTGCGTAGACGGCAAGCAGGATGAGCAACGGCAGGACGTAGACGCCGATCTGCCCCAGTGCGATGAGAAAGGCGACGTACAGGACGGAGTACTTGAGGACCCGAGGAATAAGCGAGGCTTCGGGGAGTTTGACGCTACGGAGGTACTCACTGACGGCTAACTCCGCCTTGTCCGCGACGATGAACCCGAAGATGAGCACGAGGACGGCAATGAACACCTGCGGGATGTACTCGACGACGCGAATCCAGAACGCCTCAGTGTCGAGTAATTGCGCGATATGAATCGCCGTCAGAACGGCGATCCCGTAAATGAACCACGAACTCAATCTGGCGACGATGTCGACCAACGAGGTACCGATCGACTGGGCGGTACGCTCGAACGGCGTCCCCTCAACGGCTTCTGGCACACCTGAGGCCGAGAGCAGTTCCTTGTTGAGTCGACCGACCAGGTAGCCGATGACCAGCCCGAGTACGAGCACCGCCGCAGCTATGACGGCCGGCTCGTCGATAAGGGTCTGCCAGTTCATGTCAGTACGCCTCCGGATCGACCTCCATGATGAGCTCGCCGGCCTTGAACGCCCGGACGAGCCCATCGCTTTCCGACAGCACGATCGTGATCGCGTTCGTATCGCGCGTGATCGCGCCGCCGGCCATGTGGCGTGCGCCGAGCCCTTTCGGAATGTCGACACCCTCCGCGGATGGCTCGAGATACCGATAGGCTGAGACGATTTTCCCCGCATCGGAGATGACGAACGCGCCGTCGAGCCGAGAGAACTCCTTCAACATGACGTTCACGATCGGATCGCCGACGTGAACGTGTGACTTCTCGAAGGGGTTGTACGACAGCGGCCGAGACTTGTTCATCACCTTTCCCGCATCGCCGACGACGAAGAGTGCCCCCACCGGCTTGCCCTTCTGGCCCTTCTTGCCGAGTTCAATCGCGAGTTCGAGGACGGCTTTGATGACGGTCGGTTCGGCCCGCGACTTCGCGAAGAGGTCGTAGATCCCGGTCCGGTCGTCCGCGTTGGCTCGCACGCGCGAGATGGTGTCGATTTCGTCCCCGAAGACGCGCGTCGCACAGACGAGTTCGTCGCCGTCCTCGATAACGTCCTGCTCGAGCGCCCCCTCGAGGCCGAAGCTGATCCGTTCGGCAACGTCCTCGAACTCGAGGGGGAGTTCGACGAACGTCTCTGCGCCGACATCGTTGGTGGTGGCGACGACGAGTACGTCGAGGTCGTCGGCTGTTTGACAGCGTTCGTAATCGGAGCTACTCGGTGAAAAGAGAGCGACGGCATCGGCGTTCGAGAAGAGCTGCCCGAACACATCGTCTAACCCGGCCATTGCTCATACAAGCCGTTTCCGCGCGAATAAGCGTTATGGAGCGTCAGACGTGTGTCTGCCACAGCAGGCTGTGCTTTAATCGTGGAGCAGTCACTATGGGAAGGTCATCGCTATGCGGGCGGTTGTGATCAGGGATTGTGATCAGGTTTCCCCACCGGATGGAGAGCGAAACGACGCACCGGAATCGAAGCTGGTGAGATCGTCGATACGCGCCTCCAGGGCTTCGATTTCTCGCTGCAGTTCGTCGGTTTCCTCGTCCGTCCCGGTGAGTTGATCCTTGAGCCCCTGCAGTCGCGATTCTTTCTCTTCCTCATCGACCTCGGCTTTTCGGACGTACTCGCTGCGTTCGATCTCGTACACCGCGGATTCGGCGAGTTCAGTCACGGCGAGCGCCTCGTCGACCTTCGCCGGGTCCACGCTCGTGACGCGCTCGGGGTCGATTCCGGCGTCCGCCAGGACGGTCAGTACGTCCTCGTCGTCCTTGAGCGAGCGATTTCGGCGGGCAGTCCGCTGGACGGACCCGTATTGTCCGTTCACCGGGTGATCGTGGTGGAGTCGATCGAGCAAGACGGCACTGACGTCCTGTCGAAGGTCGTCGGCGTTTCGCTGCACATCCGAGAGGAGCGTATAGAGATTGACGAGCGCCGCCGTCTCCATCCCGTCGAGTGCGGTTGGATCGTGTCGCTCCAGAGCGTCGATCAACAGCAGGGCATCGGCGTAGACGGGGAGTTCGGGTTCTTCGCGCTCCGTGCGCTTTGTGGCGGCAGCCGAACCGGACTCGAAGCCGACATCTGTATCGACGAGCGGAGAGCCGGATGGCGTGTCGGTTTCGGTCAGCGTTCCAGCCTTGTCATCGAGTTCAAACTGCGGATGAAGACTGAGCACCGTCGCGTAGGGTTCCGCCTCCGAGGGAAGCCGATCAAGACTGAAGCCGCCGGCCGCGTCCTGAACTCGTTGAAGCAGCGTCTCGAACTGTTCGCGTTGTAGCGGAACCGTCTCAGATTCGCGTTTGTACTCGACGAGAAGCCGGTGTTCCTGCGTCTCAGTTATCTGGAAGGGGTCCCGCGAGAGTGGCGTGAGGAGTGTCGCATCAGGTGGTAACTCCGCGACAGTCTCGAGAAGGGTATGCCAGCTCGTGGTTCCCGGCATACGCTCGTATTATCGCGCGTGTGGCAAAAGACTGCCGACATTATTCCGCCACAGAGTCTCCGTATTTATGAACAACGGCGGGAAAGTACAATGGATGAGACGATGCGAGACCGGATTCGAACCGAAGCAAGACGGTCTCTCACTGCGTTCACGCTACGTCTTGCAGGAATCGGCCGACCGCAGTCTCCGCTCACGATGGTGTTCGCGGAGAATGCGCGGGACCGGATTCGAACCGGCGGACCCCTACGGGACAGCGTCCTAAGCGCTGCGCCGTTGGCCTAGCTTGGCTACCCGCGCGCACCTTTCGCTTTTCACGAATCCAGTAAGTAACTGTCGGTCCGGACGGCACCTCGTGACTTCCCACTACTGATGTTTCACCGGCTCTTCGGGCGACCAGTCCGGTGGAACGATAAAGGTCACGTGCTCGGCATCGCGAAGTTGGTGTAGCTCTGCCGCCTGCTCGGCTAACGATCGGTCTCGGTACGGCATCTCGAGACCACAGCCAGTGCAGACGAGCTTGCAAGTTGGCTCCTTCATGACGGGACGCAGGTCCAGCCCGTACCGAGACCGGAACCCAACGGTGTTTCTCACTTGGCGATTCTCGGGCTTTAGTAGTTGTCTCCTAGTGAAACCCAGGCAGAACGGCCGATTCGGCGACCTGTTCGTAGCTAACTCTTGGCGCAAGTAGCGCGCTATTGGGATTCACAACGATGTGAAACAGACCCGTTCCGAGGGCCACTACACTGATTCTCCATTATACATACTCCTATCACCCACCGACTACGCCAGCCCACGTCCCGACTACCCCACTCCTGTTCACCGACGTCACGTCCGCAGATTTATCTCCGATGGTGCACTACCCCGCCCATGCACAGCGCCCGCGATCGCATCGAGTACGATTCCTGGCTCACCGAACTCGAGCAGATCGCCGACCGACTCGACCTCTCCAGCGACGCTCGCTCCTGTGCTACTGAACTCTTTCTCGGCGACGTACCATCGGACGACCGCTCGAAACGGGCCGTCCTCGCTGCGAGTATTTACGCCGGCTCGCTCGTCGCCGGGGATGGCCGAACGCAGGGTGCCGTTGCCGACGCGGCGGATGTCTCTCGCCTCTCGATCCAGACCCGCTGGAAGGACCGACTGGCTGCGGCCGGTCTCGAACCACCCAGCTGGTAACGCGACTGATTGGTCAGAACCGACGCCTGTCCACACCACCACGCCACTGACCGTTACCGACCGTAAGTTTACGATACATGGCTGGAAAGACGGTATTAGTAGCCCCCTGTAATTTCCATTGGCGATAGAACTGGCGAGTTCACTCGATTCGGTTCGAGTTCAGCGCAGTCCGTGCAGATTCCGCGACGGACACGGTCGGTGACTAGTCGCCGTCGAGAACAGTGCCGTGTTCGTCGATTTCCCCGTGGACAATTCGGGTACTGGAGATGATATCGCCGTCGTCGGCACGCAGGTGAGGGACGACGACGACCTCGAGTGGATCGTAGCCGCGCTCACGACGAATCTCGTTTATCTGTTCGCCGCCGGACCGGGTTTCCGGTGAGACGACCAGGTAGTCGAACTGGGGTTCAGTCGCGATACCCGTCGGTTCCTCGAGCCGTCGGATTTCGAACGAGCGGTCGTACTCGGTTGCGATCGCGTCGAGTTCGGTTTCGAGGTCGGCCCGTCGGTCGTCGAACGACCGGACGGTTCGCTCTACGTGTCGTGTCTTCGGGGCGAGTTCGTCGCTGGTTAAGCCGACAGTGACATCTCCGAGTTCGAACGCCCGTTCGAAGAGCCGCCGGTGGCCGTCGTGAACGGGGTCGAACGTCCCACCAAGCGCGACGTCCATACCCCACCTCACTGGCGCGGCCCGTATAAAACGGTCGCATCCGGAAACGAGGTGAGCGAGACGAGCTACGCTGTAGTTCGACAACTGTCGATATCCGCCTTCGAATTGTTTTTAGTGAATGCCCACACTGTCCATGGTATGGGACTTGACGAGGACGCGCTGGAGTACCACCAGACTGATCCGCCGGGGAAGATCGAAATTTCGACGACGAAGCCGACGAACACGCAGCGAGACCTCTCACTTGCGTACTCGCCGGGGGTTGCTGCGCCCTGCCGGAAGATCGACGACGACGAGACCCAGGCGTATACGTACACGGCAAAAGGGAACCTCGTCGGCGTCGTCTCGAACGGTTCTGCCGTGCTCGGACTCGGCGATATCGGTGCACAGGCCTCAAAGCCCGTCATGGAGGGCAAGGGCGTCCTGTTCAAACGCTTCGCCGACATCGACGTCTTCGACATTGAACTCGACGAGTCGGACCCACACGAGTTCGTCGAGGCGGTGAAGATGATGGAGCCGACCTTCGGCGGGATCAACTTAGAGGACATCACGGCACCGTCGTGTTTCACGATCGAGGAGCGCCTGCGCGAGGAGATCGACATTCCGGTGTTTCACGATGACCAGCACGGGACGGCGATCATCTCCGGTGCCGCACTGCTCAACGCGGCAGACATCGCGGGCAAGGACCTCGAAGACCTCGAGATCGTGTTTTCGGGAGCGGGCGCGAGCGCCATCGCGACGGCCCGGTTTTACGTCTCGCTCGGCTGTCGCGCCGAGAACATCACGATGTGTGACTCCTCGGGTATCATCACCGAAACTCGGGGACAGGAGGTCAACGAGTACAAGCGCCAGTTCGCCCGCGATATCCCCGGTGGCGATCTCGCGGACGCGATGGAGGGAGCAGACGTCTTCGTCGGCCTGTCGGTCGGCGGCATCGTCTCCCAGGAGATGGTCCAGTCGATGGCCAGCAACCCGGTCATTTTCGCGATGGCCAACCCCGATCCCGAAATCGGCTACGAGGAGGCAAAGGCCGCCCGCGACGACGATGTCATCATGGCGACCGGCCGCTCCGACTACCCGAATCAGGTCAACAATGTCCTCGGGTTCCCCTTTATCTTCCGGGGCGCACTCGACGTGCGCGCGACGGAGATCAACGAGGAGATGAAAGTCGCCTGCGCCGAGGCGCTCGCCGACCTCGCCCGGCAGGACGTTCCCGACGCCGTCGTCAAAGCCTACGGCGACGAACCGCTCCAGTACGGCCCCGACTACATCATTCCGAAGCCCGTCGACCCGCGCGTGCTCTTCCAGGTCGCCCCGACGGTCGCCGAGGCCGCGATCGAGTCCGGCGCTGCCCGCACTGACTTCGACCTCGACGCCTACGAGGAAGAACTCGAGGCCCGCCTCGGCAAGTCCCGGGAGATGATGCGCGTCGTCCTCAACAAGGCAAAGAGCGACCCCAAGACGGTCGCGCTCGCCGAGGGCGAAAACGAGAAGATGATCCGGGCGGCCTACCAGATTCAGGAGCAAGGCATCGCCGCACCGATTCTCATCGGCGACGAGTCAGAGATCCGCCAGACCGCATCGAGTCTCGGCCTCGAGTTCACGCCGCAGGTCGCGGATCCCTCGGTCGGCGACTACGAGGCGTACGCCGACCGCCTGCACGAACTCCGCGCACGCAAGGGTATCACGCGAACGGAAGCCGGCGAACTCATCGAGGGCGATTCGAACTACTTCGGCAGCGTGATGGTCGAACAGGGCGACGCTGACGCACTCTTGACGGGTCTCTCCCATCACTACCCCTCGGCGCTGCGGCCGCCGCTGCAGGTGATCGGCACCGCGGACGACGTCGACTACGCCGCCGGGGTCTACATGCTCACCTTCAAGAATCGCGTCGTCTTCGTTGCCGACGCGACGGTCAATCAGGCTCCCGACGAGGAGGTCCTCGCGGAGGTCACCAAACAGACCGGCAAACTCGCTCGCCGGTTCAACGTCGAACCGCGCGCCGCACTGCTGTCGTACTCGAACTTCGGCAGCGTCGACAACGACGGCACGCGCAAACCGCGTCGCGCCGCGACGATGCTGCAGGACGATCCCGAGGTCGACTTCCCCGTCGACGGCGAGATGCAGGCGGATACCGCCGTCGTCGACGACATTCTCGAGGGCACCTACGGCTTCTCCGAACTCGAGGAGCCGGCGAACGTGCTCGTCTTCCCGAACCTCGAATCGGGGAACATCGGCTACAAACTCCTCCAGCGTCTCGGCGGCGCGGACGCCATCGGTCCGATGCTGGTCGGCATGGACCGTCCGGTGCACGTCCTCCAGCGCGGCGACGAGGTCAAGGACATCGTGAATCTGGCGAGCGTCGCAGTCGTCGACGCACAACAGGAGTAGCGACGAGCACCGGCGTTTGGAAGGCGAATTCTTCCGTTCGAAACGGTTGGACAGGAGTGCTGTCCGATCAGTATCTGTTCAACTGTACTGGTGGACACTGTGTGCGGTTCCGACTGTTTTCGGCGGATTGTCCGGGATAGTTGTCTGCGTTCAGCAGTAGTCTACGCATCAATATCAGGTGATGTGGTAACATTTAACACACTACTCCGAGAACTACGTACCGAGGGGGAGCCACGATGACTCTCGAAACCGTTTCCCGGTACGATCCGACTCGGCGTTTCGAGGGTGGTGATCATGCCGTGGTTATCGGAGCCGGAATGGCCGGTCTGTGCGCGGCTCGAGTTCTCGCCGACGGGTTTACCGAAGTCACGATCGTGGAGCGGGATTCGCTGATCGACGAGCCCGTTACCCGCCGCGGGGTTCCCCAATCCCAACACATCCATGTCCTTCTTGAAGGAGGACGGGCCACGCTGGAGGACCTGTTTCCGGGCTTCGGCGAGGAGTTGCTCTCGGCCGGTGGGGTGGCACACGATGCCGCGCGTGACGTAAAATTCTACATGGAAGGTGATTTTCTCGCAAACGGTCCCCGCCGCTGCACCGTGTACGGTGCGACCCGACCACTGTACGAGCAGGTAGTACGCGAGCAGGTCGCTGCGCTTGAGGGCGTTCACTTCCGCTCGAACAGCCAGTTCACTGACTACCTCGTTACCGATGCAGCAACGAGCGTAACGGGCATTCTGGTGCAGGATGAAGGCGGGGAGACGACGGCGATCACTACCGACCTGACCGTTGATGCCACCGGCCGTACGAGCCGGACCCCGCGGTGGTTGGACGAGCACGGGTACACTCGGCCGTCCGTTGACGAGGTTCGTATCGACGTGGCCTACAGCAGCACCACTGTCGAGCGTCCTGCTACCGACCGCCGAGGTATTATCGTGACACCCTCACCGCAGCTCCCTCGCGGCGGCACGTTCGTCCCCGTCGAAGACGGACGATGGGTGATGACGTTGTGGGGGATGCACGGTGATGCTCCCCCGACCGATCCGGCGGGCTTTGCAAACTTTGCAGCCAGTCTTCCCGTTCCCGACCTGAAGCGGATGCTCGACGACCATCCGTGGCGAACCGACGATATCGCACACTACCCGTTTCCGTCCAACCTTCGGCGGCGATACGAGGACCTCGACCGATTCCCCGAGGGACTGATCGTTATCGGGGATGGTGTCGCCAGCTTTAATCCCATTTACGGCCAGGGCATGTCGGTGGCGGCCTTCGAGGCCGCCCAGCTCCAACACGCGCTCGTCCAGGATAGTCACACGAATCTCGCGCCTCGATTTTTCGACCGAATTGAGGAGACAGTGGATCTGGCGTGGAACTTGGCGGTCGGTAGCGACCACCAGTTCCCCCAAACCGAGGGGCCGAAACCACGCGGAACGGATTTCCTGAACTGGTACCTGTCTCGCTTTCTTCGGAAAGCCCACACCGACGGCGAACTCTGGGATCTCTTCTTCAGTGTGCAAATGATGGAGAAACCACCAACCGCACTACTGCGTCCCGGCGTCGTCTGGCGCGTGTTCAAGCCATAGGTGAATACAGACCGCGCGCTCTTCGTTCCCGTGAAACGAACGCCGCATAGCCGTCGCGGTATCTTCGTCTCCGCGTTCTCTCCGGCACTACTCACCCGACAACTCGCACATAAATCGCCGGTATTTAGCCGGTCTCAACCGTGGCTGTTGCTAGAGCCCGCTATGGAACCGCCACACCGACCTCGATCTCATCGATCCCGAACCCGCCCTCGCTCTCGAACCTCCACTGACGACGGCGAGGCGAACGCATCGCGACGCCGTTTTCTCGGCGCGACCGCGACTGCAACCGCCGCGGCGACGGGCCTCGCCGGCTGCGTCGACCTGCCGAACACGCTCGGCGGCCTCGTCGACGGCTCCGAAGACGTCTCCCTGTTCCAGAACGACCTACGTCGACTCGGTTACTACCCCGACGAGGTCGTCCCCGACGCCGTACACGTCGACTGGACCTTCCCGGTCAACTACGTCGGTCACACCGCAGCCAAATCTAGCCCCCTCCCGACGCCAGACGGCGAGACGATCCTGTTCGCCGGCGACACCGGCCGCGTTCACGCCTACACGCCCGCGGGCGAACTCCGCTGGACGACTCAAACCGGCGCGACCGAACTCGGCTTCCACGGCTCCCCCGCCATCGTCGGTGATACCGCCTACATCGGCGGCTACGACGGCGACCTCTACGCGCTCGACACCGACAGCGGCGACATCGTCTGGCGCACCCGCTCCGCCGAACTCGACGGCGCGCTCGCGATCGGCTCGAGCCCGGCCTACCACGACGGCACACTCTACGTTATCTCCGAGTTCGCCCCACCCTCGAGCGGCGCGCTCTGGGCGATCGATCCCAACACCGGCGAGCCCACATGGAGCGACGACCGAATCTGGGGGCAGGCCCACCCGTCGCCGACGATCGACCTCGACGCCGGGCGGATACTCGCCGGCTCGAACGACGGTGCCGTCTACTGTTGGGAGTTCCCTGAACTCGAGTTCAGCTGGCAATACCAGGCCGACGCGGACGGCGAAGAAGCTGCGGATGGTGCGTTTCGGAAGGGTGCCCAGATCAAGGGGACCGTCGCGGCCCACGACGGCTACGGCTACGTTGGCAGTTGGGACAACAACTTCTACTGTCTCGATCTGGCGGACGGCGAGGAGGAGTGGGTGTTCGAGACGGGAGCGTCGGTGATGTCGAATCCGGCGGTCGATGTCGAAGAAGATATCGTCTACATGGGAAGCGACGACAACTACGTCTACGCGCTCGATGCCAAATCTGGCGAGGAACTGTGGTCGACGGACGTCAACGGGCGCGTCATCGGGGCACTGACGGTCACGGCCGAAACGGTGCTCGCCGGCTCGTACGATTCGCACCTGTACGCCCTGGACAAGGAGACCGGAGACCGTCGCTGGCGCGTCGAAAACCGCGGGCGGGTCACCAGCGCTCCAATTCCCGTCGACGGGCGGATCTACTACGCCGAGCGCGGCGTAATTTCGAATTATTACGATGATAACGAGGAGACGACGACGCTCGAGGAACCCGGTCACGCCTACTGTCTGGTCGCCGACGACTGAGACTCAGTACCAGTCTCGCCGGCACGAAAGCGTGCATTCAAGTATTTGCCGGGATTGTTCCCGCGTATGCAAGATCAGGGACGCTCTACGCGAAAGCGAACCGGCGGTCGACTGAAGAACGTTCGCAAGCGCCGAAAGGACGAACTCGGCCGGCTGCCGACGGAGACGCAGGTCGGCGAACCGCGCTTCCGGACCGTCGATGTCCGCGGTAACGACACGAAGACGCGTGCGCTCGCGACGGACGTTGCAAGCGTCAACACCGACGACGAAACGGTCTCCGCGGACATCGAGGACGTCGTCGAGAACGACGCCAACCCGAACTACGTCCGCCGAAACATCATCACGAAGGGTGCCGTTATCGCGACCTCCGAGGGTGAGGCTCGCGTTACGTCCCGGCCCGGCCAGACCGGTCAGGTCAACGCCGTGTTGCTCGATAACTGATCGACGCCGACTCGATTCTCTTCGACGCTGGTTCCGTAGCTCCAGCAGTGGCCGAATCCGACGCCTATTCTGTGGCCTGTGGGAAGTCACGACGAATCACTGCTGAGAACTGCGACCGGTTGCAGATGGGACAGCAGGACCAATACGCGGTGACTCGTCGTATCCGTCCGCTCTCGATACGCCGACGGTTTGTTTTCAGGGTGCCTCTCTCACGCCGACACCCGCACCAGTCACTACCGCAGGGATCGGTGAGGTCGGTTATTTTATAGTAGTGCCTCGCTAACTAGTACATATGCTCGCTCCGTTCACCGCCGTCCTCTCGTTCATTGTCGTGCTCGCGGGGACCCTCTGTCTTTACGAGTTCTTCCTGTACGATGCGGACGAGAAGGCGGCGGCCCCTGTCCGGTCGCGCATATATCTCGGTTCCGTCCTCCTCTTGGTGCTACTCGGCGTGGGCGGGCTGGTTGCAATCGCCACGAATGCCGTCTCCCAGATGACGGTACTCGGACTCATCGGTATCTTCGGGGCATTCCCGGCGTTCGCCCAGTACCTGTTTCACCGACAGATTGACGCCGAGACGGGACCGCTGGCCCGTCGCGTCTCCGACCGCTGGTCGTGATCGTGGATTGCACACCGGATTTCAATTGAATTCGAGTCAAACCCGCCGCGGCGGAACAGTGCGGAGAACGAACGCTGGCGCTCGGAGAACCGGTTACGGTTACGACTACGATTAGGGCCGCGGAGCCGCCTTCTGCAACGCCGTCTCAGCGATGTTCCCTCCGTAGTCTGCGCTTCGCGAAAGCGAGTCGACGATCAGCCCGAGCGACTGGGCCTGGACGGGATCGAGTTCACGGAGCATGTCGTCGATCGTTCGGGTATGTTCGTCGATTTCGACGACGGCCTGGCGGGCGGCGTGTCCCAGCCGATTCGCTTCTTCGGAGTCGTCGGCGACCAGCGCGTCCATCGACTTCTCTAAGACGTCGGCAGCATCCTTGTGAAGTGCAACGACTGCCTCGGCAACCGACTCCGGAATCTCCTGGAGTTTGAGCGCGAGATTGCTGATCTTGGTGGCGTGGTCGGCGATGCGCTCGAGTTGGCGCGCACTCGAGTGGTAGTCGAAGCAGTCCTCGCGGGGCACGCCGAGTTCTTCCGCGGCGCGCGGGGAGCGAAGCGTCGCCCGGAAGATGCGCGAGACGACGAGCCAGAGGCGGTCGACGTCGTCGTCGCGCTGGATCACGTCGAGTGCGATGTCGTCGTCGTTCTCGACGAGGGCAGTGATCGCATCCGCGAGCATCGAACTCGCGATCAGGCGCATTCGCGAGATGGCGTTGACGATCGAGAGTTCGGCGGAGTCGAGCAGATCTTGAATGACGACGCTGTCGTTCGTCTCCTCTAAAACTTCGACGCCGACGAGGCTCTGCGTGGCGTTCCGAATCGCCCGTCGCTGGTCGGTCGTGATCCGGGTCGCCTCGAGTCGGATGAGGTCGAACCCGCTGACGTACATGGTCATCACGGCCCTGGTCAGGCGTTCGCCTTCGAGATCGGAGACGTCGAGCGTTCCTTCCTGGCGCTCGATGTCGCTCGCCGGCGTGAGCAAGAGCGCATCGTCCTCGGGATAGAACTCGACTGTCGTTCCGGCCTCGACATCGTTTTCGGTCGCCCACGTCTTGGGCAGTGAGACGGTGTACGTCGACCCGCCGGTCACCTGAACCTTCCGCGTTTCCATACCGGAGGTGTTTGAGCGTTCGAATATAAATACTCTGCTATCTATAGAGATCAACGCCGACTATAAAATGGGCGTTTTGGGGCCAGAAACGTACTATTCACCGATGACGATGGCATCAGAACGAATAGTGTGGGCGAATACATATAACTGTGGATCACTCCGGAGCCGTTCCGTCTGTATGCGAGACGACAGCAATACAGTATAGACGTTCAACGCTACGTGGAGACTACTGATTCGTAACGACTCCGTAATCGTTCGTCATCCAGGCGCATGGCGGGGGTAACGACCAGACTGGCTATCTAGCTCATTGCGGAAACTCAGGATAGAGATTATATATAGATATATAGCCATCATAGTAGAGTACTTATTTAGGTGCTGGCGAGTCTTCAGTGATGTCGAGAGATACCACGGCGTCCTTGCCGACCGGACTCGGTCGGCGTGATTTTCTCGCCGCGGCAAGTGTTGCTCTCTCCGGTGGAATGGCCGGTTGTGCCGGTGTCTTCGCCGAAGAGGGCAATCAAGTGAATATCGCGGGAAGCAGTACCGTGTTTCCCGTGACCGAGGCGATCGCCTCCGCATTCTCCGAGGAAAACCCGACCGTCAACCTCTCGCTCAGTAAAACCGGGACCGGCGGCGGATTCGGGAACTTCTTCTGTGCGGGACGGACCGACATTAACAACGCGAGTCGGGCGATCGCCGACGCCGAAATCGAACAGTGTGGAGAGAACGATATTACGCCGATCGAGTTCCAGGTTGCGACGGACGCGTTGACGGTCGTCGTCAATCCCGAGGCCGACTGGGTCGATTGTCTTACCGTCGACGAACTCCACGATATCTGGCGCGCCGGTGGAGCCGAGCGCTGGAGCGATATCAACGAGGACTGGCCCGACGAGGAGTTCGAACTATACGGCGCTGCGACGACCTCCGGCACGTTCGATTACTTCAACGAGGCGGTCATCGGCGAGGAGGAAAACCACCGAAGCGACTACCACGCGACCGAGCGCGACCGAACGATCGTACAGGGCGTGCAGGGATCGGAGTACGCGATGGGGTACTTCGGTTTCTCCTATTACAGCGAAAATCCGAACTCGATCAAGGCGCTCTCGATCGACGACGACGGCGCTTGCGTGGAGCCCTCGATCGAGACGGCAATGTCCGGTGAGTATACCCCGCTCTCGCGGCCGCTGTTCATCTACGTCGCGAAGGAATCGCTCGCGGATTCAGCCGTCCGCGACTTCGCTCGCTTCTATATGGAACGAGCCGCGACAGACCTGGTCTCCGAAGTCGGGTACGTCCCGATCACCGAGGATCAACGCGATGAAAACGTAGCGAAACTCGACGAGGCGATCGCCGAGGTGACCGAATGAGTCAGCCGGACTTCTCTCACGACGGCATCCGAACCGCGCGCGGCACGGCATTTCGCTATCTCTTCATGCTGTGTGCGCTCCTGTCGATCCTGACCACCGTCGCCATCGTCGCGACGCTTCTCATCGACGCGATCGATTTCTTCGCAACTGTCTCGCCGATCGAGTTCCTCACCGGAACGCGGTGGAGTCCGACGAACGAACCAGTCGCGTTTGGCGTGCTGCCGCTGATTTCTGGCACGCTGATCATCACCCTCGGCTCGGCGCTGGTCGCGCTGCCGATCGGGTTGCTGACCGCGATCTATCTCAGCGAGTACGCCTCCGAGCGCCGACGAGCCTACCTCAAGCCGGCGCTCGAGGTGCTGGCTGGCGTGCCGACGGTCGTCTACGGCTACTTCGCGCTCGTCTACGTGACGCCGGCGCTGGACACGATCTTACCGCTCTCGACGTTCAACGCGCTCTCGGCATCGATCATGGTGGGGATCATGATCATCCCGATGGTGTCCTCGATCAGCGAGGACGCGATGAGTGCAGTCCCGGACTCGCTTCGACAGGCCAGTTACGGACTCGGGGCGACGAAGTTTACCGTCTCGACATCCGTCGTCGTGCCGGCCGCGCTTTCGGGGATCATCTCGTCGTTCATTCTCGCCCTCTCGCGGGCGATCGGCGAAACGATGATCGTCGCGATCGCAGCGGGACAGACACCGCGAATGGTCGATCTGACCGACCCGGCGGGGATGTTCCTGGATTCGATCCAACCCATGACCTCCGCGATGGTCCAGATCGGCACCGGCGACATCGTCGGTCAGGGCGCCGCCTACAAGAGCCTCTTTGCAGTCGGGCTCACCCTGTTCGTCATCACCTTCGTCATGAACCTCGTCAGTGAACTCGTCGCCTCGCGCTATCGGGAGGTGTATCGCTAATGGCTGCCGATACGCAGGAGACATCGGTCGACTCCGGATTCGGCCAGATCAGTCGTACGAAAGACGTGGCGTTTCGGCTGCTCGCGTTGGCGGCGACGCTCGTCGGCATCGTCTCGCTCGCGGCGTTGCTCCTGAACGTCGCCGTCGACGCGGTCGGTTGGCTCGACTGGAGGTTCCTCACGAACCCGCCCCATCCGAACCCGAACTCGGCCGGATTCCTGCCAGCGCTCGTCGGCTCCATCGCGATCATGATCATGATCGCGCTCGTCACGTTCCCGCTCGGTGTCGGGGCTGCGATCTATCTCGAAGAGTACGCCGGCGACGGCTACCTCACGCGGTTCATCCAGCTCAACATCGCCAACCTCGCCGGCGTCCCCTCAGTCGTCTACGGCCTGTTGGGGCTGGGACTGTTCGTGGGACTCTTTAACATCGGCTACGGGTCGGTGTTGGCCGCGGCGTTTACCGTCGCCTTGCTCATCCTGCCGATTGTAATCATCTCGGCACAGGAAGCGATACGATCGGTCCCCGACTCGCAGCGACAGGCATCCTACGGAATGGGCGCGACGAAGTGGCAGACGATCCGGAACGTCGTTTTGCCACGGGCAATGCCCGGCATCATGACCGGGACGATCCTCGCACTTGGTCGTGCGATCGGCGAGACGGCACCGCTGATCATGATCGCGGCACCGACGACCGTCTTCGGGGTTCCGAACAGCCTTCTCAGCAAGGTCAGCGCCATGCCCTTACAAATCTACAACTGGGCGTCGTACCCGCAGACGGAGTTCCAGTACGGCGTCGTTGCGGCTGGCGTCGTGACGCTGCTCGTGATCCTGCTTACGATCAACTCGGTCGCGATCATCATCCGGAACCGATATCAACAGCGAACCTGACAATGACTAACAAACAGATGACGTCCTCGGAAACGGAACAGACTGACGACCAGCAACCCAATCCCACGCCGGGCACCGACAGTCTCGCGGACCGCGGAACCGATATCGGCGTCGAGACGAGTTCACGAGACGACCCGGAGACAGTGGCCGACCGAACGATCATCGAGTCGCGCGATCTGGACGTGTACTACGGCGACGACCAGGCGTTAAACGGGATTTCGATGGAGATCCCCGAACAGCAGGTGACGGCACTCATCGGGCCCTCGGGCTGTGGGAAATCGACGTTCCTGCGCTCGATCAACCGCATGAACGACCTCATCGATATCGCCCGCGTCGACGGGGAGTTGTTCTTCCGCGAAAAGGACGTCTACGACGACGATGTCGACCCGGTTGCGCTTCGTCGGCGGATCGGCATGGTGTTCCAGTCGCCGAACCCGTTCCCGAAGAGCATCTACGATAACGTCGCTTACGGGCTTCGCGTACAAGGTCAAGACGACAACTTGGACGAGAAGGTCCACACGGCCCTGGAACGCGCCGCGTTGCTCGACGAGGTCGAGGATCAACTCGACTCGAGCGGCCTCGATCTCTCGGGCGGCCAACAACAGCGCCTGTGTATCGCGCGGGCGATCGCGCCCGACCCGGAGGTCATCCTGATGGACGAGCCGGCGTCGGCGCTCGACCCCGTCGCAACCTCGAAGATCGAGGATCTGATCGAGGATCTGGCCGAGGAGTACACGGTGATTATCGTCACCCACAACATGCAGCAGGCGGCGCGTATCTCCGACAAGACCGCCGTCTTCCTCACCGGGGGGAACCTCGTCGAGTTCGACGATACGACGAAAATCTTCGAGAACCCGGAAAGCGATCGGGTCGAGGATTACATCACGGGCAAGTTCGGGTAGTCGACGATCGGCGCTCCGTTTCGGAAGGGTATAGTGGCGCTCCGCTTCGACAGGTTGTTCGCTGTTCTGGGCTTCGCTTCGGCGTTTTTCTCTCTCTCTCTCTCTTTCTCTTTCCGATTCGCACTCAGTTTTCCACGCTCTACGCTCCACGCTCCACGCTCCACGCACCACGCACCACGCTCCGCGTTCAGCGCTCGGGCGGTCGGTTCGTCACCGAGTTGCACGTGCACCGCGAATCTTTAGGGACAGGGTCGGAGTCGCGACCGGTAGGTGTCACCGATGTCAATCAGAGGCGTTGTCTACCACGACTCCCACGACGTATCGGTCGATGAAATCGACGAACCGACGCTCGAACACCCGAATGACGCGATACTCGACGTGACGACGAGCGCGATTTGCGGCTCGGACCTGCACATGTACGAGGGACGGGCCGGTGCCGACGAGGGGATGGTCTTCGGCCACGAGATCATGGGCGAAATCACCGAGGTCGGCGAGGGCGTCGACACGCTCGAACCCGGCGACCGAGTCGTCCTCCCGTTCAATATCGCCTGCGGGTTCTGCGAAAACTGCGAGGAGGGGAACTACAACTACTGCGAAACCGTCGCGGAGACGCCCGGCGGCGCCTACGGCTACGTCAAGATGGGCCCCTATCAGGGCGGGCAGGCAGAGAAAGTCCGCGTCCCCTACGCCGACTTCAACGCCCTCTCCTTACCCGAGGAGGGCCACGAAGAGGACTTCATCATGCTCGCCGACGTGTTCCCCACCGGCTGGCACGGCACCGAACTCGCCGACCTCCAGCCCGGCGAATCGGTCGCCGTCTTCGGCGCTGGTCCCGTCGGCCTCATGGCTGCTTACAGCGCGAAACTCAAGGGTGCCTCTGAAATCTACGTCGTCGATCGAGTCGAGAGCCGCCTCGAATTGGCCGAGGACCACTGCGACGCGACGACGATCAACTTCGAGGAGACGGACGCAGCCGAGGCCATCGTCGACGCCCACGGCGGCCCGGTAGACAAGGGCATCGACGCCGTCGGCTACCAGGCGATCGACAGCGAACGCGACGGCGACCACCCCTACGATCACGAACGCGAGAACCCCTCGCTCGTGATCAACCAACTGATTCAGGCGGTCGAAGCGACCGGCAAGATCGGCATCGTCGGCCTCTACATCTCGGAGGAACCCGACCCGCCCGAGCAGGTCGACGAACAGGGATTACTCAACATCGATCTCGGCATCGCCTTCGAAAAAGGCCTCCAGTTCGGTACCGGGCAGTGCCCCGTCAAGCGCTACAACCGACGGCTCCGCGACATGATCGTCTCCGGCCGGGCCGAACCGGGCTTTCTCGTCTCCCACGAGGTTGAACTCGAGGATGCCCCCGAGATGTACGAACGGTTCGACGAGCGGGAGGAGGGCGTGACGAAGGTATTGTTGCATCCCTAAGGCGAGGAACAGGCAGCGACGAACCGAGACGAGAGTACATCGCTACCAATCTTTATCAACCACCAGCGTGCTTTCTGCAGTATGGCCCGCCAATCCTACCAGGAGAAACTCGAAACGCTCCGTGAGGATATCCTCTACATGAGCGAGATCGTCATGGAACGCCTTCGGATGGGGCTCGATGCCCTCGAACAGAAGGACAACGACCTCGCCCGCGAGGTCATCAAAGGCGACAGCGAGGTCAACCAGCAGTACCTCGACCTCGAACAGCAGTGTATCGAACTGCTCGCCCTCCAGCAACCCGTCGCCAGCGATCTGCGGTTTATCGCCGCGTCGTTCAAGATCATCACGGACCTCGAACGAATCGGCGACCTAGCGGTCAATCTCGGCGAGTACACCCTCGACGCCAGACACGATCTCTTCCCCGATGTCGACGTACAGGAGATGGGTGAGATGACCCTCGAGATGATCGAAGACGCCATGCTCGCCTACGACAGCGAAGACACCGACGGCTGCCGCGAACTGGCAGAACGCGACGACGACCTCGATCACTTCGCCGAGCGCGCGAGCGAAATCGTCGTCCGCGACCTCATCGAACGTGAACTCGATTCTCCCGACGAGGTCGAACGGCTTCTTCAGGACGTTTCGCGTCTCCTGCTGACGATTCGAGACCTCGAACGGGTCGGCGATCACGCCGTCAACATCGCCGCACGGACGCTGTACATGGTCGAGAACGACGACGAACTGATCTACTGATCGAACGCGAATCAGAATCGAAACGCGGACAGAGCAAGCGCGAATCAAGCGACAGACCGAAAACAATCCAAACCTGACCGGCGGTCCTCGTTACGTATCTTCGAGTTCAACGCGGCCGGTCGTATCGACCGTGACGGTGCGACCGGCGTAGGAGAACGTGACGCTACCGCCTGCGCGGTCGAGAGAAGAAGAGTCGGCCGACGCGTCACCGGGCTCGGGTTCGAAGAGGGAATCGAGCGCCGCTGGATCGATCACGTTGTAGAGGGGATCGAGTTCGTCCGCGACTTCCATCATGTCGCGGCCGTCCTGGTTCGCAATTGCGGAGATAACGGCGACGCTTAAGGGTTGCTCAGGGTCGGCCTGGTAGACGAACCGGTCGTCGCTCGCGGCCGGCTGGGTCGTCGCATCGGCGTGAGTACTGTGCGGTGGCTGGTTCATGGATCGACTAACGAACGGGAGCCGGGAAAGACCGTCCGTTGACTGGCCAACCTTTTAAGAGGGGGCGTCTGAGAGCGTATTCCAGAGCAGATTCGCCTGGCCGCGTCGGAGTCGGGCCGAGAGAGCCTGATCCGAGATATCGAGTTCGGCGGCGAGTTCGGAGAGGGTGACCGTCCGCGGGACCTCGAAGTAGCCGCGTTCGAGAGCGGTAAGGAGGGCCTCGCGTTGGTGTGCCGTCAGATCGTACCGTGCGGTTTCAGTCCCGTGTTCCTGGTAGATTCGTCGGACGAGAAAGCCGACGTCTCGCTCGAGACAGCCCTCGCGATACGCGTGAAGCGCCTCTCGAGAGGGGACGCGGGCGCGAACGACGGTCGTTCCCGTGACGACGATGTCCAGAATCCCGATGTCGTGTTCGGCGGCGACCGGATAGGTGAGCTTCGCGGTTGCCTCCTCCGAGAGGACCACGCTGTACAGGCGTCGCTCGGCCAGCGATTCGAGTTCGGCGAACCGGTCGACGCTGTCGTCGGCCCCCAGTGCGCGTTCGAACGCGTCGAACTCCTCGCCCATCGCCCAGAAGAGCAGTTTCGGTTCGCCGGTTTCGGTCCGGTAGAGCTCCTCGATCCGTAGCGTTTCGATCGCCGACGCTGCGGTGCGAAGGATCGGCGTTTCTAGTTCGAACTCGACGATGAGGGACACGGGTCGGTATCCAGGGTGTGGCCCGATGATTGTTCGGGTGGGACGAGCAAGCGGTGGCGCTACAATGGAACCTACTCGAGATCGCGCTCGCCTGTCGCCATCGTAATTTCGCCGTCGGCCCGGATCGTGCCGTCGATTTCGGCACCGGGCCCGAGTTCGAGGTCGGCACACGACACATCGCCGAGGATGCGCGCGTCGTCGGTGATCGTCACGTCGCCGTTTCGCGTCGTCAGGTCGCCGTGGATGCGCGTTCCGTTGCCGACGGTGACGTCGTCGCGGGCGCGGAGACTCCCGAAGATGTTGCAGTCGCTCCCGACGACGATCGTTTCGGCGCGGACGTTGCCGTGGAGCCGACAGTCGTCGCCGATCGTTGCGGGCGTCGAGACGCGCCAGGCGTCGTCGCCGACCGTTGCGTTCCCGGGGATGACGAGCGGCTCCGTGTCGGGGTCGTCTTCGTCCGCATCCTCGTCGACGAGTTCGGAGATCAGCCGCTGGGCGGTGTCTTCCTCGCCAATCAGGAGGAGGTGTTTGAGGTAGACGAACATGAGGACGATCGTCGGCATGGGGTTGCGGATGACGATCCAGCCGTTGGCCTCGAATCCCTCTTCGATGTCCACGTCATCGCCGATATCCAGGTCGCCGGCGACTTTGAGTTTGCCTGCGATATGCACTCGCTCGCCGATATAGGCGTCTTGGCCGACGAGAACGTTCTCCGCAACGTCACACCACATGTCGAGACGACAGTCGCCTTCGGCTTCGATCTCGCCGTCGACGGAGACGCTCTCGCCGGCGAGGACGTTGCGACCGCGCACGCCGAACTCGATGGTCGAGCGACTGCCGATCAGTACGTCTCCATCGGTTTCGAGGGCGACTTCCTTGGCTTCCGTCCCGTCGGGAACGACGAGTTCGTCGAGCGGGTCCCTGTGTCCGGCCACACTCTCACCCAATGTGAGTGCCCGGTAATAAACCTCGCGCGTCGTCCGCCGTTCGTCTGACGCCTGTTAGCGGAGTATCACCATCGCGGTCCGTCCGAACGGAACCGTCGGCCCGTGGCAGCGTTCGGTTCCTTTTACATCCCCCATCGCGTACACCAGGCCATGACAACGCTTGCATTCGACGACGACGGCGTCGATGTCGTCTACGAAGGCACCGAGTTTCGCCTCGAACGCGAACTCATCGAGGAAGCCGTCGAGAAGTCCTACTACGACGTGACCGATCACGAGGTCCTGCAGATGGTCGCCGAGCAGCCGAACCTCCAGGGCGAGCCGCGCCGCGTCGGCGATATTCTCGCGTAGCGCGCCGAACTCCGTCGGTCGGCCGTCGGTCATCAGTCATCAGTCATCGGTCGGTTTTGCCGTTCCCGTTTGCCACGTTCACGCCTGCGTCGCGTCCAGCGTTGCACTTGCAGCCCGAATCACCAATGGACCGGTTCACCCGATTATATATCGGACTGACACGCTATGGAACGAGTCAAACTGGCGCACGGCGACGACGAGCGGCGGACGTATCGACCGGACGGGACAGAACTCGCTTTCGCGCGGAGAACCGGCCCGACGGTGGAACCATGACCGCCCAGCCGAACGACACCTCGCTCGCGATGTCGGACGAGCCGGCCACGCCCTCGGGTCGTTCTGCATCTGATCCGACCGGTAACGTCGGACGCTGGGATCGACTCGGCTCCGCCGCGCTCGGCGGTATCCTCCTCGTCCGCGGGCTCCGGAAACGCTCGCTCGGCGGCGCAGCGACGGCACTCGTCGGCGGAGCGTTAGTCTCCCGCGGCGCGCGCGGTCACAGCCGTCTGTACCGCCGCCTCGGTGTGAACACGGCAGGCAACGAGTACCGAGACCCCGAACCGCGAACTGACTCCGCCACGGTCGAACGCTCGATCACCGTCGGGAAGCCGGCAGACGAACTCGTCTCGTACTGGCGGGACCCGGAACAGTTGTCGCGTCTCGTCGGCCACTTCGCCGACGTGACCACCTGGGGCAAGGACCGGTACAACTGGCGCGTATACGGCCCGCTCGGGCAAACGATCGAATGGGATACGCAACTCGTCTCGGATCGGCCCGATACGGAGCAGCCCGACGGGGACCGGTCGGACGCGACTCGATCCGACGACGACCTGCACTGGGAGACGATGGAGGGCGCACCGATCCCCCACGACGGAACGATCGAGTTCCGTCCGGCACCGGGCGACCGCGGAACCGAGGTGACGCTTCGGGTGCAGTACGACCCGCCCGGCGGAACGCTCGGCACTGCGGTCATGCGATGGCTCGATGTCGCCCCCGACGTACTCGTCGGCACGACGCTTCGTCGGTTCAAGAGCCTCGCCGAAACGGGAGAAATCCCGACGCTCGAGGCCAACCCCTCCGCTCGCGGAGCGGGTGATCTGGTATGAGCATGCGCGCACTGTGCTGGCACGACGTCAACGATCTGCGCGTCGACGACGTGCCCGAACCCGAACTCGTCAACCCGCGCGATGTCGTCCTGCGGGTAACGATGACGACGGCCTGCGGGTCGGACCTCCACTTCATCGACGGCTACCTCCCTACCATGCGCGAGGGCGACGTGATCGGTCACGAGTTCATGGGCGAGGTCGCGGAAGTCGGCCGCAAGGTCGAGGGCGTCGAGGAGGGGGACCGCGTCGTCGTCCCCTCGTTCATCGGCTGCGGGCGCTGTGGCTACTGCCAGGATGATCTCTGGTCGCTCTGTGACAATACGAACCCGAACGCGGCGCTACAAGAGCCCGTTCTCGGCGATACGACCGCCGGAATCTACGGCTATACGCACGCCTTCGGCGGCTACGCGGGGTCACACGCCGAGTACGTCCGAGTGCCCCACGCCGACGAGAACTGTTTTCACGTGCCCGATGAACTCGACGACGAGCAGGCGCTGTTCGCCTCCGACGCCTGGGCGACCGGCTACATGGGCGCTGACTTCTGCGACATCGAGGAGGGAGACACCGTCGCCGTCTGGGGCTGCGGCGGCGTCGGACTGATGGCCCAGCAGAGCGCCGCCCTCATGGGTGCCGAGCGCGTGATCGGGATCGACCGGTTCCCGGAGCGGCTGCGACTCGCCGAGCGGGAGGCGGGCTCGGAGACGATCGACTACACCGCGGTCGACAGCGTCGTCGACGCGCTCAAAGCCATGACCGGCGGGCGCGGTCCGGACGCCTGCATCGACGCGGTCGGCATGGAGGCCCACGGCACCGGCCCGGCTCACGCCTACGACCGCGCGAAGCAGCAACTGAAGCTACACACCGACCGCGGCGAGGCGCTCCGCCAGGCCATCGTCGCCTGCCGCAAGGGCGGGACCCTCTCGATCCTGGGGGTCTACGGCCTGATGGACAAGTTCCCGCTCGGAATCGTTATGAACAAGGGGCTTACCGTGCGCACGGCCCAGCAACACGGCCAGCGGTACGTGCCGGACCTGCTCGAGTACGCGGCCGAGGGCGAGATGGATCCCTCGTACCTGGCGACCCACGAACTCGAACTCGAGGAGTCCCCGCGGGGGTACGAGCTGTTCAAGCACAAGGAAGACAGCTGCGTTCGGCCGGTGTTCGTGCCGTAAGGTCGACCCGGTCCCGGTCTCCCTGGCGGCTCACGACGGTACGTCGACCGCCGGCGAGTCGGATTCGGGCGTCGACTCGTCGAAGAACCCCGCGACGCCCTCGAGTTCGAGAACGAACTCGGGCCCGAACGCGCCGGCCGGCGTCCGGAAGCCGTCTTCGGCCTCGCCGTCGAGGACGCGCTCGGTCGCCGCGACGGCGGCGTCGACGGTGACGACGTAGGGGTCCGGCGTTTGCAGGCGGGAGACGGCTCGCTCGCCGCTGTTCGTGTCTTCGGTATCGGCGTCAGCATCGTCCGCGGCTTCGGACTCTCGTTCGTCGTTCCCCTCATCACCTTCCTCCTCACCTTCGACCCGCGCCTCGCCCCAGAGGTACGCCGAGCCGCGCTTTCGCGACCACGAGCCGGGCCCCTCGCGGACCAGCCCCGCGAGTTGCTTCATGCCCTCTCGGACGGGCGTCGCGGCGAGCAGCGGTGCGAGGTACCGGTGGGATTGCAATGCGAGCCGTGCGGGCCGGGGTGCGATCGCGTAGATGGAGACGTTCGGGATCCCGGTCGTGTAGTGAGCCGTCGACACGTCGCCCATCGGCATCGTCACCGCGGAGCGTTTGCCGCGGCCGAAGTCGATGCGTCGCGTTCGCCACGCGGCCGGAACGTGTTCGAGTCGGCCGTCGCGGTAGATCGCGCCGCCGTCCTCGATGCCCTCGATGACCGTCCTGACCGTGCCGATCGACGGCGGGCGAAACGAGTCGACGCCCAGTTCGAGCGCGTCGGCGTCGGGGAGGCGCTCCGCGAGGTGGGCGGCGAGGCAGTCCATCGGCACCGCCGAGAATCCGACCGCCGGGAGGAGCGTGACGCCGGCGTCGCTCGCGTCGTCGTCTCGCTTTCTGATACCCTCGATAACGGGGATCTCGCCGGTGATATCGACGTAGTCCGTGCCGGTTCGCAGACAGCCCTCGACGAGCGGGTCCGCCGTGTTCGAGAACGGGCCGGCGCAGTTCAACACGCAGTCGACATCGTCATCGTCGAGCGCGTCGGTGACGACGGCCGGATCTTCGAGGGGGAACACGCGGCCGGGCCGCTCGAGTTCGTCGACCTGCTCCGCGAGCGCCTCGCGGTCGCGGCCGGCGAGGAGCACGTCGAGGTCGCGGTCGATCGCCTCTCGGGCAACCAGGTTTCCGACGAACCCGTAGGAGCCGTACAGCAGGACTGATGGTGAGGACATACGCACGAATCCGATTCCCCGGTGGGTAAACGATGGCCCGGCGAGCGCCGCCCGTGCTGTGAGCGGCGCGAATCGGCCCGGGACGGCTACTCCTCGCGGTCGGCGCGGTCGTACCGCTCCGCCGCGGATTCGAATCCGAACTCGTCGCGTTCGCGGCCGCGCCGTCCTTCGAGTTCGGCGGTCGCCTCGGGATCGGGTGCGGCGTCGTCGGTGATCCGCGCCCACGAGTTGTGGACCTTGGCGTGACACCAGCGACAGAGGTAGACCGTAATCTCGTGAGAGAGCGTCTCGCCGTCGTTGGCGTCTTCGGAACGCGTCGCGTTCTGATTGCTCGATGGACGATGGCCATCGTTGTAGGACAGGTGGTGTTCCTCGAGTAACGGCCGTTCGTCGTCGTGAGCCAGGCGCTTCTCGGCGAGCCCGCAGCGGACGCACTCGCGGTCGCGGTTGCGCGAGCGAAAGTGCGGACAGTCGGCCCACGTCTCGTCCGTCTCGGGGTCGACGACGGGGCAGGCGTAGTCCTCGTCGGCGCGCTCGCGAGCGAACTCGGGGTCGTGCTCGTAGTAGTCGAAGGCGTACCGACACTGCCCTTCACCCGTGAGATGGTCGCAGACGCCGGCGAACTCGTAGGGGTCGTCGACGCCGACGGACGTGCCGTTTGGCGTTCGCTCCATCCTCGACCCGAACCACGGTGTCGATCGGTTTGAACCCCTCGGAGCCTCGCAGACCACCGGATTCTACGGCACCCGCGGAGACACGGAGTGGCATCGACAACTCGCGAGACGGCGCTCCGGGCCGCCGAAACCGGCAGTCTTTTTGCCATCTGCGAATCGATTCGCGGCCGTGCACCTCGTTCACGACGCCGAGACAGCCGACGGCGCGACGGTACTCGCCTCGCAGGTCGAACTCGCGGACTCGCTGCTCGCCCAGACGCGCGGGCTCATGTTCCGACGGTCGCTCCCCGACGAGTTCGCCCTCGCGTTCCGATTCGATTCCGCGAGCACCCGCGACGTACACATGCTGTTCGTCTTCGTGCCGCTCGATGTCGTCTGGGTCGTCGACGGCGTCGTCCAGCGGGTCGAACGCCTCCGGCCGTGGCTCGGCTTCGCCCGCGAGCGAGCGGACACGATCCTCGAACTGCCGGCGGGGGCTGCAGACGGGGTCGAACCCGGCGACGAACTCGTGCTCGCGGACGAGTAACCCGAGCGCGGCTGTCGCAGATAGTACCGTCACCGGCGCGTTTAAGAGGGTGTGCCACGGTAGACCGAGGTACAATGGCACGAGATTCCGTCTCATCGCCGGAGGATAGAGGAAGTCGGGGCGACCCGGCTGGACGCGAAATTCTACGGCGAACGTAGTCACACCGCATCGCTCTGTGGTACTGCTTCTCTACAACCCGCGACAGAAACTGCACCTGATTCTGATATGACTTCGCTCACCCCCGACCAGACGATTCACCCGGACCGAACCGTTCGACTACTCGACACCACGCTTCGCGACGGCGAGCAGGCACCCGGCGTCTCCCTCTCGCCCGACGAAAAGGTCGACCTCGCCCGGGGGCTCGAACGCGCCGGCGTCGCCGTCATCGAAGCCGGCAGCGCCTGCACCGGCGCGGGTGAGCGACGAGCAATCTCGCGGGTCACCGACCTCGACCTCGACGCCCGCGTCACCAGTTTCTGCCGCGGGATGCGGACCGATATCGACCTCGCGCTCGAGTGCGCCGTCGACGGCGTCCACATCGTCGTCCCCTCGAGCGACCGCCACGTCGAAGGCAAGGTCGGCACCTCCCGCGAGGACAACCTCGCGACGACGGCCGAACTCGTCGAGTATGCGACCGACCACGACCTCTGGGTCGAAGTCATCGGCGAAGACGGCTCCCGAGCCGACCTTGACTATCTCGAGGACCTCGCCGAAACCTCACTCGACGCGGGGGCGGACCGCTTCTGTTTCGCCGACACCGTCGGCCACACGGGCCCCGAACGGACCACCGAGGCCGTCTCCCGACTCGCCGCTCTCGGCCCCGTCAGCGCCCACACTCACGACGACCTCGGTCTCGGCGTCGCGAACGCGCTCGCGGCCGTCTCGGCCGGCGCGGACCTCGTCCACTGCACCGTCAACGGCCTCGGCGAACGCGCCGGGAACGTCGCCCTGGAGGAGGTCGCAATCGCCCTCTCGCACGTCTACGACGTGGAAACGCTCGAACTCGACGAACTGTACGACCTCGCCCAGCGCGCCGCCCGCGCGACCGGCGTTGAACTCGCGCCGAACAAGGCCGTCATCGGCGAGAACGCCTTCACCCACGAGAGCGGCATCCACACCGACGGCACCCTCAAAGACGACAAGATGTACGAGCCCTACGCGCCCGAGACCGTCGGCCGCGAGCGACGCCTCGCCCTCGGCAAGCACACCGGCCGCGCCGGCGTCGCCGCCGCACTCGAGGAACACGACGTCGAGGCCAGCGACGAGGAAGTCGCCGAAATCGCGACCCGCGTCACCGAACTCGGCGACCGCGGCCGCCGCGTCACCGACGCCGACCTCCTCGCCGTCGCCGAGGACGTAACCGGCGACGACCGCGAGCGCGTCGTCGAACTGCACGATCTCACCGCCACGAGCGGCGGCTCCGTTCCCACCGCGAGCATCCGCCTCGAAGTCGACGGCGAGGACCGCGTCGCCAGCGGCACCGGCTCCGGCCCCGTCGACGCCGCCGTCTCCGCCATCCGCGACGCGCTCGGATCGAACGCCACGGCTGAACTCGAATCCTACCACGTCGATGCCGTCACGGGCGGCACCGACGCCGTCGTGACCGTCGAGGTAACCATGGTTCGAAACGACCGATCCGTGACCGTCGCCCGCAGTGAAGCGGACATCACGCGGGCGAGCGTCGAAGCCATGGTCGACGCGCTCGATCGGTTGCTCGCAGTCGATCAGCAACCGCTCACGCCGGCGGACGACTGAATCCGGCAGCCGACTGAATCCGGCGGACGACCGAATCGGTGAACGGTAAACCGAGTGTCGCGCTTCGATTCGAGAGCACCATGACAAATGCTACAGGCCGAGTGCGACACACCGAGTTCAGCTAGCGACCCGCCTTCCCGAATCACTGAAACGGCTGTCGACTGAGCACACCCCAGGGATCGAGGAGATAGATACCGGCTAGAAAGAGCGCGAAAACGATCACGAACACCTGTGCGAGTTCACCGGCCGAACTGGGGAGCCCCGAATCGAGCGACAGGGGGATGGTCATCAGCGCAGCCACCCCGATCCAGAGGGTTCCGATAAAAAGCCGATCGCGACTGATCATGTGGATGTGAACTCGTTCGTGTGCAGCGTTATGAACGCCCCGTATTCGGCGCTCGCTATAACTCGAGGCCGCCGAAGGTGCGCTCTTCGGTTTCGTCCATCCGGTTATCGACCAGATTGACATCGTCGTAGGCGACCGGGCCCTCGACCTGTTCGGCCTCGGATCCGGGTTCGTTGCCGAGGTAGGTGACGTTCGGGTCGGTGTTGTACTCCTCTAAGAGCTTGAACGACGAGGTGTTATCGCCGTACTCGCCGCGCAGGAGTCGCATCGCGTCCTCTTCGGTCATGCCGTCCTCGTCGTCCTCGCTCGCCGGTTCCTCCTCGCCCTCGACGATTGCGATGGCTTCCTGCAGTTCCTCGTCGTCGGGGTCGTGCTCAAGTGCTCGCGCGAGCGGGACGTTCTCGATGTACTGCTGGGGATCGCTGTCGGGATCGTTCATATTCCCGAACTGAATCGCGCCGGGCGGACAGGCCTCCTCGCAGGCGGTCGTGCCGACCATGTCCTCGCCCATATTGCCGTCCTGGCGGGCCGGATCGAAGATGCACTTCTCCATGACGCCGCGCGGACCGCGGCCACTCACCCAGCGGCCGCGCTCGTCGTACATCATGTCCTCGCCGAGGTCCTCTGAGGGGGCCTCGGACTCCGGGTCTTCCCACTGGAAGTAGTTGACGCCGTAGGGACAGGCAACCTGGCAGTACCGACAGCCGATACAGACGTTGTAATCCGTCAGAACGAGGCCACCGTCCTCGCGGGTATGGCGGGCCGTCGTCGGACAGACCTTTTCGCACGGCGCGTCGGTACAGTGCTGACAGGGACGGATCAGGTAGTTGAAATCCCGCGTGTCCTCGAACTCGTCGGCATCCGGAGATTCGACGGTGCCGTCCTCGTAGGCGAGGATGTACATCCAGTTCGCGCCGTCGTTCCAGTTGTGCTCTTCGTTGCAGGCGACCACGCAGGAGAGACAGCCGTCACAGGTTTCGAGGTCGAGAACCATTCCCCACTGCGTCCGGTCACCGTCGTCTCCCCCATCTTCGTCCGTCTCGTTTTGTATCGCTCCGGCCGCCGGGTCCGACTCATCGGCGTGCGAAGCCCCCCACGCGCTGAACCCGAAAATACCCGCGCTTGCACCCATTTTCGTGAGTAGCTCCCGCCGTGACTCATCTTCCGCGCCGAACCGCGACAGCGCCCGGTCGAGTCGCCCCTCCTCGCGGGCCGCCTCGACTCGCTCGGCCATCGGCCGTTCGTCCTCGCCGAACTCGTCGACGACCTCGTCGTGGTACCGGTCGTAGAACGCTTCCTCTGAGAGTTCACCTTTCGTGAGCCGCATTGCGTCTCTGGCCATCTCCATGCCGAGGTCCGTGTCGTACTCGGTCTCCTCAAGCATGTCCCTGAAATCGGTCTGTGCGGTCTCGCCGAGCGGGTGGAATAGCTCTCCGGTTTCGAGGTCTGTCTCGTCAGTCTGTGTCTCGTCAGTCTGTGTGTCGTCCGGCCGTGTATCGTCCGGCCGTGTGTCGTCTGTCGACGGTCCCTCCGAGTCTCGCTTTCGATCTCGTTTCTCGGCGGAGTCATCCGGCTCATCCGAATCGGTTCGATCGCCGACCGCTCGATCGTCGTGCTCGTCCCGGTCACCTGGATCAGTCATCGTCGCTGCCCACCCCGCTGTCGATCGCACCCTGGATTATGACACTCATTGTCAGGGATATCGACCAGCCCGACGTGAATAATGGGGTCCCCTGCAGATGACGGCGAGCAAAGCGTGCGTTTCTCTCGTCTAGCGGCGTTCCGGTACAGCTCGTGCTCGCTACGGATGCAGGTTGCATCCGAGACCGAGCACACGCTACGCGGCGCTCGGAGGTAGCGTCTCGCGAAAAACGCCGAGAGGGAGATTTGAACTACGTCCGAGACCCTGCCTTCGGCAGAACCTCGGTCTCATTCAAACCTCCGGACCGTTTCAAGCGCCAAACCGATTCGCGCCGCTACATACGGTTATCGGTTGTTGCTGCTGAAAAACGCCGAGAGGGAGATTTGAACTCCCGAGTCCGTGGGGACAGCAGATTTCGAATCTGCCGCCTTGGCCGGGCTAGGCTATCTCGGCTCATCCGTTGATACTCGGGTAACGTTTTTACCGGTTTCGATCTCTCTCGGAGTCTGTGGATCAGTCACGTCCGATCGGCTGGCCGCCGTCGGCGATCCTCGAACGGGGGGACGCCAGTCGAGGAACCGGTCACGAACGCGTTCCAGCGATCACGGTCCAGTAGAGCCACCAGGAGCGAAAACCATTTGACACGAGCGGCCGAGGACGCTTTCATGGACGTCACCCAGGCCAGCACCGAGTGCACGGCCGTCCTCCAGACGATCGACGACGCCGTCATCTGCGACCGATCCTTCCCCGAGGACATCCTCGTCGGGGTCGTCGGCCGCGGCCACGTCCTCGTCGAGGACGTTCCCGGCACCGGCAAGACGCTGACCGCCCGCAGCGTCGCCACCGCACTCGGCCTCTCGTTCTCCCGCATCCAGTTCACGCCCGACTTACTCCCCGCGGACGTCACCGGCACGCACATCTTCAACGAACGCGAACGCACCTTCGAGTTCAACAAGGGCCCGATCTTCGCGAACGTCGTCCTCGCAGACGAAATCAATCGCGCCCCGCCGAAGACCCAGGCTGCGCTGCTCGAGGCCATGGAAGAAGGACAGGTCACCGTCGACGGCGAAACCCGTCAGCTCCCCGACCCCTTTATCGTGATTGCCACCCAGAATCCGGTCGAACAGGAGGGGACCTTCCCGCTTCCGGAAGCCCAGGTCGATCGATTCCTCGTCAAAACGTCGATGGGATACCCCGACGAGGCCGGCGAAGTCGAACTCTTGCGGCGGCGCGCGGATCGGGAGACGACGAGTCCGTCCGTCGAACGGGTGCTCGAACCCGAGCAGGTCGAACAGCTCCGTCGGGCTCCGGAAACGATTCGGGTTGACGAGGACTTACTGGAGTACATTGCGGCGCTCGCCCGCGAGACGCGAAGCGACGGTCGCGTCGAGGTGGGCGTCTCACCGCGTGGCACACAGCGGTTGTTCGAGGCGGCGCGGGCCTACGCGGCGATTACCGGACGGTCGTACGTCACACCGGACGACATCAAGCGCGTTGCCCGGTCGGTGCTCGCCCATCGGCTCGTACTGACGCCGGACGCGACCGTCAACGGCGTCGACAAATCGCAGGTCGTCGACGGCGTCCTCGAGTCCGTTCCGGTTCCGACGGTCGAGGCACCGGACCAGAACGCGTAGCCGACCGACTCTCAGTCGCGCCGTTATCCGGTGTTATCCGGTGTTTTTCATCCCGGCAGCGATCCCTTTGACCGTCAATCGGAGCGTTCGCTCTTCGATGTCCGTCCGGTGCGAGCGATCGAGCAGGTACGTCTGGAGCAGGTTCAGCGGATCGACGTAGGGGTTTCGTCGCTCCAGGTTTTCGCCCAGCCAGTCGCGGGTGTGCAGTTGCTCACGTTGGCCGATTTGCGTGATCAGGTCGGCCGCTCGCTCGTACTCGTCGAGCAGTCGCGGGAAGAACTGCTCGCGGAGCTCCTCGTCCGCGAGTTCAGCGTACTGGGCTGCGATTTCGGGTTCGGTGCGAGAGAGCGAGAGTGCGGCGTTGTCGAGCGTCGTCCGGAAGAACGGCCACGACTCGTACATCTCCTGGAGGGTTTCCACGTCGCCGCCGTCGTCGAGGTACGCGTCGATCCCGGTTGCGATGGCGTACCAGCCGGGTAGGATACACCGCGATTGAGTCCAGGAGAATACCCACGGAATCGCCCGCAGATCCTCGACGGTCCGCTCGCCGGATCGCGAGGCGGGACGGGATCCCAGGTCGAGGTCCTCGATGACGGTGATCGGCGTCGCCTGTTCGAAGTACTGGACGAAGCCGTTGCTCTCGAGCAGGTCGCGGTACTCCCGGCGGGCGACATCGGCCATGGTCTCCATGGCGTCGACCCACTCCTCGCGGACCTCCTCTTCGGGCTGGTCTTCCGCGTAGAGACGCGCCCGAAGCTGTGCGTTGAGCATCTGTTCGATGTTGCGCTCGGCGATGCGGGGGTTGGCGTACTTCTCGGCGATCGCCTCGCCCTGCTCGGTGAACTTGACCTGGCCCGTCACGGTGCTGTTTGGCAGCGCGAGCAACGCCTCGTTCATCGGGCCGCCGCCGCGCGAGATCGACCCGCCGCGGCCGTGGAACAGCCGCATCGTCACGTCGTGGTCGTCGCAGATCTCCCCGAGTCGGCGCTGGTTCTTGTACAGCGACCAGTTCGCCGCCAGGAAGCCGTTTTCCTTGTTCGAGTCCGAGTAGCCGAGCATGATCTCCTGCGTGCGGCCGCGCGCTTCGAGCGCCTGCGCGTAGGCCTCGTTTTCGAAAAGCGAACCCATGATTCGGCGTGCGCCCGAGAGCGCGTACTCGGTTTCGAGCAGCGGCACGATATCGATCCCGCAGTGTTCGGGCAGGGAGATGACGCCCGACTGATCGGCCAGGAACAGGACTTCGAGGACGTGACTCGGTTCCTCGGTCATCGAGATGCAGTAGGTGTCGATCGCCTCGACGCCGTACTCGGTCTGCCAGTCCGCGAGCCGGTCGAACAGGCGGAGGACGCGAGCGGAATCGTCCGAGAGGTCGGCAGTCGCCGTCAGGTCGATCACCGGTTCGTCCTGCAAGATCGCGTCGGTCAGCAACTCGACGCGCTCGTCCTCCGAGAGGCCGTGGTAATCGACGCCCTCCGCTTCCAGCGCCTCCGCGATCGCGTCAGTGTGTTTCTGCTGGTGATCGCGCAGGTCCAGACTCGCGAGCGAAAAGCTGAACGTCGCGACCTGTCGGCGAATCGGATCGACGTGGGCGTCGACCACGCTCTCCGCACCGTTATCCCTGAGGCTCGATGCGATCACCGTCAGATCCGACCGCAATTCCTCGGCGTCGTCGTACCCGCCCGGCCGCACATCGCCGACGCGATCCAGTCGCTCTCGCATCAACTTGAGCTTCTGGCGGTACGGCTCGTCCGGATACCGTTCTGCCGCGGTCTCGGCACTCCCTGGCAACCGCTCTCGATCCGCCTCGAGTCCAGCCTGGAACGCCGGTCCGGTGTCGATCCGACTGCCGTCCTGACTCAACACCCCCGACAGTCGCTTGAGTTGCTCGCGGTAACGCTCGAGGATCACCGAACGCTGCCGTTCGAGCGTTTTCGCCGTCACCTCCGGGGTCACGTACGGGTTCCCGTCGCGGTCGCTCCCCGCCCACGACCTGAACTCGAACAGCTTCGGAATATCGAGATCGCCCGCGACCTCCTCGTCGATCGCGTCGGCGAACTCGTCGTAGATCTCGCCGACCACGTCGAACAGCGTATTCTGCAGATACCACTGCACGTTTCGCGCCTCGTCTTCCGGTTCCGGCTGCCGGTTTCGAACCTGTGGCGTCTGCCAGAGACTCGTCACCTCGGAGTCGACATCCTTCCAGACTTGTCGTTTCTCCTTGTCGGTGAGCAACCGCTCGTCGAAGGTTTCGAGAGCCGTCGCAATCGACCGGAGCTTCGACTTGACCGTCTTTCGCCGCGCTTCCGTCGGGTGTGCCGTAAACGTCGGCTCGATCAATACGTCCTCGAGAACCTGTCGTACCGTCTCAATATCTTCGTCTCCGAGTTCAGCCGCCGCCGTCTCGAGACTGTCCGCGAGCGCATCCTCCTGGGAATCGGTTCGGATCGACCGAACTCGTTCGCGCTCCTCGGCCAGATTGATCAGTTCGAAGTACGTCGTAAACGCGCGGGCGACGATCCGCTGTTGGTGGGGTGAGAGCCCCTCGAGTTCAGTGATGAGTGACTCTCTTGAGTCGAGTTCGCCCGCGCGGTAATCGATGGCTGCTTGGCGACACGACTCGACCGTTTCGAAGGCCTGGCGTGAGGTCTGCTCCTCGAGGATGTCGCCGAGTAGGGTGCCGAGTTCCCGGACATCCTGCCGGACTTCCCTGTTGTGTAGTCGCATATCATAGGGGTGTGAGTTGAACGGTAAAAAATCCTTGCAGGTTCTCAGCCGGCCATATACATCGTTTTCGATGATAGTTATCGACGATACCAGACGAAAGGAATCGGTCGAATCGTGCAGGTAAATCGTCACCCGGGTTTGCAGCGCTGCTATTTGGCCAACATAGTGCAGAATTTACTACAACTGGTGTTAGTGACTCACTCAATATTCCTTATATACGCTTATAAATAGCAGATACCACCATTCAAAGTTAGTGTATCTTGAAATACCAGATGTGGAGATCAGTGCCGAACCGATGTCTGAACGGCGAGGGTCGAAACGAGCGAGTCCATCGGTCCGCTGGACGATGCGGCGGCGGTTGCGAGAGAAGCACGTAGCGACACCCGGTGGCACCGACCGGCGAGACGGCATCCGGCCGCCGGATACGGAATTATAAATAATATCGACTCCAAGATTAATATCACATGTCTCGAACGACGATGGGCGACGACGGCGGACGGAACCGTCTGGGAGACGCCCGCCAGAACGCACGAACGGACGCCGCCGCTGCGGGCCGGAGGATCGATATCGCGATGAGACCCGGCGGTAGGCGCGGCAGGATGTCTACCGAGCGAATCCGAGGTGCCCGATAATGCCTGGTTCCGACCCGTCCGCGGAGGATATCAAAGCGCACGTGCAAACGTACTGGAACGACCGCGCCGAGACGTATGACGACGACAGCCACCACGCCATCCATGACACCGAGCAACGCGAGGCGTGGCTCTCGGTTCTGCGCACGTTGACGGGTGAGCCCCCACAGCAGATACTCGATCTCGGCTGCGGGACCGGCGTCATCTCGTTATTGCTTGCTGAACTCGGCCACGACGTGACGGGAGTCGATGTTTCGACCGAGATGCTCGAGCGAGCGAAGGAGAAAGCCCGTCAGGCCGAGGTATCGCCCGAGTTCTATGCGGGAGACGCAGAGGATCTGGACGAGCCCGAGAACGAGTTCGATCTGGTGACGGGCCGGCATCTCATCTGGACGCTTCCGACGCCCGCGAGCGCGATCCAGGAATGGCAGCGAGTTGTCCGTCCCGGCGGTCACATTGCGCTCATCGAGGGCCACTGGGATTTCCCGGAGCCGTTCGAGGGCTACGAGGCGATTCACGACGACCTGCCGCTGTACGACGGTCGTCCGCCCGCGGAGTTGGCCGCGTTCCTCGCGGAGCACGGACTCGAGGCCGTCGAGTACGAACCCCTGATGGATTCGGTGCTTTGGGGCGACGAGCCGAACTATGATCAGTATATCGCGGTCGGTACCGTTCCACGATGAGCGATCGGAAACCGTCGCTCGTATTCCGATTGCGGTTCAACGAATCAGACCGATGCACCTAGAGACAAGTTCGTGGCCGGAGATCGAAGACGAAGCACCGACGACGGCGCTCGTTCCCGTCGGCAGCACGGAGCAACACGGTCCGCACGCACCGGTCGGAACCGATACGATCATCGCCCGTGCGATCGCCGCCGCGGCCGACCGAGAGTGGGGCGGCACGTCAGTCGTGCTCCCGCCGATTCCCGTCGGAATCGCACCCTACCACGGCCGCTTCCCCGGAACCCTGTCGATCTCGCCGGAGACGCTTCGCCGCTACGCCCGCGACATCGTCGACTCGCTAGCGAAGTCCTGTTCGAGCATCGACACGGTCGTATTCGTCAACGGACACGGCGGAAACGGCGAGACGCTCTCACACCTGGCTCGAGAGGTGACCGAGTCGGATGCGACCGATCTCACCGCGTACCGCTGGGAATGGATGCGCGCTCTCGACGACCACGTCGGACACGCCGGTGAACTCGAGACGTCGGTTCTCCTTCATCTCTGTCCGGATGATGTCGATGATCCGGTCGCTGGGGACGCAACGACGTGGGCAAGCACGGTCGACGGCGGGGTTCTCCACGAGTTCACCGACGAGTTCAGCGAGAACGGCGCGGTTGGTGATGCGACGAACGCGAGTTCGGAACAGGGCGAAGAAGTGTTTGTAGCGGTCGTTGATGCGCTCGTGTCGTTTTTGGGGCGCGTGCAGTAGGGCGGGGAGCGGTGGAGTCGGCAGTGAGGGTGGTCAAGCGGGCACAGGTGAGCGTGAAGGCGGCAACAGGAGCGGTAGGGGGTGAGAGCAATACGGGAGCGTGTGGTGGGTGCGGTACGGAATCAGTGTGATGGGAGCAGTACGGAATCAGTGTGATGGGAGCAGTACGGAATCGGTGTGATGGGAACAGTACGGAAGCGGTGCGGAAGGGGCGGTTTCGACCGAACCGGTTCGCGCTCGGCCGTGTGTGACGAAATGCAGTTAGTGGAGAGTGACGGAGTCGTGAGCATGGTTCGATACGCGCGGTGTCGTCGGCACCTGAAACGAACGGGGCAACTCCAGCGGTCGATTGACGGTGATCGGTCGTGACGCGGTCGGAGCAGTCCGACGAACCGATCAAAGCGGTGGTCCAACAGTACTGGAACGGACGGGCCGACTCGTACGACGACGACGGCATTTCCGGCGTCCACGCCGACGAGCAGCGCGAGGCGTGGCTGTCCGTTCTCCGTCCGTGGGTTGGCGAGCGGTCCCGATCCGTCCTCGATCTCGGCTGCGGAACGGGAACGCTCTCGGTGCTGTTGGCGGCGGCCGGACACGACGTGACGGGGATCGACCTCTCGCCCGAAATGCTCGGCCGCGCTCGAGAGAAGACACAGCAGGCGGGACTGTCGATCGAGTTCAGCGTCGGAGATGCCGAGCAGTTACCAGTTCCCGAGAACAGCTACGACGTGGTGACGGCGCGCCACCTCGTCTGGACGTTGCCGACGCCCGCGGCGGCGGTGCAGGAGTGGCGGCGGGTCGTTCGTCCCGGCGGCCGGCTCGTGCTCGTGGAGGGCTACTGGGACTTCCCGGAACCGTTCGAGGGCTACGAAACGATTCACGACGAGTTGCCGCTGTACGACGGTCGTCCGCCCACGGAGTTGGCTGCGTTTCTCAGGGAGGAGGGATTCGACGCCGTCGAGTGCGAACCGTTGTCGGAGTCGGTGCTCTGGGGGGAAGAGCCGGAGCAGGAACTGTATCTCGTGGCCGTCGATGTCCCCGAGTAGCGGGGTCGTCGAATCCGGCGAGCGATCGCCCGTTACAGAAGTAGCGAGGCGAATGCCCCGCGTTCACTCGCTGTCCATCGAAATCGCTTCGAGCCCGTAGTGCAATTCCGTCGGATGAGGTTCGTAGCCACGGACATCGTCGCCAGTCGCGATGACGTTCGTGTCGTTGGTCACGACGACGATCGGCGCGTCTTCGACGACGATCGACTGGACCTCGCGATAGCGTTCCCGTCGCGCCCCGAGCTCGTCGAGTTCTCGTGCGTCTTCGAGCAGCGTATCGACGCGATCGTTCCCATAGCCGTGGGGTATCGACGCGGCCGTCGAGTGGTACAGCTCCGCGAGTCGGTCCGGATCGGGATACCAAAGCGTTCCCCACGACGTGAAGTAGGCGTCGAACGACCGCTGAGTGACCCGATCGATCATCGCGCTGTACTCGAGCGTTTGCACGTCGACGCTGATGCCGACCGCAGCGAGGTGATCTTGCATCACCTCGGCGATCAGGGGAAGGCTTCTGGCGTCGAAGGTGAGAAATTCGACGGACAGTTCGACACCGTCGCGCGTCCTGGTCTCGCCGGCGGTTCCGGTCCATCCGGCATCGTCGAGCAGTGTCCGGGCCCGGTCCGGATCGTAGGGATTCGACTCCAGATCCGGATTCGCCCACTCGGTGATCGACGGCGAAAACGGCCCGACTGCGGGCTCGACGAGCCCGTCCAGGAGCGACTCGGTGATCGTCTTCCTGTCTATCGCAAGGGACACGGCCTGCCGAACTCGCCGGTCGTCGAACGGTTCCGAATCCGTATCGAACGCGAGGAATCGAATTCGCGGAATCGGTGGCGTGTAGACGTCGATCCCGCCGGTCGATTCGAGCGCGTCGACCGTTTCGTGCGGGAGGATTCGCGCCATCTCGAGTTCGCCGTTCTCGAGTTTCATCCGGCGCGTCTGATCGTCGTCGACGACCTCGTAGCGAACCGACTCGAGGGCCGGAACCTGCCCGTAGTAGTCGTCGTTGCGGGCGGTCAGGATCTCGATGTTGGGGTTGAACGATTCGACGGCGAACGGTCCGGTACTGATCGTCTCGGTGACCGACCCGTCGTCGTCGACGGCGCGGGGGCTGAGGATCACCGCCTCGTTACGCGAGAGGTGAGCCGGCAACGGCGCGAACGGCGTTTCGGTTGTGACGGTGACGGTCGTCTCGTCGACCGCCTCGACGGCGTCGATCGGAACGTCCTCGAATGCGGGCGCGTCGACGGTTCGGGTGAGCGAGTCGACGGCGGTCGTCGCGTCGAACGCCTCTCCGTCGTGAAACGTAACGTCCTCTCGAAGCGTGAACTCCCACTCCCGGTCGCCGCGTCGCTCCCAGTCGGTCGCCAGTTCGGGCGCGGGCGACGCGTCGTAATCGACGCCGACCAGTCCCTCGGTGATTCCGAGCCGGCGGATCGTGCTGCCGCCGTCGAGCGGGTCCCGGTTCGGTTTCCACGGGCTACCGATTCGAAAGTCGGCCCTGTTTGCATCGTTCGCCAGACACCCCGCAACGGCGAGCGCCGCGGTTCCGAGCGTCGTTTGCAGTGCGGTTCGCCGATCCATCGTGTGCCGTCTCTCGTCTGTCATTGTGTGTCGATATCGTCGGTGGTCTCGATCGATTCTTCGGCATTACCGTCCGGTACTGGCGCTCCCTCGTCGATTCCCGGGCGGTCCTCGATCGCTCGCGAATCGTCTGCACCGGTCTCCCGGCGGTCCGCATCGTCCCGCCACTCCGGAGCGTACAGACACCGCGAACGCGCCTCGCCGACGGCCTCGAACGTCGGCTCAGTTCGCGAACACTCCTCGGTGGCGGCCGGACAGCGGGGGTGGAAGGCACAGCCCGTGGGCGGCGCGGCGAGATTCGGCGGTTCTCCTGCGAGCGCATCGCTGCCCGACCCCGTCGCCGATCGCGACCCGCCGTCGGCTCCCGTTCGACCGTCCGGGATCGCATCCAGCAGCGTTTGCGTGTATGGATGTGCCGGATTCGAGAGCGTCGAGCGCGCCGGCCCGACCTCGACGAGTTCACCGCAGTACATCACCGCGACCCGATCCGCGATGTGGCGAACGACGTCGAGGTCGTGCGAGACGAACAGATACGCGAGCTCGAGGTCGTCCTGCAGGTCGGCGAGCAGATTCAGGATCGTCGCCTGCGTCGACACGTCGAGTGCGGCCGTCGGCTCGTCCAGGACGAGCACGGACGGCTCCAGCGCGAGCGCGCGAGCGATCGCGACGCGTTGGCGCTGGCCGCCCGAGAGCTGTCGCGGGTACCGATCGGCGACGGCGGGCGAGAGTCCGACCAGCGAGAGCACCGTCGCGATGCGATCATCCCGCCGCGGCTCCGCCCACCCCGCTTCGAGGAGCGGTTCGCCGATCGACTGTGCCACCGTCCGTTTCGGATTGAGACTCGCGCCCGGGTGCTGGAACACGACGTCGATCTCGGCCAGTTGTGAACTCGTCCGCGCGTCGACGCCGCCGACCCGCTGGCCGCGGAGGCAGACCGTTCCGTCGTCCGGCGTTTCGAGGCCGGCGACCAGGTGGGCGAGCGTCGACTTTCCACAGCCGCTTTCGCCGACGAGGCCGACGGTTTCTCCCGGTCGAAGGTCGAGGGACACGCCGGTAACGGCCGGCACTCGGTCGTCGGTTCCGAGGAGTCGATCGAGGAGCGCGTCCGACTGTCGGAAGGATTTCGTGACGCCCTCGAGTTCGACGATCGGCTCGGCCGCGTGTTCCGGTTCCGGTCCCAGTCCCGGCTCTGGTCCCGATCCTGAGTTGTCGCCCGGGTCCCGCCCGGAATCGCCGTCCGGAGCAGCCGCCGCAGCCGCGGCTGTATCCGTGCCGCCGTCGACGGCCAGCGACGGCGCGTCGCGTTGCGCGTCGCTCCGGGTGTCCGGCCGGGGAGTTCGAACCGCCTCGACCGGCGCGTCGCGGGCAGCCGGCACGTCACACCGAACCGTTCGGTCCGACCCGACGGCGACCGTCGGCGGTGCCGATGTCCGACAGTCGGGGGTCGCGAACGGGCACCGATCGGCGAACGCACATCCCGGTGACACGGCTCCGTCCGGCGGCGTTCCCGTGACCGTCGGGAGCCGCGACCGGGGCTCGGTGCGGCGCGGCAGACACCCGAGCAACGCCTTCGTGTAGGGGTGTGCAGGATCCGACCGGAGTTCGTCGGCCGGGCCCCGTTCGACGACGACCCCGTCGTACATGACGACGATCCGGTCACACAGCGTCGAGACGACATCGAAGTCGTGGCTGATCACCAGCATTCCCATCCCGCGTTCGTCGTTGAGTTCGGCCAGACGGTCGAGGATCGCCGCCTGCGTCGTCGTATCCAGGGCCGTCGTCGGCTCGTCGGCGATCAGGACGGACGGCCGCCGAGCGAGCGCGATCGCGAGCATCGCCCGTTGACGCATCCCGCCGCTGAACTGGTGGGGATAGTCGTCGACTCGTCGGTCAGGCTGTGGAATCCCGACGGTCTCCATGAGTTCGAGGACGGTCGAGCGCACGCTCGTCGATCGGAGCCGGGCACTCGCCCCGAGCGCGAGTTCTTTGAAAAACGGCTGCGCGTCCGGCTCGCGGTGAACTCGAAGGGCCTCGGCGATCTGTTCGCCGATCGGGTACACCGGGTTCAGCGTCGTCGACGGGTCCTGAAAGACCATTGCGAGTTCTTGGCCGCGGAGCCGTCGGAGCGTCCGGTCGTCGGCCGTCGTCAGGTCCTGCCCGTCGTAGCGAATGCGCCCGTCGACGATCTCACCGGGAGATTCGAGGCGGACGATCGAGCGGGCGGTGACCGACTTGCCGCAGCCGCTTTCGCCGACCAGACCGACGATTTCGCCGGGGGCGATCTCGAACGACGCGCCGTTGACGGCGTGCACGGTGTCGGACTGAGTGCGAAAGCGAACGTGGAGATCGTCGATTTCGAGCGGACCACTCATCGTCAGGTTCGCCTCCGTTGTCGGTCGTCCAGATGGTCGGGGTCCAACCGGTCTCGCAATCCGTCCCCAAGGAGATTGAAGCCGATGACGGTCGCCATGATCGCGACGCCGGGTGCGGTGATGAGCCACGGAGCCGAACGCATGTAGTTTCGCCCGTCGGCGATCATCGACCCCCATTCGGCCGTCGGGGGCTGTGCACCCAGTCCGAGGTAGGAAAGCCCGGCAGCCGCGAGGACGATCGTTCCGAGGTTGAGCGTCGCGAGGACGATCACGGGATTCACGACGTGGGGGAGGAAATGGCGCTTGACCAGTCGGTGCCACGGCGTCCCATAGAGCGTCGCGGACTGGACGAACGGGCGCTCTTTGACGGAGAGGACCGTTCCTCTCACGACCCGTGCGTACGACGCCCAGCCGACGATCGACAGTGCGATGACGACGTTTCGAAGGCTCGGCCCGAGGACGCCCGCGATCACGAGCGCGAGCACGAGGCCAGGGAACGCGAGCTGAATGTCGACGAGTCGCATCAACAGTATGTCGACGAGTCGGCCGCCCGTAGCGGCGAGCAGGCCGACCGTCGTCCCGAGGACGAGTCTGACGAGCGTCGCCGCGAGCGCGAGCGCGAGCGAGACGCGGGCCCCGTACGCGAGTCGGGTCGCCACGTCGCGACCGAGCGCGTCGGTACCGAGCGGATGGGCGAGCGACGGGCCCCGCAGTCGCATCTCGAGCACCTGCGTCGTCGGATCGTACGGCGACACCACTGGACCGACGAGAGCAGCGAGGACGAGCAGTCCAATGACCCCGCCTCCAAGGCGGATTGTAGTATTCGTTTGCAGAGCGAACTGCCGGTACCGCCGGTACAGTCCGCCGAGACCCACGTTCGACGGGACGAGTTCAGTCGCCGATTTACTCACGGCCGCTCACCTCTGCGTTCGATGCGCGGATCGAGGGCGACGTACGCGAGATCGACGAGTTGGTTGGTCGCGACGAACGCGAACGTCGTGAACAGGACGACGCCCTGCACGATCGGATAATCCCTGGCGAAGACGGCGTCGACGAGCAGCGTGCCGAGGCCCGGTCGTTGAAAGACGGCTTCGACGATCACGGCACCGTTGATGACGGTCCCGAACTGGAGCCCCACGATCGTCACGACTGGAACGAGAGCGTTCCGGAGCGCGTGTTTGTACACTACGAGCCGTTCGCGGACGCCTTTCGATCGCGCGGTATCGACGTAGTCGGCGTCGAGTACCTCGAGCATCGATGCGCGGACGAGGCGCGTGACGATCGCCGCCATCCCGGTGCCGAGCGTGAGCGCCGGGAGGACGAGCTGGCCGAGCGTTCCCGCGCCGCTGACCGGCGTCAGGCCGAGCCACAGCGAGCAAACGAGGATCAGCAGGTACCCGAGCCAGAAGTTCGGCATCGAGACACCGACCAGCGCGGCGATCTGGCTCGTCCGATCGATCCAGGTGCCGCGGTGGACAGCGCTTACCACGCCCATCGGAACGGCGAGCAGTACCGAAACAGCCGTCGCCGCCAGCGCGAGTTCGAGCGTGTTCGGAAGCTGTGCGAGCACCAGCGAGGTGACGGGTTCGGACTGCAGATACGAGGTGCCTAAATCGCCCTGTAGGGCGTCGGTGAGCCACGAACCGTACTGGACGAGGAAGGGATCGTCGAGTCCATGCTCCGCGCGAAAGGCCGCAACTTCCGCGGCCGAGGGTGAACTCTGGCGTTGTTCTCTGAGGATCGTATGCGCCGGATCACCCGGCGTGAGAAACACGAATCCGTACGTGATCAGCGAGACGCCGGCCATCACGACCGACAGCGAGCCGAGTCGAGCGAGGAGGGATCGCAGCATGCTAGTGCTGGATCGTCGCTCGTCCCCGCCCGAGAGTACAGTCCGCGATGGCGGTCGTCGATTCTTCGTCGATCACCGTCGAGCGCCCTCCCATGCAATATGAATTGTAGTAGTGAAAATATGATTGTAAAACTTCGGGTTTCGTCGCGGCGTACTCATTGACGGTCGTCGGCTGAGGTGAGACCGGTCGGTCGTAGCACATCATTCGTTCGCGACCGGATACTCCAAGTCCCGTTCGTCGGCCAGTCGGCCGATTTCCGCGAGCATGTCGCCGTGGAATCGACGGCAGTCGTACCCGTTCGGGAGTTCAAGGAGGTTCTCGCCGCGCTGTGAGAGTTCGGTACCAAGGCTCTCACTCGAAACAGGCGCTGGGATCGGCAACCGGATCGTGCTCGATTGCATACTCCGGTTATGAATATCTTCCACTAAAATATTAACTATTGGTACTGGGAGTTGTATATGTAATAATAAGTGCCACCAATGAGGTTCGCGGTCAAGTTGGGCGATCGACACCTCCTGCACGAACTGTCAGCGAAGTAGCTGTCCGTCGTCGTCGAGAATCGCATCGAGGAGACGAAACAGCGCAAAAACGAGGGCGTTCCGTCGGGTTCGATCGGTGGACCCGAGTTCAGGTATCCGTCTCGATGATCGATCTCGCCCGCCTCGAGAACGGGGGTTCAACGCCCCGGTCGACGGCGGTGACGGCTTAGGCAGTCGGTTTCGAGAACGAGACTGGATCCCGCCGAGACGGCCACTGAATGGTGACTGAGACGGTACGGCGGTTTCGTCTAGCTCATCTCGGCCAGCGGCCCGAAGTCGTCGACGGGAAGCACCGAGTAATCGATCGTGAGCGTGTCTTTCGTCGCTCGAATCTTGCCGACGAACGTCGAAATCTCATCGAGCGATCCCTCGAGCACGAACAGTTCCATACAGTGGTGCCCACCGACGTGGCTGTGGAAGTTCGAAGCGACGAGTTCCTCGTGTTCGTGGCGGAGGTGCATCATCTTCTCTTCGACGCTCGTCGTCTCGTAGTCGAACACCACCGTCACGACGCCCATCAGGTCGCGACCTTCCAGTTTCTTGTCCTCGAACTCGCCGAGGAGATTACGACTCGCCTCTCGGAGTACTTCGCTCCGGCCGGAGTAGCCGTGATCCTCGGAAAATTGGTCGATCCGTTCGAGTAACGCTTCGGGCATCGAGACGCTAACGACGCTCATATAATAACACAGTCGCCACAAAATGTTAAATATTGTTATCTCACTTATCGACGGGGCCGAGACGACTCCCGGTGATCTCACGCGTCAACGAACGTCCACCGGACGCCTGCCGACAACCGTACTCACTTCCGATCGTTCGTTGTCGACAGCGTATGGCCGACTCACGGACACGGACGGCGAGTTCACTCGCACTCGTCAGAAACGTCGTTGCTGTCGCCCGAAAGTACCAGCTCAGCGTCATCTCCGCTGGCCTCGCATATCACGCGTTCAACGCACTCGTCCCGCTTATCATCTTGCTGCTCGTCGGGATGAGCCTGGTCGACGCGCTCGAACCACTGCTTCGCGCCGTCGAGGCGGCAACTGAACTCGAGGGCGTTCTCACTCATGACGCGATCCTCGTTACGGGGACCACTGATACCAATATCATGCGCGCTGGAACGCTTGCGTTCGTGATTCTGCTGTGGAGTGGTGCCCGGCTGTTCCGGGCGGTAAACAGCGCGTTTGCCGAGATTTACGGCGCACGTAAAACCCAGTCGTCTGTCGCCAACGCAGCGACGGTAACCCTCGTGACAGCCGTCAACGCCGCGCTGCTCACGGCGACGGTGGCTCTCGGTGTCACGTTGGTCAGTGTCGTCGGTGTGAGCCGCTCCGTTTTCGTCGGTGGCGCGGTAGCAACGGCCGCAAGCAGTGTTCTCCTCGCGTCCCTCCTGTTCGCCGTTTTCTTCCCGATGTACTACCTCTTCCCGCCGGCCGGCGTCTCCGCGGGCGAAGTCCTTCCCGGCGCACTATTTGCGTCCCTCTCCTGGACCGTCCTGTCGCTCGGCTTTCGCATCTACGTCTCGACCGCCGAGAGTGTCGCACTGTTCGGTATCGCCGGGGCCGTCCTGCTGGTTCTTACCTGGGTCTACTTCGGCGGGCTCTGTCTGCTTCTCGGTGCCGCCCTCAACGCCGTCCTCGCCGGCCGCGTCGATCCGGATGACGGCTGGGAGCCGATGCGCGACATCGCCCCGACCGAGATTTCGTGACCGGACACGCCGTCCCGCGAGACGTGATTACTCACGAACTGCCGCGGCGACCGTTCGCGCTCGTGTTTCGCCGATACCGTCGATCCGAGTCAGATCCTCGACGCTCGCTTCGAGCAGGGATTCGACCGTCGGATACCGTTCGTAGAGCACGGTCGCGAGTTCGGGACCGATGCCGTCGATACAGCCGTACATTCGTTTGGTCGTCGGTTCGCGCCGACTTGGAACAGCGCCCGGAGAAAGCGGCCGTGTCGAGGCTGTGTCGGTGTGTTTGTGGGCGAGTCGAACGGCGAAGTCGACCAGTTGCGACCGGTCGGTACAGGGGATTATCGGGACCGAGTGACGGGCCGTGATAGACGCCATCGACCCGCGGATCGCAGTCGGAGAGACGGTCGTTCGCAGCGACTCGAAATCCGAGAAGTCACCCTCGAGCAGCACGTACGCGTGTGTGACGGCGGCGTCGAGCCGTTCGACCTGGTCGTACAGATCCGGCCCGGACCGTCCCATGGCGCTCGAGACGTAGTCGCGCGGCGTCTTGCGCTCGATGCCGACCGGCCCGATCGTGATGTCGCCGGCCGACAGTCGATCGACCGTGACGCCCGTTACGTCGGGATGGTCGCGGACGGCCGAGACGAGCGCGGGCGGCTCCCTGTCGTCGACCGCGGCGGTAACGGCAGTGGACATACGCCCCCGTTCGGTCTCGAGCCGTGAACGAGTATCGGTTCCCGTCTCGAGTTCGTTCGGAGACGGCAGTGTGTCCGGGTACGTGTGATCGTGTGGTCTTGCGAGGGCGCGACTGGCGGAACCGGTACCTTCTCTAGACCCTGTTACGTATTCCCAGTGAATGGGTTCCGCACGGATGGACGATAGCGAACCGACGCGACTCCTCGTCGCCGGGTTCGACGGCGAAGCCGAGTTCAGCGATGAGAGCGAGGACGATGGTACCGACGAGGCCGCTCTCGTGCCGGACGAGGTGGACGACTGTCGGAGCGTCTCGACGATGGCTGGTGCGCGTTCCGAACTCGAATCGGACAGCGTCGCTGTCGACTGTCTGGTGACGGCGGGGGAGTTACCGGATGGGACCGGTCTCGAACTCCTCACGTCGATCCGCCATCGCGAACGGCAGACGAACGCGGATATCGAACTGCCGGTCGTTCTCGCGCCGGCGGACGGTAGCGAAGCGCTCGCGAGCGAGGCTATCGCCGCAGGTGTGACGGAGTACGTTCCGCGCTCGGGTTCCGAGTCCGGGGCCGAAACCGGAACTGAAGCTGGGACTGAAACCGAGGCCGAAACCGGAACTGGGACCGAGACGGAGACCGATACTGGTGCTGGCTCCGAGTCCGCCGATCCGCGGCCGACCGACGCGGAGACGACCCGCGAGAAATTGACGACAGCTATCGAGCGGGCGATCGCACACGGTCGAACCCGGGAGCGCCGGCAGGCAAAGGCGCGGCAGTTCGAGGCGGTTTTCGACGATCAAGAGACCTACGCCTGGGTGCTCGCTCCCGATGGCACCGTTCGCCGGGCGAACAGTACGTCGATCGCCGACCGTGACGCGTCCGCGGGCGTGGATCCGAACGCGACGGCGAACGCAAGTCGCGGCCGTTCGTTCTGGTCGCTTCCGCTCTGGGGGTCCGTCGAGGGGGACCGGGAGGCGATTCGACGTGCGATCGAGACGGCGGCGACCGGACGGCTCGTCCGACGGGAGGTGACGATCGAGCGCGAGCGAGCGACGGACCGCGAGACGCAGACGCTCGAGCTGACGGTCCGCCCCGTCACCGACGAGACGGGGGCCGTCGCGTCCCTGTTCGTCCGGGCGACGGACGTCACCGAACGCGCCGCGCTCGAGCGCGAGCGCCGCGAGTCGGAGGAACTCCACCGAGTCACGTTGAACAACATGACCGACACCGTCCTCATCACCGACGACGAGGGCGAGTTCACCTACGTCTGTCCGAACGTCCACTTCATCTTCGGCTACACGGACGAGGAGATCTCCGAGTTCGGATCAATCGACGACCTGCTCGGTCCCGACCTGTTCGATCGCACCGAACTCGCCGCGGAGGGGGTTCTGACAAACATCGAGTGTACGGCGACGGACAAGGCGGGGCGCGAGCACACGCTGCTGGTCAACGTCCGCGAGGTGTCGATTCAGGGCGGGACGATCCTCTATAGCTGTCGCGACGTGACGATGCGAAAGCGCCGCGAAGAGGCGTTGACGGCGCTCCATCGAACCGCCCGAGAGCTGTTATACGCCGAGACGGATCGGGAGATCGCAGATATCGCGGTCGACGACGCGACGGACGTCCTCGATCTGGAGGCGAGCGCGGTGTACCTGTTCGATACCGACGAGAACGTCTTCCGCCCCGCCGCCCGGTCGGCGTCGATGCGAACGTTACACGGCCCGCTGTCGTCCCAGCAGGTTGGCGACAGCATCGCAGGCGAGGTCTTCGTCGACGGCGAGAGTCGGTTCCTGGCGGACGTTCACGAGTCGCCGCTGCTCGCCGACCCGACGACGGAGATCCGAAGCGCCGCGTTCGTTCCGCTCGGCGACCACGGCGTCTTCGTCGCGGGCTCGGACGAAGTCGGCGTCTTCAACGATATCCGTCGCGAACTGACCGACCTGCTGGCGGCGACGGCCGAAGCCGCGTTCGACCGCGTCGACCGAGAGCGCACGCTCCGCGAACGCGACCGCGAGCTCAAACGGCGAAACCAACAGCTCTCGCGGCTCAACCGACTCAACGAACTCATCCGAGAGATCGATCACGAACTCGTCCGAGCCGAGACCCGCGAGGAGATCGAACGCGGCGTCTGCGACCGACTGACCGCCGCCGATCGGTTCTCGTTCGCCTGGATCGGTACGACGAGTTCGGCCGGCGACCGACTCGAGTCGCGCGCCCACGGCGGGACGGACCGCGGGCGGGACTACCTCGATAGCGTGTCGTTTTCGTTGCCCGCTTTCGAATCTGCTGTGACCGACGCGGCCGGTGTGACCGACACGGCCGATGTGACCGACGCAACCGACCCGAACGAGGCGTCCGAGACGGCCGGCACGGACGACCGACGGAATCTCCGCCACCGCGAACCGGCCGTCAGAACCGCCGTCACGCGCGAGGAAACGGTCGTTTCGAACGTCGTCGACGACCTGCGCGACCAGGCATGGCGGACCGACGCGCTCGAACGCGAATACCAGTCGGTGCTCGCCGTGCCGCTCTCCTACGACGAGTTCACCTACGGCGTCGTCACCGTCTACGCGAATCAGCCGGACGCGTTCGACGACGTGACGCGGACGGTGCTCGCCGAACTCGGGGAGACGATCGCCTCGGCGATCGCGGCCGTAGAGCGAAAGCACGCGCTGCTGTCGAACACGACGACGCGCCTCGAGTTCGCGGTCGCTGACGAGAACTTCGTCTTTACGCGCCTCGCGCGGCGAGCGGACTGTACGATCTCGTTCGACGGCGGCGTCCGCCAGCACGAGAACGGGGCGACGGTGTTTGCCACCGTCGAGGGAGCGCCGGCGGCGGCCGTCGTGACGGCGGCGAGTGAACTCGTCGCGGTGGCGGATGCGCAGGTCGTCAGCGAGTGCCGTGCGGGCGCTGATTCCGATGACGACGATGACGACGGCGGCGATACCGGGGCGGACGGCGACGAGCGAGAGGGGACCGTCCGGCTCGAACTCTCGCGGCCGTTCGCCGCCGTCCAGCTCGCGGATCACGGCCTCGTCCTCAAGAGCGTCACCGCGACGCCCGAGTTCACCCGCGTCGTCGTTGACGCTCCCTATAGCGTCGATGGCGGCGGAAGCGTCGATATCGTGACGACGGCGTTCTCGTCGGTCGAACTCCGGTCGAAACGCCAGCTCGATCGGACGACGCCGCAGGACCTCCGTTCCGAACTGCTCGATCGGCTGACCGACAGACAGCTCGAAGTCGTCCAGTTCGCCTACTACAGCGGGTACTTCGAGTCGCCGCGCGAGCGCTCCGGCGAGGAGATCGCGACGATGCTCTCGATCTCCCCCGCCGCGTTCTACCGACACACCCGAACCGTCCAGCGAAAACTACTCACTATTCTGTTCGACGAACTCGGTGTTCCGGCAAGTACTGCACCACCCGTTGAATAGTGAACCCCTGTCATCACGGCGGGCTAGATAGTGAACGGACACGCTCATCCTAATATAACTAATATTCCTTAGTGGACGGTCGTTGCCCACAGCACTACTCAGTACGATGAAAGATATCGAACGCAACCCCGACGAGGAATCGGTGTACGAGTGTTTCAACTGCGGAACCATCGTTACCGCCACGGCGGCGGGCTCGTGTCCGGACTGCGGTGCCGATATGCGAAATCGGCAGACACCGATCGAATAAGCGCCACGTGGTGGTGGCGGGTCCCGATAGCGCCGGGTCGCAACCGGAACTCGCTTGCCGAATGCCTACCGTCGCGCCCGCCGAACCGATCGTATGGGACGGCTTCAGCGAACGCTCTCGACCGTTTCCGAGGCGGACGACACCGACAACGGTCGCGTCGCCGTCGTCGGCGGGAGCATCGAGTATCCGAATCAACCCGCACTCGTCGGCGAAGCGGCGCTTCGCACCGGTACCGATCACGTCCGCACGCTGGTCGCCGAGCCGATCTACGACATCGTCGCCGGCTACTCCCCAAACCTGCTCGTCAGTCCCTACGACGGCGAGCGGTTCGATTCGACCGCCGTCGACGACACCGTCGCCGTCTGCGAGTGGGCGGACGCGTTGGTGATCGGTCCCGGGCTCGTCGACGCCGACACGGCCGCGATCCGGGACGTTATCGACCGGACCGACGTTCCCGTCGTCGCCGACGCCCTCGCGATCGAACCGGCGCTCGACTCGGACCTCTCGAACGTCGTCCTCACGCCGAGCGACGCCGAGGACGACCCGATCCACGACGGTCACGAGTCCCTCGAGCAGTTCACCGAGGAAACCGGTGCCGTCCTCACGCTGACCGGCGATGTCGACGAGATCGTCGTCGACGGCGACCGTCTCGAGAACGACACCGGCACGTCGGCGCTGACCGTCGCCGGTACCGGCGACACGCTCGCCGGTATCACCGCCTCCCTCCTCGGCCAGGGCATGGATCGCCGGACCGCCGCCGAACTCGGTGCCTGGATCCTCGGCAAGAGCGGCGAACTCGCGACTGCCGAGTTCGGCCCGGGACTCGTGGCGACCGACGTTATCGATCGGATTCCGAGCACGATTCGCTGACGGGGACAATTGGTATGGGGCGTCCCGTGGTCGTTCACGCACGCCATGGCTTCCAGCACGAGCGCTTCGACTACTGACGCGTCGAACGACATCTCGAGCCCGCTGTTCGCCGCAGTGTACGACTACGTCGTCCCGGACCGGCTCCTCTTCGCACCGCACCGTCGGTATCTGACCGCCGGTCTCGACGGTCGTGTTCTCGACGTTGGCGCTGGGACGGGGACGAACTTCCCGTACGTCGCAGCTACCGACGAGTCGGTCGAGTTCCACGCGATCGAACCGGACCCGCACATGCGCCGCCAGGCCGAGGCGCAGGCGGCCGAAAGCGACTGCGCCGTCGACCTGCGGGACGCCCGAGCGGAGTCGATGCCCTACTCCGACGACGCGTTCGACGCGGTCCTCGCCAGTCTCGTCTTCTGTACGATTCACGACCCCGACGTTGCGCTGGAAGAAGTCGCACGCGTGCTCGCTCCCGGCGGCGAGTTCAGATTCGTCGAGCACGTTCGCGCCGACGGCTGGCGAGCGACGGGGCAGAACGTGTTGAACCCGCTGTGGGAGCGACTCGCGGGCGGGTGTCAACTCAACCGAGATACCGTCGAGCGGTTCGTCTCTCACGACGCGTTCGCGGTCGAGACGATCGAGCGCCTCGACACGGGTATCTTTCCGGCGACGCCGATGGTTCGCGGGACGATGCGACGACGGCGCTGCTGAAACGGGGAACCGATTGCAGCGGCGAATTACCGGGGTGACGACGCTATAACGCGTGACGACGCTACTACTCGGCGGATGCAGACGCATCGTCGGACCGAACGTGATCGAGCAGCCGGTTCGATCGCGCTCCCAGGCCGAGTCCGGCCGCGAACGAGAGCAGACTCGGGACCAGAATCCACACGAGATTCGGATGCGTAGAGCCGGTGTGTAGCAGGGAGTCGAGCATGCCTGTCCCCTCTCGACTGAGTCCAATCAATCTGCCGATCCCGCACGTGTTGTGTCCATCGTCGTTCTGCTTCACTTTCGCCCCGGTGACCAAACCCTCTTACACTCCGCTCCCCCAGACGACGGTGATGGATGGGACCGCGCGCCGCGAGTTGCCGATCGCCGACGACGCTCTTCCGTTTGATCCCGACACCACCGCGATCGAAGACCGCGAGGTGTTCGACCTCCTCGAACCCGCCGTCCAGGAGTGGTGGCTCGAGGAGTTCGGCGAGTTCGTCCCGGAGAACGGTGGCTTCTTCACGCCGCCACAGCGGGGCGCGATCCCGAACGTCCACGAAGGAACGAACACGCTGATCTGCGCGCCGACGGGGTCGGGAAAAACCATGTCGTCGTTCCTCTCGATACTGAACTCGCTGTACAAGCGAGATCGGGAGACGGCGGACGGCCTCGAGAACTCGGTCTACTGCCTCTACGTCTCGCCGCTCAAGTCCCTCGCGAACGACATCCACCGCAATCTCGAGGTCCCTCTCGACGGCATCGAATCGATCGTCGCCGACCGGGACGGCGAGTCGATGGGCGAGATCCGCCACGCCATCCGCCACGGCGACACCGACTCGGCCGAGCGCCAGCGGATGCTCGAGGAGACGCCCCACATCCTCAACACGACGCCCGAAACGCTCGCCATCCTGCTGAACTCGCCGAAGTTCCGCGAGAAGCTTCGGACGGTGGAGTACGTCATCGTCGACGAGATCCACTCGCTCGCGGCCGGCAAGCGAGGGACGCACCTGTCGGTCAGCCTCGAACGACTCGCGGCGATGACCGACCACGAACTGACCAGAATCGGCTGCTCCGCAACTATCGAACCGCTTTCGGACGTCGCGGAGTTTCTGGTCGGCCGCGAGGAACCGCACGTGCCGGACGCCCCCCAGGGGGGCGAGGTACCGGACAGCGACCCCCGCAACTACGAACTCGTCGACGCCCGCTTCGCCCGCGAGTTCGACATCGAACTCGAGTGTCCGACCGACGACCTGATCAACACCTCCTGCGAGGTCGTTCAAGAGCGGTTCTACCGGATGCTTCACGAACACGTTCAGGAGCACACGAACACGCTCGTCTTCACGAACACCAGATCCGGCGCGGAGCGCGTGTTACACAACCTGCGCGAGACCTTCGACGCCTACGACGAGACGAACTCGGGCTGTCACCACGGCAGCCTCTCGAAGGACGTTCGCCAGGATATCGAGGGGCGACTCAAGAGCGGTGAACTCGATGTCGTGACGTCCTCGACGAGCCTCGAACTGGGGATCGACATGCCCCACGTCGACCTCGTCGTGCAGGTCGGTTCGCCCAAATCGGTCGCCTCGCTCCTCCAGCGCGTCGGGCGCGCGGGCCACCGCGTCGGCCAGACCGTTACGGGCCGCGTTATCGCGCTCGACCGCGACGAACTCCTCGAGTGTGCGGTCATGCTGAAGAAGGCCGAGGAGGGATTCGTCGACTCCGTGTCGATCCCCGAGAACGCCCAGGACGTGGCGGCCCAGCACGTCTACGGGATGGCGATCGCCGAGATCCGACCGGAAGCCGAAATCACCGAGATCCTCCGGCGAGCCTACCCCTATCGGAACTACTCCGACGCCGAGTTCGAGTCGCTCATGCGCTACCTGACCGCCGAGTATGCGGGCATGGAGGACAGAAACGTCTACGCGAAGGTCTGGCGCGACGAAAACGACCCGCCCGACGGCGAGCACCACTACGAGGAGTTCCCCGTCGGCACGCCGCTGATCGGCAAGCGCGGTCGCCTGGCACGGGTGATCTACATGACCAACATCGGGACGATTCCGGATTCGTTTACCTGTGACGTCTTCACCCGTGCCGGCGACGAGTGGGTCGGCCAACTCGACGAGAACTACCTCGACACCCTGGAGAAGGGCGACGTGTTCGTCCTCGGCGGCGACCACTTCGAGTTCAGCTACCGGCGCGGCTCGAAAGTCTATGTCGATCGAACCAGTGCCCGGCCGACGGTCCCCTCGTGGTACTCCGAACGGCTGCCGCTCTCGTACGATCTCGGCTGTGAGATCCTCGCGTTCCAGGCCGAACTGCTCGCCCACTACGAAGAGGGTGGTCCGCCCCGCGTCCGGGCGTGGCTCCGCGAGTTCCCGCTTGACGACGACAGCGTGCGGGCCGTCGCGCGGCTGTTCGATCACCAGCTCCGGTACGCGGGGGCCGACACGGTGAGTACGCCCGACCGGCTCGCCGTCGAGGTCGAACGCGACCGCGAGGAGTACGAGCGCCATTACTACGTGCACTCGAACTACGGCCGCCGGTTCAACGACGGCTTTTCGCGGCTTCTCGCGTACCACTGCGCCCAGGAGGCGACGGCGAACGTCCGCGTCGCGGTCGCGGACAACGGCTTCGTGCTCTCGATGCCGCTCAACCGGAAGGTCGACGTGGCGGGGATCATCGACGACCTCGAATCCGACCGGGTTCGGGAGAATCTGCGCGCGGCGATCGACGGCACCGACCTCCTCCAGCGGTACTTCCGAATCAACGCAACCCGGGCCCTAATGATCCTCAAACGGTACAAAGGCTACGAGAAATCCGCCAGCGAACAGCAGGTCTCGAGCGAGATGCTCCTCGGGTTCGCCGCGGATCTCGAGGAGTTCGCCGTCATCGAAGAGACCTACCGCGAGATTCTCGAAGACAAACTCAACGTCGCCGAACTCGAGGCGTTTGTCGCCGAACTCGAGGCGGGCGATATCACGGTCGAACGCACGCTGCTCGACTCGCCGACGCCGCGAGCGTTCGGACTGGCGACGCTCTCGGCGAGCGACGTCGTCCTCGCGGACGACGAGAGCGCCGCACTCCAGGCGTTTCACGAACACGTTATCGACGAGATCGGCGACGAGTCGCTTCGCGAACTCTCGTCGGGGAGTTAGGGAAAATACCAAGTTGAGTAGTATAAACCGAAGCCGTCACGTTCTGATCGGATCAGAGACGAAACTATTTCGAACGCTGATTGTAATATCGCTCTCGATGCACTTCTCGCGCCGGATACCGGCCGGTGAAGGTGAACAAACCGGACCGGATATCGAAGGCGAGGTATCTCACTTCTCCCCACTGAGACGGGAGACGCGATAGCCGCTACACGGCCTTCAAGGCGCGAAAACGAGCCTCTATCCCACTCTTTCACTTCCGTTCGTTTTCGGTGAACTCGATCCGACGAATCTCTCCCACAGCTATTTTATCGGCTACTATTTCACAAAATTCTCTGAACTCTTACTATATTCACGATCGAAATCGACGCCCAATCGCGTCGCTATCGCTCGGCGGTCACCCGTGGGAACGTACATATACGAGCGTGTCATCGACACCCGTATGGACGGACCGACGGTACTCGACGAACCGCGCGCGATCGATATGCACGCTCACCAGCCGACCAGCGAGTTCCTCCACGACGCCGGCGGCCAGATGATGCGAGACGCCGCCGACCGGTTCGGTGCGGATCTCGAGACGGACACCTACGAGAACATGCGCGCCGAGTACCGCGACGCCGGCGTGGACAGGGCGATCCTGCTCGGCTGGGACGCTGAGACGAATACCGGCAACCCGCCCGTGCCAAACGATTACGTCGCCGACGTTCGCGACGAGTTCAGCGATTTCTTCGTCGGCTTCGGCTCCGTCGATCCGCTCAAGGACGACTGCGTCGAGGAGGCGATCCGCTGCGTCGAGGATCTCGATCTGTCGGGGTTCAAGTTCCAGCAGATCGCCCAGGGATTCGATCCCTCCGCCCCCGAGCACGACGACCTCTGGTCGACGATCGAGGATCTCGGCGCGCCGGTCGTCTTCCACGGCGGGAACTCGACGCTCGGCGCGTGTTCGCCGGGCGGTCGCGGGCTGAAGATCAAATACGGGAACCCGATGCTGATCGACGACGTGGCGGCCGACCACCCCGACTTGCAGATTCTCATCGCCCACCCGGCCTACCCTTGGGAGAAAGAACAGCTCGCCATCTGCCAGCAGAAGGGCAACGTCTACATGGATCTCTCGGGGTGGATGCCCCGCTACATCGACGACCAGGTGCTTCACTACGCGAAGACGCTCCTCTCGGACAAGGTCATGTTCGGAACCGACTATCCGATGCTCGAACCGAAACCGTGGCTCGAGCAGTTCGCGGAACTGGACTTCGACGAAGACCTCCAGCGAAAGATCCTCTGGAAGAACGCCGAGTCGTTCCTCGGTCTCTGATACGGTCTGCTGTAACGATTTACCACTCGATCCCGCGTCGACCCGGTGTTCGAATAACGGAAACCGAACTCGTCAGCGGCCGGATTATCGAAACGCGACTGATCGGTCGCTCTGCAACCGGTCGTTCTCCCACCGCATGATTACAAGTGTACTATTGTAATCCGCCTCGCAGAGCTGTTCGAACTACTCGAACGGGAGGGCTAGACTACGAGTGTGCCAGATTGATCTCGATTTCGTTCGTCGCGCCGAGCAAGAGCGTGGGGAGGTCGTCGGTGAGCAACTCCCCGCTGAGTCGGTTCGCCGGCCCGGCGATGCTGATCGCACCGATGGCGTCGCCGGATTCGTCTTTCACAGGTGCGCCGACGGCGTGGACACCGGCGACCGATTCCTCGTAATTGAGCGCGTATCCCCGCTCGCGGATCGTTTCGAGCTGGCTACGGAGTTCGTCGCGATCGGTGATCGTCTGTGCGGTCTGTGCGGCGAGGTCGTACTCGTCGAGGATCCGTTCGGTTCGGTCCGCAGGAAGGTGGGCGAGGATCGCCTTTCCGGCCGCAAACTGGTGTAGCGCCGTTCGCTTTCCGATCCGCGCGTGTGTCCTGACCGAGTGACGGCCTTCGGCTCCGTAGATGTGGACGCCGACACCGTTCTCCTCGATGACGCACCAGACCTTCTCGTCGGTTTCCGCCGCGAGTTCATCGACTTTCGGCGTGGCGACGTCGAACAGCGGGTGTTGGTTTCGGACGTGGATGCCGTAGTCGAGAAACCACGTGCTGATGCGGTAGGTGTCGCCGTTTCGGACGACGAGGCCGCGGGATTCGAGCGTTTTCGTGTGGCGGTAGACGGTGCTCTTTGCGAGGCCGAGTTCGTCGGCGATTTCGGTGATGCCGGCACTGGTGGTGTGTCTGAGAACGTCGAGAATGTCGAACGCCGTCTCGACGGTTTCGACCGGTCGATGATCCGGGTGGCGTGCCATAGTAGCTACTCAGATGGGAGCGTCAAAAGGTTTGTTCCCGTTATTCGAACGCGCGCCATCGTCGGCCGGCTGGACGGGGGAGAGCGTTCATACGGACTGCTGCAAGTCAGTTCCAGCGCAACCGCAGGACGGGCGCGGTTGCGCCGGTAAATCGTTACAGTAGACCGTATCAGAGTTCACGAGCGAGTTCGTGGCCGGCGTAGACAGCGTCGGCGATCCGTCTGGGCGCGACGCAGTCGCCGACCGCGTGAATCGATTCGATTTCGGTCGACGAACGGAGCGACTCGGCGTCGGCTTTGAGCGATCGATAGAGGTCGTCGTTCGATTCGCGCATCGTCGTGAACACGACGGCATCGGCCTCGTAGCTGCGCCGGTCCCCGGAATAGACGTTCGACGCGACGACCTCGTCGTCCCGCACCTCCTCGAGGGTGTGGTTGGCGACGAACTCGACGCCGAGGTCGTACAGCGCGGTGAAAATCGTCCGCCGTTCGAACGTGTGAAGCGTTTCCTGAAACGCGCTCGCCCGCGGCGTGACGAATATCACGCGATTGTCGGCGGCGAGCGATTGGGCGACGCCGGCGCTGACGTTGTACCCCTCTTCGTCGAAGATGACGATCGTTTGCCCCGAGAGGTCGGTCGCGATCGCGTCGGTGGGAGTGAGAACGTGATCGCGTTCCCACCCCGGGACCGGCTGGTGTGAACTCGACGTGGTTCCGGTTTCGTCCCACTCTGCGCCGGTGGCGATGACGACGAGTTCAGCGCCGTAGGTCCGCACGTCGTCGTAGCCCATCTCGGCTCTGGGGCCGGTGTGGACCGAGACGGTCTCGAGACGGTCGAGTTCCGCCGCCCGCCAGTCGCGAACGCGGTTCCACTCCCCCAGCTCCGGCAGTCCGGCTTCGAAGGTGACGCGGCCGCCGAGTCGGTCGTCGCGTTCCTTGAGGTGGACCAGGTGCCCGCGTTCGCCCATGACGCGTGCGAACTCCATGCCGGCCGGCCCGCCGCCGACGACGAGGACGCCCTTCGGGTCGGCGGCGTCTTCGTACGTTTCGGGCGGCCAGTCACCCTCGCGGCCGACGGTCGGGTTCTGCGTGCACACTAACGGAATGCCCTGTCGCGATTGGGAGACGCAGATATTGCAGCCGATACACTCCCGAATTCGGTCGACATCGCCGTCTTTGACCTTTCGCGGCCAGTGGGGATCGGAAATCGACTGGCGGGCCATTCCGATCATGTCGACGTAGTTCTCCTCGAGGAGCGCCGCGGCGTCGTCCGGGTCGGTGATTCGGCCGGCACCGCCGACCGGCACGTCGAGTTCTCGAGTCGCCGCTTTCAGATAGTCCATCTGGTAATTTTTCTCGTGGCGACGGCTCGGGCCGATCATGTCGTCGATCGACTGCTTGATGCCGATATCCACGTCCCAGAAGTCCAGATCGTCGGACAGTCGGCGCATCACTTCGATGCCGTCGCCGTCGGCGGTGAGTCCGCCGTCGACGCGCTCGTCTATCGTATAGCGAGCGCCGACGGCCATGTCGGCGCTGACGTTATCGCGAACTCGGTCGATGGCCGCCTCGAAAAATCGCATTCGGTTCTCGAGGGAGCCGCCGAACTCGTCGTCTCGGTCGTTGTAGAACGGAGAGAGGAACTGCGAGAGCAGGTAGCCGTGTGCCGCGTGGAGTTCGATGCCGTCGTAACCCGCTCGCCGCGCTCGATCCGCGGCGTCGCCGAACGCGTCGAGAACGGTTCGAATGTCCTCGCGTTCCATCGCCTTCGGCGTGTAGTTTCGCCCGGTCGGCTGTTGTGACGACGTAAGCGGTGGCTGGCGGCTGCCGTAGTTGCCGGCAGTCGCGCCGCCGTGCCACAGTTCGACGAAGAGTTTGCTGCCGTGGGCATGGACGGCGTCGACCATCCGTTTTTGCGGCGGGATCGTCTCGTCGTCGTGGAGGTAGCCGGAATCGACCGGCGTGACGTCGGTCGTGTCGTCGATCTGGCTGTACTCCTGGACGATCAAACCGAAGCCGCCCTTCGCCTTCTCGGCGCGAAAGTCGGTCTGTTGTTGGCCGAGGCCGTACGCGTTGCCGTGGGGCGGCTGGAAGATGCGGTTCGGAACGGTCACCGGACCCAGTTCGATCGGCTCGAAGAGCCGACTATAGGTCGTCGACATACGGTAGTGACTGTCGTGGTATTACTTAACAGTACTCTTCTGACAACCGTTCTGTGCTTCGATAGTCGCCGTTTGAACGATCGGGTCTCCAAGGTGACTCCCGTTCGTCGGCGTTTCACCGTTTAGCCGTGCTCCGGGAGGAGTATCAGTACACTATCAAGTCACCATCCGCGTTCTGTCACGCGTCGTCGACCGTGGAACATTGAGGTATGTTTATTATGAAAAACCATGTGTGGTGTTGTATGGCACACGATCGACAGTGCGTCCAGCCGCCAGTCCGTCAGTTGACGACCAGCGACCAGCCGATTGAACTCGGGGGGCGGTCGTTTGAGCACGCGAGCGCGGGTGAGAGTGCGAGTGAGGGCAGGAGCGAAAGCGAGAACCAAGACGGGGTGACGCGATGAGTTACCTGCTCGGCTTTCCGACGCCGATCGTCGAGGTGTTTCTCACGCTCATCGTGCTCTTCCTCATCGTCTCCGTGTATCTGGGGATGCGGATGGAGGGGACGACGGCCGTTCGAGACGCCGACGAGTTCACCCAGAGTGACGTTGGGGAGGTGAGCGATTGATGGGAGCAACTGTCTTTGGGTGGCCGCTCCAGACGTGGGGTGGTGACCTCGGTGTCGACTACTACTCCCGAACGGCGGTCGTCTTTTTCGTCCTGTTCGCGGCCCTGATGATCGGGATCGGAATCCTGGCCGGGCGATACCAGACGAACGAGGAGGAGTACTTCGTCGCCGGTCGTCGGTCGGGTATTCTCGTCGTCGCCCTGGCCGTGTTCGCCTCCATTCAGAGCGGATGGGGGATGATCGGCGTGACCGGCACCGGCTACCTCGTCGGGCTCGAGTACTTCATCCTCGTCGGGGGGCTCATCATCTTCGGCTTTACGGGCTCGTACTGGCTGCTCGGCCGAAAGATGCGCGTGCTCGGCGACGTTCGAAACGCGATCACCGCGCCGGACGCGATGTACTACCGCTTTCAGGACGAGCGGGTGCGGCTCTTGGGCGCGGCGGCGGTCCTGCTCGGCTGCATGGGCTATCTCGCCGCCCAGTACGCGGCGCTCGGCATCGTCGGCGCACTCATCCTGCCGATCAGTTTCTTCCAGGCGCTGGTCATTGGCCTGCTGATCGTCGGCTTTTACACGATCATCGGCGGCATGCTCGCGGCGATCTGGTCGGACGCGGTCCAGGGGTCGATCATGATCGTCGGCGGCATCCTGACGGCCTACTACGTGATCACGAACTCGACGCTCGGCTGGAGCGGGATGACGAACGCGATTCAAAGCGGCAACCCACAGTACTTCGAGTTCACGCTGCTCGGCGGCGACGGGCTGATGGCGATCGGACTGATCGTCTCCGTGATCGTGATTCAGGCGACCGTCGCGGGCCAGCCCCACGCGATCACGAAATTCTACATGGTGCGAAACGTGTCGGTGCTGAAGTGGGGCGCGCTCATCACTGGCGCGGCGTACCTGGCGACGACCCTCTACTGGGTCGCAGCGCCGTTCGTGCAGGCGGCCGTCCTCGAGGGAACGGTCGCCGATCCGGGCAATCCCGACGCGACGTTACCGCTCGCGCTGATCGAGTGGGCACCCGACGTGGTCGTCGCATTCGTCCTCACCGCCGTCGTGGCCGCGATCATGTCGACGAGCAACGCCTTCCTCAACATGGGTGCGTCCGCCGTCGTCCACGACTACATCATCGAGTACCGAGGGACCGAGCTCACGCAGGCCGAAGAGGTGCGCTGGGGTCGCGTTACGACCGGCGTCTTGCTCGTCGCCGCGGGCGTCATCGCCGGCACGTTCCCGGGGCTCATCTTCGTGCTCGGAGCCGCCGGCTGGGCGATCTTCGCCGCCGTCATCTTCCCCTGCGTCGCGATCGCGTACAACTGGCGCGGTGCGACGGCCGAGGGGGCGCTCGCCGGTGGCGGATCGGGACTCGTCCTCACGATCTTGCTGGCTTACGGGGTTGAGTATCTGGGACTGTCGCTGCCCTACGGCTTCCTCGGCGGACAGGTCGCGACGATCGTCGCCGTCGCGGTGTTCGTCGGCGTCTCGCTCGTGACGACGACGAGCGAGTACGCTGAACTCGACGACGACATCCGGATGATACTGGATCTCGGACGGATCACCGGGAGCCCGGAACAGCCGACGGAAACCATCGCGGATGGGGGTTCGGATACCGAACAGTAACACTCGATTAGTCGACCGTCGATTGTCCGATCGAATCCGTCACGGGTCGGCGTTCAGGCCGTCTGCGAGTACTCCTCGACCCACTCCTGCAGCGTGAGCCCCATCGCGGCCTGGGTGATCGCGTTCGAGGACGCCGAGTTGGCGCTCTTGACGAGTTCAGCTTCGAGCGTCCGGGTCGGTACTTCGCCCAGGAAGTGCGGGATGGCACGCTGGACCGACAGGGGACAGCCGACCTCGTGGGCGAGGGCGTACCCCGAAATCGAGTGCGGGATTTCGTCGCTGACGTAGCGAGGGGACGGATCGTCGAGCAACTCGTCGTCGACGAAGTCGGGATACTCGTAGCACTTGCCCACGTCGTGCAGGAGGGCGGCCGCGACGATGGTGTCGAGATCGGGATCGGCGTCGTGGAACTCGCGTTGCTGAGTGGCGGCATCGACCGCGATGCGCGTGACGCCGCGGACGTGCTCGACGTTGGTGACCTCGTGGATGTTCCAGGCGTAGGGGATATCCGTCACGTCCCGCCAGCCGCCGCGGTCGAGGCCCAGGACCCACGCCTCGACGATGCGCTCGCGGAGGTCGTCGCTCTCGACGTGCTCGAGTTCGGGGAGGGCGTCGCGGACCTGGGTGTCGAAGTCGGGCATCGCTCACCTCCGGCCGCCGCCGGTTCCGACGCGTTCCCCGTCGGCTTTGACGAGTCGTTCCCGGCCGATGAACCGCGGTCGCTCTTCGACGGCGAGGAAGTTGTTCACGTCCTCGCGGGCCTCCTTTGCCTTCCCGCGGGCGGGGTCGTAATCGCGCGAACCCTCGCTGCCGAGGGCGTCGTAGAGCTTCTCGAGGTCCTCGAAGTAGAGTTCAGCGACGCCGTCGAACTCGGCGTGCTCGGGATCGGTCGGGATGACGGTGTTGTACTTTACGACGCCCTCGATTTCGCGGGCGATCGGCGTGTGATTGGTCTGCCAGTAGTCGACGAACTCGTCGTGGGTCATGCCCTCCTGGCGAACCAGAAACGCCGAGTGTTTGTACAGGCCGTCGGTGTCACCGGACTTCGTCCGGTCACTCGTGGAGCTACGCTCCACGCTGTCGCCACCGACCTCGTCTTTCTGGACGATCTCTTCGCCGATGAATCGCGGTCGCTCCTCGACGGCGAGGAAGTTGTTCACGTCCTCGCGGGCCTCCTTGGCTTTGCCCTGGTCCGGGTCGTAGTCGCGCGAGCCCTCGCTGCCGAGGGCGTCGTAGAGCTTCTCGAGGTCCTCGAAGTAGAGTTCAGCCAGGCCGTCGAACTCGGCGTTCTCGGGGTCGGTCGGGAGGACCTGCTGGTACCGGACGACGCCCTCGATCTCGCGGGCGATCGGCGTGTGGGTGGTCTGCCAGTGGTCGACGAACTCCTCGTGAGACAGTCCCTCCTGTCGAACCAGCAGGGCGACGTGCTTGTACATCACGAGCCCCTTTTTCGTACAGTACAATAAATCATGGTACTTGTTCCCGTGAAATGCACCCCGCGGTGCGCTCACAGCGGACCGCAGTCGGTCCGCAACGACCCGTAGCGGCGTTACCGCGTCGAGTCCCGCCGGTCCGGTACCGGCACACCGTGCACGAACAATCGATCTCCGGCCGCGCGGTCGTCGGCGTACTCCTCCCGGTACTCCATCAACTGAAACAGGACGCCCGTTGGATTCTGCGGCGTCACGAACGCCTCGTGCCAGTGCTCGAACGTCTGCCGGTCGACGACCGACACGCCGGCCGCATCGAGCGCCTCGACCGCCGCCTCGAGATCGGCGACCTCGAGCGTAACGTGGTGCAGCCCCGGCCCGTTCCGTTCGAGGAAATCCGTCAGAAACGAGTTCGTCCCGTCGTCGGGCGCGATCAGTTCGAGTCGGGACGCGTCGCCGAGGACGTACGTCGCCCAGGTGAACTCGCCGTACTCGCTTCGTTCCTCGTGGATCTTCTCGCAGCCGAGCGCGAAGAGCAGCCCTTCGGCGTCGGGAACGGAGTCGACGGCGATCCCGACGTGATCGACGCGTATCGCTGGCATCGTCGACATATACACGACACGCGCGGCCGATCACATAACGATTTGGAATGGTACCATACCTCGATAGCTGCGTGAACATACCGCACCGGTAGAACAAAGTCACCGGCGCTCGACAGAGCGCATGCATGCCAACACTCGCCGAGTTTCTCGTCCGCGCGGACGAGTTCAGCCTCGTTCCGTCCGGTAACACGATGAAGCAGCCGATTGCACGGGCGCAGGGTCGGTCCGTGAGCCGCCGTCGAGACGACACCACGTCCGTTCGTGGGACTCCTGACCGAGTCGCAAAGACGGTAGAGACAGTAGGGACGGCAGTACCAACCACTGCAAACACATGACGACGACAGCAGCCGAACTCGTCGACACGCTCGATTCGCTCGGCGTCGAGTACGTCTTCGGCTATCCGGGCGGGCGCGTCATCGAGCTGCTCGATCATATCCCGGACGCCGACGGCGTTGAACTCGTGCGGCCGCGCGACGAGCGGGAGGCGAGCGTGATGGCCGAGATGTACGGGCGTCTCACGGGCCGTCCCGGCGTCCTGACGGGGCAGGGGCCGTGGATCGGGAGCCTCGGGATGATCGGCCAGATGGAAGCGCGGCTGGCTTCCTCGCCGATGGTCGTCCTCACGGAGGCCTCCGAGCGCGGCGAGTACTCGACGCTCGCGCCGTACCAGCAGGCACGAGGCGATTACGGCGGGTTCAGTCTCCCGGACATCCTCGACGGCGTGAGCAAGGAGTGGTGGTTCCCGCGGACGCCGACCGAGACCGTTCGCTCGACGCAACTCGCGTTCAAACACGCCGTCGCCGGCCGCCCCGGCCCGACGGCGGTGATCCTCGACGGCGACGCGATCACGGACGAGGTCCCAACCGATCCGACGCCGGCGACGTGGGACGCGCGAACGCAGACGCGGACCTGGGACGCCGCGCCGACCGCGACGGACGTGGTCGCGGCCGTCGAGGCCCTGGAAGCGGCCGAGCGGCCGGTCGTCATCGCGGGCAACGGCGTCCACGCCGCGCAGGCCTACGACGAACTCGCGGCGGTCGCCGACGCCTACGACTGCGCCGTCGTGACGTCCTATCTCGGGAAGTCGACGTACCCGGAGACGGACGACCGCGCCGCCGGCGTCATCGGCTCGTTCGGCCACGAGGGCGCGAATCGCGTCGTCAGCGAGGCGGACACCCTGTTCGTCGTGGGCTGTCGGCTGAATCCGATGGACACCAACTGGCAGGCACCCGCTTTCATCCGGCCCGACGAGCAGACGATCGTTCACGCCGATATCGACACGCGAAACGCGGGGTGGGTCTACCCCGCGGACGTCGGGCTCATCGGCGACGCGAGCGAGAGTCTGGCGGCGGTCGCCGAGGCCGGCGAAGCGTCCACAGGGTGGGCGATCGAACGCGCCACGGCGGCCCGCGAATGGTTCGAGTCCCCCGCGTGCACCGACGACTCGGTGCCGATCGCGCCCCAGCGCGCCGTCGCGGCGATTCAGTCGGTCGTCGACGAGGAGACGATCGTCACCGCCGACTCCGGAAACAACCGGTTCTGGCTGCTAAACTACCTGCAGACGCCGGCCGTCCGCACCTACTTCGGGAGCGGCGGCGTCGGCGGGATGGGCTGGGCGACCCCCGCCGCAGTCTCGGCGGCGCTGACGACGGGCGAGGACACGAACGTTATCGCCGTCGCTGGCGACGGCGGCTTCTCGATGACGATGAACAGCGTCGAGACGGCCGTCGAGTACGGCGTCGCGCCGACGGTCGTCATCCTGAACGACACCAGCCTCGGGATGGTCCGCCAGATGCAACACGAAGACGGCGACATCGCCGGCGTCGAGTTCACCGACACGGACTTTCCGAAAATCGCCGAGGCCTTCGGCGCGGTCGGCCGGCGCGTGACCGATCCGACCGCCCTCGAGAGCGTCCTCGAAGAGGCGAAGGCGGCCGACGTTCCCCACGTTATCGACGTGCGCATCGACCGCGAGGCGGAGATGGCCGCGACCCTGTCCTCCTCGTTCTACGACTCGGTCGGGGGACTCCACGAATAGCCATCACATCGGTCAGTACCCGACGAATCACCAAGCTATACGTACCCATCCAACATACCACGATACATGACAGACGAAACGACCGTACTGGTAACCGGCGGAACCGGCTTCATCGGGTCCTACGTCGCACGGGACCTGCTCGAACACGGCCACGATGTCGTGGCTTACGACCTCTCGACGGACACGACGATCCTCGAACAACTCGGCGTCGCGGACGACGTGACGGTGCGACGCGGCGACGTCGCCGACCCCACGGACGTCGTCCGGGCGGTCAAAGAGACAGGCGCGACGCACATCGTCCACCTCGCGGCGCTGCTGACGACCACCGCGCGCGAAAATCCGCGGGCGGCCGGCGAGGTCAACATTTTGGGGACGAACAACGTCTTCGAGGCCGCTCGCACGCTCGACGACCAGGTCGAACGCGTCGCGTGGGCCTCCTCGGCGGCCGCCTACGCGCCGCCGGACAACTACGACGCCGAGTGGATCGACGAAACCGAACTCGTCTATCCCGACACGCTCTACGGCGCGACCAAGGAGTACAACGAACACCAGGCGCGGGTCTACCACGAGGACTACGGCCTCGACCACGTCGCGCTCCGGCCGACCGTCGCCTACGGCCCCTACCGCGAAACGGGCGGCTCCGCGTTCCTGGCAAACATCGTCGAAAAGCCCGCGCTCGGCGAACCCTACAGCGTCGAGTACGGCGATCAGTACGTCGACTGGCAACACGTCGAAGACATCGCACAGGCGTTTCGCAAGGCCGCGTTCGCGCCCGCGGACGAACTCTCCCAGCGCGTCTACAACGTCCGCGGCGTCCTCGCCACCGTCCGAGAGGCCGCCGAAGCGGTCGAGTCGGTGATGCCCGACGCCGACATCGACGTCTCGGACGACGGCGAACTCCCCTGGACCCAGAACCTGGACATGAGCAAGGCGCAGGCTGACCTCGGCTACGACCCCGAGTACGACCTCGAATCCGGCTTCCGGAAGTACATCAACGTCCTGCGCGAGGAGCACGGCCTCGAACCGGTCTGAGTCTCGGGCCTCAGTCGTCAGGCCGACGAATCACCGCCTCAACTACTATTAAGACGGCTGACCTGTATACCGATAGTATGAAACTCGGAACCGGACTGTTCACCGGCCAGCAGCGGCCGGGCGACGAGCGAACCGCAAGCGAGCGCTACGACGAGATCCTCGCGCTGACCCGCGAGATCGAGGCCGCCGGACTCGATAGCGCCTGGGTCTCCGAACACCACTTCGCCGCGGACGACTACCTCTCCGGGACGATGCCGACGCTCGGCGCGATGGCCGCCGAAACCGACCGGCTCGAGATCGGCAGCTGCGTCGCGCTCGGCCCGCTGTACGACCCGATCCGGCTAGCCGAAGACGCGGCCACGGTCGACCTGCTCGCCGACGACCGGCTCACCCTCGGCCTCGCGATCGGTTCGAACCCGCACGAGTTCGATATCTTCGGCGTCCCGCGCGAGGAGCGCGGCGAGCGACTCGCCGACCTCGTCCCCTTCCTCCGCGGTGCCTGGAGCGCGGGCGAACTCGGCTACGAGTCAGGCGTTCACGACGTGCCGGCCGGCGTCGCGATCACGCCGAAACCCGTCGACGAAACGGTCCCGATTATGCTCGGCGGGGCGGCCAAACCCGCCGTTCGCCGGGCCGCCCGTACCGCCGACGGCTGGTGTGCGCCCTCGTCGCTCTCGGTCGAGGGCGTCCGCAAGCGCGTCCGGGACATCCGCCGCGTTCGCGACGAGGAAGACATCGACGGCGAGTTCACGATTTACGCGCTCCAGCACGGCTGGGTGGGCGACTCGCGCGAGGCGGCCTGGGAGGCGATGCGGGAGGGCTACCTCTACCTGCAGCGGCGCTACGCGGAGATTTTCTCCGGCGAATCCGTCGACGAACTCGACGAGGAGCGCAAGCGGGAACTGAAAGAGCAGGCGATATTCGGCACGCCCGAGCAGGTCGTCGCTGAACTCGAGACCTACCGGGACGCGCTCGGCGATGATAGCCACTTCATCCTCCGGACGTACTACCCGGGCACCGACACCGACGCGATGATCGACTGCGTCCGCCGCCTCGGCGACGAGGTCGCGCCGGCGCTTCGGTGAGTGAAAAACTCCGTTCCGCTATCCCGTCTTGTACACGCCGCGGGCGTCCGCGATGTGCGTATCGTCGTCAGCTGCGTACACGTCGACGTCGACGACGCCAACGTCGCTGCCGCAGCGAACGACGTCCGCCTCGGCGTAGAGGTCACCCGTCCCGGCCGAGAGGTAGTCGATCCGCATGTCGATCGTCGGCACCGGCTGGTCGACGAGCGAGACCAGCGCCGCGCCGCCGACGGTGTCCGCGAGCGTGAACGTGACGCCGCCATGGGCCATCAAGCGATCCTCGTTCCAGGAGAGTTCGTCGGTCATCTCGAGTTCGCCTTCGGCGTGGCCGTCGGCACAGTCGGTGACGTCGATGCCGAGCAGGGAGGCGAAGGGCATCCCCTCGAAGAAGGCTTCGGTGTCCATGCACCACACTGTCACGTGAACCGTAATAAAGGTGCCAGTCGGCGACGGGTTCCACGCCGCTCTCAGCGGTGGTCGTAGACCCGTTTGACCTTGCCGACCTCTGTGCGTTCGATCGAGCCGTACTTGACGAGTTCGAGTTCGTCCGGCGTGAACGACAGCGCGTTGTGCAACCGTTCGCGGATCTCCTCGCGGAGTGCCTCGCGGTCGCCGTCGTACTCCGCCTCGAGTTCGACGGTCAGAGCGAGCGTGTCGAGGCCGTCGTCCCGATCGAGGTCGATCCGGTAGTAGGGCGCGACGGAATCGAACTCGAGGATCACGGCTTCGATCTGACTCGGGTAGAGATTGACGCCGCGGACGATGAGGAGGTCGTCCGCGCGGCCGGTGACGTTATCCATGCGAACCATCGTTCGCCCGCAAGCACACTCCTCGGTGGTGAGGCTGGTCAGGTCGCCGGTTCGGTAGCGCAACACGGGAAGCGCCTCCTTCGAGAGGGTGGTCAGCACGAGTTCACCGTCCTCGCCGTCGGGCAGCACTTCGCCGGTCGCGGGATCGATAATTTCGGGGTAAAAGTGATCCTCCCAGATGTGCATGCCGTCCTGGGCCGCGCGGCACTCGGCGGCGACGCCGGGGCCGATGATCTCCGAGAGGCCGTAGTTCTCGATGGCGATGACGCCGAGCCGGTCTTCGATTTCCTCGCGCATCGGGTCGGTACACGGCTCGGCTCCGTAAAGCACCGTCGAGAGCGGTAGACTCGTCGGATCGATCCCCATCGCTTCGGCCGTTTCGGCGACGTAGAGGGCGTAGGATGGCGTACAGCAGAGCGCGTCGCTGCCTAAATCGCGCGCGAGTTCGACCTGCCGTCGGGTGTTGCCGCTGCTCGTCGGAATCACCGCCGCGCCGAGTTCCTCGGCCCCGCCGTGAAAGCCGAGACCGCCCGTAAAGAGTCCGTAGCCGTAGGCGTTCTGGACGGTATCTGCGTCGTCGAGCCCGGCCGCCGCCAGCGAGCGGGCCATCACCTCATGCCAGCGATCGAGATCCCGCTCGGTGTAGCCGACGATCTTGGGTTTCCCGGTTGTTCCGGAAGAGGCGTGAATCCGTCGGATCTCGGTAGTATCGACGGCGAACAGGCCGTCGGGATACTCGGCGCGGAAGTCTTCTTTCGTCGTAAACGGCAGGTTCTCGAGAGCCTCGAGCGAGTCGATCTCGGACGGCGAGACGCCGGCGTCGTCGAACGTCCGACGGTAGAACGGGACGTTCTCGGCGGCGTACGCGACGGTTTCGCGGAGTCGTTGCAGTTGCTTCGCTCGCAGATCATCGCGGGCGAGCGATTCGGTGGATCCCATACCTCGATAGACGACAACAAGCACCAAAGGTTTTGATCCGGGCGCACGCCGATGCGCGTCGAGACGGCCCGGCGCGTTCCCGGCCCGCCTCACTCGAACTTCTCGAACGGCTGCTCGCACTCCTTACAGTAGTGCATCGACCGGCACAGCGACGGGCCCTTGGGATGTTCGCGGACGGTGTCCGTCGACTCGCAGTAAGGACACTCCGCACCCGCCGCGTCCCCGCTCGTCGTGACGCTCGGATCCAGCCGTCTCATACGCTCAACCCGAACTCCCGCAGGTCGTCCTTGCCCTGTTCGGTGACGAACTCGACGGTCCACTCCGGGCTCCAGACGAGACGCAACGTCGCCTCCTCCACGCCGTCGACGGCCGCCACCACCTCTTCGACCTCCTCTGTCAACATGTCTCGGGCCGGACAGCCGGAGTACGTCAGCGTCATGTCGACGGTTGCGACGCCGTCCTCGTCGTCGACTGACACCCCGTAGATCAGCCCGAGGTCGACGATACTGATCGGCATCTCCGGGTCCTCGATTTCGTACAGGGCGTCCCACACGGCGGCCTCCAGGCCGGCCGCGTCCGTGCCGGTTGCCGGCAGGTTATCGTCGGCCTCACCGGATCGGTAGTCGGTGTACGCACAGGGCGTCGCGCCAGTTTCGGCGTCGGGGTCGAAGTCCGGGTCTGGGTCCGAGTCCGAGTCTGGGGCTGGATCGTGGTCTTGAATATCGCTACTCATTGAATTCTCGTCCTCGTTGTCGTTCTCATTCGGGAGCGTCCATGATCGTGGTCGGTTCGTCGCGACCGAGTTCGCGATAGGTGCGGGTGAACTCGTCGTAGAGTTCAGCCCACGCGTCGGTGTGGGTGCCGTCGCGGCCGCGCTCGTCGGGCAGTGCAGCTGCTGTCACTTCGAAGCCGTCGTCGTCACCGTCGATCGGAACCGCGAGATCGAGCGACTCCAGGTACGGAACGACGATCGAGAGCCACTCCTCGCCGAGTTCCTCGAGCGTCGCGGTGCGGAGACCGAGGTCGACGATATCGGCTTCGATCCCGGGGTCGACTGCTCGCGGCTTGTCGCCGCTCGCCTCGTTCGCGCCGCGTGGCGGCGCGCACGGCTCGAAGAGCGTGAGTGCATGCGGAAACAACTCGTCGAGCGTCGCCTGCAGGCGTTCGCGGCTCTCCTCGTCGTCGGCGAGGCGCTCGAGCCAGTTCTGGGCGTGTTCGCGGTGGTAGCTTTCTTCGCTCCGAATCTTCTCGACGCGGTCGGCGATTTTCGGGTACGAGGAGTCCGCAAGCGCCTCGAGTCGCAGTTCCTCGGCGACGTCGTAGAGGTACGACCGGAGAACGGGATCGGCCCAGTTGCCGTCCTCGAAGGGGCGTTCGACGAGCGTACTGTGCCGGAAGTCGTCGGGGTCGCGCTCGTAGACCAGCTCCCGTTCCTCGAGGCCGAGGTCGCCGAGCACGTCGTACCACAGGCGCGCGTGACCCAGTTCGTCCTGCGCGTTGTTCGCGAGCGCGAGATCCGATTCGAGCGTGGGAGCCCGGACTTGCCACTCCGTGTAGCGCTCGGCGAGGACGAACTCGTCGTCCGCGAGACGCTTACAGAGCGTTTCGAGCGCCGTCCGCTCGCGCTCGTCGAGGTCACCCGGCTCGCCGAACTCGTCGGGTGCGGCCGCCATCAGTCGTCACCCCGCTGTTTCTCGGCGGTCGCCTGTTCGTCCTCGGACTCGACGACCTCCCGGGCGTCGGCCCCGGTGGTGTTGTAGGCCGTCGCCCAGCGGTAGCTCTTGTCGGTAGTACCGCCGAAGGCCACGTCCTCGCCGTCGATCTCGCCGACTTCCTCCTGGGGCACGACCCAGAGGCTGTTCGTCGGTTTGCGCCGGCCGTGCTGGATGGCGGCGAACTGCTTTGCCATCTCCCGATCCGGCGCGTGGACGTTGCCGCAGTGGGTGTGATATCCGCCCGTCTTCTCCTGGCGAAAGACTTCCCAGATCATGTTCAGTCGGCCGCCTGCGGCGCATGGCCGCCGGCGGCGGATGCATCGCGTTCGATCGTTTCGCGGACCCAGTCGACCGCTTCCTGTGCGGTCTTTCGCCCGTTGATCTGGCCCAGTCCGGGCTCGAACTCGTTGTTCGCGATCGTGAAGAACTCGTCCCAATTCAGGTCGTCCTCCTCGACCGCGTAGGTGCCGTCCTCGCGCTCGCGAATCCGGGGTTCGTCGGGAATCTCGAGCCCGTACTTGCGCGCCTTCGGGATGTACTGATCGAGGAAGGCGTTGCGCAGGTCGTCGTTGGACTGCTGTTTTAGCCCCACCGAGGCGGCGAAATCGTGGTGGGTGCTCTTGTCGTCGGTCGGCCCGAAGAACTGGATGATGCGGGGCCACCACTCCTCGAAGGCCTCCTGGGTCATTTGCTGTTCTTTCTTCGATCCGGACATGAGTTCCTTGAGGATGTCCTCGCCGTGTTTGACGTGAAAGCCCTCCTCGAAACACACCTTGTCCATCGCGTGAGCGTACGGCTCCCAGCTCGTTCGCCGGAGTGTCGCCTGCCGGCGCATCGCCGCGCCGTCGACGAAAAAGGCGATCATCGGCGTCTCGACCCAGCTCTCCATCGGATAGTGGAAACAGTTCAAGAACTTGCCGTCGCCGTTGGCCAGATCGTCGAGCATCTCCTCGCGCGTCTTCACGCCGAGGGACTCCGCGGCGCGGTAGAGCAACTGTCCGTGACCGATCTCGTCTTGCACCTTCGCGGAAAAGGCCAGTTTCCGGTCGATACTCGGCGCTTGCCGGATGAACGGCCGTTCCAGATACGCCCCCATGATCTCGCTGTTGGCGTGGAACTCGATCATCCGGGTCGCCGCCTCCCGGTACTCCCTCGGGAGTTCGTCCGCCGGGCTGAACTCCCGCGGCCCCGCGCGTTCTTTGACCGTGTCGATGTTCATCGTATCACACTAGACGCGGGTTATATCCTTAGCAATTGACCACCACATACGGGGGTTTTAAATATATTCCAGATAATAGATCATGCTACTGGGGATGATTGACGAGTGCCTCGCGGTCGAGTTCCGCGTGCAAAACGACGACTGTCCGCTCGCGGCGGCGACGCGAGCGACCGGAATCGAGGTCGACGCCAAACCGCCACAGCGTCGCAGCGACGGGTACGATCTGCTACAGTTCACGGCGGTACAGTCGGAGGAACTGGTCGAGACGCTGGACGCCGACGACCGACTCCTGTACCTGCACGTCTCTCGAACAGACGGCCGATACCGGTACCGCTGCCTGTCGAAGCATCCGTGCGTCGTCCACGAACTGATCGACGGCGGCCTCATCATCGAAACGCTCCGATACCGCGACGGCGCGGCGACGATCACCGGTGCGGTCGTCGGCCGCGACGTTCTCAAGGGCGTCATGGCGGCGGCCGGCGAAACCGTCGGCGTCCGCCTCGAACGGGTCTACCCGCTCGAAGCGGAGGCCAGAGAATCGCCCGGCCACCGATGGGATCTCACGCCGGCCCAGGAAGAGTGCATCCGCACCGCGGTCGCGATGGGCTACTTCGCGATTCCGCGCGAAACGTCCTCGGAGGCCGTCGCCGACGAACTCGACATTAGCAAGTCGGCGTTCCTCGAACGACTCCGCCGCGGCGAGGCGGCGCTTTTCGGCCAACTCTTCGGGTGATCAGCGCTCCGCCGGTAGTTACTTCCGTTTCCGCATCGCTGTGCCAGCGTATGGCACCGCGAGACGCAGAGACGGATACGGACGCGAACGCGAACGCGATCAGACGACAGATCGAAAGCGACCCCTACTGTGCAACCCTCGGCATCGAACTCGCCGAACTCGGGGCGGGCACCGCACGAACGAGACTCGAGATCACCGACGACCTGACGAACTTCCATGGCACGCCACACGGCGGCGCGATCTACTCGCTCGCCGACGCGGCGTTTGCGGCTGCATCGAACTCGGACGGCGAGACTGCGGTCGCCCTCGAAACGAACGTCTCGTATCTCGACGCCGTCGAGGTCGGAACCGTTCTCACCGCAACGGCTCGGGAGACTCACGACGGTGGCCGCACCGCCGAGTACGCGGTCGTCGTCGCCGACGCGGCCGAGGAAACTGACGACCGCGTTGCAACGTTCCGCGGGCGGGTGTACAAACCGTGATGTCGGTCACTGTCAGCAGTCAGCCACCCGGCGGAAAATAGAGACGGCTCAGACGGTCACACCGAGATATCTGTCGAGAACGTCCTCGTTGGCTTCGAGTTCAGCGGCCGTGCCCTCGTACACGATTTGCCCCTGGTCGACGAGGTAGTTGCGGTCGGCGAGTTCGAGACAAACCTGGACGTTCTGCTCGACGAGCAGGACAGTGATTCCCCGCTCATTGAGGGCCGCGACGATGTCCATCACGTCCTGAACGATGTAGGGGGCGAGCCCTTCGGTCGGTTCGTCGAGCAGGACGACATCCGCGCCGCTGACGAGCGCACGGGCGATTGCGAGCATCTGTTGTTCCCCGCCGGAAAGCGATGACCCGGCGTTTCCGGCGCGCTCTCGCAGGTTCTCGAACATCTCGAGGGCGTCGGCGACGGAGAGTGAGTCACCGTCCACCGTGCCGCCGTGGGCCGCCAGTTCGAGGTTTTCGGTGACGGTCAGGTCGGGAAAGATTCGGCGTTCCTCCGGGACGAGTGCGAGTCCCCGCTGAGCGGTTTCCGTTGCGTCGAGTGCGGAAATGTCGGTTCCGTCGTACGTAACGTGTCCGCTCGTCGGCTGGAGAATCCCCATAATCGTTCGGAGCGTCGTCGTCTTCCCGGCACCGTTGCGGCCGACGAGCGAGACGATTTCGCCCGCCTCGACCGAGAGCGAGAGGTCGCGCAGCACCTGCGTGTCGCCGTAGCCGGCGTCTACCGAGTCGACCGACAGGAGCGGGTCGGTGCTCATTCGGTCATCCCTCCGAGGTAGGCGTTTTGCACGTCCTGGTTCGCGGCGATTTCCTCGGGCGTCCCTTCGGCGAGGATCTGCCCGCCGTTCAACACGGTGATGCGGTCTGAGAGTTCCATGACGAGTTCGATATCGTGTTCGATGAGCAACAGCGTCTGGTCGACGAGGACCGCTTCGAGCAGGTCGATCGTCTCCCGGGTCTCTTCGACGCTCATGCCGGCGGTCGGTTCGTCGAACAACACGAGTTCGGGATCGGTCGCGAGGACGACGCCGATTTCGAGCCGTCGCTTGTCGCCGTAGGCGAGCGCGTTCGCCTGTTCGGCGGCGACGTGAGCGAGGCCGATGCGGTCGAGGATCGCCTCGGTCCGGTCGTTCAGTTCGTCGTAGCGGTCGGTCGGTTTGAACAGCGATTCGACGGCAGTATACTCGTCGCGAGCGACCGACTGGATTGCCAGCCTGACGTTCTCGCGGACGGTGAGCCCGCCGAAGACGTTCGAGATCTGGAACGAGCGGCCGATGCCGCGACGGACCCGCGCCGACGGCGACAGCGTCGTGATGTCCGCGCCGTCGAAGTAAATCGCGCCTTCGGTGACGGGCAATGCGCCGGTGATGAGGTTAAACAGGGTCGTCTTACCCGCCCCGTTCGGCCCGATGACGCTCCTGAACTCGCCGCGTTCGATCGTCAGGTCGACGCGGTCCGTCGCGGTGAACTGGCCGAATCGCTTGACCAGTCCATCGGTCTGAAGCAGCGGGTTGTCCGTGCGTTGCTGGGTCGTTTTGATCGGGTCGCTCGGCTCGGTTGGATCGGTCGATTCGTTCGATTCGTTCGATTCGTTCGGTTCGCTCGGTTCGGTCGATTCGAGTGCCATCAATCGTCACCTCTGGTGTGTGCGTCGTCGACGTCCGTCGCTGGGTCCGGGTCCGGGTCCGGATTCGATTCCGGCTCCGAGTTCGGTTCTCGGCCCGGCATCCCGGACAGGGCCGGCGCGAGTCGGCTCGGAAGCGAGACCAGCCCGCCCGGGAGGAGGATGACGAACAGGACGAAGATCGTCCCGAGGACCAGTCGCCACCGGTCCGTAAAGCCGGTGAGCAACTCTTCGAAGCCGAAGAAGATTCCCGAGCCGATAATCGGCCCGTAGAGGGTCCCCATCCCGCCGAGAATGACCATGACGATGACTTCGCCGGAGTTGAGCCAATCCACGAGCGACGGCGTCGCATAGCCCGCGTTAAGCGTGAAGAGTCCGCCGGCGAGCCCGGCCAGTGCGCCGCTGACGACGAACGCCCGCCGTTTGTAGACGGTCGTCTCGTAGCCGATGAACGTCGCCCGCTGTTCGTTCTCGCGGATGGACTTGAGAACCGCGCCGAAGGGCGAGTTCAGCATCCGTCGGGTGAGGAGGAACGAGGCGACGAGCGCGGCCAGTGCGATGTAGTAAAACAGCGACTGGCCGGTGATTGCGACCGGGCCGAGGAAGACGGCGATTTCGTCGAGTTCGACGCCGACGCCGGCGAGACCGTAGTAGGTGGAGAGGCCGAACAGGCCGTCGGAGCCGCCGGTGATATCGAGCTGACCGAGCATGTTGTAGAATAATTCGGCGAATCCGAGCGTGATCATCGCGAAGTAGACGCCTGAGACGCGGATCGAGAGGAAGCCGATACCCCAGGCGATCACCGCCGAGAGGACGATCGCGAGTCCGATCACTACGAACGCGGACTGACTGACGTGGGACAGTCCGAGCGCGACCGTGTAGGCACCGAGTCCGTAGAATAAGGCGTGGCCAAGCGACACCAGGCCGGTGTACCCCATCACGAAGTCGAGGCTGAGGGCGAACAGGCCCCAGATGATAATCTCGATCACGAGCGTGACGGCGTAGGTGGAGTAGAGGGTTCCCGCGCCGAGGGGAATCAGTGCTAGCAGGCCGACCATGGCGAGTCCGAGCCGTGTGCGGGTCTGTGAGTCGAGAAAGCCGCCGCGTGGCCCCGAGAGGAGATTGCCGGTGTGTTCCTCGGCGGCGTCGGTACCGAAGAGGCCGTGTGGCCGAACGAGGAGCACGCCGATCATGAGCACGAAAATTCCCGTTCCCTCGAAGATCGGCGCGTACATTCGGAGGGCAGTCTGGACGAGGCCGACGAAGAGCCCGCCGACGACGGCTCCCCTGAAACTCCCGAGCCCGCCGAGAACGACGATGACGAACGCCGGGATGATGACGGACATCCCCATCGTCGGGTTGACCGTCTGATACCCGCCGAGGATGATGCCGGCGAACGCGGCCAACGCTGCCCCCATCCCGAACACGAGCGAGTAGTACCGGTCGATATCGATCCCGAGATTCCGGACCATCTGCCGGTCCTGGGCACCGGCGCGGACGATCAGCCCGTACTTCGTGAACTCGAACATCGCCCAGACCGCGATTGCCATTAGCGCGCCGAAGACGATGATAAACAGGTTGTACACGCTGGCGGTGACATCGAGTACGGCGATCGACCCCGAGAGCACCGCCGGAAGCGGAAGGGTGACGCTTCCGGGTTCCCAGATCAGGTAAATCAGGTCGTTGATGACCAGCACGAGGCCGAACGTCAACAGAATGTGATACAACGGGTTCCGGCCGTACAACGGCCGCACGGTAAAGCGTTCGATTCCAACCCCGATGATCCCGACGAGAAGCGGTGCGACGAACAGTGCGACGAAAAACGCCGAGCCGCCAAACGGCGCGATGAGCGCCAACGCGAAGTACGCACCCAGCGCGAACAGCTCTCCATGAGCGAAGTTGATGACGTTCATCACGCCGAAGATGACCGACAACCCCGCGGCCAACAGCACGTACACGACGCCGATCGTCAACCCGTCGACCAGCAGCTGCAGGAGTTCACTAGCCATTGGTTATCGAGTTCACCCGTAACTGCGGCGTTGGAGCTGGTCTCACAGTCGATGGGCCTCGCCGCTTCATACTTACAGGTCACACCCCGTCTCCGCACAGTCCGGTGCCGCCTCCTCACCGGGAAGCTCCTCGAGCAACTCGACGGTGGCGAGGTCGCCCGACTCCGGTTCGACGCACTCGCCCATCCAGACCGGATTCGACGCCTGCTGATCGCACTCGCGGAACTCGTTCGGTCCGAAGATGGTTTCGTGTTCCATGCCGGACAGCGTCTCCGCGACCGTCGTCGGATTGCGGGAGCCGGCTTCGCGGATGCCGTTTGCGACCATCCGAACCGACTCGTAGCCCACGCGCGAGAAATTATCCGGTACGTCGCCGTCGTACTCGCTCTCGTAGGCCTCGACGAATTCTTGGTTATCCCCCGTCTCGAGTTCGGGCACGTATCGCACGCCGCTGTAGATGTCGTAGGCCCCGTCGCCCGCCCCCGTTCGGATCGACCGGAACGAGCCGGTCGTCGTGACGATCGGGATCTCGTTCTGGAGGCCGCGCGAGCGCGCCTGCGAGAGGAAGATGGCCAGGTCGGACCCTGTCATCCCGACGACGAGCGCGTCCGCCTCGTCGCTTTCGTTCGAAATCTGGCTGATGAACGCCTCGAAGTCGTTCGACCCCTGATCCGACCGGGTCACGCCGACGCGTTCGTAGGAGTCGCTGGTCGACTCCATCCGCGTTTCGACCTCCTCCAGCACGGACTCGCCGTACGCGTAGTCGGCGATGTGGTAGACGATCCGGTCGCCGAGTTCGTCGGCGGTCCACTGAGACATCACTTCGGCGATCTGTGCCGTACTCGTCTCGAACCGGAACACGTACTGATTGCACTCATCGCCCGTGATCGACACGTCCGCCGCGCCCGGCGTGTAGACGACCTCGTTCTCGCGCGCAAAGTCGTTGATCGCGAGCGCCGACGAACTCGAGATGCAACCGGTGAGAAACTGCGCTCCGTCGGATTGGACCGCCTGATCGGCCCGCTGGGTTGCCGTCGCCGGATCGAGTTGCGTGTCGTAGTCGTTGTACTCGATCGTAAAGTCGTACTCGTCGCTCTCGTTGATCTGCTGGATCGCGAGTTCGGTTCCCTGGTGTCGTTCTTCGGCGAGATCAGTGAACGCGCCGGTGAACGGCTCGAGGACGCCGAACTGGACGGTATCGAAGTTTTCGTCGTCGCCGTTGCCGACCTCGTCGGGACTGCCGATACAGCCGGCGAGTCCGGTCACGCCGACGACGCTCCCGGCCGTGAGTGCTCGAAGAACGTCACGCCTGCTCCCCTGTGATATGTCACCCTGAGACATACCACCAATTGATTTCACCACCCTATAAAAATCGACCCCCGCTTGTGGCGGTTTTATAAGGTCCTGACGGTGATACGCGCCCGATTCGTGCTCGCTGACCCGGGTCGTCTTCGTTAGTCCCGCGAGCGAGCCGCTGTCTGTTTCCCTCGTCCACTTTGCTCCCCGCACTATGATCGTTACCACAATCCACAATCCGTGTGTGCATACCACATGATTTTTATCGAGGGACTCTAGAGTGGCGAATGAGGATGAGTTATACGCAGACAGAGACGGCCCCCCGTTCGGAGATTCGAGCGCTGCAGAACGAACGGCTTCGAGAGACGGTCCGCCACGCCTACGACAACGTGGCGTTCTACCGCGACGAACTCGACGCCGCCGGCGTTTCCCCCGACGATATCCAGACGGTCGATGATATCCAGCAGCTACCGTTCACGACGAAAGAAGACTTTCGGGCGGAGTACCCGGACGGCCTGTTCGCCGTCGACGACGCGGACGTGTGCCGGATTCACGCTTCCTCGGGGACGACCGGGAAGCCGAAAATCGTCTCCTATACCGACGAGGACGTGGCCGTCTGGAGCGAGGTCGTCGCCCGATCGCTCGCCGCAGCGGGGGTCGAACCGGGAGATACCGTCCAGAACGGCTACGGCTACGGACTCTTTACGGGCGGCCTCGGACTCCACTACGGCATCGAAGAACTCGGAGCGACGGTCATTCCGATCGGCGGGGGACAAACCCAGCGACAGGTCGAACTCCTGCAAGACTTAGAGAGCGACGCGCTCAGTTGCACGCCGTCGTACTCGCTGTATCTCGCGGAGACGGCCGCCGAAATGGGGATCGACGTTGCCGACCTGCCGGTCTCGACTGTTATCTTCGGTGCCGAACCCTGTACCGACCCCATGCGCGAGGAAATCGAAGACCGGCTCGGCGTCACCGGCATCGACATCTACGGCCTCTCGGAGATCATCGGCCCCGGCGTCTCCGTCGAGTGCCACAACGCCCAGGACGGCCTCCACATCTGGGAAGACCACTTCTACCCCGAAGTCGTCGACCCCACCACCGGCGAGCCACTGCCCGAGGGCGAGGAAGGTGAACTCGTGCTGACCACCCTCTCGAAGGAGGCGCTTCCGGTACTGCGATATCGGACCGGCGATCTGACGACGCTCACCACCGAGAAGTGTGACTGCGGGCGAACGATGGTTCGCATGGATAACGTCACCGGTCGTGCGGACGACCTCATCATCGTCCGCGGCGTCAACCTCTATCCGAGCGAGATCGAGGACGTGGTCCTCGAGTTCGATTCCGTCGCGCCCTATTACCGGATCGACCTCTATCGAGAGGACAACCTCGATCGACTGGAGCTCACGATCGAGCACGAAACCGATCCGGTGGCCGACCGAAGCGAGTTGCGCGATCGGATACTCACGCGGCTCGAAAACGTGCTCTCGTTCACGCCGGACGAACTCGAACTCGTCGACCCCGGGAGCATCGAACGGACGGAGGTCGGCAAGGTCAAACGGGTCTACGACCACCGGTAATCAAGCGATTGTCACTGCGTGGCGATGACAGCGCGGAGACGGAAGCGGAGCGGCGACAGCAGAGGGGTCTGGGATCAATCTAGCGCCGCGTCGCACCCGAATCAGGGACGTGGTAAACTATTTGTGGGTTGGTTAGAAGGTCTACGTATGGCATACAGTTACGAGCCACACCACTTCGAGGACTTCGAAGTGGGCCAGGAGTTCGAGAGCGTCGGCCGAACCGTCACGGAAGCCGATTTCGTCATGCATTCGGCGCTGTCGGGTGACTGGACGGAACTGCATACGAACAAGGACTATGCCGAGGACGGTCCCTTCGAGGGACGGATCGCCCACGGACCGATGACGTTCGTCCAGGCGACGGGGTTCGTCTATCGCACCGGCATCGTCGAGCGCACGGCATTTGCCTTCCTCGGGATGAATTACATGGATCTGCCGAACCCGGTCTACATCGGTGACACCCTCTCGCTCGACATCGAAGTTACGGAGACGAAGGACGTGAGCAGTCGCGACGACGCGGGTCTCGTCGTCCTCGATACGGTGATGACGAACCAGGACGACACTGTCGTCTTCGAGGGCGACATGAAGTTCCTCATCAAAACCGAGACAGCGGAATAAGCGGACGGGAGGCGTCCGCGACGAGAACGCCGTCGTCGCGACCGACGAGGAGAACGCTTTCAGCGCCGGTGGCGACAGCGAAGCGAGGACCGCACGCGACGAAACTCCGCCCGAGGGAACCGTTCGATTGCGAATCGCGGACGGTCGCATCGGCAAACAACTGCTAGCGAGTTCAGCGGCGGTGGTCGCGCAGGTCTCCGGAGCGGAGGCTACGAGAATAGATCAGGGCGTTCCGGCACGATGCCGTCGAAGGTTCGGCGAGTTGGCACCGACAAGAATAATGAACGCTGATGGTGGCCTCACAGGTTCATAGTTTACTAGTAATACCAATTTATCTGATCTTTATCAGCCGGCCTAGACAGGAGGATGTTTATATGAATACTATTCGGACAAAATAATGTAGTGTATATAAATACATCCAGAAATATCCCTATTATATGGATTATAGAATAGAGTGCCGCCTATTCAGGATCGGCCATTTTCCAGTACTATTTCTGTTTCTTTCTCTAATACCTCATAGTACTGTCAGCTGTGCATTCCCAAACTGACTTTACAATGGAAACTAAACACAGTACTCGAACGAACGACCGGGGCAGAGCAGCGACTGACAGCAGAGGCATCGAGTTGCAGCGAACTCGGTAGTAGGCCGGTCAGTCGAGTTCAGCGCCGGTACTCACCGACGACTGCAAACCGAACTTACAGCGACACCGATCGACGACTACAAATGACATCCGAATCCACGCCCGACGATGCACCGAACTGGGAGTTCAAAGACCGCGACATCGCGATCCTCTGTGAACTCTCGAACGATCCACAACTGTCCTCGCGGGAACTGACGACGGTACTCGAGGAGGAGTACGACATCGACGTGTCACACGTCACCGTCAGCGAGTCCATCCGGCGGATGCGCGACGAAGGCGTCTTCCGGGAAGCAATTATCCCGAACGAGGAGTATTACATCTTCGCGCTGTTCGAGTTCAAGTTCAACGCGGAAAACTTCGCCGAGCGCTGGCGGGATGCGATGGAACACATCAAGCGGGACAAGCACACGCTGTTTTTCTTCCTTTCCGACGGCGAGTACCAGTGGAAGACGGTGATGATGTTCCGCAATCGCGAGCAGGTCTCGCGGTGGATTCACGACTGTTACACGGAGTACGGCGACGTTATCGCGAACGTCCGAAACTCGGTGGTCCACAACGTCCTCAAGTTCAAAACCGATCCACGGATCTACGAGGATCTGGGCGAGGACGACAGCGCCGAGTGAGACGGACTGCTGTCGGTCGGTGCCGACGCACTGGCAGGACAGCGCGGGCGCGCCGGGAAATCGGTATCGGTATCGGTATCGGTACAGCAGCCCGTCTGAGTGTCGAACGGCCGACGGGCACTACTCGCCGCTGAACTCGGGCTCTCGATCCTCGGCGAAGGCGGCCGTCCCCTCGCGCATATCCTCGGTCGTAAACAGGAGTCCGAAGCCCTGGCTCTCCATCGCGAGCGCAGCCTCCAGACTCGCATCCTCGCCCTCGTTCATCACCTTCTTTGCCACCTTGAGACCGATCGGCGGGCCGTTTCGCAGGTCGTCGACGAAGTCCGCAACCACGTTGCTGAACTCGTCGCGGTCGACTGCACGATTAATCAGCCCCCATTCTTCGGCGCGCTCGGCGTCGATGTGGTTGCCGCGGAAGACGAGTTCTTTCGCGCGGGTCTCGCCGAGCACGCGAAGGAGTCGCTGCGTGCCGCCGCCGCCGGGGATCAGTCCGAGCCCGATCTCGGGAGCGCCGAAGGAGGACCGTTCGGTGGCGAGTCGCAGGTCGCAGGCGAGTGCGAGTTCGAGGCCGGCACCGAGACAGTAGCCGTCGATCTTGGCCACGACGGGTCGCGGGAAGTCGTTGACCGTCTCGAAGGCGGGCGTTACGTCCATCACGTCGGTCGGGTCCGCGCCGCCGAAACCGGTGATGTCAGCCCCGGCGCTGAACGCGCGGTCGCCGACGCCCTCGACGGTGACACAGCGCACGTCGTCGGTGTCGACCGTCGAGAGCAGGTCGTCGAGTTCGGCGAGGAGGTCGTTCGAGATGGCGTTCATCCGCGATGGGCGGTCGAGTTCGATTTCGAGCACGCCCTCCTCCAGTTCGACGTTGATGTTGTGGTAGGAGTCGAGCGCGCCGTCGTCTCCGTCGTATTCGTAGAAGCCCGCGCCGGCGTCCTCGCCGGTGTTGCCCTCGGAGACGAGTTCTTCGAGATACGAGTGCGGTTCGAACCGCTCCGCGCCGGTCTCCTCGTGGAGCGTTTCGAGTTTCTCGAGGACGGTGTCCAGTCCGAGCTTGTCGGCGCGGCGGCAGATGCCCTCGGGGAAGCCGAGGCCGAGCTGGACGCCGGTGTCGACCTCCTCGGGCGTGGCGACGCCCTCGCCGACGAGGAACGCGGCGCGGTTTGCCATGCGCGCTTCGACGCGGAGCCAGTCGAAGTCGCCCGCGTCGTCGGGCTGGTAGTCCGCGCCGTCGCCGTCTTCGTAGTCGTAGAATCCCTTTCCGGTCTTCTGACCGAGTTCCTCGGCCTCGACCTTCGCTTCGGTGATCGGTGGGATCGGACTGCCGCCCTCCGTGCGGACGTGATAGCCCACGTCGATGCCGGTCAGGTCGGCGAGTTCGAACGGCCCCATCGGGTAGCCTCGCTCGTGGGCCATGGTTGCGTCGGCCTCGCGAACGGTCGCGTCGCCTTCCGAGACCATGAACGCGGGTTCGCCGCCGAACGGGCCGACGATGGTGTTGACGACGAAGCCGCGCACGTCCTTGCGGACGTAGATCGGCGTCTTGTCGATCGACTCGACCCACTCGTAGCCGGCGTCCGCGACCTCGTCGGTCGTCTCCTGCCCGTAGATGACCTCGACGAGGTCCATCTTCACCGGCGGGTTGAAAAAGTGCAAGCCGAGGACCCGTTCGGGGGAGTCGAGGACCTCGGCGATGTCTGTGATCGGGAGGCTCGAGGTGTTGGTCGCCAGCAGCGTGTCCTCGGTCGTGAACTCCGCCAGATCGCTGAAGATGTCGTGTTTCAGCTCGAGGTTTTCGGGAGCGGCTTCGATGACGAGATCGGCGTCGGCGACTGCCGCTTCGAGATCGGTGGTCGTCTCGATCCGGTCAAGAACGGCGTCGGCGGACTCGCCCAGCCGGTCTTTCTCCTCGAGTTTGTCGAGGCTCCAGGCGATCTGCTCGTACCCGTCGTCGACGAGTTCTTGCTCGATGTCGCGCATCGTGACCTCGTAGCCACCCATGGCGGTCACTTCGGTGATACCGTGGCCCATGTTCCCTGCACCGAGGACGGCGACGCGGTCGATGCTGTCGAATGACATGACTGTGTCGTCGGCTGGGAGCGTCTTAACTCCACCGACGGCAGTTACCATCGTTAAGATGAAAGTGGTCGAGATAACAGTTGTACGATGGTGTGGCAGGGATGATCGCCGCCATTCGCCGTCGTCCCCATTGGGACCGCTCGATGCCCCTATAGCGGTTCGTCGCCCTCGATAATTCGCTGTGCGCGCGCGGCAAGCGCCGGAACGCGGTCTTCCATCCGCGGATACATCGGATCGTCGCTGTTGCCCTCGAGATACCGCCGGAAGAACATCTCGCCGAGCCCGGCCAGTTTGTAGACCGCCAGCGCGCGGTAGAATCGCCCGTGTTCGAACTCGAATCCAGTCTGTGCCTCCCAACGTGTGACGAGTTCGCGGCGCGTCGAGTAGCCGTCGCGTTCCATGAACCGGTTCGTGAGTTCCGGGATCGTCGGCTCGGGGTCCTTCGCGTCGCGCCAGTAGGAGAGCATCCAGCCCAGATCGGCTCGCGGATCGCCGAGCGTGGCCATCTCCCAGTCGAAGACGCCGATCAGTTCGGGCGGCTCGTCGGGACCGAACATCACGTTATCGAGCTTGTAATCGCCGTGGACGAGCGTGTGGGGGTGTGACTCGGGTGCGTGTTCCTGCAGCCAGGAGCCGACCTCGTAGAGGGCGGGCACCTCGCGCTCGTCGGCCGTCACCTCGAAAGCCCACATGAGTTGCTGGCCCCAGCGTTCGACCTGCCGGTCGGTGTAGCCCGCCGGCCGACCGAACTCGTCGAGTCCGACGGCCTCGTAGTCGACGCCGTGGATCGACGCCAGCGTGTCGACGAGTTCTTCACCGATCCGCTCGCGGTGCTTGGGGTCGGCGAATCGTGTCGGCTCGCCCTCCCGGAGCACGTCCCCCTCGAGGTGCTCCATGACGTAGAAGTCGCTGCCGATGACGTCGTGGTCGTCGCAGGCGAGCACGGGTTCGGGGACCGGAACGGCGGTGTCCGCGACGGCGTCCGTCACGCGGAACTCGCGCAATACGTCGTGTGCGGTGTCCGCGGTCTCGCCCGGCGGCGGGCGACGGACGACGAGTTCGCGATCGCCCCAGGTGACGAACAGGGTTTCGTTCGAGTGGCCCTCCTGGTGGCGGCTGATCTCGTAGTCCTCGACGGGTTCGAGGTGGTCGGAGAGGTAGGCAACCAGTGCGTCCTCGTCGACGAGGCGCTCGTAGTAGGTGTCGCTCATGGCGCTCGCGCGGTCGTTTCGGGAAGCGAAGCGTCGTTCTCGGCGACCGGTACGCGTGCGGATATCGAATCGCTGGTTGCGCTCGACATTGTCGGTACGACCACCGTCGTGCTTCTTAACGAAAATAGTTACGCCGCGAAAAGAGACTTACAATGTTCACTTCTCAGGGGCCTCCTCAGCGACGATTTCGAGCACTTCGAGCGGCGACGCGATCCGGTAGGCGACCGCCGGCCCGTCGGCAGCCCCGAACGCGACCCCGTGCATCCCCGCCTCGTCGGCACCCTTCACGTCGTGGTCGTACCGATCGCCGATCATCAGCGATCGGTTCGGTTCGACGCCGGCCTTCTCGAGTGCCGTCTCGAAGATTTCGGGATCGGGTTTGGTGCGTCCGACCTCCTCGGAGGTAGTAATGGAATCGAACCGCTCGCGGACGCCGAACTGGGCGAGCATCTCCCGGCCGGCGTCATCGTCGACATCGCTGATGACGCCGACGTGAAGGTCTCGCGCGGCGAGTCGTTCGATCGCCTCGACGGCACCCGGAACCGGTTCGATGGCGGACCGGACCGTTTCCTCGAATGCCGGTCGCCACTCCCCCGTCGCAAGCGACTCGCCCGCGACCGCCTCGAACCCCTTCGCGTAGCCGTCCCGGGCCGCTCTGAACTCGGTTCCGTCGCGTTCGCGGAAGAACTCGCCGACGGCTGACCGCCAGGTCTCGACTGCCTCCGCGGTCGACATGTCGAGTTCATTCCGCTCGACGAACTCCTCGATGACGGTCGCGTGAGCGGCCCGAACGGACTCGAGTTCGAGGATGACGCCGCCGATATCCCAGAAGACGGCCTGCCAGTCCCTGTTCGTTCTCTCCGGCCATCCGTTGACGCCGGAGTCGGTACTGGCAGATCCGTCACTCATCGTCTCATCTCCCAGTGTGTTTCCCGTTCCCGTGACCGTACCCGTGCCGTCCCCGTCGCTCGGTTCGTCTCATGTCGCTCTCTCCACTCGTCTGCACTCGTGTCGCGAATCGGTGCTGTCATCTACAGGTGCTCCGTCGGCGGTGAACTCGGGCCGCCGTGTGATCGTGACTCCCGGCGGCAACACTTAACAGTGCGGGTTGTTTGCCCACTTTTATTAACAATGTCTTCTTACTGTTCCCTGTTGCTAACAATGGTAGTGAGTACACAGCAGTCCGGTGATCGCGTATGAGCACGACGCAGTTCGGCGTCGACGGTGACGTGGCGCTCGTGACCGGCTCTTCTTCCGGCATCGGGAAGGCGATCGCCGAGCGGTTTGCCGCGGACGGGGTCGACGTGGTCCTCTGCTCGCGCGAGCAGGGCAACGTCGACCCAGTTGCGGCGGCGATCACCGAAAGCGAGCGCCCCGGCGAGGCGCTGGCCGTCGAATGCGACGTGACCGACCGCGAGGCCGTCGAGGCACTCGTGGAGGCGACCGTCGACGAGTTCGGTGAACTCGACGTGCTGGTGAACAACGCCGGCGCGTCGTTCATGGCCGACTTCGACGACGTGTCACCGAACGGCTGGAAGACCATCGTGGATATCAACCTCCACGGCACGTACAACTGCACCCACGCGGCGGCCGAGCACCTCAAGGACGGCGGCGGCTCGGTCATCAATCTCGCGAGCGTGGCCGGCCAGCGCGGCTCGCCGCTGATGAGCCCCTACGGGGCGGCCAAGGCCGCGGTCGTCAACCTCACGACGACGCTCTCCTACGAGTGGGCCCACGACGACGTGCGCGTCAACTGCATCGCGCCGGGGTTTGTCGCGACGCCGGGCGTCGAGAGCCAGATGGGTGTCTCCGCGGAGAACATCGACCGCGAGGCGGTCGCGCGCCGCATCGGTACCGTCGAAGAGATCGCGGACGTCGCCCAGTTCCTCGCCAGTCCGGCAGCGTCGTACGTCGTCGGCGAGACGATTACCGTGCAAGGTGTTCCGCAGATCAGCGAGGATCGCGAGGTCTGATGGGGTGCCGGTGCTACTGGCGGTGTCTTCGTTCGTGGTTCTGCGAGCAATCGTTGGCTAAACCCCGCTCGCTATCGTCAGCAGTTCCCATACACTCAAAAAGCCATCCTTCGTCTATGATCAATGATGACTGACAGAGACGTTCACCTTCCGGTCGCCGCCCAGCCGAGCGTCGATTCGCTCGTCGAGTACGCCCAGACAGCCGAAGCCGGTGGGTACGACTGCGCCTGGCTCCCCGAAACCTGGGGGCGAGATGCAGTGACGGTTCTGACCGCAATCGCCGAACGAACCGAGACGATCGACATCGGGACGAGCATCGTCAACACCTACTCGCGCTCGCCCGCGCTACTCGGCCAGACGGCGGCGACGCTCCAGGAAGTCTCCGACGGCCGCTTTCGTCTCGGTCTCGGACCGAGCGGCCCCGTCGTGATCGAAAACTGGCACGGCGTCGCGTACGGCAACCCGCTCAAGCGAACGCGAGAAACCGTCGACATCGTCAAGCAAGTGCTCGCGGGCGAACCGGTCGAATACGACGGCGACGAGTTCAGTCTGTCGGGCTTTCGGCTGCGCTCTGCGCCCCCGGACCCCACTCCGCCCGTCGAAGTGACGGGTATGGGACCCAAAGCCGTCGAACTCGCCGGTCGGTTCGCCGACGGGTGGCACGGCATCATGCTCACGCCCGAGGGCATCTCGGACCGCATCGACGACATCGAACGTGGCGCTGAACTCGGCGACCGCGACCCCGACGACGTGCAGGTCACGACCGGCGTCACGTGCTGTGCGCTCGAGGACGCCGAGCGCGCTCGCGAACTCGCGCGCCAGCACACGGCGTTCTACGTCGGCGGCATGGGTACCTTCTACCGCGACGCGCTCGAGCGCCAGGGGTACGACGAAGCCGCCGATATCCACGACGCCTGGCAGGACGGCGACCGCGAGCGCGCACTCGAACTCGTCGACGAGGCGATTCTGGACGACCTCTGTGCCGCTGGCAACCCGGAGACGGTGCGCGAGCAGGTTTCCCGGTACGAGGCGGTCGAGGGCGTCGATTCGGTCGCGGTCAGTTTCCCGCGCGGGGCCGACCGGGAGGACATCGAGCGGACGATGGACGTGCTGGCACCCGACGCCGACGACGCGTCCTAACACCTGCTCCGCATCGCCGGGTCACTCACCGGTCACTCGCCGGGATGTCGGCATCCCGTCCGTTCAACGGCCCGTCGGCTGTCAACAGCGACAGGTACAAACCCCCGATCCTCCCAGTTCGTGACATGCCCGGCAAGGTGTCTCCGGACGAGCTGCTCGCACACGTCTTCGATCGGACGGGGGCCGACGCGGACGAAACGATCCTGCAGGGCCCCGCAAACGGCGAGGACGCCGCCGCCATCGACTGGCCCGGCGGCGACCTCGTCGTCAGTTCCGATCCGATCTCCCTCGCGGCGTCGCAGGTCGGCTCGCTCGGCGTCTACGTCGCCTGCAACGATATCGCCGCCTCGGGCGCGGACCCGCGCTGGCTTACCGTCGTCATCCTGCTTCCCGACGAGAGCGTCCCGATCGAAACGATCACGACCGGTCTCGATGCCGCCGCCAGCGAAGTCGGCGCGTCGATCGTCGGCGGCCACTCCGAGTACGTCGATCAGTTAACCCGCCCGCTCGTCTCGCTGACCGCTATGGGTGCCGCCGCCGAGTTCATTCCGACCGGCGGCGCGTCCCCCGGCGACCGCGTCATCGTCACGAAAGCCGCCGGCGTCGAAGGAACTGCCGTTCTCGCGGCGGACTTCGGCGCTGAACTCGGCGTCGAGGATGCGGTTTGCGACCGCGCCGCGTCGTTCCTCGACGAGATCAGCGTCGTTCCCGACGCCCGCGTCGTCCGCGAGTTCGCGACGTCGATGCACGACCCGACGGAAGGGGGTGTCGCCGCCGGACTCGTTGAACTCGCTCGCGCGTCCGGCGTCCGCCTCGACGTGGATGCGGACGCGATTCCGGTCCGCGAGGAGACCGCCGAATTGTGTGCGGCCGCGGGCGTCGACCCGCTGCGCATCTTCGGCTCCGGGGCGCTTCTCGCGACCGTCCCGTCGGACTCGGCCGCGGACTGCCTCGCCGAACTCGCGGCGGCGGGTATCGAGGCCGAATCGATCGGGACCGTTCGCGAGCCCGCAGCCGACGCCGGCCCGGCGCTCGAGCTCGGCGACGAGACGATCACGGAACCGGTTCAGGACGACCTCTATCCGCTGTGGGAAGCCGCCGACGCGAGCGACGAGGCGTAATCGTCGTCCGATTCCGTTCCGAGCGCCGCGTCGACCGCCGCGTTCGTCACCAACTGTTCGGGTGAAATAACGACATCCGCGCCGGCCCGTTCGAGCGTCCCGCCTGCCGCCTCGTCGGTAATGACGACGATTTGCACATCCGTGCGCTCTCGTGCCAGAAGCACGGCGTAGCTATCCTCGGCAGCGTCACCCGTCGCTACCAGCACCGCGTCCGCCTCGTCGAGTGCAGCGCGCTCGAGAATCGCTTCGTCGGTCGGATCGCCGGCAAGTACGTCGGCGTCCCGATTCTCGAACGCCGCCGCAGCGTTCTCATCCGCCGTGATGACGAGGACCGACGACTCCCGCGTCGCGAGTTCGTCGACGACACCGGCGACCGGGCCGGCGGCCCCGAGAACGACGATGCGCTCGCGCGAGGCGGTCGAGCGACCCCGGGCTGCCGCTCGCCGGCCGGTCCGTCGAAGGTGCGCCTCGAGAATCGGGCCGAACAGACTCCCGGCGGCGACGGCGACGGTCGCCGGCCCGAGGAGGACCAGCGAGATAGCGAACAGCCGACCGGCCTCGCTCGTCGCGTGCACGTCGCCGTAGCCGACCGTGCTCACCGTCACGATGGTGAAGTAGGTCGCATCGACCACGGTGTGTAACTCGCTGAAATCGTGTCGAAGCGTGTACGCGCCGGCGATGCCGTAACAGCACACGCCGACGATCGCGACGAGGCTGCCGAGTTGCGTCGGCGTCAGTGAACTCGAGCGGGTAAACCGGGCGCTCGTGACTGCCAGGACGACGAGCCCGCCGATCGAAAGGACGACCAGCGGAACCGAGAGCAACCGCGACTGGACGATACCGTGGGCGGCCACGAGGACGACGAGGACCGACGCGGCCAGGTACGCGAGCCGATAGCCCCGGCGCATCCCCCAGGCGGTGACCAGCAGGGCGAACCCGAGCAGCGTGCCGCTGAACTCGGCGACCGACCGGAGCGCACCGAGCGGGCCGCCGGTCTGAAGCGCTGGCTGCGTGAGGATGGCGAGGACGCCGGTCGCGATGGACACGAGCGCGATGGCGGTGACGAGTTGGACGACGGCGCGGGCGCTGGGGCGACGCTTGCGCGGTACCGGGTTCCGGATGCTCCGATCAGGCATAGGGGATCCACACTGCCGACTGCGGTAAAGATGCAGGTGGACGCGAACAGGATCGCCGCGGCCGCGTTCGCTGGCCGTCGTTGTCGTCGGAATTCGTCAGCGTCGCGCCCACTCGAGCATTCGCGAGTAGACCGGGTCGGTCGCGAGCGCGTTCGCGTCGCCGACGAGGACGAGCGCGCGCTTCGGACGCGTCAGCGCGACGTTGATCCGCCGGTAGTCCTCGAAGATTGGTCCCTCGAGCGAACCCGTCGCGGTAAAGGAGACGATGATGACCTCCTGGCTGGAGCCCTGGAACCGGTCGACCGTATCGACCGCGACCTCCTCCGGCACGTGCTTCGATAGCTCCGAGACCTGCGCGCGAAACGGCGCAATGACGCCGATATCCGCAGCGTCGAGGCCGGCGGCCCGGTACTTCTCGACTATCTCCGCGATGCGGGCCGCTTCCTCGCTGTCCGTGTACCGGCTGCCGTCGCCGTCGACGTCGACGAACGTGACGGCATCCCGAAGTTCGGTCGGCAAGTCGTCGCGAGCGACGCCCGAGAGGTCGTCGAGCGTCCGTCCCGCAACGTCGCCGGTCGCAGGGCGGAGTTTGCCGTCGTAGAACTCCTGCGAGGCGAACGCCTGGATGCGCTGGTTCATTCGGTACTGCTTGGTGAGCATGACGCCTGCCTCAGGGTAGCGATCGACGAGCCGTTCGAACAGCGATTCGGTGAGGTCCGCCGCGCGGGGCTCGTCGCCGTTCGCACCGCTCGAGACGCGTCGTGTCCCTCCCTCGGACTGGACGACCGGCGGCAACTGCTCGTGGTCGCCGACCAGAACGAACCGATCCGCGAGGTTGATCGCTGCGTGCGTGCCGGGCTCGGTGAGCTGTGCGGCCTCGTCGACCAGCGCCGCGTCGAAACGCTGTTCTTTCATGACCCGCGAGCCGCAGGTCGCAGTCGTCGCCGCGACGACCTGTGCGTTCTGCAGCGTGGCGGCGCGCTCGCCGGGGTCACCCGCTCGATCGAGCCGGTAGGGTTGCATGTCCTCGCGGACGCCGCTTTCGGAGCCGACGCGGACGACGTCAACGGCTTCGCCGTCTCCGTTTCGTTGCGCCGGAGACGCAACGCTATCTTCCTCGATCACTCCCTCGAGCTGCTCGAGCAGCGCCTCTAAGGCGTTATCGACCGCGCGGTTCGTAAACGCCGAGAGAAGGACGCGCTCGCCGCGCTCGACCATCGCGCGGATCGCGCGAGCGATGGTGTACGTCTTGCCCGTGCCGGGCGGCCCGTGGATCAGCGCGCAGTCGTCCGCACCGACGGCCTTCCGCACGGCCTCGTCCTGCGCGTCGTTGTTCGGGATGAACGTCTCGTCGAGCGACTCGAACTCGGGCTCGGCGCGATCGAACAGCACGTCCTTCCGGCGCTCGTCCCCTTTCAGGAGCGCATCGTGTAACGCGGCGAGGAGCCGATCGGTCGTGAGTTCGGAGGGATAGACATCCAGCCTGGTGACTTCGACCGGCTCGTCCGCCGTGAGCAAGATCTCGTTCTCGTCCAGCCGTTCGATGCGGGCGAGTTCAGCGCTGCCGCGAACGGGGTGGCCGTCGCTCGCGAGCACCAGGTCCCCTTCTCGGAGTTTCGATGTCGCATCGCCGGTTCGACGCGCGCGGAGTTCCCAGCGGCCTTCCGCGAGTTCGGTGCTCTCGAGGAACGCGAGGTCGATCAGCGCGCGGTCGTCGTCGGCCCGCTCCTGGGCGTCTTGTTCCCAGAGTTTGGCGAACTCGCGGTGGACCGCCCGCCGTTCTGCCTCGATGGCGCGGTAGAAGCGCTCGAAGTACTCGCGTTCCGCGGCGGGGAGCGCCTGGCCGATCTGGCCGGCCTTTGACTCCTGGTCGAGGCGGCCCGAGACGACCATGCAGGTGTCCTGCTCGAAGCAGTACTCGCACTTGGCCGAGCCCTCGTAGCCGGTCGGCACGTCTCCTGAAACCTCCATCGCGGCGAGTTCGTTGCGCAGGCGGACGACGAACTTGAGGAGGCCGTCGCCCATCGAGAACTCCTTTGCGGGGGTGAGATCGCCGGTCTCCTCGTTGCGGTCGAGCGCCGAGTTCTTGGTGTAGAGGAGGGTGCCGGTGTCGACGTCGCCGCCGTGTTCCTCGAGCAAGAGCGCGTAGCAGGCGGCCTGCACCTTGTCCTTGAACCGCGGCTCCTTTTTCAGGTTCTTGCCGGTCTTGAGTTCGACCGGCGCGCCGCGGCGGACGGCGTCGGCGCGCCCGCGGATGCCGAAGGTCTCGCTGATGAGCAGTTGCTCGGACCGCCAGCTACTCTCCGCGGGCGTAAACGCCGCCTCCGAGTCGTCGTCGGCTGTCACCGCCGTCTCTTCGTTCTCCGCCGTCTCTTCGTTCTCCGCCGTCAGGCGACCCTGTTCGAGCCAGCCCTCGATCGCCGTCGCGTTCTCGCGAACGTCCTCGGCGACGGCGTCGGCCGTCTCGCCGAGCAACCCGAGTTCGAGCCCGCGCTCTTCCACGCGGGCGTCGATGGATTCCTCCAGATCGCGCCCGCGCAGCAGGTCACCGAAGACCTCGTGGACGAGCGTCCCCTTCACGACCGGGTAGTTGAGCGGAACGCCGGAGAGCTTGTTCAGATAGTAGAGGCGCGGACACTCCACCCAGTTACGGATCGCCGTCACGTTGACGTGGAAACTCGGCGCGACGACGACGTATGAATCGCCGGTCGTCGCGTACCGCTGCTCGCCCCTGAACTCGTCTTCCTCGGCGTCGGTGACGAGCAGTTCCATCCCGGGTTCGAGCAGTTCGGCGGATTCGGTCCACTTGTTCCAGAGGGTGATCGTGGTCGGGTCAGCTGCGCGAGCGGCACCGTCGCTGAGCGTCCCACCATCGGTCTCCGTCTCAGCCGCATCGAACGGCGAGGTGGTCGCCGTTACGTCGTCGAGATGGTCGCTTTCGACAGCGAGTCGAACCGGGACCTCGGCGAGTTCGCTCTCGCCGTAGCTCGTCGACACTGTCCGCACCTCGACGTCACCCGCGACAGTTCCGCGTACGTGCACGGCTATCTATCAGGGGCCGAACGATCAAAAACGCTATCGGTCGCGATCGGGGACGGAAACGAGGGCACGGCACAAATTCGAGACGGGAACGGGAACGGTGACGGGTCCGCACTCACCGCACACTCACCACGTCACAATTCAGTCGCCAGATATCCATCAGAAGCACAACACCCAGCGTCAGAACGGGCCTCGAGAGCTGGTCCCCTGTCGCTCGACGCCCGACTCGAGTCGCCAGAGCCGATACGCGGCTGCATGATGGCCCAGTGCGACGACGGTGAATCCGAGCATCGCGAGCGTGAATCCGACCGCGATGAGCGGAGACACGTCGTTGACGTAACTATTCCAGAGTTGCCCGACCGCGAGGACGAGCGGAACGACCGAGAGCAGTGAACTCGAGACCGGCCGCGCGCGAAACAGTTCGATGACCGTACGACCGCGAGCGGATATCTTGTCCATGCCGAATCTTACCTGCCCTGACTGCGGAGCCACTGTATTCCTTTTGATCCCCGACGCTCACCGGGACCGATACGTTCATTCGCCTCGCGTTCCAACGGTGAGATATGCGGATTCGCGAGTGGCAGGACGTACTCGAGGATGTCACCGAACGGAACGTCGACCCCAAGGACTGGCGTGCAGTTGCCGGCGACCGGGCCGGCGGCGTCGGCGAAGACATGTATCTCGCGCATCCCCGCGCCGGCGTCTTCTTTCTCAAGACGTACGCGAAAAACCCCTACGAGGTCCGCGGCGTCGGGACGCAGGTCGCCCGCAATCTCGACGACGAAATCGGCTCGTTCATGCCCCGAGAAGAGTCGGGCGGTCGCTTCGCCGTCCAGTCGCCACCCGAGGACGAGGACCAGGCCGAAACCGTCTCGAAACGCCTCCAGACCGTTCTCGAGACGCACTCGGACGCGCCGACGCGACCCCAGGATCTCTTCGACGACGTCATGGACGCCCTGGAGAGCCCCGCGTTCGGGCCGATGGAGTACGACCAGTACGACCGCCCGGACGAACTCGACGACCTCGCAGACCGCTTCGAAGAAGCCGACGAGTTGCTCCACGCCGAACTCGACGAGTTGATCGAAACGGACGCGGTCGATCGCGGGTTTATGTAGTTCGACGGGACGGTAGCGCCAGCGGCGGGTACCCTGCGGTCATCCGATGCGCCTTTGAGACCGGCCTTCGACAGGACGAACGAGAAACGAACCATGACCGCGAGCGCCGAGGCCACGATCCGAGACTACTACGACGCGCTTCGTGACGGTGATCCGCTTGTGCCGTACTTTCGGCGGAGCGATTCCACGGTCAAGTTCGCCATCAGCGAGGCGCTGTTCGGTCACGACGACATCGGGGCTGCCCTCCGTGAGCAGACCGAAACGACCGCGGAGTGGACGATCGAGAGTTCACACCTCGTCGTCACCGAACGCGGTTCCTGTGCGACGTTCGCCGATGAGGTCACGATGGCGTGGACGGACACTGAAACCGGCAAGCGCCGACAGTTCGAGACGCGCTGGAGCGGCACGCTGATCGTGAACTCGGCGACGGACGATACCGAGACGGACGGAGCGCCTACGGGGACCGAACGCGAGGCTGCGTCCGAGCGTGAGACGGACGCGGAGACGGAGACGGAAACGAAAACGACCGACCGCGGGTGGGAATTCGTGTCGATGCACGTGAGTACCGCGGACGAGGTATGAGCCGGCGACGCGGGCCGCGCTCCGATTCGAACGAGGGGAATCAGCGCCGGCTCAGACAGCTCGGAGCCGCGTTCGTCCTGCTGGTTGGACTCTCAGGCGGCACGATGGCGTTACAGGGCGGCGCATCGCTGCTAACCGCTGGAGCGGTGATTCTCGGGTGCCTGGTAGCCGGAAGCGTCCTGTTGTGGTATCTTCACTGGATCGTGCAATAGCCGGCGTCCCGACAGTCGAGTACAGCCCGACTCAGCGTTCGACCCGCTGGATCCACAGCCCCGGCGAATCGAGTTCATCGTGGGTCGGCAGGTTCTCGGGCCGATCCCAGACCAGGCTGGCCGTCTCGAGGTCGCGAACGGCGATGACGTGCTCGAAGAACTGCTTGCCGCGTTCGTACTGGCGCTGTTTGAGGCCGAGACCGAGGAGTCGTCGGAAGAGTTTCTGCAGCGGTCCGCGACCCTGCCGGCGAGCGTCGAGCTTGCGCCGGAGATCCGCGTACTCGTCGTCGAAGGCGTGGTCCATCAAGAGTTCGGCGTAGCCCTCGACGACGGTCATCGCGGCGTCGAGGTCGCGGAACGCGTCGCGGTCGAACGAGCCGTCCGAGAGGGCGGCGATGCCCGACTCCATGCGCGCCTCGAGGTGGTCGGAGAGCCACGGCGCGGCACCGAACTCGGCGGCGTGGGTTACCTCGTGGAAGGCGATCCAGCGCCGGAACCGGTCCGGATCGACATCGAGCACGTCGGCGGCGTTGAGGATGTTCGGCCGGACGAAGTACAGCGCGTGGTCGTCGGCGGGCGTTTCCGCGAGCAAGAGCGGGTCGTACTGACCCAGAACGTTGCGGCCGAGAAAAGCGAGAAGAACGGTCATCGTCCCCGTGTTGATCGTCCGGGCGACGCCGGGGAACGTCTCGGTGTGAGTCTCGAGCGTTCCCATCACGCGCTCGAAGGTGGCGACGTTGGCGTCGATCCAGTGGTGGCGGTTCTGGATCTCGATGGTCTCCGGCACGTCGAACTCGACGTCGGCGGCCGTCTGCACGGCGCTTCGGGCCTCCCGAACGTCGCGGGCGTAGCCCTCGCGCTCGCCGCTGCTCAGCGAAAGCGAACCGGGGTCAGTCGCCGCCTTCGCAGCGTCGGCCGCGGACTGCCAGTCGATCGCGTCGTCCCCGGTCCCGGATGCGCCGGCGACGGTCCGGGCGCTACGATAAAGATTCACGGGAGTCGGTACGAGTGGCAGGCGCAAAAGCGTTCGGCTCGGTCCGCTCAGTTGATGCTCAGTTGATGCTCAGTTGACGACGATATCGGGTTCCGTCTCCGTCTCGGACTCCAATTCCGCCTCACCATCGCCTCGGTACTTCTTGACCGCAACACCGGCAGCGACGAGCAACGCGAGCGCAACGAGCGCACCGACGGCACCTGAACTCGAGCCGCCATCGCCCTCGTCCGGTTCGTCTCCGATGGCTGCAGCCTCTTCGCGTTCCCTCGCCTCGTCTGCCTCCGCGGGTCCGGGTTCGTGCTCTGGTTCGGGCCCGCCAAAGGGGAGCGCGTTGCTGACCGCACCCGGTGCGAACTGATCACCGTCGATGTGTAACTCGAGGATCGTGAACTTCTTGTCACCCATAGTCGGCCTCTCAACGAGTGTCCACTTAGCGGTTTGGATCGGGTAGATTGGGCGCGCCGACGGCGTCGTCCGCGATCGACTTCTCGAGACGAGTCCGCCAGCAACCCGCAACCGGAGAGCGTGATAGATGCTCCGGTGCAGCGCCGAGCAAAATCGTTCTCCGTCTCATGGTGAGTCTCGTCGCCGATAGACGAAATAGCAGTTTGAATTGGATACAACACGGTTGCTATTATATTTCCGATCGAACCGGTGCAGAAATAGAATCGTCCGCAACAGCGCTACCTGGATGGTGTTTCGAACGCGAGAGAGAGACGGATTCGGACCGGTACGATTAAGTGTCCATCACCTGCGCTCTTTCGTATGAGTGGACGACCGCTTGACGTTCTCGAGGCGTCACTCGGCGAACGAGTTACGGTGCGACTCAAGAGTGGCGACGAGTACGTCGGTGAACTCGGCGGCTACGACCAGCATATGAACCTCGTCCTCGAGGATGCGACGAACGCAGCCGACAGTGGCGAAATCGAGCCGGCAACTGCGGAGTCGGTCGAAGACACAACCATTATACGCGGCGATAACGTCGTTTCGATCACTCCATGACTGGTGCAGGAACCCCGAGCCAAGGAAAGAAGAACAAGACGACCCACACCAAGTGTCGTCGCTGCGGAGAGAAGTCCTACCACACGAAAAAGAAGGTTTGTTCCTCGTGTGGCTTCGGCAAGTCGGCAAAGCGACGTGACTACGAGTGGCAGTCGAAGACCGGCGACAACTGAGTTGCGCCGCCGCGACACTCGATCGCTGACGCTACTCTCATTGTACTTCGTACTTGTGGCTGCCGAGTAGACCACACGACACCACCGTTCTCATACCGATCCAGCGGCTGCGAGTTCACTGTGCACTTCCACCGCCGGACAGGAAAGCCATTAGTCTCACGCGCCGAACGCTTGGGTATGACGACTGAGACGGACCCCGATCGCGATTCGGACGCAGGGATGGACGGGAAGCCAGCCACGGACGGCGGCGCGGGGGCGGACGCCGGTATCGAAACGACAGCCGCCTTTACCGGCCTCGAGTGTCGCGACTGTGGCACTCACTTCGACCCCGACGAGGCGACCCACCGGTGCCCCAGCGCCGACTGCGACGGCATCCTCGATCCGACCTACGACTACGACGCTCTCGGCGCTGCGCTCGATCGCGAGACGCTCGCCTCGCGTCCCTTCGAGTCGCTGTGGCGCTACGAGGAGCTGCTGCCGTTCACCCGCGATAGCGCCGTCTCGATGGACGAGGGCGCGACGCCGCTCGTCGACTGCCCGAAACTCGCCGACGAACTGGGTGTCGAACGCGTGCTCATCAAAGACGAGGGCCGGAATCCGACGGGGACGTTCAAAGACCGCGGCCAGACCCTCGCCGTCACCGCCGCACTGCGACACGGTGCGACCGACGTGGCTCTGGCCTCCGCGGGCAACGCCGGCCAGTCGGCCTCGGCCTACGCCGGCCGCGCCGGCCTCGACTCCCACGTCTATCTGCCCTCGCGCTCGGGCTTTACGAACAAGGCGATGGTCAACGTTCACGGCGGCGACATGAACGTCGTGGGCGGCCGGATCGACGCCGCCGGTGCCGCCTTCGAGGACGGCCTCGCCGAACACGACGAGTGGTACCCACTCCAGACGTTCGTCACCCCCTACCGCCACGAGGGCACGAAGACGATGTACTACGAACTCGTCGAACAGCTGGACTGGGAGGTTCCCGACGCGATCTGTTACCCCACCGGCGGGGGCGTCGGCCTCGTCGCCATGTACAAGGCCGCCCAAGAGTTCACTGAACTCGGACTCACCGATGAACTCCCCGGCTTCTACGCGGCCCAGTCGGCGGGCTGTGCGCCGATCGTCGAGGCCTACAACGAGGGCTGGGACGAACACGAACCGGTCGAGACGCCGGATACGATCTGTGGCGGGATCGAAATTCCCGATCCCGGCGCGAGTTCGTGGGTCCTCGAGGCGATCCGCGAGAGCGACGGCGGCGCGGTGGCGACGGACGACACGGAGATCCTGGATGCGGCGACGCAGGTCGCCCAGCACGAAGGGCTCGAGATGGTTCCGACCGCCGCGGCGGCGGCCAGTGGCGCGTGGGAACTCGCAGAGCGCGGCGAGTTCAGCGGCGACGAGACGGTTGTCATCCTGAATACGGGAACCGGGAACAAGGAGGCAGATGTGTTGCGCAGTCACCTGATGAGCCAAGGGATCTGAGTATAGGACCAACTGCAACGAGTTACACGCCGATCCCGTAGTCGTCGGTCGGGGTGCAGCGACTACTATAGTGGGTATCGGGCGGCTGCGGTACGGTCTCGCGTACCAGCATTCCCCGCGCCTTGACCGTTTCGTAGCGTTTTTCCCGACTCTCGGGAAACGGGGCGATATGACTACTGCTCCACCCTGGGACGAGTGGAACCACATTCTCAAGATCGATCCCGACAAGGAACTCCCCGAGGGTGTCACCTACGGCGATCTCTGTGCGACTGGAACTGACGCGATCGAAGTCGGTGGCACGATGGGTATCACCGAGGAGAACATGGAAGCCGTCGTCGAGGCCTGTGCCGAACACGACGTACCGCTCTATCAGGAGCCGTCGAGTCCCGACGTGGTCATCGATAATCGGGCGCTCGAGGGGTATCTCATCCCGACCGTCTTCAACGCCGGGTCGCCGTTCTGGATCACCGGCGCGCACAAGGAGTGGGTTCGCCTCGACAACGGCCTCGACTGGGATCGAACGTCGACCGAGGCGTACATCGTGATGAACCCCGAGGCCGACGTGGCCACCTACACAGAGGCTGACTGCAACCTCTCGGCCGAGGACGTCGGCGCGTACGCCGAGGTCGCGGAACGGATGTTCGGCCAGGAAATCGTCTACGTCGAGTATTCCGGGATGCTCGGCGACGAGGCTGTCGTTGAAGCCGCAGGGGATGCAGTCGACGACGCGACGCTGTTCTACGGCGGCGGCATCCACGACTACGAGTCGGCCCACTCGATGGCCCAGTACGCGGACGTGATCGTCGTCGGCGACCTCGCTCACGACGAGGGCGTCGAGGCGGTTCGCGAGACGGTGAAAGCGGCGTCAGACGCCTAATTCGAACAGTAGATGTAGATAGTAGTACGATTGCTGTATCTAGAGATAGTCACGAAACCCGTAGTCAGTATGGGATAACGGGATACCGTGCGCGCATGGTTAGCTGACGAGGTACATCTGCAGGTGAACAGGTGGTCGACGGTTTCACCAGGTGGTATATTTTCACTAGATAGTTATATCATGGTGCTTGCTGGCGTACCACATGGTGTTCATCAATGGCACGAGAATGGATCCTCAAGGGAGACTACGTCGAAGCCTGCAACTGCGATGTTGCATGCCAGTGTGTATGGATGGAACCGCCGGACGATGACGTCTGTACCGTCTCACTGGCGTGGCATATCGAGGAGGGAAACTACGGCGATGTTGATCTAAGTGGAGTAGATGTCGGCATGCTCATTTCGACCGATGAGGGGGTCATGTTCGCCCCCGAGACGGAGTGGGACATCGTGTTATTCGTCGACGAGACAGCTACCGACGACCAGCGAGAAGCCCTCGAGGACATCTACTCCGGCCGCGCCGGTGGCATCTGGGCACCTGTCGCTGATACGCACGTCCGCTCCGCCGAGGTCACAACCGTTCCGATCAGCTTCTCGCGGGACGGGGCGGACTTCTCCGTCGAGATCGGGGATGCCATCGAAATGGACGCGAGCGGTGCGGTCGGATTCAACGAGGAGGTCGGTACGATCTCGCCCCACCCACTGACGAAGAGCACGGAGGTACAGACCGGGAAGTCAACCACGGCCACCGTCTCCTACGACGACCAGTTCACGTGGGACGTCTCCGGAAACAACGCCTACCTCGGCGACTTCGAATTGGCGAACTCCTGAGGGCGGTAGGACAGCGATAGAGTCAATCATGGGGACACGTGATTCACTCCGGGATCGAATTACCCACCGGCGCATCCCGATTGTCGCGCTCGTTACCTACGTAATCGCGCTGCTCGCGTGGGCAGCGGTTATCGGTCGTTGGCTCCCGATGCCTGGCGGACAGATGGATACGCAAATGCACATGTCCGATCCGGGAGCACCGGAGGCGATGGCGCTCTCGAACGGGGTGACTGGTATCAGCCTGTACCTGCTCATGTGGGGGGTGATGATGGTCGCCATGATGTACCCGTCGTCGGTCCCGCTCTTCCGGCTATACGCCGAGACGCTCGAGGGGACGACGGCCGTGGGGAAAGCAACACGAGTCGGGGCGTTTATCGGGACGTACGCACTCGCTTGGACGTTGACAGGGATCGTCCCGCTTGTGGTCAATGCGCTGGTACCGATTGTCAGCCTCGCGAACGCCCACGGCGGGCTCCTAATAGGTGGGTCGTTGCTACTCCTATCGGGGTATCAGCTTTCACCGTACAAATACCGGTGTCTGCAGTATTGTCGGTCACCGATCGGGTTCCTCCTGGGCCATCACCGGCCAGGGGTCCGTGGTGCCGTCCGGATGAGCTGGCAGTTCAGCGTCTTCTGTGTTGGGTGTTGCTGGGCGCTGTTCGCATTCATGGTGATCGTGGGCTCGATGAATATCGTCTGGATGGCGCTCATCGCGGTTGTGCTCTCGCTCGAACGGACCGTTTCGTGGGGTGAGCGACTAGCACGTGGGGTCGGTATTCTTGCTGGTAGTGGCGGTAGTGTCGTTATCGTGATCTCACTGGTCTAGGACGAAGCCGTATTACCGACTACTGCTACTCGGCCCTCGGTTTCGTCGCTTACGCTGACTCCTGTGCAGACCCCGACGACTCGACCAGTTCCTGCAGCCGTGGCAACGCCGTCGTCACGTCCTCCTGCAAACAGCCGTCCGCCACGCTGTCGACCGGCGTCGACTCGAGATTGACGATCCCCACCGTCGCCTCGTTCGAAGCCGCGATCCGCGGCAGCGACGCCGCCGGTTCGACGACCAGCGAGGAGCCGACAGCCAGAAACACGTCGCTCTCGCGGGCGAGCGAGCGCGCCCGCTGGAGGACCGTCTCCGGCAGCCGTTCGCCGAAAAGCACCACGTCCGGCTTGTAGGTGCCGCCACAGTCGCACGTCGGAGGGAGTTCACCGTCTTCGGCCCGCTCGACGATCGGCTCCATCGGCTCCCGACGCCCGCAATCGGAACACCGAACTCGCCGCGCGTTGCCGTGGAGTTCAAGGATCGTCTCGCGCGCGCTGAACTCGGCGGCCGCTTCGGCGCTCTCACCGCCGTCACTGCTGTTGTCGTGATCGCCGTCGTCTCCCCCAGCATCGGCTGCCGCTTTCGCGTGTAACCCGTCGGTATTCTGCGTGACGATCGCCTCGAGATGTCCGTCGCGGTTCAGTTCGGCGAGGGCGTCGTGGGCTGCGTTCGGCTCGTACTCCGCGTCGAACATCGTACGGTGGAGTTCAACTCGATCCGCCCAGAATCCGGCAGGGTCGCGCTGGAACCGATCGTAGGTGAACTGCCCCTCGTCGAACGCCTCCCAGACGCCGTCGTCGCCGCGGAAGGTCGGCACGCCCGAAGGCGCGGAGATCCCCGCACCAGTGAACGCGACCGCGGTCTCCGCGGTTCGAAGGTCGGCTGCGAGTCGCTCGAGTTCAGCCATCCCAGACATACTGGGGCGGTTGGGTTCGAACGGCAAAAACGGGATCGGAGTGGGCTGACTGAACGTGACGGGATGGGACTTACTGTCGTCTCGGCCGGGCATACGCAGCAGCTAACTTCGATTCGATCCGCTGAATGTGTTCGCCGACGGTTCCCGTGGCAAGGTCGAGTTCGTCGGCGAGGTCGCGCTGTGTCGTCTGTCGGGGTACCTCGTAGTAGCCCTCGTTCCACGCCAGTTCGAAGAGTTCTCGCTGGCGGTCGGTGAGTACGGGTGATCCACCGGGTGCCCCGCGTGATCGGGTGTCGTGATCCGGGTTCGGGTCGTAGTCACCGAGCCGCCGGACATCGAGGGCGACGCCGTCGGGGAGATCCGCGGCCGCGCGCTGGATCGCCCGATCGGTGCCGATGACCGTGAGTTCGAGGGCGCGTCCACTCTCTGCGTCGACGACGGACAGCGGCCAGTCGACGACGAGTTCGTGAGTCTGCAGGATCGATAGGAGGTCGCCGACGGGGCCGACAGTCCGACGTTGGACGTAGGCAACGCCGTGTGTGCCGTCGCCGGCGATGTCGAACTCGAGGGCGTCCGGTGACGCCTCGAACAGCGTTCGGGCGCGCTCGAGGTCGCCCCGGAGCTCGAGCAGTTCGACGTATCGGTCGTCGTCTTCGGAGACGGGATTGAGGTACCGAATGGCCTCGATCGAGATCGCCTCGGTGTGACCGAAGGGGCGATCACTGGGGCTGGGGTGACCGTCGTTCCAGAAGAGCGTCACTGTCGCGTATCTCATGGACAGTTCCTCCGAGATGATCGGATGCCGGCTTCCAAGACGGGTTCTGAGACGGGATCGTATCGGATGCGGTCAGTCCCCGTCGCTCGGATATCGCGTCGAATCATGCTCGTCCGTCGGTGGCCACGCATACGTGACTCATCGCAGCCCACGCATAAGTACACCGAGCATGCTCGGCCACAGGCATAGGCGCGTTGAGCCCGTTGTATACAATACAGATGAGCAGCGAATCATCCACGGTCACGGACGAACACCCTCCAGGCCCCGACGGCCTCCCGCTCGTCGGCAATCAACTCGCCTTTCTCCGCCATCCCTACGAGTTCATGACGGAGACGGCTCGCGAGTACGGTGATATTGCCTACTGGGAAGACCCGACCGGCCCCGTCTACCAACTCAACCACCCCGACTACATCGAGCAGGTGCTCGTGCAGAACAACCAGCACTACGTCAAGGGCGACCGGTTCCAGAACGTGCTGGGGCCGGCGACGGGCAACGGGATTTTGAACAGCGAGGGGGCGGTCTGGCGTCGCAATCGCCACCTCATCCAGCCTGCGTTCAGGCCCGATCGCATCGAGGAGTACGCCTCGATGATGACCGAGTTCACCGAGGAGAAACTCGAGACGTGGAACGAGGGCGAGACCCGTCCGTTCCACGAGGACATGATGGAGGTCACGCTAAAGATCGTCGCCCGGGCCCTGTTCGGCGTCGATATCGACGACGATGTCGAGACCGTCGGCTCGGCGCTCGACGAGTTCATGCTGGCGACCGAGAGTCTTTCGCACATGATGCTCCCGTCGCAGGTGCCGACGCCATCGCGCCGGCGCATTCAGCGCGCACGGGAGTCTCTCGACGCCGTCGTCTATCGGATGATCGAGGAGCGGCGGGCGAACCCGACCGACCGGGACGTGATCTCGAAGTTACTCGAGGTGACCGACGAAGACGGGACCAAACTTTCGGACGAGCAGATCCGCGACGAGGTCGTGACGCTGCTGCTCGCCGGCCACGAGACGACGGCGCTCTCGCTGACGTTTACGGCGTACCTCCTCGCGACGAACCCGGCGGCCGAGGAGCGCCTCGTCGACGAACTCGACGACGTGCTCGGCGGCGACACGCCGACGATGGCGGATCTGGACGACCTCACGTACACGGAACAGGTCGTCGAGGAATCGATGCGGCTGTACCCGCCGGTACCGGGCATCGTCCGCGAACCGGCCAAGCCGGACATCATCGGCGGCTACGAGATCGAGCCCGGCGCGACGGTCCGCATGCACCAGTGGGTCGTCCATCGCGATCCGCGGTGGTACGACGATCCGCTCGCCTTCCGGCCGGCGCGCTGGACCGACGATCTGAAGCAGTCACTTCCCAAACTCGCGTACTTCCCGTTCGCGGCCGGTCCCCGCCGGTGTATCGGCGACCGCTTCGCGATGCTCGAAGCCCGACTGCTGCTTGCGACCATCTACCAGAACTACCACCTCGAACTCGTTCCGGGCACTGAACTCGATCTGATGGCGACGATCACCGCGCGCCCGAAGGACGAAATTCCGATGACGGTCCGCGAACGGTAACTGCGGGGGTGAACCGTCGGCGAGACCGGGGACGCGACCTCTCGCCACCGACCGCCACACGCCGAACGGCGGGTCGGAACGATTGCGCTTAAGTTGCGGCGACGGGAATCGGGTGGTATGCAGGACAGAACCTACACTGCCGACGCCGAGCCGGGCGACGACGCCACGGTCGCCGGCTGGGTGCACGAGATCCGTGACCTCGGCGGAATCGCCTTCCTGATCCTCCGAGACGCCACCGGAAAGATCCAGATCAAATTCGAGAAAGACGAGATGGACGACGACCTCGTCGAAACCGGGCTGGGCGTCTCCCGCGAGAGCGTCGTGAGCGTCTCCGGAGCCGTCGAGGAGGAACCGCGCGCCCCGACAGGCGTCGAAGTCGTTCCCGAATCGGTCGACGTCATCTCCGCCGCCGACCCCGAACTGCCGCTTGACCCCTCGGGCAAGGTCGACGCCGACCTCTCGACGCGACTCGACAACCGCACGCTCGACCTGCGCAAGGACGAAGTCCAGGCCGTCTTCGAGATCCGCGCCGAGATCCTGCGCGCCGCCCGCGAGCGGTTCCGCGAGTTCCACTGCACCGAGATCAACACGCCGAAGATCGTCGCCACCGGGACCGAGGGCGGCACCGAACTCTTCCCGATCACCTACTTCGGCGAGGAGGCGTTCATGAACCAGTCGCCACAGCTGTTCAAGCAGCTGATCGCCGGCTCGAACATCGAGCGCGTCTTCGAAATCGGCCCCATCTTCCGCGCCGAAGAGCACAACACGCCGCGGCACTTAAACGAGGCTACGTCGATCGACTTCGAGGGCGCGTTCTGCGACCAGAACGACGCCATGGACGTCGCCGAGGGCGTCGTCACGGCCGCCTACGAGGCCGTCGCCGAGAACTGCGGCGATGAACTCGAGGCGCTCGGCCTCGCCGACGACTTCGAGGTCCCCGAGGCCGACTTCCCCCGACTCAGCTACGAGGAGGCCATCGAGCGCATCAACGCCACGGGCGAACTCGACGAACAGCTCGTCTGGGGGGACGACCTGCCAACCGAGGGCGAGAAGGCCCTCGGCGACGACGTCGGCGGCCACTACTTCATCACCGACTGGCCGAGCGAGATCAAGCCGTTCTACATCATGGACCACGGCGACGACGAAGAACTCTCGACCGGCTTCGACCTGATGCACCCGCGCATGGAACTCGTCTCGGGCGGGCAGCGCGAGCACCGTCACGAACACCTGATCGAAGGGTTCGAACAGCAGGGCCTCGACCCCGACCAGTTCGAGTACTACACGAAGATGTTCAAGTACGGCATGCCGCCCCACGCCGGCTTCGGGCTTGGCGGCGAGCGCCTGATCATGACGGTTCTCGGGCTCGATAACATCCGGGAAGCGGTCCTCTTCCCGCGAGATCGACAGCGTCTGTCACCGTAGGCGCGGCCCAATCGATCCGTAGCGGCACCCGTAACTGCTTGTGTGTCGCTGGTCGCGGTCAGTATCGACCGCAACCGACGACAGTGGCTAATCTATAGCGATCACCACCAACCGCCGTCGTCATCGTCGCTATCGTCATCGTCGTCGGCACCGTCGCAGCTCCCGCTCAAGATTGCATCGGCGAGATCGGACCCGACGGTCGAGTCGCCGAGGTACGCGAGGTGGCTGCCGACGCTTGCGGTGACATCGATATCCGTGTAGTTCGCGGCCGGCGAGCAGCCCGCGCCTTCGGTTCCGAGCGCCGTATCGCCGAAGCCGCCGTAGGCACCGCCGACCGTCGAGTCGTTCTCGGAGTGGTAGTTACGAACCTCGCAGGCGTTGTCGAGGCCGTCGTTCCACGGCGAACCGCAAACCTCGGAGCCGTCGGCGGCCGCTCCCAGCGGGGCGACCGTTTCGAGTTCGTAGCCGGCGCTGAGCTTGTCCGCCGTCCAGAGTACGCACCGTCCGCCGAGGGAGTGACCGACGAGACGAATGTTGCCGCCGCCGTCGTCGTAGAACTCTTCGGCGAGTTCGGCGGCGACTTCGCCCACGTCCTCGGTATCCGCCTCCGCGCCGAAGTAGTTGGCCGTGCTCGCGGGCCACTCGAGGACGACGCTCTCGTCGGGCGAGAAGCCGCCGGACTGGATCGACTGGAGCACGTCGTCGGCCTGGCTGCGGGCGGTCGAATCGCCGAACCAGCCGTGGATGAAGACGAACAGTTCGTCCGCGACGGGGAGGCTGCCGTCGGCGCTCCACCCGAACAGTCCCTCGTCGATTTCGATGACGTCGATATCCCAGGGCGCTGCCGTTGCTGTCGTCGTCGTTGCGGACAGTCCCGCCGCCCCCGCGACCGTCGCGCCGGTCGCCGCGAGGAGCGATCGCCGTGTCGTCGCCGTCGAGTCCGTTTCCGCCGTCGCCCACCGATCGCGGGTCGCCGGTGTCGATGCGTCTCCGCTCGCAGTGTGGCTGTTGTTTTCTGCCATATCGCAAGCAAACGATCGGCGTACGCGAGCAAAGATTCAATTCTTCACGAACGAACTCATTTATATCCGGGACGGAACGGTCCGGTAACGAATCCCGTCACCGCCGTTTCGTCAGTTCACTCGGATCGTGTTTGGTTTGTAGTATTATGCTAGCCAGGCACCGTCTAGTTCAGCCCCTCCTTAGCTGGTATTCGGCCGTTGAGCGCTCGAGTCGGCCGATCGTGGTTGTAGTGATACCTCAGTCGATTGTGTTCCCCGGGCGCTGAGAGTTCCTCTCACGCCAAAAACAGCCGCGACAGCGATTTCGAAGTCGACTGACTATCGTGCTCGGATATCGGCCCGGAGGACGCCGAGTGTGCACTGGGAACCGGGATCTCCGATACGGACGTCCGTCCTAGCAGTTCGTTTCGTCTTCGGTGTCCCCGCCCGAGTTCTCGTCCGTTCTCCTATCCTCACTCGAGTCGTCGTCTGTTCCACCGTCTTCGTTCGAGCGCTCTACACCTGCATCCAGCGCGTGCACCGTTGCGCGGTCGGCTGAAACGAAGACAGTACCGTCCGCGAACCTCGGCCCGCCAACGTCGGTATCGGCGATGAAGTTCCACTTTTCGTCGCCGGTGGCCGTATCCAGCGCGTTCAACCGATAAGCGTCCTCGAAGTCCGTATCAGTTCTGCTGACGACGAAGAGGGTATCCTCGATGACGGTTATCGGTGAGAGCAACAGATTGCCGGCGAGGAAACACCACAGTTCCGTACCCGTCTCCGGATCCACCGCGTGAACGACGCCGTCGTCGCCATTCCCAACCGCAGTTCCGACGAAGAGCGTGCCATCCGCCTCGGTCACCGTATCGACCGAATTATCGGCCTCAAATTGCCACTTTTCTTCGCCTGAAGCCGCGTCAACGGCGTACAGACTGGCGCACGTGGGATAGTCAGCACACGCGTCCGACCCGGCAAAGAGCGTGTCATCGATCACGGTTACGAACTCGAGCGTCGGGCTTTCGAGACCGGGCTCCGGATTCAGCGTGAATCGCCAGCGTTCGTCGCCGGTGGCTGCGTCCAGCGCGGAAACGTAGTACTGGAGTTCGGAGTTAGTCGGCTGTTCCATGTCGCTGCCGAATGCACCGAGGAACAGCGTGCCATCGACCACCGACAACTCGGTCGTTACCCGAGTGCCGGCATCGGCGCGCCACTCTTCCTCGCCGGTAGCCACGTCCACGGCGAACACGTTCCCGTCACCATCAGCGACGTAGAGTGTGCCGGTGGCGGTCTCGGCGAAGAAGTCCGTTCTGGGATTGGTTTCTACGCCGTAGCCCACCTCGAACTGCCATCGTTGTTCTCCGGTGGTCGCGTCCACCGCGTAGACGCAAAATTGTGATGGGATAAAGACGGTGTTCTCCGCAACGTGTATCGGTGCAACTGTATCCTCGTACTCGTCGAACTGCCACTTCTGTTCGCCCGTGTCCGCGTCGAGCGCGTACACCGAGGTATCCTTTCCGTCGCCTCCTTCCTGACCGGAGGGATCGTTAGTCGTAGCAAAGACGGTGCCATCGACCACGATCGGCGGATCGTGAAACCTCGTGTCGTCGACGCCGAATTGCCACTCTTCGTCGCCCGTCGATGCGGACAGTGCATGAACAGCATCGGGGTTACTTACGAAGAGGGAACCATCTGCCACGGATGACAGGGAAGGACCACGAAGGTATTCCGAATTAGCGAAATCGACTCGCCACAGTTCTTCACCTGCACTCGATTCCGCGCCCTCGTCACTTTCGCCACTAGCGGCTATCCCGGTACCGATCCCCGAAAGGAGGCACGCACCCGCAGCACCGCGCAGGAACCCGCGACGACGAGTTGATTGGAACGATTGCTCTTCGAGTGGATTACTGTCGTGTTCATCCATACCCTCGCAGAAAGAACAATCGAGGTTAATTATACTGTCCGTAGACAATTTCAGTACTCCAATCGTTCCTGCAGAACTCCCGTCAGACCCGGCACGACCGAAATCTCCCTTCAGTGTCAGGGGCCCCAGCAACGCACGATGTATTCGAAATCGGTCGATAGGCACACAGCGCCGGGCCCTTCAACGTAAGATGAGTGTTGTACGGATCGGTGGAATTAGTCGTCTTCTATCTGATGGGGGAGAAACAGGCTCGTATTTAGTTAAGGCGGGAGGATTTTCAACTGTTCCATAGCGGAGATCACCTGCCCCACTCTGCATGCGTAACGAAACACCGTCTTCACTCGCTTCGGAACGTTTTTACCAATGGTTATTGTCCTCTCGCTACATGAAGCGAGTGACATATATTGTCACTCCACGGGAACGGTACTTCGATCCGACGGAACGTCGCTTTCGGGCGAACGGGGTGACACTCGAGGCGATCCACGAGGTCGACATCCTTACCGACGGGACGATAACGGTGTTTCTCGAGGTGACGGGCGAAGTACCGGCAGTTCGGCGGTCCTTCGACGAGGACCTGCCGCGCCTGGTGGACTGCGAGATTATCGATACCGATCAAACGACGATGGTCCAACTTCGCTACCACCCGACCGAGTTCAACCGAGCGATTCTCGAAATCCATCGGAGTTACGGGGTGTTGGTGCAGTATCCCATGGTGTTCGTCGACCCTGCACAGTCGTCCCTGCGGGTGACGGTCGCGGGGCCGAGCAAGGACATCCAGCAACTCGTCGCCGAGACGCGCGATCTCGCCGAGCTCACCGTCGAAACCGTTACGGAGTACGATCACACCGCCAGTCGGCAGTTTCACGAACTCACGACCCGCCAGCGCGAGGTCTTGCTCACCGCCTACGAGTGTGGCTATTACGAGGTTCCACGGGAGGCGACCTACGAAGATATCGCGGCGGAACTGGACTGTTCTGCGAGTTCAGTCGGGCAGACGCTGCGGCGGATCGAATCTAGACTTGTCACCGTGACCGTCTCGAATCGAACGGGGGCTCGGACGGAAACCTGAGACGTGTGATAGCAGTAACAAAACCGCCCGTAAGGCCACAGTGTGGCTCGAATCCGCAACGTTATACTCCCCGAGTCGCAAGGGTCGCCAATGCGCGAGGAGGCGACGGCGTTCGTACCAGGGCACATAACGGGCTTTTTCAGCGCGCACCCGGCAGACGATCCGACGAAAGCGGGATCGCGCGGTGCCGGGCTGACGCTGACCGATGGCGTTACGGTCACGGTCGAATCGGTATCCGACGAGGCATCAGAGTCGATCGTCATCCTCGACGGCGAAATGATCGATATCGAGCCGGTCGAGACCGTTCTCGAGACGCTCGGCGTCGTCGCTCGCATCGAAGCCGAGTCCGACCTCCCGCTGGGTGCCGGCTTCGGCGTCTCGGGTGCGATGGCGCTTGGCACCGCACTCGCTGCGAATCGCGTTTTCGAGTGCAAACTCTCGCGAAACGAACTCGTGGCGGTCGCCCACGGTGCGGAGGTCCAGGCCGGTACCGGGTTGGGCGATGTCGTCGCACAGGCTCACGGCGGCATTCCGATCCGCCTCGAACCGGGGAGCCCGCAGGAGAACAAACTCGACGCCATCCCCACGCGAGCGCGCGTCGAATACGTGTCGTTCGGTGAACTCTCGACGGCGGACGTGCTCGCGGGCGAAACGGAGCAGCTGACAACGGCCGGCAAGGAGGCGCTTTCGCGGGTCGTCGAGGAACCGACGCTCCTCTCGTTTATGTACGCCTCGCGGCTGTTCGCCCGCGAAGCGGAGTTGCTGACCGACCAGGTCGCAAAGACGATCGGCGACGTGACCGACGAGAACGGCCAGGCGTCGATGGCGATGCTCGGCGAGACGGTCTTTGCGCTCGGGACGGGGCTCTCGGCGGCGGGCTACGAGCCGTCAGTTTGTGCGACCCATCCCGCGGGAGCGTTACTGAAGTAGCGCGTCGCTGCCGGGGCGTGACGAGCCCTCGTCGCTGGCCGGTCACACGAGTTCGAAGCCTGAAACCTCGCCCGCTCGTTGCCAGCCCCGACCGGCGATCGACTGTCTGCGGATCCGTGCTCGCCGCTTTCGTAAGCGTGTCGACAGTCTCTCCGTCGCGCTCGCTCCGAGTTCATCCTCGAAACAGGGCCGAGTACTGCCGTCGACGCACGTCGAAGACGAGTCGTCACAGTGACAGTCGTTCCAGAAGAATGCAGGGTGTTAACACGATAGTGGCGACTATCATAGTCACAAAATAGAGGTGTTCGAGGACAAGCCGGAGTGGGAGTGTTTCAAGCGGCCCATTCGAATCACAGACGCGGCTAAAAACGCCGATAATGGGGGATCTGGTGTCCCACTCTAAAAATCAAAGTTGAAACCGCTGTCGGCCAAATGGTATTCGATATTATATGTCCGGAATGTGTCTGATGGCCAGAGGTTTATTATGGTGGGTTTCCGTGTTCCGGTCACATTTCGAATGTCTTCGATCAGTGACCTTCACCACAAACTGTATCGGTTGTACGAACGCTACGTCGGGGAGCCCGACTCGACGAAGGATGTGTACGGCTACTGGGTGTTCATCGTCGGCTACGTCGTCGCGATTGCGGGCGTCGCGACGTTTATTGCCGGCTACGCGGCCGAGGTCAATGCGTATGGGATCATCCGCGCCTCCGGAGTCATCGCCGCGACGGGACTTGCCCTCTGTCTCTTCGGGATCGTCCTGATGCTTCCCGTTCGAAAACGGGGGATTCAGGCGAGCGGTGTCGGACTGGTTATCGCGTTCATCGGCGTCGGATTCTTCGGTTGGGCGTATCCCTACAACTGGCGGAATCTCGGCACTGACTACAGCGTGCAAGTCATTCTGGTTTACACGCTCGGTATCGGGATCATCGCGGGCGTCACCGCGCTCGTTCCGGTGCTGACCGGTCGCAAGGGCATGTTCGTCACGGAGGAAGGCGAAACGGAGGAACCGCCGATACTCACCGGCGACGCGCTCGAAGGTGCACAGTTCGCGGTTTTCCGCGACGAAAACGGCGACTGGAAGTGGCACGTGCTCCACCTCGAAGCGCTGGCAGAGAGCAACGAGAGCGCCGTCACCCGACCAAAGGCGACGGAGGGAATCGAACGCGTTCAGTCCCAGATCAGTTCGGCCGGGCTGATGGAACTGACGACCTCCGCGTTCCGACTGTACGAGGACCGCGACGGCTCCTGGCAGTGGACGCTCGCTCGCGACGACGGCAGCGTCGTCGGCACCTGCGCCGGCGAGTTCAGCGAGCGCGACGGTGCCGAGGAGTCGGTGAGCTTCCTCAAGGATCGCGGTCCGGCGGCGGACGTGATCGAGATCGAGGGAGCGGCGTTTACCTACGCCGAAGAGCGCGATCAGTGGTACTGGCAACTGGTCGACGACGAGCGCGCGCCGCTTGCCGCCGGCGAGGACGGCTACGGCACCCAGGAGCGCGCCGAACAGGCCGCGCGGACGTTCGCCGAGCAGTTCGACCAGGCGCGACTGCTCGACATCGAACACGTCGGCGCCGAACTCTACAAGCAAAACGGCGACTGGACGTGGCGGTTCGTCGACGACCAGGATACGGCGCTGGCCGCCTGCACCGACGAGTTCGACGCGCGGCGGGATGCGGAGGAGGCGGCCGGTGCGTTGCTCTCGACGCTCGATTCGGCGTCGGTAACGGTGGCCGGCGAGCCGACTTACGAACGCTACCAGACGGGCGAGCAGTGGCGCTGGCGGCTCGTCGACAAGGCCGAACACATCGTCGCACAGAGTCCGGCGGCCTCCGAGACGGAGGCGGACGCCGCACACGAGACCGATACGTTCGGCGAGCACGCCCGCAACGCCGACGTCGTCGAGATCGACGACGCGGAGTACGAAATCTATCCTGCTCCCGACCGCGAGCTCACGTACGACGAGGACGACAGTCTGCCCGCGACGGCGAGCGAGGGGAGTACACTGGTGTCGACGGACGGCGGAACGACGACAGCCGACGGCGAGGCCGACGCGGACGCGACCGACGGTCCGGACTGGAACTGGCGGCTCGTCACCGAGGATCGCGACGTGATCGCCGCAAGCACCGAACGCCACCGCGACACCGAAACGGCGACCGAGGCGATCGAACGCGTTCGCGATCAAGCGAGCGAAGCCGATCTCATCGAGTTCGACGAGGCGGCGTTCCAGGTCTACGAAGCGGACTCCGGTGAGTGGCGCTGGCGGCTGATCGACGAGGACGGGAACGTGCTCGCCGACAGCGGCGCGGAACACACCTCGCGCGGCGAGGCTGCCGAGGCGATGATGACGCTCAAAGAGCAGGCTCCCGACGCCGAACTCTTAGAGATCGAAACCGCCGCGTTCGAACTCTTCGTCAACGAGGACGACGAGTGGGGCTGGCGGCTGATCGACGAGGCCGGTAAACTCGTTGCCGAGGACCCGGAAACCCATCCGACCCGTGGCGCCGCCCGAGAGGCGATGAACCGCCTGCTCGAGCACCTCAATTCGGACGTGCGGACAATGGACGAGGCCATCTTCCAGACTTACGCATCCGAGGACTGGCACTGGCGATTCGTGCTTCCGTCCGGCGAAACCGTCGCCGTCGCCGGCGACACCGCCGCGACGCGAGACGAACTCGTCGACACGCTTCCGGACGTTCGCGAGTCGGCGGCATCCGCACAGGCCTACACGATCGGCGACGTGACGGTCCAGCTCTACGAGAACGGCGACTGGAGCTTCCGGCTGCTCGATCGCGACCGCAACGAAATCGCCGACGCGACCGGCACCTACGCGAAGCGCGAGGCCGTGCTTGCGACCGTCGACACGCTCACGGCCAACGCCGCCGATGCGCCGATCTTTACGATCGAGGACGCGGCGATCCGACTCACCGACGAGGACGGCTGGTCCTGGGAGTTGGTCGACCGCGAGCGCACCGTCTTCGCGAGTTCGACCGACACCGCGTCGAGTCGGGACGAGCTGTACTCCCAGGTCGAGACGGTGCGCCAGCTCGCGCCGATGGCCGGCCGCGTCGACTTCGACGTCGCGTCGTTCGAACTCGTCGCGGACGAGGACGACCGCTGGCAGTGGCGGCTGATCGACGAGGACGGACGTACGGTTGCGACCGGCTCCGAAATGCACGAATCGAGCGAGTCGGCGCGCGAGGCGCTCGAGAACGTGCGCGAGCTGATCGAGGCGGCGAGCATCCTCGAGATCGACAGCGTTTCCTTCGAGTTGCACACGGCGGACGACGAAGACGGAGAAACGGACGGGTGGGTCTGGCGGCTGGTCGACGAGTTCGGGTCGACGATGGCCGAGAGCACCCAGACCTACGAGTCTCGGACCGACGCTCGCGAAGCGATGAACGACGTGAAAGCGGAGGCTCCGGAGGGCTGGATCACCTTCACGGAATAGCGAGCGAGAACGACACGGGAGAATCGGTCGGTACGAACGGATCGGGCCGCTTTTTATCGATGCAATCGGATGGTCGATCGTGAGCGATTACGATACCGTTTCGGCTGATGTCGAACACGAGGAGGAGATCCCGGCGGACCATCCCAGATACCAGGATCTGCTCACTCGCCACCGGATCGAAACCGGCATCGAGAAGGGCATCACCCACCTCCAGGGGATGCACGCCGAGGGTCGGGGCAGCGCCTTCGATTACCTGCTCGGCGAGGAGACGATTCCGAGCGCCGATGCGGCGGAGCGGGCGGCGGCCGCACACCTCCTGCTCGCCGACCAGCCCGTCCTCTCGATCAACGGGAACGTCGCCGCGCTCGTCCCCGGTGAGATGGTCGACCTCGCGTCGGCGGTCGACGCCGATCTCGAGGTGAACCTCTTCAACCGAACCGCAGACCGAGTCGAGGCCATCGCCGAGCACCTGCGCGAACACGGGGCTGACGAGGTGAAAGGACTGACGGCTGACGCTCGCATCCCGAAGCTCGATCACCAGCGCGCGAAGGTCGACGCCGACGGTATCTACGCTGCTGACGTGGTTCTCGTTCCCCTCGAAGACGGTGATCGCGCGGAAGCCCTGCAGGAGATGGACAAAACCGAGATCGTGATCGACCTCAACCCCCTCTCGCGCTCGCCGCAGGTCGCGGCGGTGCCGATCGTCGACAACATCATCAGAGCCGTGCCGAACATGACCGAGCACGCGCGTGACCTGGCAGACGCTGACGAGGCCGAACTCCGGTCGATCGTCGACGAGTTCGACCGCGAACAGGCACTCGAGGAAGCCGAAGCTCGCATTCGAAACGGGCTCTGACCCGTCGGTTGGATCGGTCTCCTCTGGCTGTCTCCGAGACCGGCATCGAGCGGGAGCGAGAATACGACGGACACCGCACGAACGCGAGAAGAGCGCGAAAGTGTCGTCTCAACTGGACATGCAATGGCCAGTCAAACGGTTACAGTCGCGGCCCAAAATGGCATGGGTACCGATGACCGAAATTATCGGGTCCCCGGGAAACTCCGACAAGATACTCACGAGACGAACGCTCGACACCGAGCGGGACGCCCCCGCAACCCAGATCGTTGAAGCGATCGCTGAACTCGAAAACACCGGCCCGACTGAACTTCCACCGATATACAACTGTATCGACGACCTGATCGCGAACCTCTTTTCATCACCACCACCCGAAGAAGCCGACGCGAACATCACGTTCACGTACCGGGGGTACCGGATTCATGTACAGCAAAACGGGAGAATGACGATCTTGCAGTCACCATCGTAATTCGGTTCCGCGGGGTTGTTGGTCGAACAATACTGGATCCAGCAGGCGTCACCATGCGAATCACTGGAGGCGGTATCGGTGACGTTCACCACAACGATTATTATTGGAAATGGTGAATGGTTTCTGGGATTCAACCGATGACGAACGACCAGCCCTCACGCGGAGTCGAGACCGGCGAAGATCGAGACAGCGCCACAGCGGACGGAATCGACCGACAGGCGACGTGGCGCGGCTCGCTCAGTCGCCGGTCGCTACTGGCCCAGACCGGTATCGCTGCCGGAGCGCTCGCGGCCGGTCCGGCGGCGATCCCGGCGGCCGCCGACGCGCAGGAGGTCACCGACGTTCCGGGATTCAGCTGCGACAAGCGTCACTTCCGGTGCGGACAGCAGGTCACCGCGGCGGGCGGCATGGTTTCGAGCGTCGATCCGATCGCCTCGGGCGTTGCAGCGACGATCCTCCGGGAGGGCGGGAACGCGGTCGACGCGGCCATCGCGCTGCAGTACGTACTGACTGTCACGCAGCCACACGGCTCCGGCATCGGCGGCGGCGGATTCATGGTCATCTACGACGCAGCGGACGACGAGTTCAGCGTCGTCAACAGTCGCGAGCGCGCGCCACACGGCGCGACGGCGGACATGTTCCTCGACGAGGACGGCGATCCGATCCCGTTCGACACGCGGATTCAGATGGGAGAGGCAGTCGGCGTGCCGGGGACCGTGTCGGGGCTCGAGACGGCGCGCGAACGACACGGCTCGCGCCCGCGCCAGCGACTGATCACGCCCGCGATCAAGTTGGCGTGGAACGGGTTTTCCATAGACGAGTTCCTGGCGGCGCAGATCCAGTCGAACTGGGAGAAGTTCAACGACGCGGCGCGGGAGGCCTACTCGGACGAGAACGGAGAGCCGCTTTCGGCGGGCGACACGTACGTCAATAAGGATCTAGCGGAGACGCTCCTCTGGATCAAGCACCTCGGTACGGCGGGTTTCTACAGTGGCCCCGTCGCGGCCGATCTCGCGGCGACGGTGCAGGAAGCGGGCGGGAGTATGACGACGGACGACCTCGCCGCGTACGACGCCGTGGTCGACGACCCGGTGCGAGCGGAGTGGGGCGACGTGGAGATCGTCGGCCAGCCCCTCCCGAGTTCGGGGCCAAGCGCGGTGATCATGATACTCAAACTGCTCGAAGAACTCGATTTCGAGGCGTACGACCGGGATTCTCCCGAGGCGTACCATCTCGTCGCCGAGGCGATACGGTTGGCCTGGGCTGATCGAAACGAGTACATGGGCGATCCGGAGTTCGTCGACGTTCCGATCGACGGACTACTCGACGACGACTACCTGTCGGGGCGCGCCGCGCAGGTGTCGATCGGGGAGACGCTCGCGGACTACGGGGCCGGCGAGTGCGTCGAACCCGGCGTTCCGCCGGGAGCGGGAGACCAGCCCGCCGCACCCGCTTCCCCCTATTTCCCGGGGTCGACGACGCACTTCTCGGTCGTCGATGCGGACGGAAACGCCGTCTCGTACACGTCGACGATCGAGCAGTTCATGGGCTCCGGGATGATGGTGCCGGGCCGGGGCTTCATGCTCAACAACGAACTGACGGACTTCGACGCCGTCCCTGGCGGTCCAAACGAGGTCGAACCCTGGAAGCGGCCGCTGAGCAGCATGAGTCCGACGATGGTGGTCCGCGACGGCGTCCCCGAGTTCACCGTCGGCTCGCCGGGCGGGTGGACGATCGTCTCCGCGACGGTGCAGACGATTCTGCACCGCTACGTCTACGGACTCGACCCGCTCGAGTCGATCACCGAGCCGACGATCTACACCGGCGAGTGTCTCGACATCTCGTGGGACGCGGGCGTGCCGGACCACGTCCGCGAGACGACCGCGGACTGGGGACAGGTCTGGGAGAACTCGTCCGAGGCGCTGGGGAACGTCCAGGCGATCGATATCGACGCCGATAGCGACGACCTGACGGGCGCGGCCGATCCGAACCGCAACGGACAGGCGGTCGGGCTCGTGGAGATGGGGCCCTGGAATGGCGCTGCGGGTGGGAAGGACGAAGGCGGGAAGCCGGAGTAGCGACTGCCCGTCCGAACAGGCACCCGCGTTCTGCGCTCTTTTCGGTGCTGTCTGCTCCGCATTCCATCTCCCCTCCGTATCCTACACTCTCCCCCACCGTCTCCTCTACTCTCCTCCGCCCCACACCTCACACTCCGCTCCACCCACCCCGCGCACCGACCGCCGTGCGAACATCGTTCAAGAACGCATAAATCCGTCCGTTGATTCCACTGAGACAAGCCATGGAGACGTACGATCTGATCACGCGAAACGCCGAGGAAGTCGTGACCGACGAGGAGGTGCGCGAACTCGCCGCAGACCCCGACGGAAAGCGCGCCTACGTCGGCTACGAGCCCTCGGGCGTGCTCCACCTCGGGCACCTGCTCACCGCGAACAAACTCATCGACCTCCAGGAGGCCGGCATGGAGGTCGTCATCCTCCTCGCCGACGTTCACGCCTACTTAAACGGGAAGGGGACCTTCGAGGAGATACGCGAGACCGCAGAGCAAATGAAAGCCCAGTTCGTCGCCTACGGGCTCGACGAGGACAACACCGAGTTCGTCTACGGCTCCGCGTTCCAACTCGACGAGGAGTACACCCTCGACCTGCACGAACTCGAACTCTCGACGACGCTCAACCGTTCCCAGCGCGCGATGGCCGAGATTCAGGGCGGCGAGACCGCGAAAGTGAGCCACGTCGTCTACCCGCTGATGCAGACGCTCGACATCGAGTACCTCGACTTAGACCTCGCCGTCGGCGGCTTGGACCAGCGCAAGGTCCACATGCTCGCCCGCGAGGAACTGCCCGAACTCGGCTACGATGTCCGGCCGGCCCTGCACACCCCCATCGTCGCCGACCTCACCAGCGGCGAGGGCAAGATGTCATCGAGCGATGGCGTAACCATCTCGATGGAGGACTCGACCGACGATCTCGAAGAGAAGGTGAACTCGGCGTTCTGCCCGCCGACGCGCGATCCCGAGGGCGACCTCGAGAACCCCGTGCTCGAACTGTTCGAGTACCACGTCTTCCCGCGGTTCGACGAAATCGTCGTCGAGCGCCCCGACGAGTACGGCGGTGACCTGACCTACGACGACTACGAGTCGCTGGCCGCCGATCTCGAATCCGGCGAACTCCACCCGGCCGACGCGAAGGGGACGCTCGCGACGTACCTCGACGAACTCATCGCGCCGGGCCGCGAGAAGCTTCGCGAAATCCGAAACTGAAACCCGCTGCTAACACCGTTTCGCGCGCACCCGCTGTCGATCCCGCCGATTGAAGTACGAGCGGCACCCGCTTGCGTTCATGAACGAGACGCGACGCGCAATCGTCGACGCCCTCGCCGACGGCCCCGTCTCCGGTCCCGAACTGGCGGACTCGCTCGCCGTCTCGCGGGCCGCCGTCTGGAAGCACGTCGACGCCCTCCGCGAGGCCGGCTTCGACATCGAGAGCGGCCCGTCCGGCTACGAACTCGTCGACGTCGACGCCTACAGCGGCCCAGCCGTCGAGTTCGGTCTCGACGCGCCGTTCACCGTCGAGTTCCACGACGCGGTCGAGAGCACGAACGCGGTGGCGCGAGAGCGGGCGACCGACGGCGCGTCGGATCTGGTCGTCCTCGCTGACGAACAGACCGGCGGCCGCGGTCGTCTGGACCGCGAGTGGTCTTCGCCGTCGGGCGGTATCTGGCTGAGTATCGTCACCAGGCCGTCGATTACGCCGGCGCGAGCGCCGTTGTACACGCTCGCCGCCGCGGTCGCGACGGCCCGAACGGCCCGCGAGGCCGGCGTCGACGCGGGGATCAAGTGGCCGAACGATGTCGTCGTCCCCGTCGGGGAGAACGGCGACTACCGAAAGCTCGCGGGTATCCTCACCGAGATGGAAGGCGAGACGGACCGCGTCGCGTGGCTCACCGTCGGCATCGGCGTCAACGCGAACATAGACGCCGACACCCTCCCGGCGGGAGCCACGACGGTCCGCGACGAGGCTGCCGACGTGGATCGACGGCGGTTCGTGCAGCGACTCCTGGAAGCGTTCGACGACGCCAGAACCGATCTCGAAGCGGTCGTGCCGGCCTGGCGCGAACTCGCGCTGACGCTCGGCCAGCGCGTGCGGGTCGAGCGCCCGGCGGGCGAAGTTGTCGGCGAAGCGGTCGACATCACGGCGGCGGGGGCGCTCGTCATCGAAACGGACGCCGGAGAAGAACGGACGACGGTGACGGTCTCGGCGGGCGACTGCGAGCACCTCCGTCCCGTCTAAGATCTGGGGTCCTCGTTACTCGACGATAGCGCGCGATTCGTTCGGTTGCTCCGGCACGTCGGACGGGTCGACCTGTACCGTCAGCACGGGAACCGGAGCCTGCCGGACGACGCGTTCGGTGACGCTACCGAGCAGTAGCCGGTCGATACCGCCGCGCCCGTGGGTTCCCATCACGATCAGGTCGCAATCCTCGGATGCCGCCTGTTCGACGATGACGCGACTCGGCGACCCCTCGAAAATCGCCGTTTCGACCTCGATATCGTCGGGCGCGAGTTCTTCGACGCGATCGACGGCGGTCTCTCCCTCGCCGCGCAGCGCGTTGTTGATCCCTTCCCAGGCGGTTTCCATCGGCAGCCCCCCGTAGCCGCTGATGTTGACGACGTAGAGCGCCCTGATCGTCGCGTCGTGCGTGCGTGCGAGGTCGAACGCGTACTCGAGCGCGCGCTCGACCTCGGGCGAGCCGTCGGTCGGAACGAGGATGCAGTCGTACATTGGTTGTGTTACACAATGGCACGGATGCTATAAGAACGTTTTCGTGACCATCGTGACCGTCAATCCGTCTTACGTCGGAACAGGACTCACCCGTCGGGCTCCGGAGTCGCGATGACTTCGCGGACATCGTCGACGCCCGCCCGACGAACGACGGCACGGACGAGTTCGCGCGCGCCGTCGAGATTGGCCGATCCGCCGTCGAGGACGAGCAGTCGGGCCTCCCGTCCCGGTTCGATCACGCCGTAATCGAGGCCGGCGAGTTCGGCCCCGTTGATCGTCGCCATCCGCAGAATTTCGGTCGCGGAGAGCTCCGAGAGTTTGGCCAGAAACTCCATCTCGCGGAACATCGACGGCGAGTTCAGCATGACGTTGTCGGTGCCGAGCGCGAGCGTCGTTCGCTCGGCGAGTTCGGCGTAGGGGGAGAGTCCGACGCCGGTGACGAGATTCGAGCGCGGGCAGACCGCGACGGGGACGTTCTGGTCGTCGATGCGCTCCAGGTGGTCCGGTTCGGGGTGGACCATGTGAACGAGGAAGTCCGGTTCGAGATCGAGCGCGGGGTCGATGTCGCTCGCGTCGACCTCGCCGGCGTGGATGCCGAAGGGTTTGCCCGCCTCGCGAGTCGCCTGGCGTTCCTCGCCGAACTCGGCGTCGTTGGCCCCGCTCGCGCCGAAGCCGTCGCCCGCGTCCATCGCGTCGACGGAGCCGCGGGCGAACGCGAGCGCGTCGACAGCGCCGTCCGCGGCGGCGACAGCCGCTTCGAGCATCTCCACGCCGGCAACGTCGCCCTCGCGGAAGTCGAGACAGGCCGCGGTGCCGCTCCGATGCATGAACTCGAGCGAGGTCGCCATCGCCGCGACGAGTTCGTCCCGCGAGGCGGCCCGGAGCAACCGGTGTTTCAGCCCGTCCGGCGGCGCGACGAGTTCTTCGAGCGAGAGGCCGCCGCCGGCCTCCTTGGCGATCGAATCGCCGATGTGGGTGTGGGCGTTGACGAACGCCGGGAGGATGATGTCGTCGGAGTCGACCGACTCCTCTTCGATCGCCTCGATCCGTCCCTCGTCGTCGAGAACGACGCGACCCTCGACTGGAGTGAACTCGCGGCCGCGAAGGATAATCCCTGTGCGTTCCATACGCGTGTGTTCGCGGGCAGTTCCATCAACGGTTCGCCTCGGGACCGTCGCTACGCCTGGTCCGTGAACTGATCGAGCGTCGTGTCGAGTCCGTTTCGCACCTCGCTGACCAGCGCGCCGTCGATATCCAGCCCGAGGACCGAAACCGCCGCGTGGCCGACCGCTTCTCGAACCGTCGACGGCGAGTACACGCCGAGTCGCCACTGGGAGTACTGGGCACCGCGCAGCGCCTCGACCAACGGCGACTGCTGCCCGAGCCGCCGCATCTCCCCGTTTACCATCACACGCGAGGAGGATTCGGTCATCGACGGCCGGCTCGGCACGTCGAGAATCACGCGTTCCGGGTCGACACCCGCTCGGTCGGCGATCTCTCGCTCGAAATCGCGGATCGACTCGTGATCCGCCTCGATGACGCCGCCGGGAACGTCGTCGATCTCCGCCCAGACGGCCCGCTTGAACAGGTCGCGCTCGTCGAGTCGGCGAGAGAACTCGCTGGTGGCCGCACACGAGCGCAGGGCGACGATCAGGTCGTAGTCGTCCATGCGCTGGAGCGCCGCGGCGTCGGTGTCGGTCGTTGGCGTGTCGAGCAACCGTTCGGCCGCGCGGCGAAGCATCGCCTTGCCGATTCGGGCCACGCTGTGGCTGTAGACGGTCGGGTTCATCAGCGCACGGGCGACGAGCAGGCTCTCTGCGGTCTGGACGTTGCCCTCGTCGAGCACGAGTTCGTCGTCGACGAAGACGAGTTCGCGGATCAGTCGACCGTGGTCGATGGTACCGTAGGGGACGCCGGTGTGGTGGGCGTCGCGCACGAGGTAGTCCATGCGATCGACATCGAGTTCACCGGAGACGAGTTGGCCGAAGCGGCCGTCGCCGGCGACGAGGTCGGCGATCGTGTCGGGGTCGAGGTCGTGGTTGCGGAGTACGTCGCCGACTGCGCCGTCGGTAAGGAGATCGTGGACGTCGTCGTGGTAGCGACCGGTACGGCGGTGGGTCAGCGATTCGAGGTTGTGGCTGAACGGACCGTGACCGACGTCGTGGAGGAGGGCCGCGGCCTGGACGCGCTGGCTCTGTACGCCCTCGATGCCGAGGTGGTCGAGGGCTTCGCAGGCGATGTGGTAGACGCCGAGGCTGTGCTCGAAACGAGTGTGGTTTGCGGAGGGGTAGACGAGCGAGACCGTGCCGAGTTGGGAGATGCGCCGCAGTCGTTGCACTGCCGGCGTATCGACGAGATCGCGGGCGACGCCGTCCACGGCGATGTGATCGTGGACGCTGTCCTTGATGATCTTCATAGCCGTCATTCCGGCGCTATGGTAGAAAAACTGTCGCGACAACCGGGAAATGAGATTGAAACGGGCGTGAAGGGGCGCGTACGGGGCAGCGGAATGGATTATAGCGGCTAGTTCCTACAGTTCTACAGGAGGTATCGCAGCGCGAGGAGTCCGAGCAACGCGAGCGGAGTGAGGATGTCGGTGACGAGAATCCCGCCCGCGTTCGCGGGATTGAGATTCCCCCGCTCGCGGATATCGCGGATGTGGACGGACGCGGCACCGAGCAGGAAAATCGAGATGCCGATCGCGGTTGCAATCCAGAACTCGCCGCGATAGACCACGCAGAGGAGGCCGAGAATACCGAACGCGAGGTTTGCGAACGCGATTTCGGTCTGGAACGGATTGCCGGCCGGCCAACCGATGAGTGCAGCGACCATGTCGGCTTTGAAGTAGTGGCCGAGAAACGCCCAGATTCCCTGGAACCCGACCGTGACGACCAGAAACGAGAGCAAGAACGCGTCGACGGGAGTCATGTTCCAGACGGTACTCAGGGCGAGTGCAAGTACGATCGCGCCAGCGGGAAACGCAAGCGGTTGGATGTAGTCCTGAACTCGATAGTCGCGGTCCTGTTCTACTGGTTTCTGATCGCCGCTCCCGGAAGCCGCATCATCGGACGGAGATCGAGTCGAATGTGCAGTCATCGTGTGGTTCACCGTGCACGCGTTGTCCTACCGTACGCCTCACACGGAGATAAAGCAGTTACCGGCTGCCGCTGAGTGTCGCGCCGAGAGACACATTCCGGCCGTTCCGGACACACGAAAGACGGCGACAAATCGGACGGACACAGCACGGTCGTTCATCGAAGTCGTCGTGCAATCTCCGCTGACGAGTTCACAACTATCCCTCGGGCCGCCGTCAGTGCGTACACAGCAACAGTTTCTCGTCGGTCCGGGCGAGACAGAACGGGCGCTCTGCCGGCGTCTCGAACGACGCCGTTTGCTCCTCGGTGACGAACAGTCGATCGAACTCGCGTTCGCAGGCCGGACACAGCAACCCCTCGCGGTTTTCGAGCGTTCGCGTCGTGCCGGCGTCGTTCAAGAGCTTCAGTTTCGTCCGGTAGTCGTGGATGCTAAAGCCGCCCGCGAGTTCGATTGTCGAACCCTGTTGTGTACGCGTCCGGTCCTGCTCGCCCGCTCCGTTTTGTGGCCCCGTCATGGCGACAGTACTGTACCGACTCGCGCCCTCGCACATAACGATTCTCGCCGGCGCGTCGCGGTCCTGCGAGAGCGAACTCGATCAACACGAGTACAAAAGCTCCCGTCGCTTGACGTGTGTGCGTTTACCCGTCTCGCCGCCGGAGTACTCATACCCATTCATGACCGAACTTACGATTCCGCGGGACGCCAGCACCGACGAAGCGTCTCGACTCGTCGAGGAACACGTTACGGTCGGTGACACCGTCGAAGTTCGAGAGGCCGATCGGACGGGGGCTGATGACGTCTCGGCCACGGGAGAGGTGACCGGCATCGAACCCGGCTACCTCGAACTCGACGGTCGGTCGCCCGGTGAGGGAAGTCCCCGGTACGATCAGATTCGGACCGTGATCAGGATCGAGGCTGGGACTGAGACCGAGACAGGCGCTGGGACTCCCACTGACACTGGTGCTCACTCTGGCGCTGATACCGATACCGATACTGATACTGATACCGATTCCAATACCTGATCGACGCGTCCCCAGTACCGTCCGTGAGGCGATTCTCTCACTATCCGAACCGTCTCTACTGGCGGTATAGAGCTATATCCGCCCGTAGCACCTGTTCTCAACTGGTGGTGAACTCCATGGTAGAAGCGTACGTCCTGCTTATGACCGCCGCCGGAACCGCCCGCCCCGTCCTCGCGTCGCTCCGCGAACTCGACGCGGTCACTCGGGCGAGTATCATCGCCGGCGAGTTCGACATCATCGCCGAAGTCGAAGCCGACTCGAATCAGGAACTCCTGTCGCTGGTCACCGAACAGATTCAGTGCGACGAAAACGTGGGGCGGACGCGAACCTGTATCGTTCTCGAATAGGCGGATTTCGACGGGGTACCGAACAGCACTTTCGTTCTTCGGACCGTGTGACGCCGTATGTCGGCCGACGAAACGACGATTCCATGGCGGTCGCCCACGTTACAGGCGATTCTCGTCAGTACGCTCGTCCTGCCGCTCGGCGTCCCGCTGCTCAGTCCAGTGCTCCCCGCCATTCGAGACTCGTTCGGGATTACGGACGCCCGGACGAGCCTCCTCATCACGGCGTACTTCGTGCCGGGAATCGTGCTGTCGCCCGTCATCGGCATGCTCGCCGACCAGGTCGGTCGCAAGCGAGTCATGATCCCGAGCCTGCTCGCGTTCGGCGTCACCGGCGTCCTCGCCGCGTTCGTGAACTCGTTTTCGATCGTGCTCGCACTTCGCTTGCTGCAGGGGACCGCGTCGGCCGGCGTGTTCATCCTGACGGTGACGTTCATCAGCGATGTCTTCGACGGCGTCCAGCGAAACGCCGTCCTCGGCGTCAACGCCGCCGCGTTGTTTGCGGGTGCGGCGATCTATCCGTTCGTTGGCGGTGCGCTCGGCTCGATCGACTGGCACGTTCCGTTTTTGGTGTACGCGGTCGCGATTCCGGCCGGTCTCTTCGCGATTCGGGCACTCGAAGAGCCGCCAACCGGCGAGCCGCGGACCGGCCTGCGATACCTTCGCGGGGCAGTCGACGCCTTACCCGCTGGCGAGGCGAGCGCCCTCTACGGCGCGACCTTCCTGCTCGAAGCGGTCGCGTTCGGGACGATTTTGACCGCGCTCCCGTTCATCCTGACGGCCGACTTCGACGCATCGTCAGTCGTCATCGGTGCCGTGCTAACAATTCAAACGATCGCGTCGGCCGCCGTCGCGCTGAAGAACGGCGACCTCGCCAAACGCTGGTCGAACCACCGGCTGGTGGCGGTTAGCTTCCTCTGTTACGGTATCGGGTTGCTCGTCGTCTGGGTGGGACAGTCGGTACGCTTGCTCACCGTCGGTGCCGTCGTCGTCGGCGTGGGGTTTGGACTCGCGCTTCCGTCGATCGACGCCGCGATCGGCCGGATCGCCCTCCCGGAATACCGGGCCGGCGCGCTGAGCATTCGAAACGCAACGACCTTCCTCGGTCGCTCCGCCGGCCCCGTCGTCTACACCGGGCTGGCGGTTCTCGCCAGTTACGCCGCACTCATCGCTCTCTCGGGAATCGCCATGCTCCTCCTCGGAATCGGCGCACTACTGGTTACGAGTTCAGAGCCGCGAGTGCAGTCCTCCGAGAGTCCCCGCTCCCAGTGACGGGAACGCGCCCGCGTTCCGTTACAGCGCTGAACGCCCCGTTCTCGTCGCGCGAGCCACAACTCAGCCGAGAGTCACCCACTCGCCGCGCTCGTCGCTCTCCTCGATCGCCGCCAGGACCCGCTGGGCGGCCAGTCCGTCGTCGAAGTTCGGCGCGAACGATCGCCCGTCTGCGACCGCGCTCAGGAACTCGTAGTTCTCGTGGACGAACGTGTGTTCCCAGCCGAGAACGTGGCCCGGCGGCCACCAGTGGTCGAGGTACGGATCGTCCTCGTCGGTCACGAGAATCGTCTCGTAGCCCCGGTCGCCGTCGCGCAGGACTTCGAGTTCGTTCAGTCGCTCGAGGGAGAAGCGCAGGCTCCCCTCGGAGCCGTGAATCTCGATCGTGTGGTCGTTCTTGTGCCCCGTCGCGTACCGGGTTGCTTCGAGCGTCCCCATCGCGCCGTTTGTGAACTCGAGTTGGGCGGAGTAGGCGTCGTCGACGGTGACGGGCCGCGTTTCGTCGCCGTCGTCGACGGGGCGCTCGTCGATGAACGTCTGTAAGTGCCCGCTGATACGTTCGATGTCGCCGGCGAGGTCGTCGTCGCCGACGAGGAATCGCACGAGGTCGACCGTGTGCGCGCCCAGATCGCCCAGTACGCCGGCACCCGCGAGATCTTCGTCGAGTCGCCACTCCCAGGGTGCCTCGGGATCGACGAGCCAGTCCTGGAGGTAGCGACCACGAACGTGACGGATTTCGCCGAGTTCACCCGCGTCGAGCAGGCCCTTCGCGTACTGGATGGCGGGCACGAACCGGTAGTTGAAGGCGGCGCCGGCGGGCACGTCGTCGCCAGCGTCGGCCGCCGCCTCGGCCATCCGTTCTGCCTCCTCAAGCGTCGGCGCGAGGGGTTTCTCGCAGAAGACGGGCGTGCCGGCTTCGAGTGCGCCGATCGAGGGCTCGGGGTGGACGTGGTTCGGACCGAGATTGTAGAAGACGTCGACGTCGTCGACGACGGCCTCCCAGTCCGTCGAGATCGAGTCGAACCCGAGTCGGTCGGCGGCCTCGCGCAGCGTTTCTTCGTTGCGGCCGACCAGGACGGAGCGCTCGATCGCCGGCGCGTCCGGGAAGAACATCGGCAGCCGCGCCATGGCGTTTGCGTGTGCTTTGCCCATGAATCGATAGCCGAGAACGCCGACGTCGAGGGTCATGGTTACCCTTTCAGCGGTGTCCGGGTTAGATGTTTGTATCGCAGAAGCGCGCCGGCGTACCGAGGCGGATCGTCACGTCGCGCTCGCAGCCGATTCGTCGCCGACGAACCGGGATTTCACCGGTTCAGTCGTCACAGCGACCGCCGGCGGAACCGTCCCGACCGGGGGCCGGCTTCGGATCGGTGAGCGACGCCGTCTTCCCGATCGTCAACGTCGCCGTCTCCTCGCCGACCGAGAGTTCGTACTCGCCGGCCTCGACGACCGTCGGCTTCCAGCCGGGCACGTCACCGGGGACGACCTCGAGCGCCGAGAGATCGAGTTCAACTGCGACGGTCTCGCTCTCGCCGGCCGCGACGTGAACTCGTTCGAAGCCGAGCAGCCGGCGGTGGGGCTGGAGGACCGACCCGCAGGACTCGGTATTGTACACCTCGACGATGTGCTCGCCGTCCATCTCGCCCGTGTTTTCGACGGTAACCCGGGCCGTGACCGTCGGATTCGATGTGGGATTCTTGATGGTCGACGCCGACAGTGTCAGCCCAGTATACGACCAGTCGGTGTAGGAGAGCCCGTGGCCGAACTCGAACTGGACCGTCTGCGCGCCCGCGTCGACGGACTGTCGGGGCGGATAGTCGTCGTAGCACTGCGGGACGTGGCCGACGTTGGCCTCCCACGTGAACGGGAGTCGCCCAGACGGGTTGTAGTCGCCGAACAGCGTGTCGGCGATCGCGACGCCCGCGTCGCTCCCGGGTTGGCCGGCGAACAGGACGCCGTCGAGGCGGTCGAACGTCTCCGCGGTCCCACGCGGACTACCGGCGAGGACGACGCCGATGAGCGAAACGTCGTCGCTGGTGACTGCATCAAGGAGCGCCACGAGTTCGTGCTGGGCTTCGGGGAAGCGCATCTTGTCGCGGTCGCCGAAGCCCTCGTTGTGCGGCCCTTCGCCGAGGACGACGACGACCGCATCTGTAGCGGACGCCGCCTCGCGAATTGCACGCTCCTGCTCGTCGGTCACGTCGAAAAAGCCGTTGTCGAAGTTCTCGTAGATGCTCTCGTACGGCGCGGCCTCGAACTCGGTCGGGACGTGCGTCAGTCGGTCGCCGAGTCGCTCTGCCATCGCGCCCTCGACGGTGGTCTGACGCGGTCTCGGGCCGTCCGCGGTCAGGTCGCCGTCTTCGACGCCCTGCCACCCGAGCGTCCAGCCGCCGTGTTGCATCAGGAACCGGTTCGGCGTTCCGTCCTCGACTCCTGGGCCGGTTAGCAACACCCGTTCGGTCCCCTCGAGTGGCAGTACATCGTCCTCGTTCTTGAGGAGCACCAGCGATTCCTTCGCCAGTTTCGCGGACACGTCCCGTGCGCCGCCGACGAGGGAGCCGATCCGATCCTCCCGGACGAGCGGCTGCTCGAACAGTCCGAGCTCCCGCTTGAGTTCGAGGATGCGACGCACCGACTCGTCGATGCGGTCCTCGGAGATCTCGCCGCTCTCGACGAGGTCGACCGCCGTCTCGATGAACTCGGCCGGCGACACCTCGCCGCCGCACATGTGCATGTCGACGCCGGCCGTGATGCCCTCCTTGACCGCCCACCGCCACCCCTCGTCCGTGTTCGGGCGGTACTCGTGATTGGTGAGCAAGCGCAGGAAGTCGTCCCAGTCGCTGACGATCACGCCGTCGAAGCTGTATCGCTCGCGCAACACCGTCGTCAGGAGCCATTCGGAGACGTGTGCCGGTTTCCCGTTGACCGCGCCGCTGTTGACCATCACCGTCTTGGCTTCCTCGAGCGCTCGCTCGTACGCCGGCAACTGTCTGGTCCGGAGGTCTCGCATCGACGTACGAGCGTGTGCACGGTCGCTACCCGTGTTCGGCGTTCCGTAGCCGGCGAAGTGTTTGACCGTCGCCGCGACGCGACCGTTTCGTTCGAACCCCCGGGCACGTGCCCTGGCCAACTTCCCGAGAAGCATCGGATCTTCGCTGTGGCCCTCGAAATATCGTCCCCAGCGCATGTCCCGCAGGATGTCGACCGTCGGTCCGAAGTTCCAGTGACCGCCCATGGCCGCGATCTCCGACCCGGTCTGGACCGCCGCCGCTTCGACCAGGTCGATGTCGCGCGTCGCACCCATGTTGAGCCGCTGGGGAAAACTCGTACAGCCGTCGAGCAGGCCGTTCCCGTGGAGCGCATCGCCGCCCCAGAGGAACGGAACGCCGTGCTCCGTCTGCTCGATAGCGTACCGCTGTAACCCGTTCAGTCCCGCGACGAACTCCTCGCCGTCGAACGTCGGCCCCGACGCGCCGCCGCTGAGGATCGACCCGACGTGCAGGTCCGTAAACAGGGCTCCGACCGTCTCGGGTTCGTCGTGCGTTTCGAACGGATCGTCCGGGTCGAACCCTTCGCCCGCTTCGCCGAGTGCAACCTGGGTCATCTGTCCGACCTTCTGTCTGACCGTCATCGACTCGAGACGACGCCCGATATCGTCCGTCGTCTCCGGATCGGCGTCCGTCTTCGACTCACCCGCACCGACCACGGCACTGTTCACGCCGGTTCCGATTGCCATCGCGCTCGTCGCCTTGACGAACGTCCGTCGTGATGCACCACTGCCACTGCGATCGAATGCTCGTTCCGGTGGCATGCTCGGAGACGGCAACTCTCTCCCGAATAACTATTTCCGGACTATCGGCGCTGTATCAGTAGCGTTCTTCGAGCAATAGCAACGTATTTCGGGAATTACCAACCCTAACTAAACCGGCGTCTGGGCTACCAGTCGAACAGCGACGAGAGGATACCGATTACAATCGAAGGAAACCGAACAGACGAAACCCGGTACCTGTCACCCGGCACCCCGAACCCGTCCGCGTACTCGTCTGCGTGTTTCGGCGTCTGTACGAGTTCAGCTGTCGGCGCGACTTACTCGAACTCGCCGCGGAAGGCGATCTCGTCGACTGGCTTGCGGTCGCTCGGCTGTTCGCGCTCCTGGTAGTCCTCGGGAAGCGTCTCGACCGGTGCTCGCTCGCCGACGGCGAACATCGCTTCGACGGCGAACTCCTCGGGCACGTCGAGTTCGGTCGCGGCGCGTTCGTAGTCGAAGCCGGCCATGCCGTGGACGGCGAGGTCGCGGCGCGCGCCTTCGAGCGCGAGGTTCTGCCAGGCGGCACCGGTGTCGAAGGAGTGGACCGGCGCGGGTTCGCCGTTGTGGTCGAAGGTCGTCTTCGAGACGATGACAGCGAGAACGGCGGCGTCGCTCGCCCAGGCTCGGTTGCCCTCGCTCAGCAGGTCGACGAACGTGTCCCACTCGTCGTCCTCGCGGGTGGCGTAGACGAATCGCCAGTGCTGGTTGTTGAACGCGGAGGGGGCCCAGCGGGCGGCCTCGAACAGCGGGAGGAACTCCGATTCATCGAGCGACTCGCCGGTCATCGCGCGCGGCGACCAGCGGTTGACGAACAGCGGGTCGATCTCGTGATCCGGATCGCGGTATTCGGCGACTTCGTCGTCGAGTTCGTGAGAGACTGAAAGAGACTCTTGCATCGACTCACCCTTGGAACGCCACATACGTATATATTTCCTGATATACGGGTTACCAGGTGACGACCGTGTCGTCGGTTCGTGGTTCCATCCCGCATACGCGCTTCGATACCCGTCGTCCGAAGACGGACCCCCTCGGAAACCCGCCGTCCACACGTTTGCCAATTGAGGCACGTATATGCGTCCCCTCCGCCAGTGTTCCGTATGGAGTTACCCCCCTTCGAACTAGAGCGGTGGCTCGACGAGTACGAATCCGATGCCGACGTGATGCTCGCCGAAAGCGGCGTTCGAAGCCTTCCCGCCGACCGGTTCGACCTCGACGTGGGTGAACTCGGCTACGTCATCCCGACCGACGGATCGCCGGCGTTCCGCGCCGAGATCGCCGAGCGCTACGGGCGCGACGCCGAGGAAGTCGTCCTCACCTGCGGCACGCAGGAGGCGGATTACCTCACGTTCATGGCGCTCTTGGACGAGGGGGATCACAGCGTCGTCGTCTCGCCGACCTACCAGTCGCTCGCGAGCGTGCCGGCCGCCGTCGGCGACGTGACCGAAGTCCGAACCGAGCCGCCGAACTGGGATCTCTCCGTCGACGCAGTCGCGGACGCGATACGCCCCGATACCCGGCTCGTCGTCCTCACGAATCCGAGCAACCCGACCGGCAAGTACCTCGGACCGGAGACGCTGCAGGCGCTGTACGACCTCGTCGAGGAGAACGACGCATATCTTCTGGTCGACGAGGTGTACCGGATGCTCGCCGACGATCCGCATCCCCCGGCCGCGACGCTCGGACCGCGAGCGATCTCGACCGCCGGCGTCTCGAAATCCTACGGCCTCGCCGGCGCGCGTCTCGGCTGGGTCGTCGCGAACACTGAACTCGCGGACGCAGTCCGAAAGTGGAAGGACTACACGACGATTTCGCCCCCGATTCTGGGACAGCACATCGCTCAGCAGGCACTCGGCGCGGCGGAGGACGACATCCTCGATGCGAACCGCGCCCACGCGAACGCCAACCGCGACCGCGTCGCCGAGTTCGTCTCCCGCTACGATTTAGCGTGGTTCGAACCGACGGGCGTCAACGGGTTCCCGACCGTTCCGGACGGGTTCGAGAACGGAACCGAGTTCTGCCGGTCGCTGTTCGAGGCCGAGCACGTCGTCCTCGCCCCCGGCGACGTCTTCGGCTACCCCGGTCGATTCCGAATCGGCTTCGGCCTCCACACCGACGAACTCGAGGCGGGCCTCGAACGGGTCGGGCGGCACATCGAAACCCACGGCTGAGGAGTCGCGTACACGTGGGATTCGCGTCTGAGTCCGCGCGGTTACCGCCGAGGAACAGCTGAGGAACAACCGGAAAACGCCAAGAAACCGCCGGCTCAGTCGTCGGCGGGCGTCGGCGCGCCGCGCTCGATATCGAGTTCACCCGCGTCGAGGGCGGCTTCGACGTTGCGTGCGGCCTCGACCATGTTCGCCATCTTGCCGTAGGCGACCTCGCGGGGCAGCAGTTTCACGCCGCAGTCCGGCGAGACGACCAGTTGTTCCGGCGGGACGACCTCCAGTCCCTTCTTGATATTCTCCTCGATCTGCTCGACCGACTCGACCTCGGCGACGTGGGCGTCGGTGACGCCGAGTGCAAGATCCTTCGTGAACTCGGGATCTTTGAAGACGTCGAGCTGTTCGTAGTCGCCGTTCGCGAGTTCGAGGTCGAACTCGTCGACGGGGAACTCGAGAATCTCGGGGTAGATGCGCGAGTAATCGCCGTAACAGACGTGCAGGCCGATCCGGACCTCCTCCGGAATATCGGCCACGATACGCTCTAGGGCCTCGCCGACGATGGCGTGATCGTCCGGCGTCGTCGCGAGCGCCGGCTCGTCGATCTGAATGTACCGTGCACCCGCCTCGACGAGCTTTTCGATCTCTTCGTTCACGAGATCGGCGAGGTCGTAGGCGAGTTCCTCGTCGTCGTCGTAGGCCTCGTTGAACGACCAGTTTGCGAGGGTGTACGGACCGGTGATCGGAACCTTCACCGGACGGTCGCTTGCCGCCGCGGTGAACTCGTACTCGTCGACCAGCCAGGAATCGTCGTACTCGACTTCCGAGACGACGGAGGGCTTGTCGAAGTAGTTGTGCCCCCAGACCTTGACCGGGCCGTTGAACTCGTAGCCATCGATCCGGTGGGCGAAGAACTCGACCATCTCGTTCCGGCGCATCTCGCCGTCGACGACGGCGTCGAGACCTGCACGCTCGTGTTCGGCGGTGATGAGTCGGGCGGCGTCGTCCGTGGCTTCCTGCCAGTCCTCGGCGTCGAACTCGTGGTCGTCGTCCTGGTAGAGTTCTTTCGCGCGGTTGAGCCACTTGGGCTTCGGATAGCTGCCGACGACGGTCGTCAGCAGGAAGTGGTCGGTGTCATGGTCGTCCGGTCGGAACTGGTCTTTGTTTTCGTTGACGGGTGTGTCTGGGCTCATGCGGCTTTCACCTCGGCGAGTTCGGCGGCTTCGGCAAGGGCGGCGAGTTTCTCCTCGAATTTGGCGTAGGGAAGGTAGAACGTCTCGGTGTTCGTCGTCAGGTAGACCGTCTCGAACGCGGAGACGGGCAGTTGGTCGTAGATCCAGTCGACGCGCTCGCGGATCGCTTCGGGGTCCTCGACGAGCGTGTTCTGGCCGTCGGCCAGCCCGAGAGAAATGTCGTCGGTCGTGCCGTACTCCTGGATGTTGTACAGGTTATCCTCCCGGTTCGCGACGAAGTCGAAGCCGACTGCGTCGATGTCGGCGTCGAGGAGGTGGGCGTAGACCTTCTCCTCGAGTGCGCCCCAGTAGGGCTGGACGACGACGTCGGCGTCGACCGCGCCGGCAACCCGATCAATCGCCTGGCTCGCGCGCTCGTCGACCCCGTCTTCGGGCGCGTTTTCGACCAGCGAGGGCTCGAGCAGAAACAGCGTCTCGTGCTCGGGAAAGGCCGACGCCTCGGCTTCGAGGAAGTCCGCAATCGCATCCAGGAACGCGGCCTCGTCGCCGTAGTGTTCGTCGGTCGCCAGGTCGGCGAGCGAGTAGGGGCCGGGCAGGACGGCCTGCAGGTCGTCGCCGGCCGCGAGTTCACTGGCCGTCTCGAGTTCGGTTGCCACGTCGCCGGAGAAGTCCAGGTCGTCGGTAACGACGGGTTCGCGGTAGAAGTTGTTGTTGTCGTAGTAGCGGACGATGCCGTGGGTTTCGACGGCGTCGTGGACGGCGAGGGGGTGGGCGAGCATGTCGTCCCAGCGGAGTTGGCCCTCGACGGTGCGGTCGAGGTCGGCGTCTTGCTGCCCCTTGATTACCTCCTTCCGGGCCTCCTCGTAGGCGGCGGCAATCTCGCCGCTTTCGTCGCCGCTGATGAGGTCGTGTTTCTGGTGGCCCTTGAGATCCGAGAGGTCGTCTTTCGCCCAATCCGGGAGCGGGAAGAGCCCCGGTGTGGTCGAAACGTACTCAGTCATCGTGATGCTGGATAGGCTATACCGACGCTTAATATTTTCCATCCGTATTAATACACGGTAGTAATTGTTCGGGTGCACGTGGGGGAGTTTGCATGGGTGACGAGACGGGCAGGGACGGGGTGGCTGGTAACGAGGTAAGAGAAGAAAGAGATTCAGACGAATTCAAGTAGCAGTACGCCACACCCGATGATGAGCGCTGCGCCGAACGCGCCGGCGAACGGCACGTCCTCGTTTGCTGCATCGACACCCTGCGTGAGGATATACACACTCCAGAGGACGACGGTAAGCGGGAGAACCACGTTGATGAGCGTCGACGATGTCTGTGAGAGGAACTCGGTTCCGGTTGCGAGTTCAGCGGGTTCGAGGTCCGTAAACGTATTCGTCGTGGCTCCCTCAGCGGTGACGAGTGCGAGGATCACCAGTTGTGCGATCGCGTTTGGGGCGTACGACCAGCAGGCAACTGCGAAGGTCGCCACGATGTTTCCGTTCTTCCAGAGCGCGCCACTCAGAACGTAGAGCACGGCGGCGACGATGAACAGTCGACTGCCGAGGTTGATGACGATGGTGAACAATACGTGGATGACGGCTTCGAACAGGACGAACGGATCGGATGCGTACTGCCAGCGTGTTCCGACCAAGGCGATGACGGAACTTGCCACAATGATGCTCGTCAGGAGAGACAGGGCAAAGACGCCCAGTGCAAGCGGCAGCGGGTCGTCAGTTTTGGCGAAGTATTGACCGGGAAACAGGAGGGGTGTTCTCGGTGGCACGGGTTCCAATCGTTAGTGACACGACAAGTGAATTTCGAATAACTACAACCAGTAGCTAGACTCAGATACTATCGTTTCGGGTGTGTAGCGGATAGCCCAACTCGGAACAGGAGTGCCAGCCAGTGGCGATCCGGGCGGTCGGCTACTGGAGTAATGTGAGCACCGTCAGCGTCTCGAAGGGGAACGACTCGTCGGCGATCGCAACGGCGCTGAATCCCGCTTCGCCCGCGTGCTCGACCACCTCGTCGACGCCGGTGAGGCTGCTGACGAGCAGGTAGACGACACCGTCCGGGTCGAGTACCCGTCCGACCGAGGCGAGAAACGGGTCGATGACAGCCCGGCCGTCCTCCCCGCCCGAGAGTGCGTGTTCCATCCAGTCGTCCCACTCGTTGTCGGGGTCCGTCGGCAGGTACGGCGGGTTGAACAACACGGCGTCGAACGCGCCGTCGGCGAACGGCGAGACGAGGTCGGCTCGGACCGCCTCGACGCCCTCGCGTCGCGCCTGTCCCACGGCGTGGGGGTTCAGATCCGATGCGATTACGCGCGCGTTCGTCTCGTCAGCGACACGACTGGCAACGTACCCCGATCCGGTCCCGACCTCGAGCACGGTCGTGTCGGGCCGGTCCCGCGTCCGCTTCCCGAGGTGGTCACACGCCGATTCAGCGAGGAGTTCGGAATCCTCGGCGGGCTGATAGACGTCAGTTTCGACGCCGCGTTGGTCTTTCAAATCCATGGTCACTGCTCCTCCGGCGAGGTCATCTGATACTCCCGCGATGCCGTGTCGGTCGTCTTCGACGTGTTATCACCATCGCCGATCCGAACGGCGGTCTGTTCGCGACTCGAGAGTTCGCGCTGGGGGTACGGAATCCCGATGTCCTCGTCGTCGAAGGCTTGCTTGATGGCGTTGATTGCGGCCGTCTGTGCCTGCCAGCGGCGTCTGGCGCTCGGCTTGTCGATCCAGAAGCGAACGCCGAGGACGATCGACGAGTCGCCGAATCGCTTGGTGACGACCTGCGGGCCGGGTGCAGAGAGGGTCAACTCGAGTTCGTCGACGGTCGATTCGGCGAGTTCGGTGGCGCGTTCGATGTCGGTTTCGTAGTCGACGCCGACCTCGACCTCGATGCGGAGGCGGCCGCGTCGCGAGCGGTTCGTCACCGTCCCCGCGGAGATGACGTCGTTGGGGATCATGATGTACTCGCCGTCGAACGACCGAATGCGGGTGTTGACGATGGAGATATCGGTGACGATCCCTTCCTCGTTCTCGACTTCGATCCAGTCGCCGATCTCGAAGGGGCGGGCGAACATCAGGACGAATCCGGCCAGGACGGTTCCGAGGGTCTGCTTTGCGGCCATACCGACGACGATGCCGAGGAAGCCGGCCCCGACGAGGAGACTACCGAGATCGTCGACCCAGACGCCGAGGATCACGATGAGCGCGATCGACCAGACGATCACCTGTGTGAGCCGGCGGGTGATCTCCCGCTGGTGGTCGGTCACGGCCGACGCGGAGTCGAGGACCTCCTCCAGGACGCGTCTGAGAAACCGGACGACGATGAACGTGCTGACGAGGAGGATAAACGACACGATGAGCTGTGCGACGACTTCGCCGCCGCTATCGAGTTCGCTGTAGAGTCTGTGAACCTCGCTCGTCTGCCCCCAGACCCCGAGGACGACCGCGAGGGAGAACACGCAGGTCGCCGTCAGGACGACGGTCGACGCGATATCCCCATAGAGCGGCCGACTCCGCTCGCAGACCCACTGCTGGAGTCGCCGGTAGGAGAGCAATACGGCCAGCAACAGGCCGGCCGCGACGACCGTTACGAGGACCTTGAGTTCGGTCGCCTCGAACGTGTCCGCGAGCCAGTCGAATCCAGGCCCCGATCCGGTTCCGAGAAGCCCCACATCTACAACCATAGGATGCTCGTCTCTGATTCTCTCGTCACCGAAGGTTTGAGTATCCGTCGGTCAGTTCGTTTCGCGCCCGATTCGGACACAACTCGTGACTATCCGTTCAGCCTACTCGTCCCCGCCCTCGGGCGCGCCAACGTCGCTCGCGAGTTCGGCGAGCGCCGCGAACTCGGCGGGTGCCATCGCGTCGGCGCGTTTTTGCAGCAGGTCCTCGTCGGCCGCGTCGACGACCGCCTCGGGGGCGTCGAGTCCGGAGATGTGGGACGTGTTCCGGATCGCGTTTCGAATCGTCTTCCGGCGCTGGGTGAACAGCGCCTTGACGAACCGGAGGAAGAAGTCCTCGTCGTCGACCTCGTAGTCGGGCTCGCGGGGACACAATCGCACGACCGCACTTTGGACCGCCGGCGGCGGCGAGAACGCCTCCTTCGGAATCGACTCGACGAGTTCGGCGTCGGCGTAGTGTTGAGTCGATACCGAGAGTCGACCGTACTCGGACGTGCCGGGCTCGGCCACCATCCGTTCGGCGAACTCCTGTTGGAACATCAAAACGAGCGGCCGTCCCTCCGGAAGCAAGCGAAACGTGATCTCGCTCGAGACGCCGTAGGGAAGATTCGACACCGACGCCGTGAACTCGGGGAGGTCAACCTCGAGCGCGTCGCCTTCGATCACGGTCAGTCGCCCGGCGTCGATCTCGTCGCTGAACTCGGTGCGGAGGAAGGATGCGAGTTCGCTGTCGCGTTCGACGACGGTGACCCGGTCGGTTTCGGTGCCGAGTTCGAGGAGGCGGTCGGTGAGTGCGCCGGTGCCGCCGCCGATTTCGAGGAGGTGGCTGGTGTCGATGGTGTCGGGGGCGGTCTCGGTCTCGGGAGCGGTCGCGGTTTCAGTGGGAGTTGTGGCGGCCTCGGTACCGGTGGTTTTCTCGGGATCACAGTCCGTCAGATAGGATGGCAGTCGGTCGAGGACGCGGTCGTCGACGAGAAAGTGTTGATCGCGGTCCGGATCGCCGCGGACGCCTGCGCGGGCGATCAGTCCGTCTGGATCTCTCATTGCTGGCGCTATGGGGAGAGATGGTGTAAACGCACCGTCTCGAGGTCGGGTCGGTTTCCGTTCGCCGATGTGATTGGCAGTGAGAATGAATCCTCGTTGTTTTACCCTCCCACGCAAATGTAGGTGTATGAGTTTGGATGTGGAGGATGAGCCGATCGAAATTTTACTCGTTGAGCCCAGTCCTGGTGACACTCGGCTCTTCACGGAATCGTTCAAGGATGCGAGCCTTACGAATAGCGTGCATACTGTTTCGGACGGGGAGGAAGCGCTGGATTTCGTTCATCAACGCGATGCCTACAGCGACAAGCCACAACCCGATCTTATTCTACTCGAGCCGCAATTGCCGGGAACGAGCGGGTTCGACGTCCTGTCTGAACTGAAAAACGAGGAGGCGTTGTGCGACATTCCGGTCGTCGTCCTGACGAGTTCAGATGTGGGGGAGAAGATCGTCAAGTCACACGATCTCGACGCGGAACACTATCTCCAGAAGCCGGTCGAGTCGGACGACTTCATCGAGTTCGTTCAGTCGGTCGAGAATTTCTGGTTGACAATCGTACAGCAGACGACGCCGACGCAAGAGCAGGGGTGAGCTAGCGTCCCGAGAGGCCGCTTTCAAGGGTGAGAGCGGGTGAGAGGATGAGAGCGGGTGAGTGGGGAAGGGTGAAGGGTGGAGAAGTCGTCAGTGGTTCGTCAATGGTCCTGTTCCTGTTCGTGGCGACCGACGAACGTCTGGTATTTGAGGTCCTCGTCGCGCAGTTCCTGGATGATGCGTTCGACGATGATCTCGTCGGGGTCGTGAAGGCCAGAGACGCGTTCTGAAAGTTCTTCGAAGCTCTCGAAGGGTTTGCGCTTTCGTTCGTCGAGGATGCCGTTGCGGAGTTTCTTCCCGATCCCGGGCAACAGGTTGAGTTGGTGGAGTCGGAGCGTAATCGGTTGGGCGTCGTTGTAGAAATCGACGAAGCGCTGTTCGTCTTCCTCGACGAGGTCGGCGACGACGTATTCGAGTTCGGACTGTGCGCCGGAGGAGAGGGCATCGTACTCGACGCGGTTGGCTTCGGTGACGATATCGCGTTCGGCCGGGGGTTCGATGGCGACTTCGCTGCCGATGGTGAGGCGTTCGTCCTCGTCGAAGGCGACTTCGTAGAGGCGAAAGTCAGTGGTGTCGAGTGCGTACCCGGCGGGTGACTTCGCGTACTGCGGTCGGCCGTCATCGGAGAGCCCGTGTGCGAGGTAGTCCAACACGACTGCGCGCCGAACGTCCGTCCCGTCGCTATCGACTTCGCTCATTGTCATGTGATACGGGGACGGCGTACTTAAAGAGTCGGCCCGCTTTCAGGCGTATTGTGCGACGACATTCAGAATGTCGTCGAGTTCGTCTCCGGACAGCGAATATCGTTGCTGTGCGTACACCGATCGGAGTTCGTCCCGGTTGCGCGGGAGGAGGTTGGCGATTTTGTACGCCGTGGCTTCGTCGACTTTCTCCAGGTCCTGGAGGTCGTCGACGAGGGTCTGTGCCTCCTCTGGCTCGAGGACGGTGAACTGGTTGACGTGGTCGATCGCCCGAGCGAGTTCGTAGGGCAGTTCGCGGTCCTCGTCTAGTGCGCGGTCGGCTTCGATGTCGGCGAGCAGCTCCTTCGTTTCCGAAACCGTCAGGAACTCCTCGTCGACGATCTCTTTGAAGATCGTCATTGTACGTGTACGTTGTACCGACGGTTCAGACGCGCTCTTCGGAGCGATCCTGGGCGCGCATGTGCGCTGCGGTGACGATGAGCGTCTTGTTCTTGCCACCGTCGTTGATCTCGACTTTGAAGGCGTCGCCCTGCGTCCCGACGACTTCGCCGGTGTGACCGTCGAAGCGCGGGTGGAAACGACCCTTGTGGATGCTTGGGTCGATCTTCAGGTGGACTTTCTCGCCGACCTCGTAGTCCTGAATCGCTCGCTGTGGCGGTGATGCACCACGGTCTCGCGGATCGTTGGATAATTTGTTCCGGGTTCCCTGACGAGGGCCATTAGATTTCGGCATAGTCGTACGACCGTCTTGACCGGTGATGGTTATAAAACGCACGTCTTCCGCTCCGCTCGGTCGTCACTGACACGGGCCACCGGTGGCGGCACGAATCGGTCGGCACCGACGCGGGTCCGCAACAATAATCCGCGCAGGCAACACGTACCGCAGTATGGATACCGACGACGATCAGTTCCGGATCGAAACGCGGTCGATTCACGCCGGCCAGGACCCCGACGAGGAGACGGGCGCGCTGATGACGCCCATCCACGCGAACTCGACGTACGAGCAGGACGCGCCCGGCGACCACCGGGGGTACGAGTACTCCCGGACCGGCAACCCGACGCGAACCGATCTCGAAGCCAACCTCGCGAGCCTCGAAAACGCCGAGTACGGCCGCGCGTTCGCGAGCGGAATGGCCTCGATCAACACCGTCCTCAACCTGCTTTCGGCGGGCGACCACGTCGTGACGGGCAATGACGTCTACGGCGGTACCCACCGCATCTTCACGCAGGTGTACGAGGACTACGACATCGAGTTCAGCTTCGTCGATATGACTGACCTGGACGCGATCGACGCTGCGTTTCGGGACGAGACGGAACTGCTGTGGCTCGAGACGCCGACGAACCCGCTGCTGTCGATCGTCGACATCGAGGGCGCGGCCGAGATCGCCCACGACCACGACGCGCTCTGTGCGATCGACAACACCTTCGCCACGCCGTATCTCCAGCAGCCCCTCGACCTCGGGGCGGATATCGTCTCGCACTCGCTGACCAAGTACCTCGGCGGCCACTCGGACGTGGTCGGCGGCGCGCTGCTGACCGACGACGAAGCACTCGACGAGCGCTTCGGCTTCTACCAGAACTCGGTGGGCGCGACGCCCGGCCCCTTCGAATCGTTCCTCGTCCTTCGCGGGACCAAGACGCTCCCCGTCCGGATGGAACGCCACTGCGAGAACGCCCGTGCCGTTGCCGAGTGGCTCGACGAGCAGCCGGCTGTCGAGCGCGTCTACTACCCGGGTCTCGAATCCCATCCCGGCCACGAGATCGCCGACGAACAGATGCGCGACTTCGGCGGCATGCTGAGCTTCGAACTCGACGCGAGCTTAGAGGAGACGAGCGAAGTCGTCTCGAACACCGAGGTGTTCACGCTCGCAGAGAGTCTGGGCGGCGTCGAGAGCCTGATCGAACAGCCCGCCCCGATGACCCACGCCACGATTCCGCGCGAGGAGCGCATCGAGGCCGGACTCACTGACGGACTCGTCCGCGTTTCGGTCGGAATCGAACACGTCGACGATCTGATCGCCGATCTCGACCAGGCGATCGGGTCGGCGCTCCGATAACTCACAGTCGACGCAGGTGCATTCGCCTCAGGTCGCGTTTCGCGTCGCGATATGTGACCGCAGGATCGTCTCGAATCCATCGAGATAGCCAGCCAGATCAACGCTTTCGAGTGACTTCTCGAACCGCGCTGCGTCGGCACACTCCACGCGCCACTGATCGAGGAAATACTCTTCGACGGTCGAGTTCTCGATTGCGCGAACGACTGCGCGGAGCGCGTCGGGATTCGGATTGGCACCGAGAGCCCGCAGTTCGGTCGCGGGGACGACGTTCGTTTCGACGGCGCGAACGACGACACCGGAACTGTAGTCGCCCTCGCCGAGTTCGCGCTTCCAGGTGGCCAACCAGTTGCCGATCCGGGCCATCCGCTGGGTTCTGTCGAGGGCCTGCCGGAGCGCGGACAACTCCTGGACATCGAACGCCGGCGCGTTCGCGAGATCGGTGTCGGCGTGGACGAACACCATCATGTTGTAGGCATCGTACCGCCAGAGTTCGTGTTCCGAGACGAGTTCAGGGCTGTGGTTTGTGAGGGCGGAGTACTCGATCGCGGCGAGAACCTGGCGCACGTCGAAACGGAGTTGCTCGCTGAACTCGTGTGCGCGCGGGCTGTCATCGTATATCCCCCGAAAGCAATTCCAGACGTCGATCCCGAACCGGACGATATCTCCGTCGACGGCGGGATGGGACGGGTCCGCGTGCTGGTGATCGAAGGGGACGTTCGCCAGTTCGGCGAACGTTTCGCGGTCGCCGTGGCGTTCGGCGACGTCGTCTGCGACGGTGATAAACAGCGTCGAGAGGAGTTTTGCGATCCGAACCTGTCGCGCCCGCTCGGTATCGACACAGGAGAGCCGAAAGGCCGGGAAGGCGTTGTAGAGCCAGTCCCACTGTGCTTGGTCACGGTCTGCAACGACGTCGTCGTATCGCTCGAGTAACTCGGAAAGGAAGTCGGGAAGCGACGGCCGAGCGACGTCGATGGGGTCAGTTTCGATATCGAGTGTCGGGAACTCGTGGTCGTCGTCACGGTCGGGTTTGGTTCCGATGGCAGCTGTGTAGCGCTCGCCGTCCTGATCGCCCATGGTATTTCCACTAGGAATACCCGTAAATTGGTTGCGTTTCTGTCGTTTCATCCGCCGCCCTAACCCCGTATCCATATCCTTCGGGAGCGAGTAGTTCTGCAAACGATGGCGAACGATCCCGGGTTGCATGCACTCCCGAGCACAGTCGAGTTCGGCGGACGCGAACTGACGATTACCCCTGCGGTTGTCGAGACCGAACGCGGGTTGGTCTTGTTCGATGTCGGTCCTGCCGATTCCGGGGCTGTGGACGCGCTCGAAACGCATTTGCGGTCGCTCGAGTACGATCTGACGGATATTTGGCTGGTCGTCCTCACGCACCACGACGGGGACCACGCCGGCGCGCTCGCAACGCTGCTCGACCGGACCGATGCGGTCGTTGCGGCCCACCGCGAGGAAGTACCTTACATCACCGGCGATCGGGCTCCGATCAAGAGCGGCGGCGACCGGTATCCGCCGGTTGCGGTCGACATCGCGCTCTCTGCCGGCGTCCGGATCCCGACGCTCGCCGGGCCGATGGACGTGCTCGAGACGCCCGGTCACACGCCCGGCCACATCTCGCTTTACTTCCCCGAAAGCGCATTGCTCGTTGCCGGCGACGCCCTCGTCGCAGACCGTGAGGCTCCCCTTTCGGGTCCCAAGCCGCGGTTCACGGCCGACATGGACCGGGCGCTCGAATCAGTCGCTGAACTCGGGGCACTCGAAATCGACCACACGCTGTGCTATCATGGCGGCTACGTCGAACAGGGTGCCGAACGTATTCGAGAAATCGCAGGCGCGGCGCGCGAGTAGTCAGTAGTCGCTGCTACAGCGCTGCACTTCGTTACTCCGTGACGACGTGGCCCTCGAGATAGTTCCGAGCCGTGTCGTTCGTCGCGGGCGTTCGCTTGCGGAACGTCAGTACTCGATCACCGTCCTCGCGACGATCGTCCTCGATGTCTATCTCGAGTCCCTGACCGCGAAGGTGGGCGAGAAGGACATCGATCGTCTCGGTACTGGCACGAACCGTGTGGCGCTCGCCCACCGTCTCGCCCGCGTCGATCGTCGCGATGGTCTCTCGCATCGACAGTAGTATCGCCTCCCCGAGTTCGTGTGCGCGTTTCCGGGCGGCCTCGTCCGACTCGTCCCGCTCGACGGTCTGGAACCCCTCCCGGATGAGTCGTCGGAACATGAACGGCCGCCCGTAATCGAACGGCAGCGAGAACGCGTACGCGAGGTCCGATTTCGTCGACGCCGAGGTCGTGTACTTCAACTGGGTCCGCCCGTCGGGCGATTTCATCACGACGCCCTCGCGGTGCTCCGCGTCCAGGTCGCGGATACGGGCATCGACCGTCTCGGCCGCATCGTCGACCGCGACGAACTCGAACAGCGGCGTCTGCGGGATTTCGAAGCGCTCGTAGCGCGCCCGACGTTCCTGAACCGGTAGTGGCTCACCCGTTTCGCGGTCGCGCCAGTCGAACGCGCGAAACGCGATGGAGTCGACGCCCGGGTAATTGTGTGCGGTGTAGGGGTTTTCGGGGCCGATCATCTCGCCACAGACCATCGCCATCGGGTAGGAATCGAACAGGTCGGCGAGATCGACCAGTCGGTCGAGCATCCGCGTCGTGAACGGACAGACCATCCCGCTCCTGGAGAACGCGAGCACGTCGCCGTCGATTCGTGCGACGCGGACGTTATAGCCGTTTAACTTCTCTTCGACTGCGATCCGATCGTACTCGTCGAACTGCGTCGGAACTCCGGTCGAGAGAACGAGGGTTCGCGGCACCTTCGGAAACCCACGGACGACTTCGCCGTCGATCAACACCGTCCCGCGTTCGATCCCGCGACGGGCATCCGGGAGGTGGTGGTACTCCCGGCCGTCGTAGTTTCGCTCCTCGAGGTGCGGTTCGAGGCCCTCGAAGGCGGCTTCACCGATCCCGAGCGCTCGATGATACTGAGACGCGAACTCGTCCATCGGTACTGCTACGTGGCGAACCTAAATAGAAGCGTGCGAACCGTTCGAATCGGCGGAGCTACCACTGCGGTAGAAAATCACTCGCGAACGACGGCGTCGAACCGGCGACCCGTTGCAGTTCTCTTTTCACCCTCGTTTCGTTCGTTCCCGCTCCACCTCTCCAGAAGCGACGAGTTCAGGTGGTGTCGATGAGAGTGTGACCAGCGTCCGACGAAAGACCGATCAGAGGAACCGGAACGTCTCCAGATTCTTCGGTGCGAAGGTCCGCATGTTGTAGTCGTGATAGAGCGCCGAGGAGAGGTCCTGTGCCGAGCGCTCGTCGCCGTGGACACACAGCACCTTCTCGGGGCGCGGATTCATCGTCTTGACGAAGTTCTCGAGCCCCGCGCGGTCGGCGTGGCCGGAGAACCCGTCGACGGTGTCGACGTCCATGTTCAGCGTGAGCGTCCCGCGGCTGTTGTCAGAGCCCATCGCCCCGACTTCGCTGGTCGGAATCTCGTCCCAGCCGTTCTGGATGCGCCGGCCGAGCGTTCCCTGTGCCTGGTAGCCGACGAAGACGAGCGTCGAATCCGGGTCGGGACCGATGTGGCCGAGCCAGGACATGATCGGGCCGCCGGTGACCATCCCCGACGTCGAGAGGATGATACAGGAGTCGCCGTCGGCGACGTCCTGGCGCTCCTCCTCGCCGCCGTCGATGTGGTTGAACTCGTCGGCGAGGAAGGGATTCTCGTCGTCGTGGAAGATGCGGTCCCGAAGATCGTCTCGCAGGTATTCGGGATAGGTCGTGTGGATCGCCGTCGCCTCCCAGATCATGCCGTCGAGGTGGACCGGCATGGAGGGGATATCGCCCTCGCGCATGGCCTCTTCGAGGACGAGCATGAGCTCCTGGGACCGGCCCACCGCGAAAGCGGGGATGACGACCTTGCCGCCCTGCTCGTAGGTCTCGTTGATGACCTCCTTGAGTTTCTCCTCGGAGTCCGCCTGGTCGGTCTGGTAGTCGTTCCGACCGCCGTAGGTCGACTCGAGGACGAGCGTTTCGACGCGCGGGAAGTCGTTGACCGCGCCGTTGAACAGGCGGGTGTCCTCGTAGTGAATGTCGCCGGAGAACGCGACGTTGTACAGTCCGTCGCCGATGTGGAAGTGCGAGACGGCGGAGCCGAGAATGTGGCCGGCGTTGTGCAGCGTGAGTTTGACGTCCGGCGCGATGTCGGTCACGTCTCCATATTCGAGAGGGATACAGTGTTTGATCGCCTCGCGAACCATCTCGGAGTCGTACGGCGGCGTGCGCCCCTCTTTTGCGGCGACATCGAGGTAGTCGAGCGTGAGCAGCCCCATCATGTCCCGGGTGGGTTCGGTACAGTAGATCGGGCCGTCGTAGCCGTACTTGAACAACAGCGGGATGAACGCGGAGTGGTCGAGGTGGGCGTGCGTGAGCACGACCGCGTCGATCGTCTCCGGACCAGCGCCGAACGCCTCGGGCGCGTGCAGGTACGGTACCTCGCCTTCCGCACCCGGCTTGTCACCACAGTCGACGAGGATGCGCGTCTCCGGCGTCGAGAGAATAAAGGACGCGCGGCCGACCTCGCGACAGCAACCGAGCGTCGAGATGCGGACGTACTCGTCGTCGGACATCTCCTCGCGGTGGATCTGTCGGCCGACCTTCTCTAAGATGTCCCGGCGCTCGTCGCGTTCCTGCTTGAGGAAGCTTCGAACGTTCGAGACCGTCGAGGACTCGATCGGCGGCGTCCGAACGACCTCGGGCGTCCAGCCGACGTTTTTCGTAATGTCGCGCAACGTCGACCCGTGGCGGCCGATCACCATCCCCGGCTTTTCGGCTTCGATGACCACCTCGCCAGTATCGGCGTGGAAGTCGAGGTCCGTGACGCCCGCGTCCTCCGGAATTACCTGCATGATCTCCTCTCGGGCCTCGTTCGGCCGCGAGAGGACGCTCGGATCCGGTCGAACGGTGATCCGCTTGCGAAGCTTACTCGCAAGCTTCCGGATGAGGTCACCCTGTTGGGCAAACTCCTTGGGATCGCGCGTATAGACGACCAGTTCCGGGCCTTCGTACTTCACCGAGGAGACCGAGATATCACTCGGTAACTCGCTCGTGATCTCTGCTTGCAAATCGTCGAGTTGCTGCTCTACAGTACTCATAATCGCCAGATGTGGCTTGCGTGAACTCGTCGCCCGGGAGTATGAGCCGGGAAGTCGCTGTCACAGCCGTCCGATCCACCCCACGCCACTGTCGAACTCGTGTGGCTGAGTGGTGAGACCGATGCCGATACCGATACCGACAGAGACACCGACGACGGAACCGCCGACACCGCCGCCGATACCGACACCACGGTCCGCTCCCGTGAGACAACGCAGTCTGCGTCGTATCTCGGATCATTCGCTGTGACATCGTCCCATGACGAACATACTCCCAGGTCGGTTATCCTGGTCACTGCGGGAAGATTCCAGGGAGAACCCGCTTACCCGAGGCTATTCTTTGCGTGGTATAAAAGCCTTCGCAAAATCCAGGATGACGCCACCCGTAGTGGGCGTATGCGCCTGACACCGGCCCGCGTCGCCGACGAACGAGACTGGATTCGCACCCGCGCCGATACCATCGTCCCGCTCATCAACGACATCCGCGACGACCTCGGCACCCACTTTGATACCGATGTCGATCACGTCACGACGGCCCAGTACCAGCAGGCCGTCGACACCGTCTTCGCCGACGGCGACCTCGCCGTCAACGTCGCCGCCATGGTCGCACTGCTCCGTGAACTCGACGTTCAGGACGACTATCCCGGTTTCGTCGTCGACGAACTCCTCGGTCGCGAACTCGCTGCAACCATCGCCGGCACGCAGCCGTTGCGGACGCTCGGCGAGGCGACCTTCCACTACGCGGATATTCACGTTCACGGCGACCCGGACCAAAACGCGGGCCTCGACGACCTCGATGCTGCGCTCGCGGCCGGCTTTCAGGAGCGGCTCCCCGGTTGGGACTGGACCGACCGTGAGAGCCCGTTTCGCGTCGAGTGAGGCCGGTCGTCACTCGCTCGAGTTCGTCTCGCCGTCCGAGTCGGACTCCTCGTCCGTCTCCGATTTCGCGTCCGTCGTCGATTCGTTCTCACCGCCGCTTTCGCCGTCGTTCCCGCCCTCGCCGTCGGGTGCGGACTCGTTTCCAGTCCCGTTCGCGCCCTGTCCCTGGGCCTGCTGGAGGACGAGTTCGTATTCCGAGCCGGGAAGCAGCGCGTCCACTTCTTCGGCGCGGAGCAACTCGACGAGGCGGTCGTCGGGGCCGTCGACGAGGAACGCGCCCTGTTCGGCGACGGCCGCCTCGAGCGAGACGTCGTCGTCTTCGAGCATCGCCGATTCGAACTCGGCGGAGCGCTCCTGGAACAGTTCGGTTTGTCGTTGTTGGTACAAAGTCTCTAGCTCCTGTCGGGTCGCGTCCTCGCCGGCTTCCTCCCTGACCTCCTGCTCGAGCGCGACGAGGTCCTCTCGGGCGGGCTGAACGGAAGCGGTGATTCCCTCGGCCGGATCGATTCCGGGCTCGACGCCGGTTTCGAGTTCGAACTCGTCGCCGCCGTCGGACTCGTTTTGTAGCATATCGAACTGGCTACAGCCCGCGAGCGATGTCGTCGCGCCGACGCCGGTCAGTTGCAGGACACGGCGTCGCGTTGTGAAATCGGTCACGGGTCAGTAATGGGCGAACGAACGGAAGAACCCCTCGCAACTGTCCGGCGTTGTGCGGGTGCCGCTCGGTTGAACTGCACCTAGCGCTCGCCTCGGAGTCGGTCGCGGCGCTTTTATCCGCCGCTTCGCTAGATATCGGCAGTGACCCACAGCCAGCAGGACCAGGAGTTACACGCTGTGACGCTCGAACAGCCCACGCTCGCGGCCGCTTGCGACGCCATCGCGGACGGAATCGACCGCGAGGCGCTCGTGACGGTCTTCGGTCGCTGCACCGTCGAATACGACGGCCGGGCCTCGAGCACGCTCGACGCCGGCGACCGTCACGTCATGCTCAAACCCGATGGTGCGGCGCTCGTCCACACCGACGAGGGCCAACAGCCGGTCAACTGGCAGCCACCGGGCTGCGAACACGAGGTCTTCTGCGAGCAGCGAGACGCCGATGCCGACCGGAGCGACACCGCCGAGACTGCGGGAGGGATAACGACGGAGACGGAAACGGAAACCGAGACAGAGACGACAGAAACGACGGAGATCCTCACCCTCGAAAGCGTCCGTTCCACGCCCGACGAACGCCTCCTCGTGCGCTTTCGGAACGTCCTGCAGGTGTCCGCGTTTTCGGGCACCGACGAAACCGAACTCGCCCTCTCTGGAACGGAAGAGGATCTCCGCCAGCGGCTCCTCGACGAGCCCGACCTCCTCGAGCCCGGGTTCACGCCGCTTGCGACCGAGCGCGATACGGCCGCCGGTGCGATCGACATCTACGGCGAGGACGACGCGGGCCGCACGGTCGTCGTCGAGCTCAAGCGCCGCCGCGTCGGTCCCGATGCAGTGAGCCAACTCCGCCGGTACGTCGACGCGTTGGCCCGAGACCTCCACGCCGATGCCACCGTCCGGGGCATTCTCGTCGCCCCGTCCGTTACCGACCGCGCCAAGCGACTGCTGACCGAGCACGGACTCGAGTTCATCTCGCTGGAGCCGACCGCCGCGTAGTGCCACAGTCGTGACTCGGGTTCGTGCCCGGTGGCCTGGACTCCGAACTCGTGACCTGAACCCGTGATCCGCCGCCTCGACTCACATGGGAATCTGTTCAGACCGGGTACGTCCCTTCGAGCGTCGTCGTCTCGATGACGCGACCCGCCGCCGCGGATTCGAGGTCGTCGGCGTCCGCCTCCGGCTCGAGGTCGAGCGGCGACTCGAGCGCGAAGAGCCTGAACCGGTAGGTGTGTTCCCGGTCGGGCGGGTTCGGGCCGCCGTAGCCGCGCTCGCCGAAGTCGTTCGTTCCTTCTCCGACATCGGTGTCGGGGTCGGGGTCCCAGTCCTCCGGAACCCCCTCCCGTTCGGGCGGGATATTCCAGACGATCCAGTGGTCCCAGACCTTGCCCGCGGGGTCGACCGCGTCCGGATCGTCCACGACGAGCGCGAGGGCCTCGGCCTCGTCGGGGACGCCCCCGAACTCGAGCGGCGGGTTGACGTTCGATTCGCCGTAGCCGTACTGCTCGGGGATTCGGTCGCCGTCCGCGAACGCTGAACTCGTGAGTGCCAGTTCTGGCACGGTGATCACCGCCTGCCTCGTGCGAGGACAGGCCCGTCTGTAATTCTTCGACGGCATCAGGGAAAACGTTGCAGGGGACGTTTCGGCGAACGCCGAGACGGTCACCGGCGGACGGCCCCTGCCATTGCTACGTCGAGTTCTAACCGTCCGCGCCCGTCCGTTCGAGACATGACTCTTCAATCGTGGTTCCAGTCGAGCGGGGACGGTGACGGAGAGGCCCCGGCCGAGCCCGTCGAACCCGAGCCGTCGGCCGAGACGAGTTGGGTGTTCCGCCTCGGTCGCGCGCTCTTCGGCGGCATTCTCGCGTTCAACGCGCTCGACAACCTCTGGAATCTGGACGAACGGATCGCCTACGCTGAGGCAAAGAACACGCCGATGCCCGAGTACACGGTTCCGGCGACGAGCGGCGGGTTGCTCCTCGGCGGCATCGGCATCGCGCTGTGGCGACGCCCATCCGCGGCCGCGGCGTTGATCGCCGGCTTTCTGGTCAGCGTCACCCCGGTGATGCACGACTTCTGGAACCTCGACGATCCCGAGGAGAAACAACAGCAACTGATCCACTTCCTCAAAAACACGGCGCTGTTCGGGGCGGCGCTCGCGTTCCTCAGGTTCGGCCGCCGGAACGGCTCATCCAGCTAATCGTTTCCCACCATCCGCGGAAGCCGGACGGTGAGCGATAGTCGCCAACGTATCGGCGTATCCACAATCGCTTTGGAACGGCGCACTCATCGCCACCACATGGCACAGCCGCTGACGATTCGCCGCTACCAACCCGGTGATGGGCCGCGAGTTCAGGCCGTCCACGAGGCGGCCATGCGGGCTGCCGGCGCGTACGTCGAGGGCGTTCCGGACGACGATCTCGAGACGATACCGGAGACGTACCTCGACACGGCGGGGACGTTTCTCGTCGGCACGGTCGACGGACGGATCGTTGCCACCGGTGCCTTGCGCCCCGTCTCGGAGGCGACCATCGCTGCGAAATACAGCGCCACGTCGCCGGACTCGACGGTCGAACTGACTCGGCTACGCGTCGCGCCTGACCACCAGCGATGTGGCTACGGCGGTCGCTGCTGCGATGAACTCGAGCGCCGAGCGCGAACGCGCGGAGCGACGGCCATCGTTCTCGATACGCTGTCGATCCAGTCCGCCGCGCAAGGACTGTACGAGACGCAGGGATTCGAACTCGTCCACCGCGAACCGATCGAGCAGTCCGCCGAGAAGGTCGATCTCCTCGTCTATCGAAAAGAACTCGTCGAGAGCGGATAGGTGGGTCGGAGGATAGACCGTCGCTCACTCTTCGAGTAGCCGCTGGAGACGGTCGAGTTCAGTAAGCGCGTCGACGGGGGTGAGGTGGCCGACGTCGAGGGCGCGGAGTTCGGCGGCGACATCGGCGGGAAGTTCGCCGCCGTCGGCGTACTGATCCTGTTGCTGGGCGTCCGAGGGGGACGAGGATGCTGGTTGGTCGACGAGTTCGCGCGAGCGGTCGACGACGGCCTCGGGGACGCCGGCGGCGGTCGCGACTTCGACGCCGTAGGAGCCGGTCGCCGCGCCGGGTTCGATCTCGTGGTGGAAGACGACCTCGCCGTCGGTCTGGTCGACCGCGAAGTGGAGGGTGAACGCGGCGGGGAGGTCGTCGGCGAGTTCGGTCAGCGGGTGGTGGTGGGTCGCAAAGAGGGTGGTTGCGCCGACCTCGTCGTGGAGGTGTTCGGTGATCGCCTGCGCGATGGCGAGGCCGTCGGCGGTCGAGGTACCGCGGCCGACCTCGTCGAGCAGGACGAGCGAGCGCTCGTCGGCGTCCCGGAGGATGGTCGCGAGTTCGTCCATCTCGACCATGAACGTCGAGCGCCCGCCGGCGATGTCGTCGCTTGCGCCGACGCGGGTGAAGATGCGGTCGACGGGTGTGAGCCGCGCTGCTCTCGCGGGGACGAAACTGCCGACTTGCGCGAGCAGGACGATCTGGGCGACCTGGCGCATGTACGTCGATTTCCCGGACATGTTCGGTCCAGTAATCACCGCGAGTCGCCGCTCGGGGGAGAGACGAGCCCCGTTCGGGACGAACGATTCCTGGGTTCGTTCGACGACGGGGTGGCGGCCGCCCTCGATATCGATTTCGAGGCCGCCGTCGGCCGCCTCGCGATCGAGGATTTCCGGCCGGCAGTAGTCGTACTGGGCGGCGGCGGTCGCGAGCGAGACGAGGGCGTCGAGGGTCGCGAGCGCGTCGGCCAGGCGCTGGACGCGTTTGACTTCGTCGGCGACGGTGCGGCGAACGTCGCAGAAGAGTTCGTACTCGCGTTCGTCCGCGCGTTCCTCCGCGCCGACGATTTCGTCCTCGCGCTCCTTGAGTTCGGGCGTGACGAACCGTTCGGAGTTCTTCAGGGTTTGGCGGCGCTGGTAGTTCTCCGGCACCGCATCGAGGTTGGGGTTCGTCACCTCGATGTAGTAGCCGTGGACGGAGTTGTAGCCGACCTTGAGCGAGTCGATGCCGGTGCGCTCGCGCTCGCGAGCCTCCAGGTCATCGATCCACTGCTTGCCGTCGCGGGCGGTGCCGCGGAGGTCGTCCAAGTCCGCATCGTAGCCCTCGGCGACGATGCCGCCCTCGGTGATCTCGATCGGCGGATCGGCGACGATGGCGTCGTCGATCAGATCCCGCACGTCGGCGAGCGGATCGAGTTCGTCGCGAAGGGCGGTCAGCCGGTCGCAGTCGGCATCGGCCAGTTGATCGCGGAGGTCGGGGACGACGGCGAGGGTGTCCCGAAGCGACCGCAAGTCCCGCGCGTTCGCCCGCTCGCGGGAGATGCGTCCGATCAGCCGTTCGAGGTCGTACACGTCACGAAGCAGTTCGTGGCAATGCTCGCGCGTCTGGACGGAGCCGGTTAGCTCTTCGACGGCGTCGTGGCGCGCCTCGATTCGGCGGGGTTCGAGCAGCGGTCGGCGGAGCCAGTCCCGGAGTTTGCGGCCGCCGAGCGCGCAGGCGGTCTCGTCGAGGACGCCGACGAGCGTGGCGTCCTCGCGGCCCCGGACGGCCCGCGGCTCGAAGAGTTCGAGGCTGCGCAGGGCGACGGCGTCGAGCAGGAGGTACTCGCGGGGATCGTAGCGCGTGAGGTGGGTGAGGTACTCGAGGCGGTTGCCCTCGTTTTTGCCGGCCGCGACCGGCGAGTTCACCGCGTCGTCGCGCTCCGTCCCGTCGCCGCGCTCGCCCTCGTGTTCGCCGCCGCGGGCGTACTCCGCGTAGGCGAGCAGGGCTCCGCAGGCCCGTATTTCGGCGTCGCTCGCGAGCAACGCGTCCGGATCGCCGAAGTAGCTCGAGACCGTCTCGCCCGCACGGTCGCGGGCGAACACACGGTCGTCGAACGGCGTCACCATGCACTCCTCCGGCAGCACGTCGGCCGGCGCGTCCGGCCCGACGACCGCCTCCGCGGGCCCAAAGCGGCTGACTTCGTCCGCGATAGCCTCGTCCGAAGCTGAACTCGTGGCGAGGAAGTCGCCGGTCGAGACGTCGAGGAGGGCGAGCGCGAGTTCGTCGGCGGCGGGTCGCGTGTCGGTGCCGCGGCCGCGGGCGATTGCTGCGACGAAGTTGTTGTCGTCGCTCGCGAGCAGTTCGTCTTCGGTGAGCGTGCCGGGCGTGACGATTCGCGTGACTGCGCGTTCGACGACGCCGGAGGTTTCGCCGGGTTCCTCGACCTGATCCGCGACGGCGACGCGGTAGCCAGCCTCCAGTAGCTCTTCGATGTACGATTCGGCGTTGTCGATCGGGATGCCGGCCATCGGGTACTCGCCGGTGGAGTCCTCGCGGCTGGTCAGCGCGATTTCGAGCAGCCGCGCGCTGCGTTCGGCGGCCCCGCAGAAGGTTTCGTAGAAGTCGCCGACCTGAAAGAGGACGATCGCCTCGTCGTAACGGGCACAGAGATCGTGGTACTGACGCATCATCGGCGTCAACTCGTCGCGTTTCTCGGCCATCGCGTCGGGCGGGCCAAGCGCCGGGTCCATACTGTGAGGTCGGCCGCCGGACGCTGAAATAGCTTGCTGGACGCGTCGACTGCTTCCCCTCGACGATCAGCCGTCGGTGTCCCCGGTGTCAGCCTTCCCGGTGTCGGCCTCCCCGGTCGCCGTCTCGAAGTACCGATCCGCGTGCGCCTCACAGCCGGGATTGAAGGGGGCGTCACAGTTCGGACAGCGATACGCACACGCGAGATACGTCGGGACGGTAAACGCGGAGTCACAGGCCCCACAGCGGACGGACGGCTCGTTGAATCGATTTCGTGGCCAGGGAATCGCCTCGTGGTCTTCGACGGCCGCGTGGCACCGAAAACAGGGGAAGTACGCGTCGCAGCAGTCGAATCGGAACGAGACGATATCGCGGTCGGTGTGGTAGTGTCCACACCGCGTTTCGGGACCGACATCGACGCCGCGGACGGGGAGCGAAGACACGAGTTCAGTCGAGCGAACGGCCGGAAAGCACTTCGAGATTGTGGTTCGTGGGTCCGAGAGCGGCCGCCGGGAGCCGGATCCGGGGGCTGGATTCTGGATTGAGGTGGATCGAGAGATTCTGGGTCCGGGTGTCTTGGGAGCGAGTGTAGTGACGTAGCAGTCGCTACTCGGCAGCGTGGGCGGCCGTCAGGTACCGGGTTAGCATCGGCTCCCGACTGCCGGGGGGTTACTCGAACACGGTCGTATCGCCTCGCCGGTATCGGTCGAGGCGCCGATAGCCCTGGACGACGCCGTCCGTATTGAGGTCGATCTCGTACCGACCGAGCACGTCCTGCGTGTCCGGGACCGCTGAGCGCTCGACGACTTCGACGACGGCACACCAGCCCTCGTCGGTCGGCGAGATTTCGCTGACGCCGTCGAACTCGTGACCGATGAGTTCGCCGGCGGTCGAGACGACGGTTCGGCGGATCGCGAGGATGCCCTCGATCTGGTCGGTGTCGACATCCGATTCGGTATCGGCGTCGAGTTCGTCGGTATCGACGGCGTCGGGGTCGGTTGTTTCGTCGCTGGCCATCTCAGAGGTGGGTTGTGAGGTGTCGGTTTGGTTCGATTGTGCTTGTTCGTCTTCCTGTTCCTCGGCTGCGTCATCGGCCTCGCTCACGGTGGGATCGCTCTCATCGTGCTGGAAGCAAAAGCCGTCGTCCTGGGCCGGCCGCGAGCAGCGCTCGCCGTCCGCGGTGAGCGCCTTGCACTGGGTCGTCGCGTTCGCTGTCTCGGCGTTGGCCATTGGTCTCAGAGTGTCTCGGTAATCCGCTCTCGGAGCGTCGATACGTCGTCTATTTCCGTGCCCGCGAGTTTCGGCCCGAGAACGTCCGTAAAGACGTCCGCCAGCAACTCATCGTCGAAGGTGTGACCGCCGTCCGTCTGTTGCTGTGCCGACTCGGTACCGGCCTGGGTTCCGAAGACAGCGATCCCTTTCGCCGCCGTAATCGCCGCTCGCGTCCCGACGACGAACGGCAGTTCCTCGCGCAATGTGCGCGTCGTCTCGACGACGGTTCCGATCGCTTCCGGATCGAGTGCGCCGCGCTCGTCGTTGTTCGAGTCACCGGAGTCGCTCGGCTCTGCGTCGTCGCGAGTATCCGCCACGTCCACGTGCGTGCGGACGATCTCGCGCTCGGTTTCCGCGTCGTAGTGGCCGACGTGGACGCCGACGACGCGATCGAGCAGCGCATCCTGTTGGCGGTGGACGCCGGCGTACTCCGCATCGTTCGACGTGAGGATCGCCCGGAACTCGGGATGCACGTCGATCGTTCTCTCCCGCCCGCGCTTGCCCGGCCGTTCCAGGACGCCTTCCTCGAACACCGAGAGCAAGACGTTGTGGGCGGCGGGATCGCTTCGGGAGAACTCGTTGTAGACGAGCGTGGCACCCTCCCGTACCGCCGCCGAGAGCGGGTTGTCGACCCAGCGGTCGCGAACGATCTGCGTCTTCTTGCTCACGCCGCTGACGAACTCGTCGCGTTCCTCGTAGCGTTCGCCGCCGGCGTAGGTTCCGACGAGCGTCGCCGTGTCGACGGCCTCGTCGCCGTTGATGTGGACGACCGGTCGGCCGCGCGCTGCGGCCGCCGAAAGTGCGAGTGCGGTCTTTCCACAGCCCGTCGGCCCGATCAGGTGCACGGGTTGGTCGGCGGCGAGCCAGCCGGTGATCCGTTCGCGAAGCGACTCGACGGCGTCGGTTTCGACGAACGGCTCGGGAGCGACGGTCTCGGGGGATTCGAGATGGCCGCCGCCCTCGTCCCCGGTCGACTCGTTCGCCGCGGCTGTGCCGGCCTCGTGGTCGCCGTTTCGCGATGCCTTCCGCGCCAGTTCCTTTCGCGCTCGCCGTCGCTTTTTCTGTTCTCGATCGCCGCGAATCTTCCTGCCGCGGACCTTGCGCTTTCGCGAGGTGTCCTCGGCCATCGTCGATTACTCGGTGGCCGATTGCGGCGACGATTCGGGCCGCGGCTCGACCTCGAGTTCTTCGAGATCCTCGAGATCGCCGTCCGCGGTCGCTTGCTCAATTTTTGCGATCTCCTCCGCGTAGTGGAGGAACGTGTCGACGGAGGCGACGACGACGCGGGCCTCGACGGTGAGGAGTTCGATCCCGACGACGGAGACGCGCGCCCAGACGTCGATGACGACGCCCTTGTCGAGAACGCGGTCCAGTACCTCCGCGAGACTCGAGGAGTTTGGCCGCTGTTGTGGTTGTGCCATTACGTCTCCGGGTTCACTCCGATTTCCTAACACGGCTTGCTTTGCGACTGCAAGCCGGCTCGGCTGAGCCGACTCCCGAGTTCAGGTGACAACGAGGCTGCGATTGCAAGCACCACGGTAAGGCAAGCGGCTGTCGAACTACCCGTGACGATTACGATTACGTTCTCTATGAGACCCGTACTACCGCCCGAGCAGCGATCCACGACCGCCCTGCAGCCGGAGTGACCCAGAATGAGCAACAGCAACCGGTACGTCTACGGTATCGTCAACACCGCCGACACGGGAGACATCGAGTTCGAGACTGACGCCGTCGCCGGTGCCGACCGCGTCTACACCGTCACCCACCGACGGCTCGGGGCCGTCGTCTCGAACATCGACACCACGGACCCCGAAGAGACCGACGAGGACGCCCAGCGCCACGACGACGTCCTTCGGGAGATCATGGACTACGACGGTGGCAAAACCATCGTCCCGATGCAGTTCGGCATGGCCTTCGAGAACGACCGCACGCTGAAGAACGTCCTCCGCGGTGCTCGGCCGGCGTTTCGACGGGCGATGAGCGACATCGAGGGCCGGATCGAACTCGGGCTCAAACTCGTCACCCAGGAGGACGGCTCGGTCGACCGCGACGAGGTCGAGGACGCCGTCAGCGACGAACTCGACCCGATCGCGGCACAGGCGGTCCAGAACGGTCGCTTCAGCGACCGACTTGTGTTGAACCGATCGTACCTCGTCGACGAGGACGAACGCGAGTCCTTCGACGAGGCGGTCGCCCGACTCGAGGACCGCTACGGCGACGAGCTTCTCGTCCAGTACACCGGCCCGTTCGCACCGTATAGCTTCGTCAACGTCGAAATCGGGGCCCAATCCCAGTGATCGCATGTTCGTTCTCGACGACCTTCTGTTCCGGCCGCTCATCGGCATCGTCGACACGCTGCACTCGCTCGCGCTGCAGGAACTGTACGACGTGGAGGCACTCGAGGACGAGCGCAAGGAAAACCGGCTGCTGTACGAACTCGGCGAACGATCCGAGGAGGAATACCTGGACCGAAAGGAAACGATCGAAGCCGAACTCGAACTCGCCCGAGAGGTCCGCGAACAATTCGCGAGCGGCCGCGTCGAGGTGAAACGCTGATGACCCGAGACGACCCACACGATAGGAACGATCCGCACGACAGAACCGATCGCAACGACGGAGACGACCCGGCTGAGCGGCGGGCTCAGGAAACGGGGTGGCTCGCGACGGTACGGGCACTGCTCGATCGCCTGGATCGGAGTCCGAACTCGAACACGCTGTCACCCGCGGGACGAGGCGGGCGCAATCGGTCCGTATTCGACTACAGTATCTCGATTCGGACGGGTGACGACCTGCTGGACGATTCCCGGTTTGGGGAGTCCTTCGCCGACGAGTGGGTCGACAGACTTCGGCAAGACGAACGCGGTGAGACGGATTCGGATCGGACGTGGGACCGTGATCCGGACCACGATCGGGCGGGCCGTCCGCGAACGCGGCGAAGTCGGGCCTCATCTTCGTCGGGACCGCCTTCAAATCCGTCGGCCCGCTCGTCTTCCGCAGCGGACACCCCGTCAGCTTCGCGGGCCGATTCCCACCACATCACCACCCGCACGCACGACGACGAACTCCTCGTCATCGCCGACGTCTCCGGTGCCCACGTCGATGTCGACGCCGACGATGTCACCGTCGGCTTCAGCGACACCGCGCTGGTCATCGTCGTCGCCGGCACCGAACTCGACCGCATCGACGTTCCCTGGGCCGACCCGACCGGACAGGCGGCGATCAACAACGGTGTCTTGACCGTTCGAGTTCAGCCTGCGGACGCTCCAGAGGAGGCGACGGAGACGAGTTCGGACGGCGATACAGAGACTGAGACGGACCCCGAGGGTGATCGATGAGCGACGACGCTTCCGCCGACTTTGACCTCGGCACGATACTCGACGACGCCGAAGACGCGCTCGATGAACTCGAGCATACGCTGGGGGCCGGCGACGGGGAGGAAAGTGGAGACGGCGACAACAGTGCTGACACCGGCCTCGACAGCCTCGACAGCCTCGACAACCTCGACGACCTCGACGACGAAACGCTGTCCGCACTCGTCGACGACGTCGAGACGCTCAGCAAACTCGCCACCGCGGTCGCGGACCTCCTCGAAACGCTCGACCTGTCGGACCTCCCGGAGGCCGTCGACGCCGACGAGTTCATCGCGGCGATCGACGCGGGCGAGATTCCAACCGCTCTGGCCGACGACGACACCGGTGCCAGCGATGTCGTCGATTTCACCCACCTCTTCCGGGCCATCGACCTGCTCGACGCCTGGGACGCGACGGACATTGGCGAGCTCTGGGAGACGAAACGCGAACTCGAGGAGTTGACCGACGATGGCGGTGATGGTGACGATGACCTCCTCGATGGACTGGACCTGGGCGGCGATGACGGCGGTGATGACGATCTCCTCGACGTCGACGCCGATCCAGCGGAACTCCTCGGCGATATCGACGTGATGGACGATCCCGAGGCCTACCAGGTCGCGATTCAGCAAACCGCGATGGAGGGTATCGATAGCTTTCGCGAGGCCCTGCTCGAAACCCACGCCAAATTCGCGAAGCTCCACGAGTTCAACCGCGAGAAGATGCGCCGCCAGGACACGAGTGTGAACTCGCGGAATCCGACGGCGGCGTCGACGATGCCGGCGGCGCGCGCGGACGTCGCAAGCGGCGTCAATCACTCGACGGTGCCACAGCGGGTTCGGCTCTCGACGGCTCCGAGCCGAAAGCGGATCTACGGGAAGCGATTCGAGCGCGAACGGACGAAGCGCCAGCAGGAGACCGGAGGTGACGGCGGAGACTGATCGGACAGCGCTACTAGCGGTCGATAGCGGACCCCGAACGGAGAGACAGGCTGCGATCGAACATCGAAAACCGAGCCAGCGAGCGATTCACGACGAGACTGCCACTGATCGAACCTACCATGACCCAGAATCAGAACCGGACACCACCCTCGACCCGTCGGCAACAGCGCGAGTTGGACGGACACTGGCGACGCCCGCTCGGAGGTGAGTCGGATGGTCGATAGCGTTCAGCCGAGCCGCCAGCAAACCGACCTCGCCGAAGTCGTCGAGATGCTCCTCGACAAGGGTATCGTCATCAACGCCGACATCGCCGTCTCGATCGGCGACACGCAACTGCTCGGGATCCAGCTCCGGGCCGCGATCGCCTCCTTCGAAACCGCGGCGAAATACGGCCTCGAGTTCCCCGAGGGGACCGACATGCAACGCGTCGCCGAGGCGGTCGACGATCCCGAACTCGCGTCGCCGGATCAGGAACGGCCGAATCCGGCGATCGATCCGACTCGCGGCGTCAACGTGACTGCCGAGAACGAGGACAACGACGAGGACGAGGCCGAAGCCGCCGACGAAGCGCCGGACGCGGCTGACGACGCTGAGACGGCGGACGCCGAGGCGAGCGAGAGCGAAACGGCAGCGGCCGAGACAGAAACGGAGACTGAGGCGGAGGCGGAGGCGGATTCGCCATGAGCACGATCGACGTCGGCGACGGCGACGACGCGCGCCAGGGACTGGTCACGCTCGTCATCACCGTCGTCGAACTCCTGATCGACGCGCTCGAGCGCGAGGCGGTCAGGCGCATGGAATCCGGCAACCTCTCCGACGAGGAAATCGACCGTCTCGGGCAGCAACTCGCGACGATCGAAGCCGAGATCGAACAACTCAAAGCGGACGAGGGAATCGAGGACGGCGTCGACGACCTTCGCGGCGATCTGGACGGGCTCGTTTCCGACGCGATCGAACAACTCGATGCCGACTCGACGCCGCGTCACGCGCCCGGCTACTCCGTATTCGGCGGTGAGAACTCGTGACGACGGACGAGCAACGCCGCGACGTGTCGGCGAACACAGCGGAGACGCCCGACATCGAAACGGGTCGCTACCTCTACTGCGTCGTCCAGGCCGACGACGACGCCACGCTCGACACGACCGGTATCGACGGCGAATCCGTCTCGGTCGTCACCGAAGACGGCATCGGTGCCGTCGTCCACGACTGCGACAGCCTCTACGATTCGGCCGACCTCACGCAGATCCAACACTGGCTCGTCCGTCACCAGACCGTCGTCGACGCGGCCGGCCAGGCGTTCGGCACGCCGGTCCCGTTCCAGTTCGACACCATCCTCCGCGGCGACGACACCCGCCTGCGCGAGTGGCTTCGCGAGGAATCAGCGACGCTGCGGCCCGTGCTCTCCGAACTTGCCGATCACTGGGAGTACCGCATCGAAGTCGTCGAGTTCGACACGCCGGACGACCGAACGCTGGTCGAACAGGACGACCGCCTGGCTGAACTCGACGAACAGATAGCCGACGCGAGCGAGGGTCAGGCGTTCTTGCTCGAAAAGCAGTTCGAACAGCGATTGACGGAGTTGCGAACGGCGCGTCGTGAAACGATGGCGGCCGAGTTGGAGGCGGAGCTGGCGGAGACGGTTCGCGAGGTGCATACGCTCGAGCGATCGCCGGCATCGGATATTGCGGACGTCGCGAGATCCGAGGACGAGACCAGGACCGAAGACGGCGACGATGTCGACACGCTCTGTCGGCTCACGGTGCTCGCACACGAGGACGACGAGGATGCGGTCGGGTCGATACTCGACGGCGTTGCGGCCGAGGACGGACTCGAAGTCAGGTTTACCGGGCCGTGGCCGCCGTATACGTTTGCACCGGAACTGGGAACCGACCCGGACGGTCAGAACGGCGATCCAACTGGTGCTGGAACCGATACGAACCCGCTATGATCGCACTGCAGCACGCACCGATTCGAGAGGTGAAACCCGTATGAAGCCGCAAAAGGACGACGAAGCGCTGGTTGATCTCCTCGACGTGATTCTCAGAGACGGCGTGATCTTGCGCGCCGACGTCATCATCTCGGTCGCGGAGATCCCCCTCGTCGGGCTCAAACTCACGGCGGCGCTCGCCGGGATGGAGACGATGACCGAGTATGGCCTCTTCGAGGAGTGGGATGCAAGACATCGGCTCCGGGCGACGGAAGACCACACCGGAATCGACGGCGCGGACGGGACGAGAACGACCGCCCCCTCAGTACCCGGGCCACGACCCAGCGCAACGATAGATGGGCGAATCGAGGGAGCAAGCAATGCGGAGACGCCAGAGCCAGATAGCGACGGTACCGGTTGAGCGTTCGGCTCTGGCACGGGCCGGGACGAAGCACAGCCGAGAGAGAGAGAGAGAGAGAGAGAGAGAGTGTGTGTGTGCGCGTCGAAACCGCACGTAAACAGCCGTTTAGAAGTGTATCGTCCGAGTACTACCGACGGCCTCCGTCCGTCGCCCCTCGTGGGGCGACCGGTCAGGCAAACTTCGGGCGTTCGGTCGTGAGTTCGACGTCTCCCGAGACGGTTTCTTCGTCGCATTCCTCGTCGTAAACGTACTGCCCGGTCGACCCGCAGAGCGTACACTCGTACGTCTCGGAGAGTTCGTTGATCATCTCTCCGTCCTCGAAGTAGACGCGGCTCTGGGTGATCTGCAAGAACTGTGGGGTCTCACAGTTTGTACAGGTGATCATATCCGTCGGGTCACGTGCACCGGTTGTAGTTATCCGGCTTGTAACCGCTTGCCACGGTGAGCTATCGGTTTCTTACTCCCGTGGCAGACGATGACTGAGTATGTGTCGCTGTCGATGCAGCCGTGCGAGACGGCGGCCGAGAAGAAACCGCCGTAAACCGAACATAACCGCACGACTGGGTCGAGTTCAGTGCGGGGGAGTCGGGATACTGTAATTGTCGAAAAACGATCGGTTAGCCACCGGTATCGAACCGTTAGTCACCGGCTTCTCCCGCAGGTAGCGTCGGAAGTGACGGCGCTCGAATCGAGCCGGCGAACGGCGTATCACGCTTCCGTTGGGAGTCGCCCAATACAGTGTCGTGTAGCGATTCGTTTCGTGCGGTCAAGACCAGAGCAGTCGTTTACAGTCGTCGCTAGGGTCCCACCTGGACTGTTCACACTGGCATTGCTATCGTGCGAGGTGATGCGCACTGGCTGTCAGTGGCTACCAGATCGACCCTCTGGCTCGAGTTCGACTGGGATTCGATCGCCGGTACGAGCAGCCTCGTACGCCGCGTCGGTCAGCGCCGTCACGCGGAGGGCATCGCGAGCCGTCGCAGGGGGCTCGGTTCCGTCGCGAATACTGTCGACGAACGCGCCGGCGCGGGTCCGTTCCTGCCGGTGATCGATGTAGGGAACGTGTTCGCTTGCGTCCGTGTCGATCTCGAAGACCTCGCGGGAGCCCCACTGCGTTCCCTCGAGATAGAGCGCTCCTTGGTCGTCCCAGCAGTGGATGTGCTCGCGGGTCGACGGCAGGTCGCCGTGGAGCGAGACGGTTCCAGTCGCACCGTTTTCGAACCGAACGTCGAGGTGTGAACGGCGGTCGACCCGCTGCTCGTCGTCGTAGAAGTCCATACTCGCCGCGACGGAGGCGGGTTCGAGACCGGTCGTCCAGAGGATGCCATCGAGCAGGTGGCTACCGGTATCGAAGAGAAACCCGCCGCCCGACAGGTCGGGATCGAGCCGCCACGTTCCGGCCGAATCCGCTATCCAGTCCTGCGTAATCGACGCCGTAATCCACCGCGGCGGTCCGCTCGCAAACCGCTCTCGCGCCCGCTGGAACGCGGTCTGGAGGTGGCGCTGGTAGCCGACCATCAGCGTTCGATCCGTTCGGTCGGCCCTGGCTACGAGTTCACGTGCGCGGTTCAGGTCGGTCGTGAGCGGCTTGTCACAGTAGACGTGCAGGTCGCGATCGAGCGCGGCGACGACCTGGTCGTAGTGAAGCGTATGCGGCGTCCCGACGAGGACGGCGTCGAGTTCACAGTCGGGATCGTCGAGCATCGTCTCGTACGCGGTGTACCTGGTGGCGGGTGGAACGCTGAACTCGGTGCCGACCGTCGCGAGGCGGTCCGCGTCGAGATCACAGACTGCCTGGACGGTGGCATCCGCGTGGCGGTGGAACTGCCCGCCAACGGTCGTGCCGATGTAGCCGAGACCGACGATGCCGATGCCAATCGGCGTGTCCGAGTTCGGGGCCGACGCGTGAGCACACATGGAACGAGGGACGAGACGCGGAGGCATGTCTTTGACGGCGCTGGCGATCGTAAGTGCTCGCCTAGACGATCGTAGGCAGTGATAACTAGTACGGGTTCGTGCTCGTGGGCTCGAACAGCGGGTGCGTAGTACGCCAGTACGTCCGCAGTAGCGCCATCCTGTCGCTGGTTTGACGACACTACGGGCGGGCAATTCGGTCCATAACAAAGGGGGACACCTGCAATTGTTCTACGTGCGGGGATACACGCCCCGCCGGGTACGCGCTTGGCCCAGACACGACGCGCTGACCGCCGATTGCGTGCGTTCGTGCCCGGATCGCTCGGAAGTGGACTCGCCCCCGCTTCGAGTTAGCTCATGTCTCTCACACCAGGGTGGGCTCCCGCCCCCGCCCGGGTTATGTGTGGGTGTGTCTCACCCCATTCCCCTGTCTTCGACCTACCGCTCAGAACTCCGTAATGACCGGAATGCCGACCGTCTCGTAGTCGTCCATCGAGGCGAGCGTGTTGGGTACGTCCTCGAGCGACAGCGTTTCACCGATGATCTTGCTCGGGTCGAGCGTTCCCTCGCCGATCAGTTTGAACAGTTCCTGGTAGCGAACGAGCGGCATGCCGTGGGAGCCGTGGACGTCGAGTTCTTTCATCGTTATCGCGTCGACGGGCAGTTCGATCTCGCCCTCCTCCTCGCCGGTCGTCAGGCCGACCTGGACGTGGGTCCCCCTCGTTCCCAAACTGGCGACGGAGTTCCGGCAGGTTTCGGCGATGCCGAGCGCGTCGATCGAGACGTCGGCACCGCCGTCGGCGAGCGATCTGACCGCCCGCGCTGGATGCTCCACCTCGGTCGAGTTCACCGCCGCGGACGCGCCGAGTTCGCGGGCGCGCTCGAGTTTATCGTCGCGAACGTCGACCGCGATCGGATGCGCGCCCAGCGCGTCGGCGATGTGGATCGCCGAGAGGCCGACGCCGCCACAGCCGTGGACGGCGACCCAGTCGCCGGGCCGGAGCTCTGCGCGGTCGGCGAGCGCGTGGTAGGCGGTCATGAACCGACAGCCGAGCCCGGCCATCTCGGTGAACTCGACGCTGTCGGGGAGTTTCACGCAGTTGAAGTCGGCCTCTCGAACGGGGAAGGCTTCGGCGAACGCGCCCGGTGCAGCGCCAGAAAGTCCGAGCGGGACGACGGTCTCGCAGTTGTTCGCCCGTCCCTCGCGGCAGTGAGAACAGGTTCCGTCGCCGAGGTGAAAGGGGACGGCGACCCGGTCGCCCTCCTGGAGCGTCTCGACGTTCTCGCCGACGGCCGAGACGATTCCGGCGGGCTCGTGTCCGAGGATCTGCCCTTCCGGGACCGACGCCCCGACCCAACTCCAGTCGCCCTGCCAGGCGTGCCAGTCGCTGCGACAGATGCCGCAGGCTTCGGTTTCGACGATAGCCTGATCGGGCGCCGGTTCCGGCTCCGGAACGTCCTCGATCTCGAGCGGTTCACCGTGTGTTTCGAGTACGGCAGCTCGCATGGTCCGGTGTTTTCTGATGAGCATATAAAAACATGATAGACGGGCGTGATACTGCCGCTATTCCGTCCCGGTGTCACGGCTGTCAGTTCGTCTCCGAGTACCGGCAGCAACGACGGGCCAGCAATTATACCGCTCACCGGTGTAGCCGGAGGCGAGTGGCCCCCGATGTCCGTGACCTGTGCAAACTGCGGCGAGGCCGACCTTCCGGTGCGCCGGTATCACGTCTATCTCACAACCGACGAGGTCGTCGAAGTCGATCTCTGCGAAGGCTGTCGCCACAAGTTCGTCACCGCAACCTGGGTCGAAGCCGTCGTGTGAACTCCCTTAGACTGATACAGACCGCTGGAAGCCAACTCCGGTGCAGTCGCGGCCCGTCCCATGGTTGTGCAGGAAATCGTTCCAGCAGACCGTTTGGACCGACGTGAACCACAACACCTACGGTAGCCGTGCCGAACTCGTCTCTATGCTCGACGTTGGCGAAGACGCTCCCGCGTTCGAACTGTCCAATCAGTCCGGTGAGTCCGTCAAGCGGTCGGATTTCGATGGCCAGCGACTCGTCGTGTACTTCTATCCGCGCGCGAATACCGAGGGCTGTACCACCGAAGCCTGCGAGTTCAACGAGACGTTGTCGGCGTTCGACGACCACGACGTTGCGGTGGTCGGTATCAGCGACGACCCGGTTTCGGATCTGGCCGCCTTCGCGGACGAGTATGATCTTTCGTTCGATCTCCTCTCGGATGAGGACGGCGCGGTCGCGACGCAGTATGACTCCTACGGCGAGAAGCAAATGTTCGGCAACACGTTCGATGGCGTCTTTCGGAACACGTACGTCGTCGGGCCTGACGGGACTGTTGAGGCGGTCTACGAGAACGTGAGTCCGGACGGACACGCCGAGACGGTGCTCGAGGATATCGCTAGTACCAACTGAAACGGTTTCTAGGCTGATCGCCCAGCCGTCGATCGATCAGGTGTACACTGACTTTCAGTGGCTACTAGAGGCCGCGGTGTACGAGAGCGGGGCCCGTTGCATGCCCACCCACTATTGCTCACTCATTGTCACTTTCTCGCACGGAGCACTCACTCTCTGGCCGCACACTTATCCACCGCGGGACGAAGGTGCTCGTATGAGTGTGATGGGCGAGTTCACCGTCGATTCTACCGATTTTGCGCTTCATCACGCGCTGTCGTCTGCGCCGAGCATCGTCGTCGAAATCGAACGTCTCGTCGCCACGACGCAGCATCGGCTCATGCCCTACTTCTGGGTCACTGGCGAGGAGCAAGAGCGGTTCGAACGGACGTTCAGCGACGACCCGACCATCAGACACGCGATGAGGGTCGATCGCGTCGACGACGCCGTCCTCTACCGCGCAGAATGGACGGAAAACATCGAGACGATCATCTACGCGTACGTCGAGATCGGCGCGACGATCCTCGAAGCGACGGGGACGAACGAATCCTGGGATCTGACGATGCGCTTCGACGACGAAAAGACGGTCTCGGCGTTTCACGAGTTCTGCCGAGAGAACGATGTCGAGTTCGAACTCGACCGGCTCTACGAACAGAATCAGCCGATGGCGAGTTCACAGTACGGCTTAACGCCGATACAGCGGAAAACGCTCGTAACCGCCTACGAGGAGGGACTCTTCGACGTTCCACAGCGGACGACCATGACCGAACTGGCGGAGCAGTTAGGGATCACACAGCAGGCGCTGTCCAAGCGCCTCCATCACGCGGAGAAGAACCTTATCGGTAACGTCTTGACGGTCGGACAGGTCGGCGAGGGTGACGATGCCGATTCCGGGTAACTACACTTAAATGACGATATATACAACCCCGCCACTCTTTTCGCTAAGTCAAATATGAACACGTAGCATGAGCGAACTCCGATCCGATCACGGAGACGTTGAGACGGTGTTTACGATGCTCGCAGACGACCGGTGTTGGTACGTTCTCCGATGTCTCACCGAGCACGAGACGCCGATTTCGCTCGCTGACCTGGCTACCGAGGTAGCCATCCGAGAACACGGGACAAGACCGGCCGACATTCCGGCGGCCGACACGAAACAGATCCACGTCACGCTGTATCACAAGTACGTCCCGAAACTGGCAGCGGCCGGCTTCGTCACCTACGACTCGGATCGAAACCGCGTCGACACGGTCGAGTCGTTCGATGCGGATATTCCAGCCATACTCGAGGCGGTCTCGCGCGCGACCGACGCCCGATAACGCACCCGTTCGGAGACGATATCAACCGACACTCGACGGCAACCGTCCCACCTGCACCGGTCGTCGCAGTGAAAATCCGCGTCGGCGGTGGCGGTCGAGTTGCGTTACTGGAACGTCCGTCCCAGTTGCTCCTCTTCCTGACCCGGTTCCGCCTGCTGGAACTGCTGTTCGATATCCTCGTAGCGCTCGCGCGTCTCGGGCGTCACGCTCGGCTGGACTTCATCGAGCGCGTGCTCGAAGTGTTCCCTGCTGATACGAACGTTTCCAACCGAATCGTCGATATCCTCCGGCTCGACCGAGTTGATGAACTCGCGGCTGGCGGCCATCGAGGCCTCGCGGCAGACGGCTTCGATGTCGGCACCGACGTACCCCTCCGTCTCTTCGGCGAGCCAGTCGAGTTCAACGGCGTCGGCGAGCGGTTTGTCGCGCGTGTGGACCTCGAAGATACGCTCGCGGGCCGCTTCATCGGGAACGGGGACGTGGACGTGCCGGTCGAGACGTCCCGGCCGCAAGAGCGCCGAGTCGATGAGGTCCGGTCGGTTTGTCGTTGCGATGACGACGACGTCTTCGAGTTCTTCGAGGCCATCGAGTTCGGTCAGCAGTTGGGAGACGACGCGTTCGCCGACGCCGGAGTCACCCTGTCGCTGGCCGCGTTCGCCGGCGATAGAGTCGATTTCGTCGAAGAAGATCACGGTCGGAGCGTTCGACCGGGCCTTTTCGAAGATCTCGCGGACGCCCCGCTCGGATTCGCCGACGTACTTGTTCAGGAGTTCGGGGCCTTTGATCGAGATGAAGTTCGACTGGGCCTCGTTGGCGACGGCCTTTGCGAGCAGGGTTTTCCCGGTGCCGGGCGGGCCGTACATGAGGACGCCCTTCGCAGCCTGCATGTCCATCTGCTCGAAGACCTGCGGGTAGTCGAGGGGCCACTGGATCGTCTCGCGCAGGCGCTCTTTGGTGTTTTCGAGCCCGCCGACGTCGTTCCAGGTCACGTCGGGGACTTCGACGAAGACCTCGCGCATCGCCGAGGGCTGGATGCCCTTGAGCGCCTCCTTGAAGTCGCCTTCGGTGACCTGGAGCGTCTCGAGGACTTCGGCGTCGATCTCCTGTTCCTCGAGATCGAGGTCAGGCCGGATGCGCCGCAGCGCGTTCATCGCGCTCTCGCGGGTGAGCGACTCGATGTCGGCACCGACGAAGCCGTGGGTGTTCTCGGCGTAGCGGTCGAGGTCGATCTCGTCTTCTAAGGGCATCCCGCGGGTGTGGACCTGCAGGATCTCCTTGCGGCCGTCCTTGTCCGGGACGCCGATCTCGATCTCGCGGTCGAAACGTCCGCCGCGTCGAAGCGCGGGATCGATGTCGTCGAGCCGGTTGGTCGCCGCGATGACGGTGACCCGGCCGCGCTCTTCGAGGCCGTCCATGAGCGAGAGGAGCTGTGCGACCACGCGCCGCTCGACGTCGCCGCCGGCTTCCTCGCGTTTGGCGGCGATGGAGTCGAGTTCGTCGATGAAGATGATGGCGGGGGCGTTCTCCTCCGCGTCTTCGAAGACTTCGCGGAGTTGCTCCTCGGACTCACCGTAGTACTTCGACATGATCTCCGGGCCGGAGATGGTCTGGAAGTGGGCGTCGATTTCGTTGGCGACGGCTTTGGCCATGAGCGTCTTCCCGGTGCCCGGCGGGCCGTGGAGCAGGACGCCCTTCGGCGGTTCGATGCCGAGTTGCTGGAACAGCTCGGGGTGGCGCATCGGCAGTTCGATCATCTCTCGGACCTGGTCGAGTTCGTCGTCCAGGCCGCCGATGTCCTCGTAGGTGACGTTCGGGATGCCCTCGGCACCGGGCTCGCCGCCGGAGCTGACCTGTTCGGCCGGCGTCTCGGAGATGTCGATGGTCGTCGAGTCGGTGATGACGACGGTGCCCGAGGGCGAGGTGCTCGCGATCTTGAGCGGGACCGACTGGCCGGAGCTGGCCATCGGCCCGAACGAGAGCGAGAAGGGGACCGTCTGCCCCTCGGTGACGGCCTGGCCGCTCAGTTTATCGCGGACGAGTGGGCCGATGTCACCGCGGATGCGGAGGTTCTGCGGGAGTGCAACGGTGACAGAGGTTGCGGGATTGACGTCGGCGGGTTCGACCGAAACGCGGTCGTCGATACCGACATCGGCCTCCTGTCGAAGGCGGCCGTCGATTCGGACGATGCCCCGGCCCTCGTCTTCGGGATAGCCCGGCCAGACGCGGGCGACGGCCTGGCTATCGTCGCTTCCCTCGATGAGGATGTAATCCCCGTTCTCGAGGTCCAGTTCGCGCATCGAGACGCGGTCGATGGCGGCCAGTCCGCGCCCTGCATCCTTCTGCTTGAGTGGTTTGACAGTGAGTTTCATCGGTCGCCCTCCACTTCGATAGTGAGCACCCCGTTTTTGATAAACGTATGCGCGTCGTCTGCACCGTCGGGAAGGTCAATCTCGTACTGTTCGCCGTCGATGACGGCGAGGACCGTGCTATCGACGACATCGACCGAGGCGTCGGCCGACGCCGCTCCGAAGTCGACGGCAAAGACCACGGCGTCGTCGTACTCGTATCGACGGGCGACCTGCTGTTCGCTGTTGGTAAATTGGTCGAGGTTCATTCGTTGACTAACCCAACGTAACCGCTACACCTATATAAGCATTGTGCCAATAAACCCGGGTACGTGAGGGTGATCACGGAAAGACCGTTGTTCGTAGTTCACACCGTTTCGACCCGCGCGAGGAAGCCGGTGACTTTTCCCGGTTCGCGCTCTCAGATCCGCGCATGATCGACGACGAGAACGACGAGCGGCCGGTTCTCGACAACCACCTCCACCTCGATCCGGACGCCCACCGCGGCATCGACGCCGTCCGAGACTTCGCCCGACTCGGCGGCACGCACCTCCTCGTGGTGAACAAGCCCTCCTGGCACCTCGGCGTCGAGGCCGACACCGGCGAGGACTTCCGTCCCGTCTTCGAGCGCACCATCGACATCGTCTCGGACGCCTCGGCTGAACTCCCCGGTCGCGCCTGGCCCGTCCTCGGCGTTCACCCCGGTCTGATCTCGCGACTGGTCGACGACCGCGGCTACAGTCCGGACGAAGCCCGCGAAATCATGCAAGGCGGGCTCGACGTGGCCGCCGAGTTCGTCGCGCGCGGCGAGGCCCTCGCGCTGAAATCCGGACGGCCACACTACGACGTCTCCGAGGCCGTCTGGGACGCCTCGAACGCCGTCATGTGTCACGCCTTCGAGCACGGCAGTGAACTCGACTGCGCGGTCCAGCTCCACGCGGAGGCGACCGAGGACATGACCGCAGTCGCGGAATGGGCCGAAGACCGCGGGCTGCCCGCGCACAAGGTCGTCAAACACTACGCCGCCGGCCGGTTGGACGGGCCGACGCCGAGCGTCATGAGCGACAAGGACCGGCTCGAGCGCGCGGCCGAGCGCGCAGTCGAGCATGGTGCGCCGTTTCTGATGGAAACGGACTACGTCGACGACCCCGACCGTCCCGGAGCCGTCCTCGGACCGAAGACCGTCCCTCGCCGCGTCCGATGGCTACTCGAAGCGGGCCACGAGCAAGCGGTGCACACGGCACACGTCGACACACCTGCACTCGTTTACGGGATCGATACGGAAGGAACGCTCGAGCGGGCATAAACGGCGCTGCAGCGGTTCTGTCGCGACGACGTACAGGTAGAGAAAGGCATTTCAAGCGGCCGGTGTAGGTGTCTGTATGAGCAATCCCCCGACCGAGTACTACTCGGAGGAACGCTGGCAGAACTGGATCGATCGCATCAAAGACGAAGAGATCGATCCCGAGGACGAGTCGTCGGCGCGACTCCTGCTCAATCTGCAGGATGATACGGCAATCGCAGTCGCGAAGATCGTCGCCGCCTACGACGACGGGGACCTCGGAGAAGAGGAAGCGCTCGAAGAGATCAACGATGTCCGCGAAATCGTCCTGAGCGAAATCGACATCGAAGACGAGGAGAAATTAATCCTCGTCGACGGCGTTCAGACGAGCCTCGTCTGCGTCTTCTTCGCCGCCGAAGAGTACATCGCGAACGGTCCCGCCGAAGACGGTAGCGTCGGCGACTACCTCGGCGCTGCTGCCGACGCCGAAGCCGAAGAAGACTTAGACGCCGCGCTCGGCTACGCCGCCCAGGCCGGCACCCTCATCATCGACGACGCTGAACTCGATATGACCGTCGCGGAGGACCTCGAGTACGGCCTCGTCACGGAGTGGATCAACGGTCTCGACAGCCTCCAGAGTGCGATGAGCGATCCCGAAGTCGTCGAAGAAGACGAATAACGCCGCGCTCGAAGCGAGTTCTCTGTCTCCGACATTCGTGGTCCGCTGGCCGAGTTCAGTTCGGCGAGCGCACCGAGTCCGCCGGGAGGGAAGTGCGGGTGTCAACACTGGCCGCCAGTCCGTCAATCGTCGAATCTTCGAACGACAATACCATATAGCTCGCTGTATAGTGTGGGGGTATGACAGCAGTCGGTATCGACGCCATCGAGATCTGGACCGGGAATCTCAAACTCGACTTGCCCGGGACGTTCGCGCCGGAAAAGGGCGAAGACCCCGAGAAGTATACCAAGGGACTCGGTCTGAACGCGAGTTCGTTTCCCGACAGTTACGAGGACATCGTCACGATGGGCGCGAACGCGGCCCATCGTCTGATGGAACGCAAGGGTCTCGAACCCGACGATATCGGCCGAATCGACGTTGCAACCGAGAGTTCGTTCGACAACTCGAAGCCGGTTTCGACGTACGTCGCTGGCTGTCTCGAAGACGTCTACGACAGCGATTTCCACCACGCGAACAAGGGCGAGCGGAAATTTGCCTGTATCGCGGGAACCCAGAGTCTGGACGACGCGTACAACTGGATCCGCGCGGGCCGAAACCGCGGCCGCGGCGCGCTCGTCATCGCGACGGACACCGCGCTGTACGCCCGCGGCGACGCCGGGGAGGCGACCCAGGGTGCAGGTGCGATCGCGATGTACATCGACGAGGACCCGGATCTGATCGAACTCTCCGCAGAACAGGGCTACGGCTCGGCCGACGAGACGGACTTTCTCAAGCCGAACCAGCAGTTCCCCTCCGTCGACGGGAAGCGCTCGGTGCAGGTGTATCTCGCCCGGATGCGCGAAGCCCTGGAAGACTACGAGAGCGTCGCGGGCGACGTCCATCCCGAGGACATCACCTTTGCGCCGTTCCACACGCCGTTCCCCGGTATGGTCCGCAAGGCCGCCCTGCTCGCCTATCGCCACATCATCCGCGATACGAGCATCGAGGACGATCTGGCCGGCGAAATCGGTCGTCAGCCCCGTCCCGAGGCGTTCGACACCGACGATGACTATCGCGAGGCCCTGCGGGAGTACATGGACGAACTCAAGGAAACCGACCGCTACCAGGAGTGGTACGCGGAGATGATCGACCCGACGCTATCGATCTCCCGCGAGGTCGGCAACTGGTACACTGGTTCAGTTCACGTCGCCCGCGCGAGCGCGCTCAAGTCAGCACTCGAGGACGGCCGCGACCTAACCGGTGAGACGCTGCTCATCGGCTCGTATGGAAGCGGTGCGCAGGCCGAAATCCACACCGAAACCGTCCAGGACGGCTGGGAGGACGAGATCGAGGCGCTGAACGTGGACGAACAGCTTGCGGCCCGCTACGATCTGACCTGGGCGGATTACGAGGACGTTCACGACGCCCACAACCACGAGATGGACGTCGACGTCGAGGAGTTCACGACGCCCGACGAGGAGTTCGTCTTCGACGGCTGGGGTCGGATGGGCGAACGGCAGTATCGCTACGTCGAGTAACGAATTGATAGGCGAGCGACGACCGACGAGCGACGAACCGCAAGTGTTCGACAACTGCTTTTGGCGGCATATCCGAACTCGTTCGGGTGAGAGGCGGCGCGTACAGCCGTCTGCGGGGATCGAAGGCGAAACGCACTACCCGGTGGGGAGACTAGGTCGGCTAACGGCGAAAGCCCCGACCGATCATGGACCCACTCTCACTCCTCGGCGTCGACGTGGCCCTGTTGTTCGTTATCGGCCTGCTGGCCGGCGGGCACTGTATCGGGATGTGCGGCCCGCTCGTGACGATCTATGCCAGCCGGATGGACGGAAACGGGAGTGAGAGCGGACGGCAGTCGCAGGGGGCGACCAGTACGGACGGCGGACGCGCGTCCACTGCCGCCGGCAGCGCCCGCCCGAGCGGACACCTTACGATCTACGAAGTGCGCCAGCACGCGCTGTTCAATCTCGGACGAACGGCGAGTTACACGCTGCTCGGGGGACTCTTTGGCACGCTCGGCGGCATCCTGTTCGTGACGACGGCCCAACTCACGTCGCTCGTCGAGTTCGCCCGCGGCGGGGTCGGCCTGCTCGTTGGCGCGTTCGTCATGGTGACGGGACTCTACTACCTGCTCGGGCGGAGCACCGGCGGCGTCAGTCTGCCGGGCGGCGAGCGACTCGTCGGCTGGCTGACGGGGTACGTCGATCGCCTGGCGAACGGGCCGGGCATCGTCGGCCTCGGCGCGTTGCACGGCCTGCTGCCGTGTCCCATCCTCTACCCGGCGTTTCTGTACGCCTTCGCGACGGGATCGCCGACGCGGGGAGCGCTCGCCCTCGCCGCGCTGGGGCTGGGAACGGTCCCGGCCGTCTTCGCGTACGGGACCGTCATCGAGGCCGTCGACGTCGCCCACCGGCGGCGGGTCCACCGCCTCCTCGGCGCAGCTTTCCTCGTCCTCGGCTACGTCCTGCTCGCACACGGGTTGATGAGTCTGGGGATCCACGTTCCACACCCCGGATTGCCGTTCTACGACGGCTTCGACGTGGCGGGTATCGAGGCGGGCGGCCACGAGAACCACTGAGCGGACGATTCGATAGGTATGACGGAGACACCGAACTCTCGATCCGCAGTCGACGCCGCTGCCGACAGCGGCTGTACCCTCTGTGACCTGCCGGTCGACGGCAGCGGCGTCGTCGCCGACGGCAACGCGTTCTGTTGTGTCGGCTGTCGCAACGTCTACGACGCACTCGGCGATGTAGCGGACGTAGACGCAGCCGACGTTCGCAACGCGCGAGCGGCGGATGAGGCCCAAGACGGGACATCGCGAGACGTGCCGCCCGACCACGAAACCACGTTCCTCGAAGTCGACGGAATGTACTGTGCGACCTGCGAGGCGTTCATCGAGTCGGTCGCCGCGGAGACCGACGGCGTCAGCCACGCGAGTTCGAGTTACGTGACCGACACGGCGCGGATCGACCACGATCCGGACACCGTCTCGGTCGAGGACCTCAAAGCGGAGATCAGCAAACTCGGGTACAGCGCCTACGACCGCGCGGACGCGTTCAGCCGGCGGCGGGCCGACAACTGGCAGATGGCCCGCGTCGGCGTCGGCGTCCTCATGGGGATGATGGTGATGTTGCAGTACATCGTCATCATCTACCCGACCTACTTCGGCGGGCTGTTCTACGACGAGCGGACGACCGAGTTCTTCACGCAGACGCTCTCGAGCGAACTCGCGACGCCGTTTTACGTCGTCATCGCCGCCCTCACGACGATCGTCCTTGCCGTGACCGGCAAACCGATCCTGCAGGGGGCCTACGTCGCCGTCAAGACGCGGTCGCCGAACATGGACCTGCTCGTCGCGATCGCGGCCGTTAGCGCGTATCTCTACAGCACGCTCTCGATCGCGACCGGCGGCGCTCACATCTACTACGACGTGACCGTCGCCATCGTCGTCATCGTCACCGTCGGCGGCTACTACGAGTCGACGATCAAACGCCAGGCGACCGAGCGCCTCTCGGATCTGACCGCCGTGCAGGTCGAGGAGGCCCGCCGCGTCGGCGACCAGGGCGACACCGAACCGATTTCCGTCGACGAACTCGACCCCGGCGACCGCGTGCTGGTCCGCACCGGCGAGCGCGTGCCCATCGACGGCACCGTCGTCGACGGCCGCGCCGCGGTCGACGAGGCCGTCGTCACCGGCGAATCGCTGCCCGTGACGAAAGAATCCGGCGACGAGGTCGTCGGCGGTTCCGTCGTCTCCGAAGGCTCGTTGACCGTCCGCGTCGGCGAGGACGCCACAAGCACCCTCGACCGGATCAGCGAACTCGTCTGGGACCTCCAGAGCGGCACCCACGGCATCCAGAAACTCGCCGACAAACTGGCGACGATCTTCGTCCCGTTCGTGCTCGTCCTCGCCGCCGTCGCCGCGGCCGCCCACCTGGCGCTCGGTGCCGATGTCACCGAAGCCCTACTCACCGGGCTGACGGTCCTGATCGTCTCCTGTCCGTGCGCGCTCGGCCTCGCGACGCCACTCGCCGTCGCCGCCGGTATCCGGGACGCGCTCGAGCGTTCGATCGTCGTGTTCGACGACAGCGTCTTCGAACGCATCCGCAACGCGGACACCGTCGTCTTCGACAAGACCGGCACGCTCACGACCGGGGACATGACCGTCGTCGACACCGACCTTCCGGACGACCTGCTCGAACAGGCCGCCGCGCTCGAGGAGCGATCCGCCCACCCGGTCGGAAAAGCCATCGCCGCGGCGACACCGGTTGCAGACGGCGGTACGGTCGAGCCCGGGGCGTCGGCGGAAGGCAACGTGGCCGACACAGGTGACGCGACTGCTGGCGACCTGATCAGTGACGACGAAAACGCGCCCGACCGCGTCGACACGTTCGACTCCCACCGCAACGGCGTCTCCGGCACCGTCGACGGCGACGAGTTCATCGTCGGCCATCCCGACCTCTTCCGGGACCGCGGCTGGGACGTGCCGACCGAACTCGCCGACCAAATCGGGGCTGCGCGCGAAACCGGACGCGTCCCCGTCGCCGTCGGCCGCAACGGCACCGCCTCGGGCGTCATCGTCGTCGGCGACGAACTCCGGGAGAACTGGGACGAGACGCTGACGGCGATCTCGGAGAGCGGCTCCGACATCGTCGTGCTTACCGGCGACGACGCGCGGGCTGCGACGCAGTTCCGCGAGCACGACGCGGTCGGTCAGGTTTTTGCCGGCGTCCCGCCCGAAGGGAAGGCCGAAACCGTCGATCGGCTCAAGCGGACCGGCCGAACCGTCATGATCGGCGACGGAACCAACGACGCCCCCGCGCTCGCGAGTTCGGATCTCGGCATCGCGCTCGGCGGCGGCACGGCGATGGCGGCCGACGCGGCCGACGTGGCGCTCGTCGACGACGACCTCTCGTCGGTCGAGACGGTCTTCGAACTCGCGCGGGCGACAGACCGACGCGTGAAAGGAAACATCGGCTGGGCGTTCTGTTACAACGCGGTCGCGATTCCGCTCGCGGTGACGGGGCTTCTCAACCCGCTGTTCGCCGCGCTCGCGATGGGCGCGAGCAGTCTGCTCGTCGTCACGAACTCCTCGCGGTCGTTGCTTTCGGAGTGATCGCGCTGCCCGATTGCGGGCCGTTGTTTCATCAATATAATACGTTCGGAGTGCGTACCGGCCCGTATTCATGGCCGATCGTCCGCCGTCAGGGGAGTGGTTTGCCAGGCGACCGGGGCTAACCGTCCTCGCTATCGTCGCCGCCGTTCTCGGACTTCTCGTTATTCTGCCCTATCTCCAGTACGTCCTCCTGGGGGTCGTGCTTGCGTATATTCTCGTTCCGGCACAGCGCTGGCTCGAACAGTACGTGAGCTCGCTCATCGCGGCCCTCTCGCTCGTCGCGGTCACGATCCTCGCACTCTTGCTGCCGTTGGCGTACGTCCTCACCGTCGCGTTCCGCGAGGCGCTCAACCTCGTCGACGTGATCCAGGACGGAAACGGCAACCTCGATGTCACGATCATCGAATCGCAACTCGAAAACGTGGGCTACTCGGTCGATCTCGTCGAGTTCTACCAGACCTATCAGGACCCGATCGCGACGGGACTGCAGGGGCTGGCCATGAGCGCGGTCGAGATCGCCGGCGGCGCACCGGGACTCTTCATCGGCCTCACCGTGACCGTGTTCGTCCTCTTTGCCCTGCTGCGCGACGGCGGCGAGTTCGTCGTCTGGATGCAACGCGTGGTCCCCATCGAGGACGACCTGCTCGCGGAACTGCTCGCTGAACTCGACCAGCTCATGTGGGCCTCGGTCGTCGGGAACGTCGCCGTCGCGATTATTCAGGCGGTCCTGCTCGGGATTGGTCTCGCCGTCCTCGGCGTTCCGGCGGTCGTCCTCCTCTCGGTCGTCACGTTCATCTTCGCGTTGCTCCCGCTCATCGGAGCCTTCGGCGTTTGGGTCCCGGTTTCGATCGGACTACTTGCGACCGGCCAACTCGTTTCGGCCGCGATCCTCATCGTCTACGGCTCGATCGTCAGCGCCTCGGACACCTACATCCGTCCCGCACTCATCGGCCGCACGAGCGCGTTCAACTCGGCGATTATCGTCGTCGGCATCTTCGGCGGCCTCGTCGTCTTCGGGGCCGTCGGCCTCTTTATCGGTCCCGTCGTCCTCGGCGGGGCGAAGATCACCCTCGATCTCTTCGCCCGCGAACGCGCCGACGCCCCGCAACCGGTTACCGGCACCGCTACCCCCGGTGCCGACAGTGCGGTTCAGACCGAACCCGAAACCGGACTCGCCGGCGAGCAACCCCCCGAGAGTGAACTCGACGTGGACGAAGGTGGTGATACCGAGACGAACGCGGATGAGGCCACGGCCGGCGTCGACGGCGACGAAGCGACGGAATGTGAGTACGACGGCTCTCCCGACGAGAGCGACGAGAGCGACGAGACCGATGGGGCCGATGAGACTGGCGAGACCGGCGAGACCAACGAGACCGACGGAACTGACGGAAATCGCGATACCAGCGACGAGACTGCAACCGATACCGACTCCGAACTCGACCGGTAGCCAGTCGTGGCCGACTGTCTCGCACCGAAACACACTGCCCGCCCACACGGAACGGGTGCGTTAATTAGCCCTTGGCCGCAACGAACTGCTATCGTGTCCCGAATGCCATCCTGTAATCGAGAGGGGGATCGAGAGAAATCGCGACAGCGACAGGACACCCATCACACCACAGCCAGCACCCGAATCCGAAACCAAATCACCGGGAGGAGGGTATGAACGGGGCAGAAACGCGCGCCTCCGGGAGTCCGTACGCCCCCCACACGGCCGACGAGCGCGATGCGATGCTCGAGGCGGTCGATGCCGACTCTATCGCGGACCTGTTCGACATTCCCGATACCGTCCGATTTGCGGACGAGTTCGGTATCGATGCCCGGACCGAGCGCGAGACGAGACGACTCGTGCGCTCGATTCTCGGACGCAACGAGAATCTAACGGAACTGCTCGGGCGTGGCCACTACGGCTACTACGTGCCCTCGCTGGTCGATCACCTCGCGGACCGCTCCGAATTTCTCACCTCTTACACGCAGTACCAGCCCGAAATCTCGCAGGGCTTTCTGCAGGCGCTGTTCGAGTACCAGTCGCTGCTGGTCGAACTGACGGGACTCGAAATCGCCAACTGCTCGATGTACGACGCGGCGACCGCCCTCGGCGAGGCCGCGACGCTGGCGGACCGCGTCCGCGAGACGAGCGGCCACCGCGTCCTCGTGCCGGATCTCCTGCGCGAGGAGCGCCGGAGCACCCTCGAGAACTACGTCGCCGGCACCGATCTGGTCGTGGAGGCGTACCCGACCGCGGACGGCGCTATCGACGCCGACGAACTCGCCGACGCGGTCGACGAAGATGTCGTCATGCTCTACGCCGAAAACCCGACTGTCCGCGGGACAATCGAGGAACGCCTCGACGCCGCGAGCGAACTCGCGACCGACGCTGACGCGCTGTTCGTCCTCGGTTCCGACCCGGTCGCGCTCTCCCTGCTCCAACGACCCGCCGACGTGGGAGCCGACGTAGTCATCGGCGACGCGAGCGTCCTCGGTCTGCCGACGAGTTACGGCATGGGCCTCGGGCTGTTCGCCTGTCGCGAGGACTACCTGCGGCAGGTCCCCGGCCGCCTGGTCGGCGTCAGCGAGGATGCAACCGATCGGCGGGCGTTCACGCTCACCCTGCAGACCCGCGAACAGCACATCCGCCGCGAACGCGCGACGAGCAACATCTGTACGAACCAGGCCTGGGTCGCCCTTCGAACCGCGATGCACGCCGCCGCACTCGGCCCCGACGGACTGGTCGACCTCGCGAAACGCGGCGTCACCCGCGCCGAAACTCTCGCCGAGCGACTCGACGAACTCGTCGGTGTGTCGGCTCCGGTCCACGATCGCCACCACATCCGCGAGTTCGTCGCGCACGTCGATCAGCCCGCGCCGGCGATCGCCGAGGACCTCGAAACGCGTGGCTTCGCGGTCCACGTCGTCGGCGAGCACGAACTCCAGTGTTGTGTCGCCGGCGTTCCGGACGCCGAACTCGACGCGTTCGTCGCGGCGTTTTCGGAGGTGGTTCGATGAGCGACGGAGACGAGTTGGCGTCCGACGCCGAACAGGTCCGCTACGACCAGGCCCGCTACGTCAACGACGGCCAGTACGAACCCCTGCTCTCGGAGAAAGACCGGACGCGCGTCGAGATCGGCGACGACTCGCCGCTTCCCGACGACCTCACGCGAGACGAACTCGAACTGCCCGCCCTCTCCGAACCTGAACTCGCCCGCCACTACACGCGCCTTTCGCAGATGATCTACGGGATCGACAGCGGTCCCTACCCGCTCGGCTCGTGTACGATGAAGTACAACCCGAAATTCACCGAAGACGTGGCGGCGCTGCCGGGCGCGAGCGTCCACCCCGATCGCTCGGCGGCGTCGGTGCAGGGCACGCTCGAACTCCTCTCTCGCCTGCAGGACTACCTCGGCCGAATCGGCGGCATGGACGCTGTTACGCTCCAACCGCCAGCCGGCGCAGCAGGCGAGTTCGTCGGCATCCGCGTCGCCGCGGCCTACCACGAACACAACGGCGAGGGTCACCGCAACGAGGTCATCGTTCCCGAGAGCGCCCACGGGACGAACTTCGCCAGCGCCGCCCTCGGCGGCTACGACGTGGTGTCGCTGCCCAGCGACGACGAGGGACGGGTCGATCTCGACGCGCTCGACGCCGCCCTCTCGGAGCACACGGCGGCACTGATGCTCACCAACCCGAACACGCTCGGCCTGTTCGAGCGCGACATCGAGGAGATCGCCGACATGGTCCACGACGTGGGCGGCCTGCTCTACTACGACGGTGCGAACCTGAACGCCCTGCTCGGGCGCGCCCGCCCCGGAGACATGGGCTTCGACGTCATGCACTACAACGTCCACAAGACGTTCGCGACGCCCCACGGCGGCGGCGGTCCCGGCGCGGGCCCCGTCGGCGTCGTGGACGAACTCGCGCCGTTCCTGCCCGCACCGCGGGTGCGAGCGGCCGACGACGCACGTACAGGAGACAGAGACGGTGGCAGTGCCGGTACTGGTGCCAGTACCAGTGAGCAGCGCTATGAACTATTCGATCCCGAACACACCATCGGCAAGGTCCACGGGTTTCAGGGCAACTGGCTCGTCCTCGTAAAGGCCTTCGCCTACATCGCCAGACTCGGCGACGAGGGGCTCGCAGATGCAAGCGCGAAGGCAGTGCTCAACGCGAACTACCTCGCGAGCCGGATCGAGTTCAGCGTTCCGTACGGCCCGTTCCACCACGAGTTCGTCGCGAGCGCGGGCGAGCAGGACGCGGCCGACGTGGCAAAGCGGATGCTCGACTACGGGGTGCATCCGCCGACGACGAAGTGGCCCGAAATCGTCCCCGAGGCGCTGATGACCGAACCGACGGAGGTCGAGAGCAAGGACACGCTCGATCGGTTGGCGGCGGCGTTCAACGCTGTCGCGCGGGAGGACGAGGAGACGCTCGCCGACGCACCGGAGCGGACGACCGCGCGGCGGATCGACCAGACCAGCGCGGCGCGAAGCCCGCGCCTATCCTGGCACGAACTCGCTGGCGACGACTGAGAGCCACGAACGGACGCGATCGCGTCCCGCTGTCAGTCGCGGTTTCGCTCCCACTCCGAACGGGAGATGCTGTACCGGATGCTGTCTCGCGGCTCGTCGTCGATGATGATATCGTTGCGGATCCGGCCCTCTTTTCGGCCGCCAAATCGCTCGACGTACTTCTCGATGGCGCGGCGGGACTTCTCGTTCGCGGGATCGTGTGCGACCGTGACCACTTCGAGGTCGAGGCGGTCGAAGGCGAGTTCGAGCATCCGGGCGGCGCGCTCGCCGGAGTAGCCCCGGCCCCAGAACGGTTTCCGGAGCCACGCGCCGAAGACCGCGAGCCGCCGGTCCCAGTCGGGGTGGATACCGGCGAAGCCGGCGAGTTCGTCGGCGCGGTCGCCTTCCGTCGGTCGGAGGGCGTAGGTGGCCGCCGCGCCGTCTTCGAACTGCTCGCCGCAGTGCTCGACCCAGTCGGACGCCTCCTTGGGGTGCTGGTGAGGATCCCAGGTGACGTACTTCGTGATCTCGTCGATGCCGGGTGCGCCGGCGTGAACGTATTCGTACAGTTCGTAGGCGTCGAACTCGTCCGGGTGGAGCCGCTCGTACCGGAGCCGCTCGCTCTCCATCTCGGTCGGGAAGAGTGACATGTTCCTACACCCACAGTGTGTAGCGGGGACGATAAACGTGTTCGAGGCGTGGAACCGACGCTCACACCACCGAAACAGACTTCAACGGGATCGGGTACGCGACAAGGCGAGTGTCGAACGGCGACCGACTCAGCGATCCGCTCTGCGGTCCGACAGCCCCGTCTTGAGATGCTCCACCAGCGCCGGGTGCAACGGGCCGTTCGAGCCGAGCAGCGCCGTGCGGTCGTCGGCCTCGAGTTCAAAGACGAACGGGTCGCCGCGTTCGTCGGTGATCGTCGCGCCGGCAGCTCGTGCGATGACGAGGCCGGCGGCGATGTCCCAGGGATGGGTGTCGTGTTCCCAGGTCGCGTCGGCGCTGCCGCTCGCCAGGTAGCAGAGATTGAGCGCGGCCGACCCGAGACGGCGGACGCCGCGAGATTCCTGGTAGAAGTGCGAGAGGAAGGTGCCGTCGGGGTCGTACCCCGAGATGAGCATGCTCTCGTCGAGGCGGTCGCGGTCCGTCGTCTCGATCGGATCGCCGTCTCGTCGGGCACCGACCTCGGCGATTGCGCTAAACAGTTCGTCCGTTTCGGGGACGTAGACGACGCCCATCACCGGCGTTCCGCAATCGAGAAGCGCGATCGAAACCGAATAGTTCGGGTTGCCGTGTGCGAAGTTCCCGGTTCCGTCGAGCGGATCGATAACCCAGGTGTAGCCGTCGGCACGATTTCGCCGCGGTTGCTCTTCGGAGACGATTCCGTGCTCGGGGAACTCGTTGTCGATAACGGTCGTGATGATCCGATTCGCCTGGTGGTCGGCCTCGGTGACGATATCCGATTTGTTGCTTTTGACAGTGATGGAATCGACCTGGCCGTGGAGTTCGCGCAGCGGCTCGCCGGCGGCCTCGGCAGCCTCTGTTGCAACCGTGCGGGCGTATTCGAGGGTCGTCCGGTCGTCACGTCCCGTCGACGGAACAGCGGGCGAATCGGAACGGCTTCCCGTCTCACCGGCATCCGCCGCTGAACTCGACTTCGCTGGGTCCGCTTTTGCTTCCGATGCCGTTTCCAGTTCCATCGGTGTCGCCGACGAAATCGCTCCAGCGTGCAATCCCGATCCGAGAGCGCGGTCCGTCTCCGAACGCGGTGTCGACGGCTGATCGTCGACGGCGCGGATTCCCCAGCCGAGTTTCTTCGCGATTGCGGTGAAGAAGTGGTCGTCGTAACTCGTTCGGACGACGTGTGCGAGCCTGTCGGCACCCGTCAACAGGACGCTCTCGCCCGTTTCGAGGCGGGTATGCGTCCGTCCGCCGTCGACCAGCAACGTTGCGGGGCCGCGGGTGACGATTCGAAGTTCGGTCGAGGGCGAGACGACGATCGGCCGGACGCCCAGCTGGTGGGTGTGCAACGGAACGAGCTGCAGCGTGTGGTTGTCGACCGGGTAGTGGATCGGGCCGTTCGCGGACAGCGAAATCCCGGTCGACCCGGTCGGCGTCGAGACCGCAAGTCCCGTTCCCTCGAACTCGCCGATATACTCGTCATCGGCGTAGACATCGAGTTGCGTCACCTTGCTGTCGACGGGGTTTTCCGGCGGAACGTGCTCGATAGTCACGTCGTTGATTCCCGTCGCATCGACGCTCGAGCCGGTGACGGCGACCTGTTGGCGGCTGTCGACCTTTGCACGTCCCTGAACGACTTCATCGAGGGCGGCGTTGAGATCTTCGGGTTCGACGCGGGCCAGAAAGGAGAGGGTCCCCGTATTGACTCCGAGTTGGGGCACGTTCCGCGGTGCAAAGGTCTTGATCCCCTCCAGAAAGGTGCCATCACCGCCGATCGTTATCCCGAGTGTCGCCCGGTTCGGATCGTATCGCTCACCGATCTCGTCGCCGACGTCGACCGTCGACAGCGTGATGTCACGCGCTGTGGTCCACGACTCGAGTCCGGCGACGACATCGTCACTGTCAGGACTGACGATCGCAATAATCTCGTCCGTCGTCGCGAGCCTGCGTCCTTGCATGGGGAGGTCCAGCGGAAACTGGTAGTGTTCGGTTCGTGCTGCCAGCTGGTGATTTCCGGTACCGGTACTGGTACCAGTACTGGTGACTAGACGTCCACGCTCGAGTCGACAGCAGTTCCGTTGTCGCCAATCTGGACAAAGCCGTAGTCACAGTCCGGACAGTGCCACTTGACCTTCTCACCGAGATGCATTGTCGTACTCGCCGCGCGGTAGAACGTCCGTTCGTCGCCACAGTTTGGGCACTCGTGGTCGAGTTCCATCGTCATACGCGGCGATTGCACACGGACCAAATTGAACGTACTGGTTCCTGATCGTGCCACCGGATCACCGCTCGGCCAGCAATTAAGTACTCTCCCTTCATCGGTTCGGCCATGTCGATCTACACCGGCCGTGGCGACGACGGCAAAACCGATCTCCGGGATATGACCCGCGTCTCGAAGACCAGCCCCCGAATCGAGGCCTACGGTACCGTCGACGAACTCAACGCCCTGCTCGGCACGATTCGACCCACCGGACACGCGGATGTCGACGATCGACTCCGCACCGTGCAGAACCACCTCCACATCGTCCAGGCCGACTTTGCGAATCCCGACCCCGATGAAGACGACCCGGCGATCACCGCCGCCCACGTCGACACCGTCGAAGACTGGATCGACTCGTTCGACGCTGAACTCGAGCCGTTGACTGCCTTTATCCTCCCCTCCGGGAGCAACCCCGGCGCGCAGTTACACCACGCTCGAACCGTCTGTCGCCGAGCCGAGCGACGAGCAGTTGCACTGGCCAGCGAAGCGGAGATCAACGAGCAAGCGGTGCAGTACCTCAACCGACTCTCCGACGGCCTGTTCACGTTCGCCCGCGTCGTCAACGCTCGGGAGGGTGAACCGGAGGAAACGCCGGAATACTAATCGTCTGGAGCAGCGAGAGAACGCTCCATGCATGTCGGTGTCGGTATCGGTTGCACGACAAAGCGGTTTGTAGCGTCGTCGACCGGACGGCTGGGAATCGCCAGAACGACAGCGGATACAGGGTATCGGCCTCGAACGTGAAAGGAAGTCTTAAGTCGAACGCACGGATACGACCGTATGCGGGTTGGTGATCTAGTCCGGTTATGATACCTCCTTCACACGGAGGAAGTCGGCAGTTCAAATCTGCCCCAACCCACTACTTCTGTCGCGAACAAAACCGTGAGCGACAGAATCGTCACGTTGGCCAGATTTGAATCAGGGAGTGCAGCGAAGCGGAACGACCGTGGTTCAAATCCGCCCCAACCCACTGATTTTGCGCCGAACAATTCCGTGAGGCACAAACCAATTACGTTGGGCAGCTTGAACCGGACGAGACGCACAGCCATACGAGCACATCTCGCCGTGGTTCAAATCTACCCGACCCACTCGCTTCCGGAGTGATATCGTCATCTCTGGCACTACGCAATTAACTGTCCCGCTGAATCTTTGATTGCTGGGTGCTGTCCCGGCCCGTTCCTAACGCCGCCAGACGACACATAGTGCCGTCCGATCTCTCCTGGGCCTCGCACCAGTATTCAGTTAAACGCCTAAACGAGCCGTTCCAGACAGTTTCGCTGATGGTCTCGATAGTACACTAAATGGTTAAATATCTGTGCAGCTAGTATTCAACCAGATGGTTGACCGACGTGTAGCGATAGACCTCGATACAATCTGCCAGCCATTGTCCCGCCCGACTCGGCGAGTTCAGATCGAGGACCTTGCCACCGGACCAGCGAGTGTCACTGAACTCGCAGAGTCCCGCGACATCTGCCTGGCCGCCGTTTCGAAGCACCTGCAGGTACTCGAAAACGCGGGATTGATCGAGGTCGAACAGGACGGACGCGTCCGGCAGTGCCAGTTGGAGGCGACTCCACTGAGCGTCGCGTTCGGCTGGCTGACGCAGTACCGCGTCTTCTGGGACGACCGGCTGGACGCGTTGGCTGACCATCTGGAGAACGAGGGCCAATGACAGACGAGAAGACGACAGCAACCGAGTTCGAACCGAGCGAGTACGACATGACGATCCGGCGGACGTTCGACGCCCCGCGCGAGCGCGTGTTCGAAGCGTGGACCGACCCCGAACGGGTCGAACAGTGGTGGGGGCCGGCCGAGTTCACCGTTCCCTACTGCGAACTGGATGTCAGACCGGATGGGGAATTCAGAATCGACATGCAGGGCCCTGATGGCACTATCTATCCCGGTACGGGGGTGTATCACGTCGTCGATGAGCCAGCGCGAATCGAAGCCACCAGTCGGGCGCTCAAGGACGAAGACGGCACCCCGCAACTTGAAGTGTATCAAACGGTCACGTTCGCCGAGCGCGGTGAGCAGACCGAACTGACGATCCGGGCGGAAGTGATCCGGGCGAGCGAAGCGGTGGCTGACTCGCTCGAGGGAATGGAACTGGGGTGGAGCCAGAGCCTCGACAAACTCGAGGGGTTCATCGCCGACGAGTCGGCCGTTCCGTCGACAGGCGACTAACCGCTTCCAATCGCGTCACCGCTGTGCGAGATCCGATCACGGTCTACGCAGCAGCAAAGGCGTGGCACGCGATCAGCAGGCACGACTGTCTGACACCGCCACCGGGTCTCGAGTCGACTCCGGACGACACTCTCAAGAGCGTCGTTCTTTTGCAACCCCCTGCGAAGCAGCCCTGTCCGTGACAGCGGACCACCGTTCCAAAACTGCAACCCAGCGGAACCACGACGAATGCTTAAGGCCGCCTATGTTCTTGGTATCATATGGCATACCAACTTCGCTGCGACAGTTGCGAACTCGATCGGGAATGTCGCGACTGGATCGAAGCCAGCGAGGTCGCCAGCGAACACGAAGCGGAATACGGTGACCACTGGGTGAGTATCTACGACGTTCCAGCGGCCTGAGACGAAATGCGTCGATAGCAGTCGCAGTTGTCGGTGTCGGCAGAGTGCTACGGCCGTCAATTCCGAATGTCACTCGAGCGGTTCGGCCGCTTCGCGTTCGAGCAGTGGCGTCGCGTTCGCTTCGGGGAGCGTCACAATGTCATCGCTGACAAGCGTATATTCCCGGTCGTCGACACCGAGGATAGAGCCGATGTCCTGCGTGATTTTGACCGTCATGCGGTCGACTTGCGATTCGGCGGTCGCCTCGTCCCCGTCCGCTTTCGCTTCGGAGGGCGAACGGGATCGTGCCCCGTCGTAGTCGTTGTTCGTCCCACCCTCAGTACCACCACCAGTACGGTGTTGCTCGGGTGTCCCGGTATCGGTTCCGTCTCCTTCCCCTGGATCTATGGCTGTCTCCGTCGCTGCACTCGAGTTCACCTGCGGGGCGGACTCGGCGTGAGCCGTGTTGGCGGTGTCGGCTGTCTCGGTCGTGTCAGCCGTCTCGGCCGTGTCGGCCCCGGCACTCGAGGTAGCACTAGCAGCGTCACCGCCCATCACGTCCGCAGGGGAGACGCCCGCGGCGTCGGCGGGTTCCGAGTCGGGAGTGGCTGGCGTGGACTGCGAAGTCGGCGGCTGCTGCGTGTGGGGTGCGTTTTGTGAGTGCTGCTCGGACTGAGACTCGGGGACTTGGTCGTCTCCCCGGTTCGCTTCGCGGCGTTGCACGGGGTCTTCCGATGCGGGTTCTTGCGGTGGTGTCGGTGGGGCGGGCGAATTGGAGTGCTGGCGCTGGCCCTGGTCCTGACCCTGATCTTGACCGGCTTCTCTCGAGGTAGCGCTATCGGTGGCCGCATCCTGGTCCTGGGCCTGGGTACTGCCCTCAAGCACGTCGAGCACGCGTGCTTTGTTCCCCTTGATGCGGTCGACGAGATCGTCGAAGAGGGCAGCCTCTTCGGCGGTGAGCCCCTCGTCGTCCGCCGCCATGCCGGCCGCGGCGAGACTCGCTTGCTTGACGAGTTTGCCCATCCGGCGCTCGTAGATCGCTTCGACCACGTCGTTTGCGGTCTCGATTTCGTCCGTGAGCCGGCCCACTTCGGGCGACGAAAAGGGGTCATCGGCGCGCTCGGCCGCGCGCTCGCGTTCGGCCTCGAGTTCGGCGATGTACTCGCCGACCTCCTGGTAGAACGAGGGGCGAAGGTTCTGGAGGCTGTCTTTCTTTCGCTCCTTGCTCTGGACCGAGCGTAGTTCGTTCAAATTCATTCTTTCTCCTTTTCAGCCCGACCGCGTGCCATCAGGAAGACGGCAACGTACTCTGGGAGTGACTGGTCACCCTCGGAGACCGTAAAGCTATCTCCTCCGAGTTCGACCGTCCCGCCGTCGGTGACGTCGACGGCAATCTCCTGGCCCACGAACGTCTCGGGGACGGCGTCGACCAGCGGGTCGAACGCGTCGAGTTCATCGCGCTGGAGGCGAACCGTTTGCAGTCCGCTGCCGCCGTGGAGCGTGCCGGGCAGTCGGATGAGGCGGTTCGTGTCGGTCGTCACCGGTTCGTCGATCGGGGCGTTGTCCCGTTCGACGGCTTTCGAGGCGAATCGCTCTGCCAACTGCGCGACGGCGGTGTGGACGGTGACGTTGCCCGATTCGAGTTGCTCGCGGTTGTTCCGGGCGGCGTGTATCGTCGCCTGTGCCTTCCCCTCGCCGATACCGTCGAACTCCTGGAGGCGCTCGAGTGCGGCGTCTGCTTCGAGTTCGAGGAGATCGTCGACGAAGGCCATGAAGTGATCGTGGGTTCGCTTTCCCCAGCCGCCCTCGACGCGGAGCGTTCGTCGCTCCGTCGGCGTCTTTCGACCGAGTCCGGCGACGGTCTCGGTTTCGATCAGTTCGTCGAAGTCGAGGCCGATCCCGCGGACGTAGTCGACGATTTCGCGGCGGTGCTCCCGGTCGAGGTGGCGGACGTTGTCGTCGCGGACGTGGACGTGGTAGCCGCGGCCGCCCGAAAAGACGAGCTCCAGTTCTTCGAATCCGAAGTCGTTTTCGAGAAAATCGAGGAGTCGAAACAGGGCGTCCTTACACGTCGCGAGCATCTCGGCGTAGGTGTCCTCTCCGAGGGTGACGTTCGGCAGGTGGTCCGCGTCGAGGTCGAAGACGAGATCGGCGGACTGCCAGTCTTTCTCGCTCATCGAACTCGCGCTCGGATCGCGAAAGCGGCCCGCGGAGAAGTAGACGTGTCGCGGGCGCTTGCGGACGAGGAACTCGGAGAGGTCGCCGAGTTCGAGCAGTGATCGGTGGCGGACCATCGTCGTGCCGGGGCTTTCGGTCCAGGGGATAAAGCCCCACTCGCGTTCGTTCGCGGCGGGCGGTGGCGTTAGCTCCGTCCGTCGATAGTAGTCTCGAAATCGCCCCCGAAGATAGGCCCTCGTTCGCTCCTCCATACGCTTGCGCTACTCGTCGTGGCGCGGGTATAATTGTATTGGACTGTCCGTGTGGGTGACCGTCGGTCCCAGACCACACTACCGGCGCATCAGGTCGGAGATTCGGTCCGCGATCCCGTCGCCGGAGCCGAGTTTCAGGTAGTAGGCGTCGCCGCTGTCCTCGTAGTAGTTGTCGATCCGACGTTTGATCTCGAAGCCGAGATGCTCGTAGAACTGCAGGGCGTTCTCGTTGCTCGTCCGGGCGTGACAGGTGATCGTCTCGTGGTCGTCGGCAACCCGGGCAACGAGGCGTTTTCCAAGGCCCTCTCCGCGGTGGGCCGGCGAAACTGCGAGAAAGAGAATGTAGCCGTCGCGCCGAACGGCGGCAAAACCGACGAGTTCGTCGTCGAGGACGTAGCAGTGAACGGTCGATCGTCGGTAGGCGTCAGTAAAGAAATCCCGCCGCTGCTTGAGGACATCCTCCTGCTGGTTGATCTGCTCTTTGAGCTGCCAGGCCTGCTCGACGAACTCGTCGTTCCCTGGCGTAACGACGCGCCTGTCGATGTTGACGCTCACTACCACTGCCTTACATCGTCGCCAATATAATTCCACCGGCAACGAGGTCCCCGACCGAGATACTGTCGACCGGGTGACTATCAATCGCAGTACTGCGGGCTACTGCAGGACCCGCCGCGGACAACGGGGGTTCGAGGCCGACCGCTCGCTGACTCTCGTCCGAAAGTACCGGTGCTACGTCGGCGGAAGCGACGGACATACGACGGTGGTACGCAAACGTCGAGACGAGACGATGGGCTTCGAACTGCGCGATCACACTGCCGACGTTGCGGTCGCGGCGACGGGTGGGTCACTCGAAGCGGTCTTCGCCGCCGTCGCCGACGGCCTGGCGGCCTGCTCGACTGACGAGATCCCCGACGCAGGCGAGCGGTTTTCGCTCACCGTCGCCGCCGAGAGCCGCGAGGCACTGCTGTTCGACTACCTCGACGAACTCATCTATCTGCGGGACGTGCGCGCCGAACTCCCGGTCGATCACCGCGTCGAGTCGATCACCGGGCCGAGAGTCGAGGCAGCCGACAGCGACGCCGATGGCGACGATCCGACAGCCGATCCTCCGTGGGAATTGACCGCAACCGCCCGCGGCGTCCCGCTTACTGAACTCGACGCCCGGGAGGTGAAAGCCGTCACCTATTCCGAAATGCGACTCGAGAACGTCGCCGACGGGTGGGAGGCGTACGTCGTCTTCGATATTTGATCAACCGGGGACTCCACTCGCATAGCGAGCAACTCGAGAGACGAACACCTTTCATCGTCGGGGTCCGACTTTGCGTATGAGCAATTCCACGTTCGAGGCCGGCGACATCACGCTCGAGCAGGTGCGCGAGTTCGTCTGGGAGATCCCTCAAGAGGGGGATATGCGCGCGCCCGCGAGAGTGCTCGCGAGCGAAGCCCTCCTCGAGGAGATCAGCGAGGACAAGACGCTCGAACAGCTTCGAAACACGACTCACCTGCCGGGGATCACGAACTACGCGATTTGCATGCCCGACGGCCACCAGGGCTACGGGTTCCCGGTCGGTGGAGTGGGTGCACTCGACGCCGAGAACGGCTGTATTTCGCCGGGAGCGGTCGGCTACGACATCAATTGCGGCGTCAGGATGATGCGGACGAATCTGACCTACGACGAGCTTCAGGGACGGGAAGAAGAACTCGTCGACTCCCTTTTTGCGAACATCCCGTCGGGGCTCGGCGGCGGCGGCGTCGTCGAAGCCGGTGTCGACACCGTCGAGGAGATACTCGAACGGGGCGTCGACTGGGCGCTCGAGAACGGTCACGCCGTCGAGGACGACCTGCTCCACTGCGAGGACGAGGGAATGCGTGAGGGCGCGGACCCGGAGAAGGTGAGCCAGAAGGCCAAAGACCGCGGGAAAAACCAGATCGGTTCACTCGGCTCGGGCAACCACTTCCTCGAAGTCCAGCGCGTCACGGACGTCTTCGACGACGAGGTGGGTGGGGCCTACGGCCTTGAAACGGACCAGATCGTCGTCCTGATCCACTGCGGCTCGCGCGGCCTGGGCCACCAGACCTGCAACGACTACCTCCGGAAGATCGAGCAGCAACACCAGGGACTGCTGAATCAGTTGCCGGACAAAGAACTCGCGGCCGCACCCGCCGGCTCTCAACTCGCCGACGACTACTACGGCGCGATGAACGCCGCGATCAACTTCGCGTGGGTCAACCGCCAACTCATCATGCACCGCACGCGGCGGGTCTTCGAGCGCGTCTTTGACCGCTCGTGGGAGGCCATGGACATGCACCTGCTGTACGACGTAGCCCACAACATCGCGAAGAAGGAAACGCACACCGTGGCGGGAGACGAACGCGAACTCTACGTCCACCGCAAGGGTGCCACGCGGGCGTTCCCCGCCGGCCACCCCGAAGTTCCCGCCGCGTATCGCGATGTCGGTCAGCCCGTCATCATCCCCGGCAGCATGGGAGCCGGCAGCTACGTCCTGCGAGGCGGCGAACACTCGATGGACCTCACCTTCGGCTCCACGGCCCACGGTGCGGGACGGCTAATGAGCCGTACCCAGGCCAAAAACGAGTTCTGGGGCGGCGACGTACAGGATGAACTCGAGGACCAGCAACAGATCTACGTAAAGGCCCAGTCCGGCGCGACGGTCGCCGAGGAAGCTCCCGGCGTCTACAAGGACGTCGATGAGGTGGTTCGCGTCTCGGACGCGTTGGGAATCGGCGACAAGGTGGCGCGGACGTTCCCGGTGTGTAACATCAAGGGGTAATAACCGACTTCGATCGGGGTTCGAGAGGCCTATTTCAGTCGGAACGGGTTCTCGTCGTCCTCACTGGCAGCACCGCTCGTCTCTGCGGTCTCGCTCTCGTATGGCTTGCGGGCGGTGATCGTCACCGTCGCCTCGGGATTGTCCTCGTCGGACCAGGGGCTGTCGTAGGCCGAGAGTTCGAGATCGGTCACGTCCCAGCCGGCGGCTTCGATGCGTTCGACGAGTTCGCGCTGGTCGGAGAGCATGTCGTCATCCATGGTCGGTGTTCGTGCGGGGGCGGTGTAGGTTTTCGGCCGGCGGGGGTTTTTTCGGCTGGCAGGGTTCTCGGTCGACGGAATGGAGAGGGGGACGAGTCACCACAGCCGTCCGTCGGTGGAACTGGAACGAGGGCGTACGAGGTCGCGTTAGTCGTCGGTCTGTAACTCGTCGACGCGGCGGACGAGTTGGTCGATCGTTTGCTCTTGCTGGGTCGTCGCCTCAACGATTCGCTCCGTCGCCGTCTCGCTTCGCTCCGAACGGTCCCGGACCGTCTCGATCGTCGAGGTGAGTTCTTCGACGCTGGCCGTCTGGTCGTCGATTACACGGGCGACCTCGGAGATGCCGTGGGCGGCCTCGTCGACGGAATCAGCAATCGCCTCGAGTTCAGTGATGACGGCATCGATCTGGGTTTCGGCGTGGTCGATCCGGTCGTGGGAGCGGGAGACGGCGTCGGTCGTCGCGGTGAACTGGGTCTGCAACTCGTCGAGGTTCGCCGTGATCTCCTCGGTGTGGTCCTGCGTTTCGTTGGCGAGGGTTTTGACGTGGTCCGCGACGACGGCGAATCCGTCGCCGCTGTCGCCGGCGCGAGCGGCTTCGATGTTGGCGTTGAGCGCGAGGAGGTTCGTCTCGTCGGCGACGTCCGAGATGACCTCGACGACGGAGCCGATGTCGTCCATCTTGGCCGTAAGCTCGTCGATGTTTGCGGCGAGTTCGTCGCCGATTTCGACGACGTCTTCGGTCGCCTCGCGTGCATCCGCGCCGGCATCGAGTCCGTGTTCGACGGCGTCTTTGGCGGCCTGGGCGGCGGTGTCGACCTCTTCTGCCTGGGCGGCGACTTCCTCCATGCCGGCCGCGAACGTCTGCATCTCGCTTGCAGAGTCTTCGAGTAAGCGATGCTGTTCGGCGACGTTGTCCGCGATATCGTCGGCGGCCGCGCTCGCGTCGTCGACGGCGGCTTGCATCTCGGTCGCCTGTTCGCTCACGCGGCCGGTGAGCGTTTCGAGGCTGGCGGCCATCTCGTTGAGGTCGTCGACGACGGCCACGAGTTCGGAATCGAGCAACTGGAACGAGTCGCGTCGCTGTGCGCGGGCGGTGAGGTCGCCGTGGCTGATTTCGGTTGCGGTCGTCTGGAGTTCGCGGACGAGCGCCGTCGTGGCGTCGCGCTCGGCGACGATGTCGGTTCGGTCGACGACGACTTCGATGACGCCGAGAAGGTCGTCGTCGCTTCCCCCATCGGTGCCGTACAGCGGTGTCGCCGAGAAGTCGATGTGTTTCTCGTCGCCGTGGCGGTCGACCATGGTGCTGGTGTCGCCGTACCGGCGTTGCTCGGGGTCGCGCAGTTCGACGCCGAATCGTTCGTGGGCCCGCTCGGGGGCCTGTAACACCTTGTCCGCGAGCGTATCACCACGGCGGCCGTCCGGATAGAACAGTTCCGACGCGTAGTCGTGGCCGAGCGCATCGGCTCGGTCGACGCCGGTCAACTCGGCCAGCGCCGCGTTCCACTCGACGACCGTTCCCTCGGCGTCCAGAATGAACGTGGGAATGCCGGTTCCATCGAACAGTTGCCGATAGCCAGCCCGGCGAATGACCGGCGCAGCAGCGCCCTCGAACCCGCCGACGGACTCCTCCTCGCGGTCGTCTTCGGTCGGTCGATTGGAGACCCGTGTAGCTGTCGACTCGGCGTCTCGAGACTCGTCTGAAATCTTACTGTCCATTGGTCACTACCCGCACGGTTAGACGGAACGTAGTTAAAGTCGACGGCAACAGAACGTTTAGTTGACAGTATCGGGCGTAACGGAAATCAGTTACTGGATGTCGAAATACCCGGCGCGTTTAAGCGGATTCGACCACAACACAAAGCTATGCTCACCGACGAGTTCGGACGCGAGGTGACCGGGGTCCGCGTCTCGCTCACCGATCGGTGTAACTTCGACTGCGTCTACTGTCACAACGAGGGTCTCGGCGACACACGGGGGCCGATGGATCCGCAGGACGACGAGATGGAGACGGACGACGTCGTTCGCTTTCTCGAGGTCGCCGCCGAGTTCGACGTCGATGCGGTCAAATTCACCGGCGGCGAGCCGATGCTCCGACAGGACTTAGCCGAAATCATCGAGCGCACGCCCGACGGGATGGAGGTTTCGCTGACGACCAACGGGACGTTCCTCCCCGACCGCGCCGATGAACTCGTCGATGCGGGACTCGATCGCGTGAACGTCTCGCAGGATGCGCTCGATCCGGAGGATTTCGCAGCCGTGACCCAGAGCGGGGCCTACGAACGAGTGCTCGAAGGGGTTGAGGCAGCGCTCGATGCGGGGCTGGACCCGGTCAAGCTCAACATGGTCGTCTTCGAGCAGACGGCGGGGTACGTCCCGGAAATGGTCGATCACGTCGCTCGGAACGACGGCCTCCAACTCCAGTTGATCGAGTACATGCCCGAGTTGACCGGCCGACCCGAGTGGAACATCGACATCCAGCGCGTTCACGACTGGCTCGCCGAGCAAGCCGACGAGATCGAACATCGGGAGATGCACGATCGAAAGCGCTACTGGGTGAGCCACGACGAGGCACCCGAATCCGACCGCGGCATGGTCGAAATCGTCGATCCCGTCGAGAATCCGACCTTCTGTGCGAACTGCCATCGCGTCCGCGTCACCCACGAAGGTTATCTCAAGGGCTGTCTCAACCGAAACGACGACCTCCGGTCGATGGGCGACATGACGAAACAAGAGATTCGCGAGACGTTCCGCGAAACCGTCGCGAACCGCGTCCCCTACTACGGCGAGTACATGGTGCAAAACGGCGACGGCGAGTGGGAAGTCAACGACGAGTACATCGAGGGCTACGCCGGCACCTGATCGCCACACTGCAGCGGAGTGATGCGGCGATGGCACTGACGGTGACACTGAACTCGTCTCTGCCGGCGGGAAATCCCTCTCCTCTCACATCCCGATTCGTCCGGAGTGGCTACCGCCTATCGTGGTGGCCGCTCTCGTTTTCGTTTCCGATTGGGACTCCTGGATCGCTTCGTTCCGAGACTGACAATGATGAGCGTGACTGCGACCAACAGCAGGACGATCGTCGAGGCTGGCAGGTTGCCCGTCCCGGCGGTGTACACCGCGTAGCCGATGGTTCCTGACAGCAGTCCGACCAGCAGGCTCGATCCGAGCTGGACGAGTTCAAGACGGATGGTCCGGGCGTCGCGGCCGAGTTGGGTGCCGAGTGTGAGTCCGCTGTGACCGAGATCCCAGGCGAGGACGGTCGCGACCGTGCCGACGACGAGGGGTTCGACGAGGGGTGATCGAGCGCCCGCGACGATGAGGCCGACGAGGAGGACGAGTGCACCGATGTCGATCGTCCGTGGGTGTGCCCAGTACAGTCCGGCGGCGAGGACGGCGACGCCGAGCGCGGTGACGCCGACGGCCGGGGTGGTGATGCCGGATGCGAGTGCGGCCATAACCGTTGTGACGAGTGCGGCGGCGAGCGCACACCCGCTCGAGAACAGCGTCGGTTTGCGCGTGAGGGTGACGGGACCGGCCGCTCCACCGTGGTCGTAGTCCCGCGACTCGGCCCCGTCTCGGTCTCGATCCCGGTCCTGATCCTGCTCGCGCTCGCCTGGGCTCGTTGTCCCGTCCGCTGTCGCTCGGTGCCGTGGCTGTGACTGTGGCTCCGATTCCGCGCGGGGACCGGTTCCCCTGCTGGCGCGTCGCTCCTGTTCTCGACCGTTCTGTTCCGGTGGCGGCGTCATCGAGAACCACCTGCAGCGTGGCGCGCGAAGACCGCGTCGATCGATTCGTCAGGCCCCCAGTCGACGACCGAAATCCCCGCCTGTTCGAGATCGAACCGACGAACGCGTCGGGCGACGGCCGCGAGGCGATGGCCGACCGTTCGTTCCGCGGTCGGATCCGGGCTCACGACCGTCACGGCGTGGCCGCCGGCGTCGAGTCGCCGGGCGATATCGGCCGCCATCGCATCGCACAGCGGCGAGAGGAGGACGATCTGCGTTTCGGCCGAGAGTCGGCGCTGAATCGTCCGAAACTGCGAGAACCAGCGACTGTTCTGGTCCGGCGGGAGCGTCTCGAACTGCGGATGCGTCGCGAGCAACTCCTGAAACTGGATCTCGTGGTCCCGGCCGGACGCCGGCGCGAGCCAGCATGGCTCCGTCCGTCGCCGTCCAATTCTCGAACGTACCTGTTCGCGATCGGTCGGGCCGAGTCCAGCGAGCCCGACGGTATCGCCCGCATCGAGGAGCGAGGCGGCGATCCGACCCGCCGCGGTTACCGAGCGATCGACCGCGTGCGCCCGATCCGGTGCCGGAGCGAGATACGACTGTCGCCGCGCATCGACGAGGACGACGACGCGAGCGGCCCGCTCCTCGTGGAACTGGAGCGTCGCGAGTTCGCCCGTCTTCGCGCGACGATTCCAGTCGATACGGGAGAGCGAGTCGTTCGGCCGATACTCCCGCACCGAGTGGAAGGTCGTCCCCGTTCCGCCCTCCGCCGTCGTCAGCCGACCGGCAAACGCGGCTGCAGTCGCCCGAAGCGGAACCGGTGCGGTCGTCGGACGGAATTCGGGTTCACAGGTGACGGTCGTCTCCGTGCCGACGAGATACTCGCGTTCCGTCGAGCGCGAGAGGTCGCGCACGATCGCGAGCGCGGGATCGAACTGGTGGGCCCCACGCTGGACGGTCACCGTATACTCGAGCGTGGCCGACTCGCCCGGCCGAAGTGCGGTCCCGAGCCGGCTCGACCCGTCCGTCACGGCGAGGCCCGCCGGAATGCCGTCGACGAACCGAAGGTCCGGGACGAAACCCGAACTCGCGTTCGTGAGCGTGACGGTAACGTCGACGTCGTCGCCGGGGTCGGGCGCGTCGTCTTCGACCGTGCGCTCGAGTTCGAGTTCGAGTTCGGGCGGCTCGAGCGCCCGGGCGAAGCCGGCGTAGCCGATGCCGATGACGCCGATGAGGACGACGCCGGCCGACTCGACGAGCGCGCCGATACCGACGGCGAGGAGAGCGACGACGCCGATACCGAGCCAGTAGTCGGTCGATCTGGTCCGAGACGCTCGGACGCCGTCGACGGATTCCGTCGTCGTCCGGCGCGGGGTTGGCGTCGAGCCATCGGCCGTTCCGCGCTGGTAGTCGTAGTCCGGGAGCGCAACGGTCCCGGTCTCGCCGGGGCTCGTTCCCGGGGCCGCGGAGTCGGCTTCAGTGTCGCTCCCAGCCCGGTCGTAGCCGACCGACGCGATCGCGGCGACGGTGTGGCGAACGCCCCGCTGGAAGGCGGTTTCCCCGTCGGTGATGCGCTGCAGTCGCGCTCGAAGCGACCGGTTCGGCCGGTCGACCGAGTCCGAGAGGAACGCGGCGGCGATCGGATCGTCGGTCCAGGTCCCCGCTTCGATGCGGTCGGTCGCATCCGCCACGGTATCGCCTTCGAACCGCGTGAGGACGGCCACGGCCGCCGCCCGGAGTCCGTCGACCGTCCGCCGCCCACGGGTCGTATACTCGGCGGTCGCTTGCCGAAAGTCGGCGACTGAACTCGAGAGCGAGTGACCGGGAACGGGAACGTCGACTCGTCGTTCGGGCGCTGCCTCGGCGCTATTCGGCCGGTCGCGCCGATTGGATCGCCGTCCGAGTGATCGAAGACCAACCAGGAGTGCGATCAGTGCGACGACACCGATCGCACTGTCGGCGAGGCTGAGCTCGAGAGTTCCGGTTGCGACAGCGAGACCGCACCCAAGTGCGAGAAAGCCGAGCAGCAGCGGGACTCGTCGGACGTTCACCGATTCTCACCGCCGTTCGGTCGCCCGGAGCGGTCCGAGTACCCTTGTCCTGCTTGGTCCGATCGACGCTGTCCGGCAGCGCCCGACTGCTCGGCGTCCGTCGCTGCCGACCGCTCCGAATCGGCGGCTGCCGACGCCGCCGTGTCGCCGTATTCGCGTTCGATCCGTCGAAGGATCGCGACCGCCCGGTCTTCGAGTTCGGGCGTCGACTCCGTCGAGCCGTATCGAACGTCCTCGAAGAGCCGGGTGAGTTCGTCGACGTGTTCGCGAGTCAGGCCGGCGTCGACGGCGGCGCGTGCGAACTCGCGCGGCGTGCTCGAGTCGGGGCGGTCGACATCGAGCGGTCGGGTCATCTCGCGCCAGGCGCGGTAGATTTCGTTGTCGAGGTCGGTCGACTCGTCGATTCGGTCGGCGGCGCGGCCGGCGGCGGTACCGACCGCAGTAGCGTCTGCGCTTCGGGTCGCATCCTCGTCCTGCGCCGTGGCTGTTGCCGTACCGTCGTCCGTCCCGGATCCGCGGGAGAGCAACACGCCACCGACGAAAATCGTCGTAATGATAGCAAGCGCGGCAAATAACGGATTAGTCGGGAACACGTCGCTGGCCTCGCCGTCACCGCTTCCCGGAGCGGCGGGGGTTCCCGAGCCGGCGCTCCGATTCAGCATTTCGGCTGGACCGCTCGCCATATCGAACTCGAGAACGGAGAGGAGGAGAATTCCGCCGAGTGCGGCGAGGAGGGCAACGGCGATCAACGAGACGGCCTCGCGTCGGTTGGCGAGGAGATACCAGACGAGTGCGATCACGACGATGATGAGGAGCGCGTAGAAGAGGTACTCGAGAAACGGCGGCACGCCGCCACCGCTCGGGACGTCGTTCGGGGAACCCGGTTGGTCGACGATACCCTCGGTGCCGGTTCCGGCACCGCTTCCGGCGGAGCTGCCGCCCGAGCCGCCGGTATTGATCGGCGTATCGATCGTCGCCGCTGCGAGCGCGATCGCAACGATACCGCCGAGTGCGGCGGCGACTCGGACGAGGAGGTCGTTTCGGGACACCAGTTTCGGGGACATTGTGTCGCATCAGTAATAAGTGAGTCCATCGATCGCGGGATCTATTCACAGGGAGGTCGGACCCCGATAGAACGTCGTCCGGCGGATAACGCGGGGCACACTCGCCTGCGTAACCGAGTGGTTGCTGGTGCCTTTCGTTGCCCTTAAGTACCAGACGGGGGTACGTTCGATTGCGATACGTGTAGGGGAGCAGTCCCCGAGTCCGAACGGGCGATGATAGAGACACGGTGTCGTGGTAGCCAAGCGGCCCAAGGCGCATGGTTGCTAACCATGTGGCGTCAAGCCTCCGGGGTTCAAATCCCCGCCACGACGTCGGATACCCGAGACTGGCACTCTTCGCCAGTCGATTGCACCGCTGCAGACCAGACACAGATACACGACATATGAGCGCGGAAGAACCCCAAGAGCAAGAGGACGAAGACCTTCAGTACTTCGTCCGTATCGGTCAAACCGACCTTGACGGGACGAAGTCCGTCGAGCGCTCGCTCTCGGAGATGAACGGGATCGGTCGCCGAACCGCCCGACTCATCGCCGAGAAAGCGGGCGTCGATCGAACGGCAACGTTCGGCCGACTCGACGACGACGTCATCGACGAGGTCGTTTCACTCGTAGAGAACTACGCCGACGAAGTCCCCGACTGGCTCAACAACCGCCAGCACGACTTCTACACCGGCGAAACAACCCACGAGATCGGCAACGATCTCCAGCTGAGTCGTCAACACGACATCAACCGGATGAAGATGATCGACTCCTACAAAGGCACGCGCCACAAGCGCGGCCAGAAGGTTCGCGGTCAGCGTACCAAGTCCACCGGTCGAACGGAGGGCACCATCGGAGTCAACGTCGAAGAGATCCGCGAAGAAGCGGCCGAAGAAGCCGCCGAAGAGGAGGGTGAGGACTAATGCCACTCGGCACCGACACCAAGCAGTACGAGACGCCGAATCACCCCTACCAGGGAGAACGCATCACCACCGAACACTCCCTGCTCGACCGCTACGGCCTGAAAAACAAAGAGGAACTCTGGCGCGCGCAGTCCCAGCTTCGCTCCTACCGGCGCGAGGCCCGCGACCTGCTCGGCCAGGCCCAGGGCGACGAAGCCGTTATTCGTCGCTCCGAGGAATTCCTCGGACGGCTCAAACGCGTCGGCATTCTGGACGAGGCGGACGAACTCGGTGACGTCCTCTCGCTCGAAATCGAGGACGTCCTCGAACGTCGCCTCCAGACGGTCGTCTACCGTAAGGGACTCGCAAACACGACCCAGCAGGCGCGACAGTTCGTCTCTCACGGTCACATCGTCGTCGGGGACCAGCGCCAGCGAATCCCATCGTACGTCGTCGACGTCGACGAGGAAGACCTCGTCGCATTCGACGAGAACAGTCCACTCGCGGACGAACTCCACCCGGAGCGGGCGGAGGGTCAGTAACATGAGTCAGGACGACGAAAAGTGGGGCGTAGCCCACGTGCACGCATCGTTTAACAACACCATCATGACCGTGACGGACCTCACGGGCTCGGAAACTATCACCAAATCCTCCGGCGGGACGGCCGTCAAGCAAAACCGCGACGAGGCCTCGCCCTACGCCGCGATGCAGATGGCCGAATCCGTCGCCGAGGAAGTCAAGGCCGCCGGCATCACGGGCCTGCACGTTCGCGTGCGCGGCCCCGGTGGCAATCTCCAGAAGTCCCCCGGTCCCGGCGCGCAGGCGACGATCCGTGCGCTCGCCCGCTCGGGCATCGAGATCGGGCGCATCGAGGACGTCACGCCGATCCCACACGACGGATCGCGCGCACCGAAAGGCAAGGGCGGCTACTAGACCATGAGTGTAGCGTACGACGTCGAGTTCGTCGAACGCGAGGACCGAGACGCCCGGTTCCTCGTCCGCGGCATCACGCCCGCGTTTGCCAACGGCATCCGTCGCGCGATGCTCGCCGACGTGCCGACGATGGCGATCGACACCGTTCGGTTCGTGGAGAACTCGTCGGTCATGTTCGACGAGCAACTCGCACTTCGGCTCGGGCTCGTCCCGCTTTCGACCCCGCCCGAAGGCGAGTTCGGTGAGGACGATACCGTCACGCTCTCGATCGACGTCGAAGGGCCAGCGACCGCCTACTCGGGCGATCTCATCTCGAGCGACGAACTCGTCCAGCCCGCAGACGAGAACGTGCCGATCATCGACCTCAAAGACGATCAGCGTCTCGAGGCCGAGGCAGACGCCGTTCTCGACCGCGGCAAGGACCACGCCAAACACCAAGGCGGTGTCGCAGTCGGCTACCGCCACCTGCAGCGTGTCGCCGCCGTCGAGGATCTTCCCGAGTTCGAAGACTCCGAGAGCCGGATCGTCCGCGGCGTGATCGAGGACGACGGCGAACTCGTTCCCACGAGCGAGTTCGACCACGACCTCTCGAACCGCTATCCGGGCAAGGACGTGACCGTCGAGGACGTGCCGAACGCCTTCGTCTTCCACGTCGAGACCGACGGCTCGTTCACGGTCGAAGACCTGGTCACCCGCGCCGCCGAGACCATCGAATCTCGCGCGACTGAACTCGAAGACGCAGTACAGCTATAGAGCAAATGATCCGACGCCCCCGATCCAACCGATACGAACGCGGACCGGCTGCCAGCGCCGCCAGCGACGAGACTGGCACCGGCCCGCGTATTCAAGCTGGAATCGAAAGGGGTTTGAAGGGGCGACGGATAGACGAGAGTGCGAGCAGGGATAGCCAAGTCAGGCCAACGGCGCAGCGTTCAGGGCGCTGTCTCGTAGGAGTCCGCAGGTTCAAATCCTGCTCCCTGCATCAGTTCTCGTCCGTCGACTGGTGTGTTGACGATCGCGATGCCAATGGCGATTACGATCGCTATCATCATCGTCACCGTCACCGCAATCCCGGTCGACGATCTCTCGTATCGGAACTCGATTCCACTCGACACAGTACTCAATTCTGTGTTGATCTCGCAGATTTGGAGGAAACCAATGAGTAGCAAGACCAATCCGAGGCTCAACGATCTTATCGCCGAGCTGAAGTCGACGTCCCGCAAAGCGGACGCCGACGTCTGGCAGGACATTGCGGATCGTCTCGAAAAGCCCCGGCGCACCCACGCAGAGGTAAACCTGGGCCGTATCGAACGATACGCACGCGAAGAAGAGACCGTCGTCGTTCCCGGCAAGGTGCTGGGATCGGGCGCACTACAGAAGAACGTGACCGTCGCCGCCGTCGATTTCTCCTCGTCCGCAGAGACGAAGATCGACCAGGTCGGCGAGTCAGTACCGCTCGAGCACGTGCTCGAAGAAAACCCAGACGGCTCCGACGTACGGGTGATTCGATGAGTGCAAGTATCGCAGAGTTCGACGCAGATATCGTCGTCGACGCCCGCGACTGTATTCTCGGTCGTATCGCCAGCCAGGTCGCCCAGCGCGCCCTGGACGGCGAGCGCGTCGCGATCGTCAACGCCGAAGACGCCGTGATCACCGGCGACAAGGAAGACATCTTCGGCACCTACCGCAAGCGGCTCCAGCTCAGCTCCGATAGCGGGCCGTACTACCCGAAACGGCCGGACACGATCTTCAAGCGCTCCGTTCGCGGCATGCTTCCGTACAAGAAGCCCCGCGGTCGCGAAGCGCTCGACAACGTCCGCGTCTACGTCGGCAATCCCTACGAAGACGATGACGAACTCGAGGCCGAGATCCTCGAAGGAACGTCGCTGGACCGACTTTCGAACATTCGCTTCGTCCACCTGGGCGAAGTCTCAGACCAACTCGGTGCTAACGTTACATGGTAACCAATACGAGTGGCAAGAAGAAGACGGCCGTCGCCCGCGCAACCGTTCGCGAGGGCGAGGGTCGCGTCCGTATCAACTCGAAGCCAGTCGAACTGGTCGAACCCGAGATGTCCCGGCTCAAGATGCTAGAGCCGTTCCGCATCGCAGGCGACGACCTGCGTGACGGCGTGGACATCGAAGTCCACGTCGAGGGTGGCGGTATCAGCGGCCAGGCAGACGCCGTCCGCACCGCCATCGCACGCGGCATCGTCCAGCACGCGAACGACGCCGAACTCCGCGATGCGTTCATGGAGTTCGATCGCTCGCTGCTGGTCAACGACGTTCGACAGTCCGAACCAAAGAAGTGGGGCGGCCCGGGCGCTCGGGCGCGCTACCAGAAGTCCTACCGCTAAGGTGATTCAAGCATGATGGTACCGGTTCGGTGTTTCACCTGTGGCACGGTCGTCGGCGAACACTGGGAGGAGTTCGACGAACGAGCAAACGAGGGCGACGAGGACCCCGAGAAGGTCCTCGACGAACTCGGTGTCGACCGCTACTGCTGTCGGCGGATGCTCGTCAGTCACACTGACCTGGTTGACGTCGTCTCCCCCTATCAGTAACCATGCAACAACAGCACCACAATCGTTACGAGAAAGCCCGTATCCTCGGTGCGCGAGCGCTGCAGGTCTCCTACGGCGCGCCGGTGTTGATCGAGACCGAGCAGACCGAGCCGATCCTGATCGCCGCGGAGGAGTACGATGCCGGTGTCTTGCCGTTTACCGTCAAGCGAGGCGAGTAATCAATGACGCTCATCACCGACGTTCGACTCCGACGCGTGCTCGACTCGCGGGGCAATCCGACGGTCGAGGCGGACGTGCTCACCGAGAGCGGTGGGTTCGGTCGCGCTGCAGCGCCAAGCGGTGCCAGTACCGGCGAGTACGAAGCCGTCGAGCGACCGCCCGGCGAGGCAATCGCCGCTGCCCGTGAACACGCCGTTCCGCGGCTCGTGGGAGAGGCGTACGCCGGCAACCAGCGCGAGGTCGATGCACTGTTGCACGCTGCAGATGGCACTGACGACTTCTCGAAACTCGGCGCGAACAGCGCTGTCGCCATCTCGATGGCTGCCGCGAAAGCCGGGGCCGACGTGCTCGGTGCACCGCTGTTCCAGCATCTGGGTGGCACCTTCCGCGGCGAGAACTTCCCGATTCCGCTCGGCAACGTCGTCGGCGGTGGCGAACACGCCGCCGACGCAACGGACATTCAGGAGTTCCTCGCGGCACCCGTCGGCGCACCGAGCGTCGAAGACGCCGTCTTCGCGAACGCAGCCGTCCACGCCGCCGTCGCCGACCTGCTCGCAGAACGCGATCACCCCTGCGGAAAGGGCGACGAAGGTGCGTGGGCCCCCTCGATCGACGACGAGGAGGCGTTCGAGATCGTCGATGAAGCGGTCTCGGCCGTCGAAGACGAGGTCGGTTTCGAGATCGGCTTCGGGCTCGACGTCGCCGGCGCGGAGCTGTACGACGCCGACTCCGGAACCTACGAGTTCAGCGAGACGACTCGCGATACGGACGAACAGATCGCGTACATCGCCGACCTCGTCGAAGAGTACGACCTCGTGTACGTCGAGGACCCGCTCGACGAGGACGACTACGAGGCCTTTGCCGACCTGACCGATCGAGTCGGCGACCAGACGCTGATCTGCGGCGACGATCTGTTCGTCACCAACACGGATCGCCTCCGCGAGGGAATCGAGCAGGACGCAGCCAACAGCATCCTGATCAAGCCGAACCAGATCGGCACGCTGACCGACGCCTTCGACGCGATCGAACTCGCGACCGCAAACGGCTACGATTCGGTCGTCTCACACCGCTCGGGCGAAACGGAAGACGCGACCATCGCACACCTCGCCGTCGCGACCGACGCTCCGTTCATCAAGACGGGTGCCGTCGGCGGCGAGCGAACCGCAAAGCTCAACGAGCTCATCAGAATCGCAGACGACGCGACATGACAGATAACGATACGACCCAGGAAGGGCTCGACGCTGCCGAAGAGGAGATCGAGGAGGAGCCAGCCGAGGGCGCTGGTCCCGCCGCAGATCCCGACGAGGAGGTCGAGCCAGTTGACGAACAGTCCGCCACCGCCGAGGCCGACGAGGCCGACGCCGCGGCAGAACCAACCGACGAGGAGGAAGCATCCGGTCCGACCCTCGACGACGACGTGATGTCCGACGAGGAGGCCGACCTGCTCATCCCCGTCGAGGACTACCTCGGCGCTGGCGTCCACATCGGGACCCAGCAAAAGACCAACGACATGGAGCGGTTCATTCACCGCGTCCGGACCGACGGGCTCTACGTCCTCGACGTTTCGAAGACCGACAGCCGTATCCGCACGGCTGCGGACTTCCTCTCGAACTACAACCCGGAGCAGATCCTGGTTACGTCGAGCCGCCAGTACGGGCGTTTCCCGGCGGAGAAGTTCGCCGAAGCCGTGGGCGCTCGCGCTCGCACCGGCCGCTTCATCCCGGGCACGCTGACGAATCCGAAGTACGACGGCTACATCGAACCCGACGTTGTCGTCGTCACTGACCCGATCGGCGACGCCCAGGCCGTCAAGGAGGCCATCACGGTCGGTATTCCAGTCATCGCGATGTGTGACTCGAACAACCAAGTCAGCAACGTCGACCTCGTCGTTCCGACGAACAACAAGGGTCGAAAGGCCCTTTCGGTCGTCTACTGGCTGCTCGCAAACGAGGTTCTCGACCGCCGCGGTGCCGAGCCATCCTACTCGCTCGAGGACTTCGAAAGCGGCGTCTAGATTCGGTTTTCGAATCGAACTGTTCCGTCTCAGTTTCCTCGCTTCTCACGTAGGTCGCGTCGAGTGTCTGTCTTCGAGCGAAGAAGTTAGGTGTGACCCCCGACGAGTTCAGGTATACAGATGTCAGACTGGCTGTTCACCGCGGAAGAAGAGCGGCTTTCACCGGCCGTCGTGTTCGCAACGGCGGGGTTGATCGCGGTCTTCGCGCTGGGACTGGTCTATCGCGGACTGGCGGTCGTGCTTTTCTGAGCACCCGGCAGTCGCAATTGCCGATCACGGACTGAGCCGGCAAGTGGCTGTAGGCCAGTGATAGCGCCGAGATTCCACGAGTTCAGTTCGGTTACTGGGCGGGCTCCGTCTCGCGAAGACACTGCTCGTAGACGGTTCGAAGTCGAGAACCCATCGTCTCGACAGTGTAGTCCGTGAATGTCGTGCGGCCGTCGGCTGACTCGCCGGTTTCGAGGAGGGCTGCCAGGTGCGTTCGGAGGGCGGCGTCGTCGGAGGCGACGGCTGCGTTCGATACGTCTGTGAGTACTTCGCGAGCGAAGCCAACGTCGCGCGAGACGACGGGGGTATTGCAGGCGGTTGCTTCCTTGATCGTCATCGGTCCACTCTCGAAGCGCGACGTGAGCAGGACGGCGTCGGCGGCGTTCAGGTAGTAGGGCATCTCCTCGTACGGCTGGTTGGCGACGGTTCGAAGGCTGATTGGATAATCGAGTTCGTCGCGGAGATCGTCGACCACGCGTTTCGCCAGAGGATAGTTCTTCTCGTCGCGCGAGGGTGCGTACGGAAAGAGAACGATTCGTTCCTGTTCCCGTTCCCCTTCGGTTTTAGTTTCGGTTTCGGCTCCGGCGTTGGTTTCGGTGGAGTCCCACCCAACGTGTTCGCGAGCGGTCGCTGTCGGAATCGGTCGGAAAAGATCTGTGTCGACTGGGAACGGGATCACGTCGCAGGGGCGGTCGACGCGGTCGGCCATCGCCTTCGAGGGGACGATGACGTGGTCGGCGTGTGCCGTGGCGCGTCTGATCAGCGGTTCGAACTGGTTGTCGCGATACTCGCCGCCCCAGAGCGTACAGACGACCGGCAGATCGGCGGTCGGCAGCATCGAGGCTGCAACGGCGAAAGGTGCCGTCAGTCCGTAGTTAGCGTGAACGAGGTCGTACTCGCCGCGGGCCTCGCGAAGCACTTGCGGGAGGTATCGGACGTAGTCGGCCGGCGTGCGCCGCCGAACGTCGTCTTCGAGTGCACGGTGTTCGCCCGGGACGGGAAGCGTTGTTACTTCGATTCCCGCGTACTCGAGGGCTGCCATCTGACTCTGGTAGAAACTGCGCCAGGCAGTCGTCGTGAGGCTCAGGATTCGGGTCATACGGTGGTGTGGAGTCTCTGTTAGCGTCGCCGGTTCCGGTCCTGAGTGTGGGTTTGGTTTTGATTCTGGCTCTGGTTCTGGTTCCGATTCCGATTCGAGTTCGAACTCGGGGTCGGAGTTGGAGTTGGAGTTGGAGTCGGCTTCGAAAGCGACAGCCCCGATTTGGGAGTCGAGCCAGGGTCAGGGCCAGAGGAGTTCGGAACGGTCAGGTTCGAATCCGGATCTCGGTCGGTCGGCGTCGGTTCGGGAACGTCCTCGAGTAGTTGGCTGAGGATGTACTGGGTCACGTCGACCTTCGTCTCGAGCAGTGCTGCTCGTCTGTTTGCCCAGATCGTTGCGGCGTGTGGGTCGCGAACGAGCCGTTTCAGTTCGTCGATTGCGTCGCGTTCGGAATCAGTGTGGAAGGAGCGAACGAGGCCGTACGCTTCGAGTTCGCGGAACTTGCCCATCTCGGTCGACCCTGCGAACGGACTGATACGGACGGTCGGCGTCCCGAGGAGGCCGGCCTCGAGCGTTGTCGTCGCGACTTCGCCGACGACGAGGTCGGCGAACGCGAGGAGGTGGTGGAAGGCTTCCGGTGGGACGGGAAGCGGGTCGGCTCCGGCCGGGATCGGGCCATTGCCTTCGTCGGAGACGTAGACGCGACCGTCGGCACCGAGTTCGTCGACGATCGTGCGTCGGCCCGCAGTCGAGATGCCCGCTTTGCCGAGGTCGTGGTTGCCGTTCCACGCGCCGACGCGCAGGACGGCGTATTGCTCGTGCGGGTCGACGCCGTACCGTCGTAGCAGGTCCGGGTTAGGTTCGAATCGGTCGGGATGCAGGTAGGCCAGTTCGTGGTAGCCGGGGTAGTCGACGTGTGCGTCGCCGTAGGACTCGCGGAAACTGTTCGGCGTGTAGAGCGCGTCGGTGAACGGAATCGTGAGCCGATTGCCGCCGTTGATCGCCGTTTCGGTGTCGATGTAGACGTGGCTCTCCGCACCGACCAGCGTCGAGACGTGAGTAGCCGCGATGCCGTGACTGGTCAGGACGTAGTCCGGGTCGATCGCGTGCGCTCGCCGCAGCAGCCGCGCCTCGTAGCACAGTTGCGTTACGCCCAATTCGAACCAGCCGCTCGGTTCGTCACAGAGGAGTTCGTGATCGATGTCGTACGCGTCGAGCAATTCCCCCGTCACCCCCTTCTCGCGAGCGAACACGTACACGTCGTGCCCTGCAGCCTCGAGTTCAGTGACGACGTGCTTGAAGAAGTGGACGTTCGCCGCGTGTTGAATCGTAATAACGAAATCCATCCTCGTGCCCGGTTGCAACTATTCGGACAGCAGCCCTTACTATCGGGTCAGTAGAACGGTCGCACGGATCGAAACCATCTGTAACAGTTGCGTGTCACTCATTTCGCTTACTTCGATTATTTCAATTATTTCAATCATTTCGCTTATTTCGTTCGAGAGCGCTTCCAGAGGCATAGCGGGCACGACAGAGACGACAGCGGTAGTCGCCAGTACTATGCCATCGCTTCGTCGAGCAGTTCCCCGATCAGAGCGGCCGCATCGTCGGCGCTCTCACCGAACACGTACGTCGCCGGTTCGATACCGAACGCGCCGCTGTGATAGGCGACTCGCGGCACGCCGCCTCGTTTCTCGAACCGCGTTCGGAGGTGCTCGCCGCGGTCCTCGTACTCCGCACTGAACTCGAGCGGATCGAGTCCCATGGCTCGGGCGGCCTCGAGGATCGCATCGTCGGTCGCGATATTGATCGCGCCGCGAACGGCCGGGTCGATCGCACCCGCGGCGAGGACGGCGGTCGCGACGTGTTTCGACGCGCCGAACTCGGGATTCGCCGGGATTTCGATGCGCCCGCCCATGGCGTAGATACGGCCGGGGATGGCGGCGACATCGGTTTCGTCGCGCGCGTTCGGAAGCGCCATTCCGACGTTCGTGCCCACGTTTGGAATGCAGTCGACCATTCCCGGCGTTGCGGCGAGCGTTCGGGCGGCCGTTCGGACGGTCGCGAGCACGTCCCGCTCGGCGCTGACCTCGGGATCGAGGCCACGCACGCAGAGATCGCAGCCGAGCCCCCGGAGCGCGGGCATTTCCTCCTCGTGGAGTTCACAGATCGGGCCCCGGTCCTCGAGACTGCGGACGAGCGAGAGGAGGTCGGCGAGGGCGTCGTAGCCGTCCATCCCGCCGCTCGCGAGGCCGTCGGCGATGCGCTCGACCGTGGCGACGGTTTCCGGGTCGTCACGAAAGCGGTCGTCGCCGCCGCTCTCGCCGCTTACGTACTTGCTGACTGCGGCTTGGGTGACGCCGAGGTTCGCGGCGATTTCCTGTTGGGTCATCCCGCGCTCGGCGAGTTCGGCGGCGAGCATCGCCCGCACCGTCGGGAGGAATCGATCGACGACGAGTTCGCTGGGGAGCACGAGGGACATACGCCGGCGTTCGAACGACACCGGCTTAAGTCCGACTACAGGCGGCGACGTAGGGCTCGAACGATCTCGAGAGGATAGGTATTAATCGCCGTCGTACGAACGGCCGGATATGACAGTCTCGAGCGCCCCCGGGAAGGTCTATCTGTTCGGGGAGCACGCGGTCGTCTACGGCGAACCCGCCGTCCCGTGTGCGATCGAGGTGCGAGCACGGGTCGGCGTCGAACGCCGGGACGACAGCAAACTGCGAGTTCACGCCGAGGATCTCAGTCTGGACGGCTTTACGGTCGAGTACGGTGGCGGGGCCGACGAGCGGCCCGACGTCAACGCATCGGAGTCGCTGCTCATGGCCGCGACACAGTACGTCGACAGCGCGATCGAGCAGGTTCGCGAGGTTACCGGCGAGGAGGATGTCGGCTTCGACGTGACGATCGAAAGCGACATCCCGCTCGGGGCGGGACTCGGCTCCTCCGCGGCGGTCGTCGTCGCGGCGATCGACGCCGGCACCCGCGCGCTCGGGACGACGCTCGAGCCGGCCGAGCTCGCCGAGCGCGCCTACCGAACCGAACACGAGGTCCAGGACGGCCAGGCGTCACGCGCGGACACGTTCTGTTCGGCGACGGGCGGCGCAGTCCGCGTCGAGGGCGACGACTGCCGATCGATCGACGCCCCCGATCTCCCCCTCGTGATCGGCTTCGACGGCGGTGCCGGCGAGACGGGTGAACTCGTTTCCGGCGTGCGCACCCTCCGCGAGGAGTACGAGTTCGCCGCGGACACGGTCGAAGCGATCGGCGACATCGTCAGAAACGGGGAGGACGCACTGGCCGACGGCGACATCGCTGAACTCGGGCGACTCATGAACTTCAACCACGGGTTGCTCTCGGCGCTTGGCGTCTCCTCGCGCTCGCTCGAGACGATGGTCTGGGCGGCCCGCGACGCCGGGGCCCACGGCGCGAAGCTGACGGGTGCCGGCGGCGGCGGCTGTATCGTCGCCCTGGACCCGACCGAGGAAACCGAGACGGGTCTGTCGTTCACCCCGGGCTGCGAGGACGCCTTCCGCGCAGAACTCGCCGAGGAGGGGGTGCGCCGGATCGAATGATCGTCCTGAAACTCGGCGGCAGCGCGATCACCGACAAGGACCGCCCGGAAACGCTCGACGGGCAGTCGCTCGCCGCGGCGACGGATGCGATCGCGAGTTCGTTCGGTGCGGACGGAGACGGCGCAGTCGACGAACTCGTCATCGTCCACGGCGGCGGCAGCTTCGGCCACCACAACGCGAGCGAACACGGCGTGACCACGACTGCGGGAAGTCGCGATCCGGCCGCCGTCCACGACATCCACGGCGCGATGACGACGCTAAACGAGTTCGTCCTGAGCCGCCTCCTCGAGCGCGACGTGCCGGCGGTGCCGGTGCATCCCTTCTCTGCGGCCCACCGCGATGCCGACGGCGAACTCGTGCTTCCGAGCGGGCAGGTCGAGGCGCTCGTCGGGGAGGGGTTCGTTCCGGTCCTCCACGGCGACCTCGTTGCCCACGTCGGCGAAGGCACGACCGTCGTCAGCGGCGACGAACTCGTCGCTGAACTCGCTTGCAGTCTCGATGCGGATCGGATCGGCCTCTGTTCGACGGTCCCCGGCGTTCTCGACGACGCGGATACGGTCGTCCCCGAAATCGGATCGTTCGACGCCGTCGCGGACGTGCTCGGCGAGAGCGAGTCGACCGACGTGACCGGTGGAATGGCCGCGAAGGTACGGGCGCTTCTCGAACTCGACGCCGAGGCGTCGATCTTCGGACTCGAGGGAATCGAGCGATTCCTCGCGGGTGAAAACCCGGGAACGACGGTTCAGTAAGGCTGTTCTGACCCGTCTTCTCGCCCCGATACCGGTGATGTGTAACCCACTGTGTTTTTAACACCCGGGCGTGTAGATGGGGATAGCGAAACCCGCGGGCAAGTGCGTGTCGGTGTGGTTGGCCGGAGAACGCCGGCTAATCACGGGTTGCCGAACGCATAGCGGGATGGCCGACGTGCTGTAAGACGCCGGGGCCGGATGAATCGGAGTCCGCGGACTGTTTCGATGAGAGTCATACGGACTTTCAGTGCTACGAACTATGGAAATCGAAATCGCAACAATTGGCGGCTACGAAGAAGTCGGACGGCAGATGACTGCCGTTCGCGCCGGTGACGACGTCGTTATCTTTGACATGGGACTGAACCTCTCGCAGGTTCTGATCCACGACAACGTCGAAACCGAGCGGATGCACAGTCTCGATCTGATCGACATGGGCGCAATCCCGGACGATCGGGTCATGAGCGACCTCGAAGGCGACGTTCAGGCCATCGTGCCCACCCACGGCCACCTGGACCACATCGGTGCCATCTCGAAGTTGGCCCACCGGTACGACGCGCCGATCGTCGCCACGCCGTTTACGATCGAACTGGTCAAACAGCAGATCGAGAGCGAACAGAAATTCGGCGTCGAGAACGACCTGATCAAGATGGATCCGGGCGAGACGATGTCGATCGGCGACTCCGGCAAGGTCGATCTCGAGTTCGTCAACGTCACGCACTCGATCATCGACGCGATCAACCCGGTGCTTCACACGCCCGAAGGCGCGGTCGTCTACGGGCTGGACAAGCGCATGGACCACACGCCGGTGCTCGGCGATCCGATCGACATGGAACGGTTCCGCGAGATCGGTCGCGAGGGCGAAGGCGTTCTCTGTTATATTGAGGACTGTACGAACGCCGGTCGGAAGGGACGCACCCCCTCCGAGAACGTCGCGCGTGAACACCTTCGGGACACCCTCTACAGCATGGAGGACTACGACGGCGGGATCGTCGCGACGACGTTCTCGAGTCACATCGCCCGCGTGAAGAGCCTCGTCGAGTTCGCCGACGATATCGGTCGCCAGCCGGTCCTGCTCGGACGCTCGATGGAGAAGTACTCCGGCACCGCGGAACGACTCGACTTCGTCGACTTCCCGACGGATCTGGGAATGTTCGGCCACCGCAAATCCGTCGACCGCACCTTCAAGCGAATCATGAACGAGGGCAAGGAGAACTTCCTCCCCGTCGTCACCGGCCACCAGGGAGAGCCGCGCGCGATGCTGACGCGGATGGCCCGCGGCGAGACGCCGTACGAACTGAACAACGGTGACAAGGTCGTCTTCTCGGCTCGCGTTATTCCGGAGCCGACAAACGAGGGCCAGCGCTACCAGGCCGAGAAGTTGCTCGGCATGCAGGGTGCCCGCATCTACGACGACATCCACGTCTCCGGCCACATGAACCAGGAAGGCCACTATCAGATGCTCGAGGCGCTCCAGCCGCAGAACATCATCCCTGCCCACCAGGACCTAGAGCACCTGGCAAAGTACATCGACCTCGCCGAGAACCAGGGATACCAGCTCGGTCGGGACCTCCACGCGACGCGCAACGGGAACCTTATCCAGCTTGTCGAGTGATATGACAACCCCCAAGGCACGTGAGGAGGCGGTACTCGAAGCGGTTCGAGAGCGCCGCGAACTGGTCAACGACGCGATTCCCGAAGAGTTACCGATCCAGCGGCCAGAACGGCTCTACGAGGCCTCGCGATACCTCCTCGACGCGGGTGGGAAGCGGTTGCGACCGACCGTCTTGCTCGCAACGGCCGAAGCGCTCGCGGATGTCGAGCCGTTGATGACCGATTATCGGGCGTTCCCGACACTGTCCGGCGAGCCGATCGATCTCATGGACGCCGCCGTCAGCGTCGAGGTCATCCAGTCGTTTACGCTGATCCACGACGACATCATGGACGACGACGACCTCCGACGGGGCGTCCCCGCCGTCCACCGTGAGTACGACCTCGAGACGGCGATTCTGGCCGGCGACACGCTCTATTCGAAGGCCTTCGAGATCATGCTCGAAACGGGCGCGGACCCGTCCCGAATGGTCGACGCACTCGACGTGCTCGCGACGACCTGTACGAAGATCTGCGAAGGCCAGGCGCTCGACGTAACCTTCGAAGAGCGCGAAGCCATCGCCCCCGAGGAGTACCTCGAGATGGTCGAACAGAAGACCGCCGTCCTCTACGCTGCTTCCGCGTGTCTCCCGGCCATCCTCCAGGGTGCAGACCAGGAGACGATCGATTCCCTCTACGGCTACGGGCTCGACATCGGCCGCGCCTTCCAGATCCAGGACGACGTGCTCGATCTCACCGTCCCGAGCGACAAACTCGGCAAACAGCGCGGTAGCGACCTCGTCGAAGAGAAACAGACGCTCATCACCGTCCACGCCCTCGATCAGGGCGTCGCTATCGAGGACCTCGTCGACACCGAGGACGTCGACGCCGTCACCGAAGCCGAAATCGACGACGCCGTCGCCGAACTCGAGGCCGCCGGCTCGATCGACTACGCTAACACCACGGCACGCGACCTCGTCGATCAGGGGAAACGGCGACTCGAGGTCCTGCCGGACAACGAGGCCCGCGAGTTACTCTGTCAGCTCGCGGATTACCTGATCGAACGCGGCTACTGAGCCACCCGATCGGATCCGCGGCTTTTCGAACCGTCGGTACGCGACGATCAGCCGGCGGCGTAGATCGCGTAGTTGAGGGTGAACGCGAACGAGACCCAGCCGAGGTACGGCACGAGTAGCCCGGCCGCCAGCCGATCGAGGCGAGCGAACGCGACGATCGTGCCGACCACCGCGATCCAGAGAGCGCCGATGACGACGAGGCCGATGTCGGGTCGCCGGAGCCCGAAGAACACCGGCGTCCAAGCGAGATTCAACGCGAATTGGACGGCGAAGGCCCCGAGCGCGAGGCCGAGGTCCCGACGGCGGCCGGACCCGAGTTCGCGGGTGCGGCGCCACACGAGAAACAGGGCTAGTCCCATCAGCGTGAACAGGAGCGTCCAGACGATCGGAAAGGCGATCTCCGGCGGATAGAACCACGGCCGATCGATCCAGCCCGTGTCGGAATCGACGAACACCGCCGGTGACGCGCCGAGCGCGTTCACCCCCAGCACGAGTCCGAGCGCGACGAGACCGTCCCGTATCGACGACGCTCTGGAGCGAGACATCATGTTCACACCACTCATTCGTCACGGGGGCAGGTAGCAGTTCCCCTGGCGATCGAGCGGCCGCCAGTCGGCGGATCGACGATCCGCGGGACCGACGGCCGGTCCGACGGACCGACACCGCGAGGGTTTTGGTCCGGGCACCAATACCCCCGAGTAATGAACGACGATCTCCGCGAGCGCGTCGAGCGCGAAGCCGAGAAACACGCGCTGTTAAACGCCGTCAAACACGAAAGCGACGCCAACGTCGGTGCCGTGATGGGGCCACTCATGGGCGACAACCCCGAGTTCAGAGCGCACGCAGACGACATCCCCGGCGTCATCGGCGGCGTCATCGGCCGGGTCAACGATCTCTCGTACGACGACAAACGCGAGCGCCTCGAAGAACTCGCGCCGGATGAACTCGCCGAACTCGAGGCGGAAGACGAGGAGGACGAACACGATCTGCCGTCCCTTCCCAACGTGGACGACGTTGACGAGGTCCGCATGCGGTGTGCGCCGAATCCGAACGGGCCCTGGCACGTCGGCCACGCGCGAATGCCGGCAGTCATCGGCACGTACCGCGATCGCTACGACGGCTGGTTCTGCGTCCGGTTCGACGACACGGACCCCGAGACGAAGCGACCGGATCTCGACGCCTACGACGCGATTCTCGACGATCTCGACTACCTCGGGTTCGAACCCGACGACGTGTATCGAGCCAGCGATCGACTCGAGACATACTACCAGCACGCTCGCGACCTGATCGACATGGGCGGGGCCTACACCTGCTCCTGTTCGGGAGAGGCCTTCTCCGAGCTGAAGAACGCGGGTGAGGCCTGTCCGCACCGCGACAAGGACGCCGACACCGTCCACGAGGAGTTCGAGGACATGGTCGCCGGCAAGTACGAGAGCGGCGAGATGGTGCTCCGGGTCAAAACCGATATCGAGCACAAGAACCCCGCCCTTCGCGACTGGGTCGCGTTCCGGATGATCGACACGCCACACCCCCGCGAGGAGGCAAGCGAGTACCGGTGCTGGCCCATGCTCGACTTCCAGTCCGGAATCGACGATCACCTGCTCGGAATCTCTCACATCATCCGCGGGATCGACCTGCAGGACTCCGCGAAACGCCAGCAGTTCGTCTACGACTACTTCGACTGGGAGTACCCCGAAGTCATCCACTGGGGCCACGTTCAGGTCGACGCCTACGACGTGAAGATGAGCACCTCGACGATTTCCGAACTGATCGACGAGGGCGAACTCGACGGCTGGGACGACCCGCGTGCGCCGACGCTCAAAAGCCTCCGCCGCCGGGGCATTCGCGGCGAGGCCATCGTCGACGCGATGGTCGAACTCGGCACCTCGACGAGCGACGTCGACCTCGCGATGAGCGCCATCTACGCGACCAACCGCGACCTCATCGACGACGAAACCGACCGTCGGTTCCTCGTCCGCGACGGCACTGAACTCGCACTCGGCGGCGAGCCGCCCGCAGAAGCCACTCCGCCGCTCCATCCGGACCACGAAGAGCGCGGCGTCCGAGAAATCCCCGTCGGCGACGCCGTCCTGCTCGAACCGGCTGACATCCCCGACGACGGAACGCGCGTCTGGCTCAAGGGACTCGGCTGCGTCGAGGCCACCGCGGACGGACTCGAGTTCACCGGCGCGGATATCGACGTGGTCCGCGAGGAGGGTGTCGATGTCGTCCACTGGGTCCCGGCGGCCGAGAGCGTCCCGGTTCGACTGCGAACGAGTACGGGTGACGTGTCCGGGCGAGCGGAACCCGGCGTTGCTGAACTCGAATCGGACGAGATGGTGCAGTTCGAACGGGTTGGGTTCGCCCGAATCGATCACCACGATGGCGACGAAACGGTCGCGTACTACACGCACGACTGATGTGACCGGCTGGTCACGATTCTCATCGAGACTGCGCCGGGGCGCTGGTGGATCGGAACGCCGGTCGAGCGCAGCTATCGACGAAAATAGTATCGCTTCGGTTGGGACGATCGCTCGTCGTGTTCGTGTTCGAGTACGGGTGCGGGGCGACGGGAGCGTTATTCGTCGCTCTCGTTGCCGTTCCCCATGCTTTCGTTGCCGTTTTCGCTCTCGTTACCGTTCTCCATACTTTCGTTGCCGTTCTCGGTTTCGTTACCGTTGCCGGTCTCGTTACCGTTTCCACCGCCGTTGCCGCCCGAACCCTGCTGTAAGTCGATCGTTCCGCGCATCTGGTTCTCGTGTGGACGACAGACGTATTCGGCCATCTCGCTCGTGACTTCCTCGATTTCGAGCGTCTGGGTTTCGCCTTCCTCGTTCATCTGCTCGGTGGAGAGGTCGTTGACGACCTCGTCGTTCTCGTCGACGATTTCGAGATTGTGATTGGCCCCATCGCCGTTCTCCCAGGTAATCTCGTAGGACTCGCCTTCGAAGAGGACCAGCGAGGGGTTGGTCTCCCCCTCGATCGGGCTCGGCGAATTCCCTTCCCACCCGCTTGTCACACCGGTGAGTTCGATTTCGCTGACTCCCTCCCACTCGCTGACATCTGTGCCGCCGTTTCCGCCACCATTGCCGCCGCCGTTTCCGCCGCCGTTGCCGCCACCGTTTCCACCGCCGCCGTTATCCGCACAACCCGCGAGAAGACCGGCCGCACCGACGGCACCGGATATCTTGAGGACCGTCCGCCGCGTCGTGGAATCGTTTTCTACCATGTCTCGCCCTACAACACCCACAAGTGTTAAATCAAATCCGGCACACTGATGACTATCTCAGTTTTTTAGACCATATATGGTTGTATTTTTGGACGTTCAATCACGTCCCGAAGAGTCTCAGAAACGACCGTCTGTCACTCACAGAACGACAACCGCGATGAGAAAGCCACAGAGAATCGACACCGTCAACAACACCTGGATCGCCGTCGAGGCCAGAATACCGGCTGTCGCGTAGATCGCTGATTGCGTGCTCCGGTCTAGATCCCCGACTCGCAAATACTCCACAACGAAGACAGTACCGAATAACCCGAACAGTAAGCCGAGCGGACCAGTCACAACCATCAACACGATCCCGACCACAGCAGCGATCCCGGTCGTCACCCAGGAGGCACCGCCCGCTCGTGCCGCGATCGACCCCGCAAAGAGTTCAACAAACAGCGTCACCAGTCCAAGGATCGTGAGGACGGCAAGCGCAATCGGTCCCGGCGCTGTGAATCCGGAGAGCCACCAGTAGAGATACACGCCCGCCAGTGAGAGCGCCCCTCCCGGGACGAGCGGCACCACCGTTCCAAGGACACCGCCGAGGAGCACCGCGACCGCAAGCACGAGTCCCGCATCTACCATACGACACCCAACGGCAGCGAACGGCAAAGCCGTACCGCCATCAGTACTGTTACGGTTGCCGCGTGACCATCTCGTGACATGACAGCACAGACGGCCGATCCGCGCGGTGCGATCATCATCGGTGCCTCCTCCGGTATTGGAGCCGCCCTCGCGCGTGAACTCGCCGCCGACGGCTACGAAATCGGGCTGGCCGCACGACGAACGGACCGCCTCAAAGACCTCGGCGCGTCGCTCCCGACGAAAGCGTACGTCGCAACGATGGATGTCACAGAGACGGACACCGCCCGCGACCGGTTTCGGTCGCTTGCCGACGCGATGAACTCGGTCGATCTCGTCGTCATCAGTGCCGGGGTTGGCGATGCGAATTACGACCTCGACTGGGAAACCGAACGCCGGACGATCGATGTCAACGTACGCGGGTTCACCGCGCTCGCGACGGCCGCAATGGACCATTTCGAGCGCCGGTCGCCCGCTCCGGGTGACCCGGACGGCCATCTCGTCGGGATTTCCTCCGTCGCCGCTCACTTCGGTACCGGTGGGACACAGGCCTATAACGCCTCGAAAGCGTACGTCTCGCGCTATCTCGAGGGGTTACGAAGTCGACAGACCGGTGCCGACACGAACGTGACGATCACGACTATCGAACCCGGATTTGTCGACACTGAACTCTCCTACGGCTCGTTCTGGCAGAGTTCGCCCGAGACGGCGGCGAGCCAAATCGCGGATGCGATCCGTGACGAGCGCGAGCACGCCTACGTGACGCGTCGCTGGCGGCTGGTCGCGTGGGTGTTACAGGTCCTCCCCGGATCGGTGCTCAGACGACTGTTCGCCTGAGTCGTTACTCGGTAGCGAACCGATCTCGAACCTCCAGCGCCGCCGCCGATCCGTATTCGTCCACCAGCGGCTGGAACGCCTCACCGAGTGCCCGCATGCACTGCCCCGCTGAGTGGAACTCGAGCCGATCCGCAACCGTCGACCAATCCGTTCCCTGAAGCACCCGCAAGACGAGCAGCCGCTCTTCGCGCGCGGAGAGGTCGACAGCGTCCGGCTTCGTGAGGAAGTACCGACCCGCGAGTTCACGGAAGGGACCGGGGTCGACATCGAACAGGCCGGGGCCGTAGGCCGCCCCGGCGACGATCCGCCACTCGTGATCGGTGAACTCGAGCGGCGGCGCGGCCTCGGCGGGGGAACTCCGAAGAAGTTCGCGGGCGATGTCAGGGTCCAAATCCGCGAGCGAGTCGGTACAGAGCGCGGGGAATCGGCGGGCGAATCGATCGGCGTGGCGGTCGTAAAGTGCACGGCCTGCGTCGCTCGTCGGATCGAGCATGAGCGCCGAGTACTCGCCGCTCGCGTCGTTGCGCGTCGTCGAGACGTGCAGTGTTCGAAAGCCGTTCTCGCGCCAGAACGAGAGCAGGCCCGGCGTCGCGCCGAAGCCGGTGCCGAGCCAGTCGACGGTCGAACCGAACTCGTCGCTCACGCGTTCGAGCAGGCGCGATCCGAGGCCGCGAGCGCGCACCTCGTGATGGGTCGCGATACGAACGACGCGCACGCCGGCCGGTTCGCCGGCCGCTTCGTCGCGAAGTTGGCTCGTGAGCACGTCCGGGAGCATGTTCCCGCGGATGCGCCCGCCTTCGTACATCATCGCTCGCGTCTCGGCGTCGAGGTCTCCCTCGCGGGCGAGCAGCGCGACACTTACGACGTGGCCGCCGTGAACCAGTGCGCGGGCCTCGAGATTCGGCGCATCGAGCAGTCTGGCCAGGTCGTTCGGCTCGGTGCGGTAGTGAGCCAGGACGAGGAGCCCGAAGGCCTCCCGGAGCAAGCGTTCGTCTGCGAGCAGCTCGTCCGGGTCGAGCCGGCGATACTCGACAGAATCGGGAGTCGCGTCGGCGACGAGCGGAGCCACGGGCGGCCGAGCGTCGAGCAGTAGCGCGCGGAAGGCCCATACCTCGATCGGATCGCCCGCTGCGTAACGGATCGGGTCGGTAAGCGTCCGCTCGGTCACGTCGTGGTCGCTCTCGGCAAGGCGGTCGCGAAACCGCACGGAAAAGCCCCGCCCCGCCCCCTCGTAGCCGTGGATCGTCGTCGCAAACGCGATGCGGTCGGCGGCGAGGAACGACTCGAGCGTCGATACCGGAAGCGCGGCGGCTTCGTCGACGATGACGACGTCCGCCGCCTCGCACTCGCTCGCCGCGGCGGACGGGTCACGGAATCGGACGTGCCCGCCTGAACTCGTCTCGGTCTCGCGAGGGACGCCCTGAGAATCCGCAGCGACGGACGCCTCGGCGTCGAGTTCAGCGACGAGTTCGTTGGCGCGGTCGAACAGTTCGGTCGCGTTAGCAACTGACGGTGCGGTGACGAGCACCGAGTCACCTGCAAGCGCGAAGCAGCCGGCGGCCAGTCCCGCGGCGCTCGATTTGCCGCGACCGCGGTCGGCGTCGAGGACGACGGCTCGGCCGGGTTCGGCGAGCGATTCGAAGGCGGCGAGCCCCTCGACCTGGTCACCGGTGAGACAGGCCTCGTAGGCGGCCGCTGGAAACGCGGCGTCGGGTGGGATACCTGTGGCGGGCGCAGTGTCCGGGGTCGATAGGATCGGCGCGGGGTTCGTCAGGCCATTTGCGACGAGTTCGTCCTTGGCGAGCGCCGCAGGCTCGGCGCTGCCCGTGTCCCCGTCGCTGAACTCGACGACTGCAATGCCGCGGTGCTCCCGGATCGTCTCGACCAGTCGGCGTCTGAACCGGCCGGTCACGTCGTCGATCGTGAAAGGCGGAACAGCCAGCGACTCGTCGAAGCCGTTTCGCCGATCGGGCCACGTCTCGGCTGCAGGCGTGAGCAGGATCAGCAGACCGCCGCCGTCGACGGCACCGACGACCTGGCCGAGCGCATTCGGCTGCAGATCTTCATGTGCGTCGACGATCACCACCTGCCGGGTCGTTCCGAGGAGTCTTCCCGCATGTGGCTGTTCGATCTGCTCGCAGCGAAGCCGATCCTCGGGGCCGACGAGCGTTGTGTCAGTGATGCCGACCGGCAGCGTCGAGAGGATCGCCTCGAGACAGGCATAGCCCCGCTCGCGGTCGCCGCCGAGGACGAGCGCCCGCCGCTCGTTCGTCTCCCGAGCCTCGCGGGAAAGTGAACTCGCGAGGGTGCCGACGTTCATACTCGCGGTTAGGACGCGGACCCGTAATACTGTGTGATTTCGTGCCCGGGCCGACTGTGCGTCGAGGTCACAACCGTCCAGCGTTTTGAACACGCTTTTAAGGGGGGCAACGCTACTGACGTAGTACACCCTACGCGGGGTTGATGATGCTCCTAGCCTTACAGGACCTCCGCCGGGCATTGCCCGGCCTGGGGTCTGGTTTCCGGAGCCGGAGTCGATGCCGAAACCCAAAATCGAACCCGGGACCGGAGTTCGAACCGGATCCTCGAGGGCAGGGGAGCGCGAGCCCACGCGTAGGAGAGGTGAACAACCAATGTCAGTCTACGTCACAACCGACATCCCAGCCGACCTCGCAGATGACGCCCTTGAGGCGCTCGAGGTCGCACGAGACACGGGCCGAGTAAAGAAAGGAACCAACGAAACCACCAAGGCGATCGAGCGCGGCAACGCCGATCTCGTCTACGTCGCCGAGGACGTCTCCCCCGAAGAAATCGTCATGCATCTGCCTGAACTCGCAGACGAGAAGGGTATTCCTGTCGTCTTCATCGAGACGCAGGACGACGTCGGCCACGCTGCCGGTCTCGAGGTCGGCTCGGCCGCCGCAGCGATCGTCGACACGGGCGAGGCCGAAGGCGACGTCGAAGACATCGCCGACAAGGTCGAGGACCTCGACTGAGGTGATCAGAGATGAGTGCTGAAGAGGAAGAAAGCGGCTCCACGCCCGCCGAGGTCATCGAGATCGTCGGCAAGACCGGCATGCACGGTGAAGCCATGCAGGTCAAGTGCCGGATCAAGGAGGGCGAGAACCAGGGACGCATCATTACCCGTAACTGTCTCGGGCCGGTCCGCGAAGGGGACGTGCTCCAACTTCGCGAGACCGCCCGCGAGGCAGACTCCATCGGAGGACAGTAACCAATGGTCGAGAAACGAACCTGCGACTACACAGGCGAAGAAATCGAACCCGGCACGGGCATCATGTACGTCAAGACCGACGGCACCGTGCTCCACTTCGTCGACTCGAAGGCAGAGAAGAACTACAAACTCGGTCGCGAACCGCGCGATCTCGAGTGGACCGAGGAAGGTCGTGCTGGTAAGGGCCCGGCCGACGCCGACACGCCCGCCGGCGAGGAAGCCGACCAGGACGAAGTCGTCGAAGCCAGCGAAGACGAGGACCTCGAGACCGAGTCCGAAGTCGCCGAAGATGACGAAGCGGACGTTCCCGCCGGGGACGAAACCGTCGACGAGACCGAAGCTGACGAAGCCGAGGAGAGTGAAGCCTGATGGGCGACCATGAGCGAACTTTCGTGATGGTCAAGCCCGACGCCTTCGCGCGCGGACTCGTGGGCGAGGTCATCTCTCGACTCGAGGACCGCGGGCTGAAGCTCGTCGGTATCAAGGTCGAAAACATGCCTCGCGACCGGGCGGAAGAACACTACAGCGAACACGAAGACAAACCGTTCTACGACGACCTCGTCGACTTTATCACCGGCGGTCCGGTCGTCCCGATGGTCTGGGAAGGCCAGGATGCAACCCGACAGGTCCGCCAGATGATCGGCGAGACCGATCCGCTCGAAGCCGCGCCGGGAACCATTCGTGGCGACTACGCACTCGACCTCGGCCGCAACGTCGTTCACGCTGCCGACCACGAGGACGAGGGCGCAAACGAACGTGAGATTTCGATCCACTTCGACGACGCCGAACTGATCGACTACGATCAGCACGACGCCACGTGGCTCTACGAATAACGACGACGCCGACCCGTTCGAGTTCAGACGCAGTTTCAGAACTCGGCTGATTTTCGCGGGAACGCGGTCCTTCGTCGATCAGGAACTGTCAACACTGGCGAGCGTAGTCATCGGATCCGAGTTATCTTGCGGCAGCGAGAAAACCCGTGCTTTAGCGCGGGGTTGAATCGCGTTCGTTCGTGTCTCGACTCGACCTACAATGGCCCCTCGGTGTCCAGCGATCTCGCCCCTTGGAGTAACATCCCTTTCCAGGTGAGACCGTGCGCGTCCTTGATTTCGCTTAGGCGGTCGTACTCATCTTGATCTACTTCGATATTCAGGTTGGGCATCTACATACATGGTTATCTTTCAGTTATCTTTAACTATTACGCTCTCGCACTCGTAGTTGTGACGGCAACCGCCACGAAAACGCTCGAAGCCACGCTTGCTCCGCCCACTACGGGCAAAGAGCAACGTCTTGAGCGTACCGTGGCGACCTACCGTCGCGCCCTCTCGGACGCCTTCGAGAGTGGCGCGGATACGCAGACAGCAGTCAACAACGTCGTTACACCGTACGATCTCTCAGGACACGCGAAAAACGCCCTTAAGAGCTACGTTCCAAAACTCCGAAAGACGTACAACGCTTCTGAGATCAAGGATGACCACCCGGTTCGGTTCACGAACCAAGGGTGGAATATCGACCACTCCGACGAGCGAACGTACGAGTTCTGCTGGCGCGTTCCACAGGCCGGGCGTGGCAATGCCTTCTGGATCCCCCTTCGGATCAACCCCGAACAGGAATCACTCTGGTTCGACTTGCTCGACGAGAGTGCGACAGTCGGTGAGTTCCGACTGCAACAGAACCGCACGAACTGGGTGTTGCACGTCACTGTCGAGTACGAGGTAGCCGAACCGGAAACACCGGACGACCCGACTCGAATTGGCTTCGATATCGGCGAGTCCAAGCTTCTGACGGGCTGTGCCTGTCAGAACGACGCTCCGATCCAGCCGTACATCTACGACGGCGCTCGTGCTCGAGCACTCCGTAAGGAGATGTACACCACTCTGAAACGCCTTCAGGAACGTGACGCCGCCGAGTGGCGAATTGATGAACGCTTTGACCACTACCAGAACGCGCTCACGGATATCGTCGAGAAAGCATCTCGCGAAGCCGTCGAGTACGCCGCGTCTTTCGAGGACCCGGTGATCGTACTCGAGGACTTGTCGTACATCCGCGAGAATCTCGACTACGGCAAGTATATGAACCGGCGCTTGCACTCGTGGGCGTTCGCTCGGCTCACTGACCGCATCGAGGACAAGGCCCTCGAATCGGGTATTCCGGTCAAGTTCGTGAACCCGCGCTACACGAGCCAAACGTGCCACTCCTGTGGCCACATCGGCCGTCGGGGGTCGCAAGCCGAGTTCAAGTGCACGAACCTGGAGTGTTGGGTCACGGAGTATCAGGCGGATATCAACGCGGCCGCGAATATCGCCGGTCGCGTTGACCCGTGGGGAGAGAGCGTTCCTTGGGAACTGGAGCGCGATGACTCGCCACAGGACGGGAGCCGTTGTGACACGGCCACAGGACACCGCACGCCGAGTCGGCAATCCCGACAGACGACGCTTGCGGCCTTCGAGTCCTGAAACCTCCGATGCGAGGATTCCCTTGTAGGAAGCCCCGCCCTTTAGGGCGGGCGAGGATGTCACGAGTCTAGCGCTCACCTGCGGGGAAAGAGGGGTTCTACTCGAGACGTTCACACAGGAATTTAGTCCAACGTATGGTACAGGTAGACGTAACATCTAATGTGCCGGCTGCAGTATAGGCTCGTGGTGGTTTCGAATGGTAATATACGGTAGGTGGTCTGTGGATGCGTGAAACAGAGCGGGAGTCGACACAACGAGCAGTCGAAGCGACGCCATCGCTTGATCGCGTATTCGATCTGCTGTCAAACCGGCGGCGTCGATACGCGCTGTATACGCTGTACGAGCAGCCCGACGGCGTCGCAACGATCGACGAACTCACGGATCGCGTGTGTGCGTTCGACCGACAGTTCGCGCCGTCGGAGACGGCAGCCGACGACGACTTCCAACAGGTCGTTCGAACGGAACTGCAACACATCCACCTCCCAAAGTTAGCGGATGCGGGTGTTCTTGAACAGGATCAGCGTACTGAGACGGTTCGTTACTGGTCCCAACCCACGTTGGAGGAGTGGCTCGAACACGCGTATCACAAAGAACAGCGATCGTAGTTGCGGACGGCCTCACCCGGGAGATCCAGCGCCAGCACTGAACCGCTGAACGCTGCTGAAAGTTTTAACACGATACTCGGTGTCAACGCAACTGGACTCGGACGCAACAGTACGCGGACGAGAACTGTGCGCTATGATACCCCCTCATTCCGGTACGCGTTCCAGGAATGAACTGCTATCATACACAGGTGTTATCCATGACTGATCACGAGCTCCCCCCACTACCGTACGATTACGATGCACTGGAACCGTCGATTTCCGAGCAGGTCCTCACCTGGCACCACGACACGCACCACCAGGGCTACGTCAACGGCCTGAACTCGGCGGAAGAAGAACTCGAACAGAACCGCGAGGACGGTGATTTCGAGTCGACGCCCGCAGCGATGGAGAACGTGACCCACAACGGCTGTGGGCATTATCTGCACACGCTGTTCTGGGAGAACATGTCCCCGAATGGCGGTGGCGAGCCCGAGGGAGACCTCGCTGCCCGCATCGAAGAGGACTTCGGGTCCTACGAAGCCTGGAAGGGCGAGTTCGAAGCCGCCGCGGGCGCTGCCGGTGGCTGGGCGCTACTGGTGTACGATCCGGTTGCAAAGCAACTGCGCAACCTGAAAGTCGATCGTCACGACCTCCACGCGCTCTGGGGTTCCCATCCGATCCTTGCACTGGACGTCTGGGAACACTCCTACTACTACGATTACGGTCCGGACCGTGGCAGTTTCATCGACGCGTTCTTCGACGTCATCAACTGGGAGTCGGTCGAAGACGAGTATCAGACGTGTCTTGACCAGTTCGAATAATCGCTGAACCGCCCAGCGACGGCGACGATTCCGACTTCTTTCGGCGACCTGACCCAGCGGTAGTCCGCTGTTTCGGCGCGAACTGGAGCCGGCCGGGTCAGGCCATGCAAGCGTAGTCCGAGATCGAACGATTTAGGCGTCCGAGCGCGGTATCTCCGAGTATCATGCCCGTTTCGAAATCCGAGTTCGACAGTCTCCCCCCGTGTGACTTCTACACCCCCGCGGAACTGCTCGAAGCGGACCAGATGTACACCGTCTACGAAATCGCCCGCATGCTCCAGGGACTCGAACCCGACGCGGAGATCGAGCAAGAGACCGAAGCCATCCTGCTCGACTGGGCCATCCCGTGGATCATGACCAACGCAGCCGAACTCGTGGTCGCCGAGCCACGCAGCGAGGACGAACCCGGCTACTACGGGCTGAAAACGGACGAGTAGATGATTCTCCTCGTCGTCGGGACCGACCGGGTCGACGCCGGCAAGACCACGTTCTCGGTCGGCCTGCTCGAACGAACCGGTGCCCGCGGCTACAAACCGCGCGCCGGCAACGACTTCTGGTTCGACCACGACGATTGCCGGCGCGCACTCGCCGAGAGTCGACTCTACGGCAAGGACGCGTATCGACTCGCAAGGGCGGAGGAACGCGGTCGCACGCCCGAACGGCTCAATCCAGTCCACCGCCTCTGGCGACCGACGCCCGGCGGCGGAACCGGGCTCCTCGGCCAGCGCGACCGCGAGTTCATCGTCGACCGTCTCGGACGGGGCGAGGACGCGACGTTCGTGCGCAACGCAACCGCCGACGTGCCGCCGGCGGTCGCCGAGGCGCTGCCGCTTGCGGATGCGATTCCCGTCGAGAGCGTCGACGAGTTCAACGACCTCGCCGAACGGCGCTACGTCCCGGCGTTCGCCGAACTCGCAGACGAACTCGAAGCCGCGGAGGTCGCCGTCGTCGAGTCTTACAGCGATATCGCCCAGCCGTTGCAGTCGCTCGATCCGGCGGCGGTCACCGCGGTTGCGGCCGTCGAACCGGGTCGCGCGCGGATCTACCCGGGCGATCGGTACTGTCGCGCCTGCGAAATCGCGAGTTCGAGTCCGAGAGACGGCGCGCTCGAAAAGCGGGTGCCGGACGTCCTCGAGTATCTCGACCCGATCGACCGGGTGCGACTCCCGCCGCTCGGGAGCGACGACCGGCGCGATCCTGCCCGAATCGAGGACGCGTACGCGGCGGCCTACGACGCGGTGCTCGCTGCGGCTCGGCGCGCGGGAACGGCGGACTAAGCGACTGTACCGTCGCGTTCGCTCGCCTACTGATGTCGAGGAAGCGAACGATGCGCTTAAAACCACGCAGTGGAACAACCAGGTAATGAAACGCCGACCGTTCGTTACGGCACTCGGTGGGGGACTCACGGCCGGACTCGCGGGCTGTCTCACGAGAGACGACGGCGACGGGGAAAACGGGGGCGAAACGACCGACCCCGAACCCGACGACCCGGATCTCGAGGGCACGCTCGAGGTCGTCACCTACGAGTCGATGCTCGACGGCGAAACCCCCGCAGGACCGTGGCTCAAAGACGAGTTCGAATCGACCTATCCCGACGCTGAACTCGAGTGGACGCTCCTGCCGGACCAGGGAATCAACCACTACATCTCGCGGGCGTCCCAGGGTGGGGCGATCGATCCCGACGTGTATCTCGGTCTGAACGTCGACGACCTGGTGACCGTCGACGACAACTTAGACGACGGCGGCCTCTTTCGCGAACTCAATCTCGACCGGATCGAGCGGTCGGATCGCATCCGCGACGGACTCAACATGGGCGATCCGCACGGTCGCGTCCTCGCGTACGACACCGGCTACATCAGTCTCGTCTACGACGAAACCGTCGTCGACGAACCCGAGACGTTCGATGATCTCCTCGATCCGGCCTACGAGGACGCGCTGATCGCCCAGAACGCCCAGACCTCCGACCCCGGCCAGGCATTTCTGCTGTGGACGATCGACGCCTTCGGCGAGGACGGCTACCTCGAGTACTGGGCGGACCTCGCGGACAACGGTGTTCGCGTGCTCGACGACTGGACCGAGTCCTACTACGGAGCGTACATGAACGAGGAGCGCCCGATGATCGTCTCGTACTCGACCGATCAGGTGTTCGCCTCGGCGGAGGGGAACGATCTCAGTCGACACCAGACCGCCTTCTTGAACAACCAGGGGTACGCGAATCCCGAAGGGATGGCGATCTTCGAGAGTGCGGACGAAATCGATCTCGCCTACGAGTTCGTCGACTTCGCGCTCTCGAATGCGGCCCAGGCGGAGATCGCCGAGCGAAACGTCCAGTTCCCCGCGGTCGCGGACGAACACGTCGATCTGGACGACGAGTTCGATCAGTACGCCCACGAACCGCCGGAGGCGGTGACGATCGGCTACGAGGAGCTTCGTGGCAACCTCGACGGGTGGGTCGACGACTGGGCGCGCGACTTCGCGAGTCAGTAGGTGGTTCGCGTGGGGTTTCGGGAACTGTTGGATCGATCGTCACAGGAGTCGGTGAACTCGGCGGAGACAGCGGAGTCAGCGAAGTCAGCGAAGTCAGCAGAGTCGGTGGAGTCCGTGGAGTCTGCGGATTCAGCGAGTTCAGCCGACCGGTCGACCGACGAACACCCCGCGACGAAGGGGCCATCAAACTCCGCAAGCCCGCTCAGTTCGCGGGTTCGAACCTGGCTCGAACGGCACGCGCTCGCGCTGACTGCGCTCTGTACGGCGGCGGTCCTCGTCGTGATGCTGTACGTGCCGACGGGGATCGTCTTCGTGAACGCCGTCCTCGAGAACGGACGGCCGACGCTCGCCCACATCGCCGGGGTTCTCACGGACCCGTTCTACGTCGGCGTGCTGGCCGACGTGTTCGCGGACCCGCTTGCGATCGGGGAGCACTTGCGGTCGCTTGCGGGCTGGGTCAGCGCGATTTCGGTGTCGCTGACGGTCGCGTTCAGCGTTCCGATTCCAGTTGTAGACGGGACGGTCCCGATCCCCTGGTTCGCGCTTTCGGTCCCGCCCGTGCGGCAGGGACTGTTCGGATTCACGGCCGTTCAGGCGGCGCTTTCGACGGTCGCGAGCGTCGCGATCGGCCTTCCCGCGGCGTACATCCTTGCGAACTATGAGTTCTACGGGCGGCGGACGCTGCGCTCGCTGACGATTCTGCCGTTCGTCCTGCCGGGGATCATGGTCGCGGTCGGCTTCTACGCGATGTTCGGGCGGACGGGCACGCTGAACTCGGTGCTCGGCGCGGCGGGAATCGGTCCGTTCGCGTTCATCGAGACCAGTCCGCTCGCGGTCGTGATCCTGGCACACGCGTTCTACAACGCGCCGCTGGTCGCGCGGGTTACCGTCGCCGCCTGGGAGTCCGTCGACGTTCGGGCCGTCGAAACCGCCCGCAGTCTCGGGGCGAGCAAGCGCCGCGCGTTCCGCGACATCGTCGTCCCGCAACTCGCGCCGGCCGTTCTCACGGGCGCGCTCCTGACGTTCATCTTTACGTTCATGACGTTTCCCATCGTGCTCGCACTCGGCGGGTTGCAACTGGCGACCGTCGAGGTCTGGATCTACGATCGGATTCAGAACCTCGATTACGCCGACGCCGCGACGCTCGCCGTCCTGGAGACGATGCTCTCGCTCGGGCTTACCTACGCGTATTTGCGGTACGAGTCGGCCCGGTCGGGACTCTCGCAGGCGGCGTCCGCACCGCCGACCGAGCCCTTATTCCCCGATCTGCAAACGGCGCTGTCGCCGCGTCGGCTCGCGATCGCCGGCTACGGCCTCCTCGCGCTCGTCCTCTTCGTCGGCCCGATCGCGAGTCTGGTCGTCGGGAGCGTGACCGACGGCGGCGGGTTCACCCTTCGCAACTACGCGTTCCTGCTGGAGCGCCAACTCGGCGGCGAGCAGTACCAGGCGCTGCCCTGGCCCGCGATCCGGAACTCGATTTTGTTCGGTCTCGCGACGCTCGTCGTCGCGGTGCCGATGGGCGTCGTGATCTCGGTGCTGACCGTCCGCGCGGGCCGAAGCGGCACGCTCGTGGACACGCTCGCGATGCTTCCCCTCGCCGTCAGCGGCGTGGTGTTCGGCATCGGCCTCCTGCAGGGGCTCGTCTTCGGCCTCCCGCTGCCCGGCGGCTGGCGACTCCGGGTGACGGGACCGATCGCGATCGTCGTCGCCCACGCCGTCGCGGCCTACCCGTTCGTCACCCGGAACGTCTCGCCGTTGCTCGCGAACCTGAACTCGGCGACGGTCGAATCCGCACGCGCACTCGGCGCATCGCGATTCCGGGCGCTCCTCGATATCGAACTCCCGCTCGTCGCGAGCGGCATCGTCGCGGGCGCGGCGTTCGCCTTCGCCATCTCGATCGGCGAGTTCTCTTCGACGGTGATTTTGGCGTCCGGGAACGGCAGTTACACCATGCCCGTCGCCGTCGAACACTATCTCGGCCGGCGCTCCGGTCCGGCGATCGCGATGGGGACGCTCCTGTTAGCCGTGACGGCGGCGAGTTTCGTCGTCATCGACCGCGTCGGCGGGAGGTACGAACTGTGACGACGCTTCGGCTGTCCGGCGTCTCGAAGCGATACGGCGGGAGCGGGGGGAGCGCCGACACCGCTGCCGGTTCGGGGGCGGGGACCGTTGCACTGCAGGACGTCGACCTGACCGTGAACGACGGCGAGTTCTTCACGCTCGTCGGGCCGTCGGGCTGTGGCAAGACGACGACGCTGCGGACCATCGCGGGCTTCGAGGAGCCCACGGCCGGCAGCGTCACCTTCGACGGGGAGTCGATGGCCGGCGTGCCGCCGGAGCGGCGAAACGTCGGCGTCGTCTTCCAGAGTTACGCCCTCTTTCCGCACATGACCGTCGCCGAGAACGTCGGCTACGGGCTGCGATTCCGAACCCCGCCGGCGGGGACGACGGTCGACGAACGCGTTACCGAACTGCTCGAACTCGTCGATCTCGCGGGGTACGGCGACCGCTCCCCCGACCAACTCTCGGGCGGTCAGCGCCAGCGGGTCGCGCTCGCTCGGGCACTCGCGCCCGCACCCGACCTGCTCCTGCTCGACGAACCCATGAGCGCGCTCGACGCCAGACTTCGGGAGACCCTACGCCGACAACTCGCGCGGATTCAGACCGAACTCGACATTACGACGGTCTACGTCACCCACGACCAGGCCGAAGCACTCGCGATTTCGGATCGACTCGCAGTCATGCGAAACGGCCGCGTCGAGCAGGTCGGGCGGCCGCAGCGTCTCTATCGCGAACCCGAAACCCGGTTCGTCGCCGAGTTCGTCGGCGATAACAACGTCTTCGACGGCGCGGTCGTCGACCGCACCGGAACCGGAGACGAAGGGAAAGGGCGAGCATCGGTCGCCGTTCCCGACGGAACGCGCGGGACGGCTGCCACGTTCGAACTCGCGGACGTTCCCGCGAACGCGACGCGACTGGGCTTCTGCGTTCGGCCGGGCGCACTATCCCAGACTGCCTCGCAGAACCGCTTTCGAGTAGCCATAGAGACGACCGAGTTCCTCGGCGAGAGCGTGCGCGTCCACGGACGGTGGAACAAGATGCCGATCGTCTTACGGCTCCCAGCGGTTCCCGAAATCGGCACCGACATCACGGTCGGGTTCGATCCCGGTGATGCGCACCTTTTCGAGGCCGACTGAGAACGAGTTCGGCTGCCGCCGCACTCACACCTGTCGTGCCATCCGCCCCGCGAGTTCGACGTGTTCGAACGGATCGGTCGTCACGCTCGGCCCGTGGCCGGCGTGTAACGCTTCGAGGTCCCCGTCGATCCACTCGCGCACGCGGTCGATACTCTCGATCAGCGCTTCGCGATCCCCTTCCTCGAGATCCGTCCGTCCGAAACTCCCGTTCTGGAATATCAGATCGCCCGCAAAGAGGATGCCCGGGTCCGCAGCGTAGAAACAGAGGTGGTCATCCTTGTGGCCGGGCGTATGAAGCGCGGTGAACTCGTGATCGCCGAGTTCGACGGTCCCCTCGTCCGTGATGGCGTGATCCACACCGTCGATGGTCGTATCGTACCCCCAGGTATCGACATCGAAGGTGCTCGTGACGGTATCGAGATTCCCGACGTGGTCGGGGTGAGTGTGCGTGAGGACGACCGCATCGAGTCCGTCGACTCGGGAGCGGACCATCTCCACGACATCGAAGTTCGCTCCGGCATCGATCAGTACCGTTCGATCACCGGTGACGAGAAAGACGTTGCTCGTAAACGCCTGCACATCCTGTGCGAGATTGACGACCATACGCGGAATACACCACCGAGCGGTTTGTGCGTATCGACAGAGACCGCCGCTACGAGTTCTGCTTGCGCGGTGATACGAACTCGTACTGTACGGTCCGGTATTCACAAGCATTTTTAGCTCCGGCACGTAGTGACGGACGAATGAATCGGCCGGTTTCCGTCGGATTCGTCGTTATCATCGTTCTCTCGGTTATCAGTATCAGCGGCGGCCTCGCGATGACTGGACTTCCGGCCGGACCCGTCGGAACCGGTACCGCTTCGGACACGACAGCTACCCCGCAGTTCGGGGGCCTAGACTATCAGAGCCAGAGTCAGAACCAGATCACCGGTTCGACAGCGACAACCGCCCAATCTCAGCAGTATCAACTTGACTCCCGGAACTTCGACGACACGACGTTCGAGGTTACAGTCCACGAAAACGGCAGCGCAACCTGGACGTTTCGCTACGAACAACAGCTCGAAGAGAGCTCGGATACCGAGAACGGGACCGGAAACGAAACCGGAAATGAAAGCGAAAGCGAGACCGCTACCCGCGAAAACTTCGAAACGTTCGCCGACGAGTTCGAATCCGAGGAAACCGAGTTCTACCAGCGGTTCGTCAACCGATCGAACTCGTTAGTCGAAACGGGCGCCACCGTCACCGATCGGGAAATGGACGCCTCGAATTTCGAGCGGCGGGCGTTCGTCCGGGACCAGATCAACCCGACAGGCGTCGTTGAACTCTCGTTTACCTGGCACGGGTTCGCTGCAGCCGATAACGGCACGCTCGTTGTCGGTGACGTCTTCCAGGGGATGAACATCATGGAGGATCAATCGCTCGTTATCCGCTCGGACGACGGGCTGACCGTCCAGGAGGCCGAGCCCGAACCCGAGTACGTCGTCAACGGCTCGCCGTCGACGGGGACGTCCGTTCGCTGGAGCGGGGAACGAGAGTTCTATCCCGGCCAGCCGCGTGTCGTCTTCGACCAAGAGGGGACCGGAGGGGCTGGCACCTCGAACACCGGCTTTCTCGAGGGCATTTTCGAGGACGGCACGGACGCGTTTGCCTCCCCGCTGGTCGTTCTCGTCCTCGCACTCGTTCTCACGCTCGTCGTCGGCTTCGGGCTCGGCCTTGCCAGCGTCCGATATCGGTCCCAAGATGATGGGCTAGCCGGCGTGATCCCCTTTGTCGGGCGTGATAACACCGCCAACTCACCGTCTACAGCGGACTCACAGTCGGGGTCACAATCACAATCACGGTCACGGTCACACGCCAACACAGCGACCCGATCCGAGACGCCTGCGGCCGGCGAGCAGAACTCGGAGAGACAATCAGCGGGTGGTGTGGGTGCCACGGAACCCGATACAGAGGCGGACCCGAACGCCACGCCGGTGGGGCTCTCGGAGGAGGAACTGCTCACCGATGAGGATCGCGTCGTCAAACTCATCCAGGAGAACGGTGGTCGCATGAAGCAGGTCAACATCGTCGACGAGACGGGATGGTCCAAATCCAAGGTGAGTATGCTCCTCTCCGAGATGGAAGACGACGGAACGATAAGCAAACTACGTGTCGGGCGAGAGAACATTATTAGCCTCGATGGCTTCGAACCGGAGGCGACGAAGTCACCGTTCGAGGAGTGAGCCCGGCGTGAGACTGTGAGACATTCCTAATTCGAAACGGAATGCTTAAACATCGTACTGCGCTACGTCAGGATGCACTCGCGACGAACCGCGACGTGCTCCGATAGTGTAGTCCGGCCAATCATATTGCCCTCTCGAGGCAATGACCGGGGTTCGAATCCCCGTCGGAGCATCCCGACGTATTTTCGTGGTTTTACGTCATCAGTAGGGTAGTACAGTCCGACAGCCACACATCGATCGAGTAACTGCGGAATCGCTTTCCGTTATGCCGTTCTGTGACCGCGTATGACAGCGCTTACCGACCGCGAGTGGCGGCTCATAACGGACGAGGTCCGCGATGGCCCGACCCAGATGGCTCTCGAGGAGATCGCCGCCCGGACAGCGATCGAAGACGGCGTTCGAACGGTGCGCGTTTATTCGTGGGAACCCAGCACGCTCTCGCTCGGATACCGACAGGAGGCGGAAACGGTCGACTGGGAGTTCTGCGAGCGTAACGGAATCGACGTGACTCGTCGGCAGACCGGCGGCGGCGGCATCTATCACGACCGGCACGCTGATATTTCCTATACGATCGTCGCGCCGGCTGACGAGGTCCCGGGGGACCTGATGGACTGCTACGCGCTGTTTTGTGAGCCGATCCTCGACGCCTTCGAGCGAATGGGCGTCGACGCCGATTTCGCCGGCACCGAGCAGTCGTCGATTTACAAACCGTCGTGCTATCTGCGAGATATCAATCCGGCACACGACATCGTCGCCCCAGCGAGCGACGCCACACGGGCGCGAAAGATCAGCGGCAACGCCCAGTACCGCCAGCGCGACGTCGTCATCCAGCACGGGTCGCTGAGCTACGACCGCGAGCCCACCCGGCACGTCGGTGCGTTCGATACCGAACTCGAGACGGAGACGTTCACCGACCGGGTGACGAGTATCCGCCAAGAGGCTGGTATCGATCGTGAGGAGGCGGTCGAGACGCTTTCCGCAGCGCTCGGTGACTGGTGTGACGCTGCAAACGGCGGGTGGCGCAAGGGCGAACTCGAGGACGCTCGCGAACTCGCAGCGCGGAAGTACGGAGCCGACCCCTGGATTCGAAATCGGCAAGCTCCAGACGCGCCAGAGCGCTGAACGCGCCGATGAATCACCCGATACGGACCGCTTTCCAGACGGTTACTTGCAGAGTTCAGCTGCGATCGTCGGACCAGCGGGACGTGCTCCGATAGACACCCGGACTCCGGTCGCCCTATCCGCCACTCGAGTCGCAACTCGAAAATCTTCGATCGCTGACTTCCGAGCGATGGCCCCGTCCGCACTGGTCCGGTATACATATCACGGACCGGTACTGACGAGAATCCATGACCATGAAGGTCGGCGCACACGTTTCGATCTCCGGCTCGCGCGTCTCCTCCGACGACGAAACACCGCCGTACGACGACGTTCGCAATGCCGTCCACCGACAGCTCGCCTTCGGCGGGAACTGCGGCCAGATCTTTACGACCTCGCCGCAGGTCTGGCAACAGCCAGAAATCAGCGACGAGGCTGCCGACGGATTCCGGGCGGAAAGCGACGACCGACTCGAGGGGCCGTGGGTCATCCACTCGGCCTACCTCGTCAACCTCTGTACCCCCAAGGACGACCTCCGCCGGAAATCGAAAGAGAGCATGCAGGCTGAACTCGACGCCGCTTCCCGATTGGGAATTCCGTACGTCAACGTCCACCTCGGTGCCCACACCGGAGCCGGCGTCGAGGGTGGCCTGGACAACGCCGCGAGCCTCATCGACGAACTCGACGTTCCCGACGGCGTGCAGATCCTCATCGAGTCCGACGCCGGCAGCGGTACCAAACTCGGCGGCGAGTTCGCTCATCTCGCGGGCATCATCGACCGGACCGAGACGGACATCGGCATCTGCATCGATACCGCCCACACGCTCGTCGCGGGGAACGATCTCACGACGCCCGACGCCGTGGACGAAACGGTCTCCCGGTTCGACGACGAGGTCGGTCTCGAGTACCTGCAGTACATCCACCTGAACGACTCGAAGCACGACGTTGGCACGCACAAGGACGAGCACGCCCTCATCGGGGAGGGCTATATCGGCGAAGACGGGATGCGGGCGATCGTTAACCACCCCGACCTGCGCGACCTGCCCTTCGCGCTCGAAACTCCGACGGAGAACGGCCGCGGCTTCGCCTGGAACATCCAGAAAGTAAAAGAACTGCGCGACGACTGATACTGCCGGACAAAACTATTCGCACGTCGATCGCATCTCACGGATCGTCGCTTGTGGCGACGACCGTTCGAGTGCGATCGAGTGTTCGCTGACTGTTGTCCGACAGTGTAAGCCACGTTCCCGGCCTCGTCGCCAAAATCGACCTGCTTTTACCCCCAAGCGGCCTACCGGGGCTCGTGCGCGAGTTCTCCGAAGACTATCTGCGACGGACCCGGGCCGGCATGTGGGACGATTCCCGGGCGGCGCTTTCCCCGCTCGAACTCGACTCGCGCGAGCGGATCCTCGACGTCGGCTGTGGTACGGGGGAACTGAGCCGCGTTCTCGCGGCGGAGTCGCCTGGTGCGGTGATCGGCTGTGACGCCGATTCCGAACTGCTTCGGGCTGCCGGCGAGTTCGTTCCGGCGGTCGCTGGGGACGCCCATCGGTTGCCGTTCCCCGACGACGCCTTCGATCTCGTCGTCTGTCAGGCGCTGTTGATCAATCTGCCCGATCCCGCAGCTGCGCTCGATGAGTTCGCCCGTGTCTCGACGGACCTCGTCGCGGCCGTCGAACCGAACAACGAGGCCGTCGAGATCGAATCGAGCGTCCGTGCGGAGGGCGCACTCGAGCGACGCGCCAGGGACGCCTACCTCGACGGGATCGACACTGACGTTGCGCTCGGTGCCGACGCCCGCGAGGCCTTCGACGACGCGGCACTCGAGGTTCTCGAGACGCGCCGATACGATCACGTTCGGACGATCGAACCACCCTATAGCGACGGTGCAGTGCGTGCTGCGCGTCGGAAGGCGACTGGAGCGGGGTTAGCCGATGACCGGGAAACGATGCTCGATGGACCGTTGACGGCGGCGGAATACGACGAATTGCGAAGCGAATGGCGGTCGATGGGACGGGACGTGATCGATCAGATGGAAGAGAGAGAGTATCGCCGAGCGGAAGCCGTCCCGTTCTTCGTGACGGTTGGACGGCTCTCCGACGGTGCCGACACCCGCACCCACAATCGGGGCTGAGACCGCGACCGCGATCCTGACCGTCACCGGGGCAGCAGCGTCCGGAGCCCACCGCCGACAACGCCGCCAAGCACGCCGTCGGCGACGGTCAAGAGCGAAAAGAGGAGTGCGAGCAGGACGATACTCGCGAATCCGAGCCCCGAAACCATCGGACTCACGGGGCCGATCGAACCGAACACCAGCAGCGGCGGCTCGTTGTACAATCCGAGGACGGCACCGAGCGTTCCCGTCACCGTTCCTGCAGCAATGCCAACGAGTGAACTCGCGAGTATCGCGTGAATGAGTCCAGAGACGATCCGTCCGGTGGCGTATGCGGCGACGAATCCGGCGACGACGCCGCCACCGAGGCGGCCGAGCAACGGCACCAACAGCGCGGTGAGGTCGACGAGAACGCCGGCGATGACGGCTGCGAGCAGGATCTGTACGTCGAGTTCAGCGCGGAACGCCGAAGCCGTGGCGGTGGACGAGTCATCTTCACTCATGGTCGGTGTTTCCTACTCATCGTCGGTGGTCGTCATCGCCCTCGCAGTGTGACGATTCGTGATCGATTCGACACATACACTCCGGATCACGGGGCGAGGAGCCCGGTCGTTTCTTCGGTTGTTTCCCGGAGGAACTCGGTGCTGTTGGTGGCTGTTTCCTCGATGTGGTCGCCCGTCTCGTTGCTCGTTTCTTCGAGGTGCTCGCCGGTGTCCACGACCGTTTCGTTGATGTGATCTCCGGTTTCGGTTATCGTCTCTTCGAGGTGCGCACCGGTTTCTGCGAGGGATTCTTCGAGTTGGTCGTCCGTTTCGTTCGGGTTCTCGGCGATCGTCTGCGTTACGTCGGAAGTGGTGTTCTCGGTGTGGTCGAGCGTTCCCTCGACTGTTTCTTCGGTGTGATCGAGTGTGTTTTCGGTCGTCTCTTCGGTGTGGTTGAGCGTCTCCTCGGTCGTTTCTTCGGTGTGGTTGAGGGTGTTCTCGACCGTTTCCTCGGTGTGATTGAGTGTGTCCGCTGCCGTCTCTTCGGTGTGGTTGAGCGTTTCGTTGGCGGGGTCGGTGACCGGATCGGTTTCGGTGTCGTTCTGGTCGTCGTTCTCGTGTTCGTTTTCGGTCTCGTCTTCACCCTCGTCTCCACTCTCGTCCTCACCTTCGTTTTCGCCGGTGTCGTTCCCGTCACCGTCGTCTGATCCGGTTTCATCGTCATTGGTCGGCGTATCGTCCCCGTCGTTCGATTCGTCTTCTTGGTCCGAGTCGTCGGTATCGTCTCCGGAATCGTTCCGGGTGTCAGTATCTCGGTCGTTGTCATCAGGCCGGGATTCGTCACTTTCGTCGTCGCTCTCGTTGGAGTTGTTGGAGTCGTTGGAGTCGTTCGAGGAGTTAGTGTCGTCGGTACCGTTCGAGTCGTCGTCCTGCTCAAGGGACCCGAGATCGAGTTCACCGAATCCGTCGGCTCCGGGCGTCTCGTTGTCCGGTCCGACTTCGATCGAGTAGCCGTTGACCGACAGGCCCTGCGTCGTAATCGACGTAGCGGTGATCGTCAGATTCGTCTCCTCGGTGGGGAGACAGTCGCCGGCCGCGGAAAGGTTGTCTAGTGCCTCGCTCTGGTGTTCGGTACGGAGCAGCATCGTTGCATCCGGCCGGGTCTGTTCGAGTTCGACGCGTCTGTTCTCGCCGAGGTAGACGGTGGTGTTGTCGTAACTCCCGTTCCGAACGAGGAGTTCGTTGGTGCCGGAGGTGAGTTGCTGGGCGCAAACGGTTGCGTCCTCGATCGATCCCAGTTCCACCGTGACGGTGCCGTCGTTCGTCTCCTGGGCGGCCACGGGAAGGGTACCGATTCCCGAGATGATGCTGGCGAGGACGACGAGTGCGACGACGAGGAGGGACGTCGTTCGAGTCATAGCATGTCAGCTCACGTCTCAGTGTTCTCTCGCGATGATCGTCTCGCGGGTTCGGTGCTCGGTGGCGCGTGTTGTGCCGCGGCGATGGCTCTCACTCATCGGTCGTTTCCGTGTTCTGCGGACCCGGTCTCGGTCGCGGCCGCGAGACGGTCACGGAGTCTGCGTACGATCGGACCGACGACGCGCTGGAGCCGGTTGCGAACACCCGCGACAGCGTTGTCGACGGGGCTCGGTTCAGTGACGTGGTCGGGGACGCGGTCTTCGTCGGGTTTCCACGCGAGACAGAGGTTACCGCCGAGGATGCCGAATAGGAGCCCGAACAGTAACCCGCCGAGCGAGCCGACCAGCGAGAGAATCGACAGGGCGATGCCAATGACGCCGATCACGTCGGAGTGGGCCGGTTTGTACAGCGCGAAGACGCCCGTCAGGAACACCAACACGCCGAACGCGACGCCGATGGCGAGAAAGCCGGTCAGCTCGCCGCCGACGAAGAGAAGGTCCGGCAGGATTTGCATCGGGACCCAGGTGATGATGATCCCGGCCAGACATAACAGGAGCCCACCCAGGAACGGTCGCCGGAGCCGCCAGGCGGTAAATCGATCCCAGCGCCGTTTGATCCGTCCAGTCGTATTCGTGGAGTCGTCGTAGCTAGATTTGGTTGCCATGGGTGATCACGTCTCTTCGTCCGTGTACTCGACATCGACATCGAGACCGGGCAGGCTGATCTCGTTCGATGCGAGATACACCATCTCGATCTCGACATCTTCTTGCACCATTCCGGGCGCGTCACCGCTTACGTCGGTGAGCAGGCCCTCTTCGGGTTCGGCGTTCTCTCCAGCTGCCTGCTGGAACTGCTGGTTCGGATCGTCGCTGTACTGGTCGTTGATCACCTGACCGTTGAACGTCGCCTCCTCCGCGCTCAGCCCGGTCAACTTGATGTACTGTTCGTCCGCTTCGACGGTTTCATCCGTGGTAAAGGAGATCTCGATCGTCCCGTCGATCCCGGGCAGGTTATCGACGGACTGCTCTTTCGTCAGCACCAGGCCATCGATTTCGACGCCTCGCTGTTCGACGACGACGACGGGCGTCGCCTGTGCCTCGCTACTCTCCCCGACGCCAGGGTAGAGGAGGAACTCGTCGGATCTGATCTCGTCGGCCTCAACGGTAAAGCCGCCGGCGGCCAACGGCGCGGCGTAGGCCGTCCCCGATGACAGCACGATGATCGCGACGAACGCAACAGCGAGAAACGACGCACCCGTGCCGGTCAGCAGCCGTTTCTTGTTGTACATGTTAGGCACCTCCTCCGGTGCTGTTCGGTCCCCCTTCGCCGTCGAGCAGGGACCGTCCCGTGCCGTCGTTTACAGTTCGTCCGCGTTGCCGGTGGTTGTTGGATGTCACAAGCACACACCCAACATGATTTGTAATCATTTTTCCTCCTCGTATACGGTGTCATTTATATTCCGGCCGCAATAGGCCACAGTACTGTTCGTCTCGATACTGCCAGTGTGAGTGATTCTGTCGGCGTTTTGACTACTGTTCGAAGACCGAGACAGTCAGCACGGGACACGTATAAAGACACGCGGAAACGCGGGAGAAATACTATCGGCCACACCGGTGCGTGTCGGGGTGTGCAACCGAAATCGTTCAGTACTACTGATATAGTCTCGTTCTACAACGAGACCGCGTGGGAGTATCGGTTTTTCTGGAGTGAGGTCAACCTGCACTACGGCTTCTACGACGACGCGCACACGAGCCATCGGGAAGCCATGAGGAACTCGAACAGCGTCTACGCCGACAAACTCGATGCCGACGAGACGGATACGATACTGGACATCGGGACCGGGCGCGGCGGATTGCCGATCCACATCGCGGCCGAACGCGACGCCGACGTTCACGGCATCGATATCGACCCGTCTCACGTTCGCGACGCTCGGGCGAACGCTCGCGAACGCGACGTGGCGGCATCGACCGCGTTCAGCGTCGGCACCTATCACGACATTCCGTACCCCGACGACACGTTCGACGCGATCTCCGGTATCGAAACGGTCTGTCACTCCGCGCAAAAGGACCGCGTACTCGAGGAAATCCGCCGCGTCCTCGCGCCGGGCGGGCGCGTGCTGCTCTCCGACGGCTACATGAGCCGAACGGCGCTGACGGCACCGGAAAAAGAGACGGTCCGAACGGTACTCGACGGGTGGGCCGTTCCCGAACTCGCACACGTCAGCGAGTTCAGAACTGAACTCGAAGCGGCCGGCTTTACGAACGTGACGTTCGACGACCACTACGACCGGATTATGCCGTCGTCACGCCGTCAACGGTGGCTCTCGCGCGCAGTCACGCCGCTTCTCAAGGCTGCTTCCGCGCTGGGTGTAAAAAGTGATTCGTCGGTCAAACAGGGGGTAACGCTTTACCACCAGTACGACGTTCTCGACCGCGGACTCGCAGTGCACGGTGACTTCACTGCGGAGTTGCCGGCGTGATGGCGGTGGTCTCGCCGATGCAAACCCGTCGAGTTCGGGACGGAAACCGCCGGCCGATGAGTGGTGTCCGTTCCGCTTCCAGTCCCGCGTTCGAGTCGTATTCGAAACCCTGGATGTCACCAACTCTGTCAGACGATACCAAGAAGTATGTTCACAGTGAGGTGATTCTCACGAGATGAGATACGCAAAGTGCATCGTTATCCCGGACAACGAGGGGTTACACCCCGTCGATCAGCAGATTGCAGATCATCCCGATATCGCGCGTGAACTCCTCCACAACGTCAATCTCCTCGCCGACGATACGATCGTCACGCTCTATCAACTGTCCGGTGATGCAGCGGCGCTCGAGTCGATTCTGACGGATTCAACGATGGTTCGCATGTACCATCTTTCGGAGGCGGACGACGCGATCCACGCCTACATCCACGTCGAAGCCCACGACAGGCTCGTCGGGCTCTTGAGCATGTTCCGCGAGTTCGAGTTCATCTTCGATACGCCCCTGGAGTACACGCGACGCGGGGGATTGCGCGTGACGATGATCGGCGACGTGGGGAGCTTTCAGCAGGCGATTCCGGACGTTCCCGACGGGATTCGGATCAAACTCCTCAAGACGGGGACCTACGAGCCGAACACGGATCGGCTGTTTTCACAGCTCACCGAGCGACAGCAGGAGATTCTCGAGACCGCAGTCGATATGGGCTACTACAACGTGCCGCGCGAGGTGACTCACGCGGATATCGGCGACGAACTCGGCTGTACTGGCGGAACGGTTGGGGGGCACCTGCGAAAGATCGAGGCGAAACTGCTGGCTCAGATCGTTCCGTGATGGCTGAACTCGACGCGACGCGGCGTCAACGCTCTCACTCTCTCTCTCTCTCTCAGAACGTAAAGAGGTCGACACCGCCGGTGACGCCGACGACCTGTCCGGTGACGTAATCGGCCTGCTCCGAGCAGAGGTACGCGATCAGGTTCGCGACGTCTTCCTCCCGGCCGAGTCGTCGCATCGGGGTTGCCTCGGCGATTCGAGCGAAGTGTTCGTCGACCTGTTCGAGCTGCTCGAGGGGCAGATCTGCGAGCGCGCCGACGACGATACTCGGGGCGACGACATTACTCGTAATACCGTGCTGTGCGCCCTCTAAGGCAAGCGTCTTGCCGAAGCCGATCAGCGCCGACTTCGTCGCCGAGTACGACGCCTGTCCGAAGCCGCCGTGCCAGCCGGCGACCGAGGACATGGTGACGATGCGGCCCCATCCGCGCTCTTTCATCCCCGGATAGACGGCGCGGGTGACGTTGTAGGTTCCCGTCAGGTTGACCGCCACGTCGCGGTCCCAGATCTCGTCGTCGAAGTCCTCGACCTTGTCGCGGGCGTCGACCAGTCCCGCGTTGTTGATCAGCACGTCGATCCCGCCAGTGTCCTCGTCGACCGCCGAAATCGTCTCCGCGACCGCGTCGCGATCGGTCAGGTCGCACTCGAGCGTGCGCGCCGTCCCGCCGGCGTCTTCGATGTCGTCGACGACGGTCTGCGCCGCGTCGGTGTCGACGTCCAGCGCAATCACCTCTGCCCCTTCCGCGGCGAGTGTTTCGCAGTCGACGCTGCCGATGCGTCCGCCCGCTCCCGTCACGAGAGCGGTCTTCTCGTCCAGTCCGAAATCCATACGGTGAGCACCACCGGCAACGACGAAGGGCGTTTTTCGACGGATCGCAGGCGATTTATATCAGTGGAGAGGCCGGTACCGAGCAGTCGATCGGCTACGGATCCTCGCACGACTATCCGACCGCGGCCGTGTCCCGCTTCGGTCTTCAACGACCGCGTATCCCAGCGAGTACGCTTTAGCAACGCAGGGGTGATAGCGTGACCGAATGTCCCGAGACGCGACACCCTGGACGGCGGCGTACGAACGGTTCGGCATCCCCGAATCGCTCGAACCCTATCCCGACGAACCGGTTCATCAGTTCCTGTACGACGCTGCAGAGGAGCATCCAGCGCAGGGAATCGTCCAGTTAGGCCAACGATTCCCCTACCCCGACATCCGCGAGGACGTCGACCGACTGGCGACGGCGCTGCGCCAGCGCGGCATCGAGAAGGGTCACAGAGTCGCAACGATCCTCCCGACATCCGTCCAGTTCGTCGTCGCCACCAACGCCATCTCGCGGGCCGGCGGCGTCCACATCCCGAACGACTTCCTCGACGCCGAGGACGACCTCGTCTACCGACTCGAGCAAGGCGATCCCGACGTACTGATCGGCCACGACAAACACCTCGATCTCATCCGGTCGCTCCAAACTGAACTCGAACTCGAGCACGTGCTCCTCACGTCGCTCGAGGACTACTCGGCGGACCCGCCGGACGAGGGCGAGCGAGAGACGATCGACGGAGCCGAATGGCTCCGCCCGGTCATCGACGCGACGGAACCGGACCCGCCCACCGTCGAGTTCAGCGTCGAAACGGACGTGCACACGCTGTTGTTTACGGGCGGGACGACCGGCTTGCCGAAGGGGTGTCTGCTGACCCACCGGAATCTGGTGGCGAACGCGCTCCAGGGCGTCGCCGTGCAGTCCCAGTTGGCAGCGGCGATGCGCGGCAGCGAGGCGGCCGTGATGGCGCTGCCGATGTATCACGCCTACGGCTACTCGATCACGAACAGCCTGCTCGAACTCGGCCTCGACATGCTGGTCGTTCCCGACGCCAGGGATACGGTGCAGATGCGCGACCTGGTCGAGCGCCACGAACCGCTGCTCATGCTCGGCGTGCCGACCCAGTTCATGGAATTGGTCGACGAGGAGGTCGCCTCCTCGGTCGTCGGCATCTCCGGCTCCGCTCCCCTCGCGGTCGAGACGAAGTCGCAGTTCGAACGCGAGGCCGGCGGCGTGTCCCAGGGCTACGGCCTCTCGGAGATGTCCCCGATCACCCACTTCGACGTACACGGGCTCTACGAACTCCTCGCCGGCGGTGAGAGCGAGGACGGGTTGGACCATCCGACCATCGGAATTCCGGTCCCCGATACGAGCGTCAAACTCCGCGATATCGACTCCGGCGAGGCGATTCCGATCGACCGCGCCGTCGACGACGAACTCGAGGGCGAACTCCTCGTGAAGGGGCCACAACGGATGGCCGGATATCTCGACGAGGAGAGAGACCCGTTCGACGAGGAGGGATACGTCGCCACGGGAGACATCGCGAAAGTCGACGCAAGCGGTCGATTCTACGTCGTCGACCGCATCAAGAACATGATCAACGTCTCGGGGTTGAAGGTCTACTCCGAGGAAGTCGACGAGATCCTCTACGGTCTCGAGGGCGTCGAACGACCGGCCACGGTCGGCGTCCCCGATCCGGAGCGGCCGGGCAGCGAGCGCGTCCACATCTTCATCGAATCGGAACCGGATGCGGACGTAACCGAACAGGACGTTCGCGACCATCTCGAGGGTACGGTGCCACGACAGGCCCTCCCGTCGACGGTGACGTTCGTCGAGTCGATCCCGCTCACTGATATCGGAAAGACGGACAAGCAGGCGCTTCGGGAGGGCACAGCAGCCGAAGCAGACACCTGAGTCGTTTCAGTCGATCTGCTGTCCCGGTTTCCCGACACAACCCTGGACCGGGTCGTGGATGTGCCGAAACTGATTGCCAGCAGTCCGTCTCAGCGACTGCTCTCGATTCGTGCTGAACTCGAGTCGAGTTCAGTAATCGGTTTGTCGCATGATGCAGCTGCCATGGTGAATATCATATATCTTTAATATACACAGAATGATTCTATAGATGACAAAATTACAAGTCGACGAACCGTTTACCTGAGGCAAAAGGATCATAGGTAGAAATGTGGTTGGCCGGGTTATGGGCGAACGAATCTATAGTATCGATTCGATGCGGATAATTACGATGCTGTTCGTTGTCGCTATTCATACAGATCCATTCAGGAATATTACTATGTATGGAAATATGATAAATTTCGTGATCGACAGCTCGGCGCGATTCGCAGTCCCGTTTTTCTTCGTGACGTCGGGGTACTTTTTCGCCCGGAAGACGGCGAATCGCGATCCCGTCAGCTACTTCGTTAAACGAGCGACGACGATCGCTTCTATTTACGTCTTTGGACTGGCGCTTTCGATGCCCGTTTTTCTCGTGGGGTCCGGCGTTCGTGCTACCATCGAAAATCGCGCCGTCGCGACCAGCGTCGTCGGCAAACTGTTCGAGTTCACGTCGCCGGTGGCGTTGTTCTACTACGGCAATTCCGTGTCGGAGATCCTGTGGTTTCTGCCGGCGCTTCTGGTTTCGCTCGGATTGATCTGTCTGTTCGTGCTCGCGGACAAAACGTCGTACCTGTTGCCGATCTCGGTCACGTTCCACGTCGTCGGACTGCTCGGGGCGAGCTATACGATGTTCGTGGACGTGCCGTTCGAGATCAGGGATGCGTTGTTCTTCGGGTTCTTTTATACGAGTCTCGGGTATTACATCGCCTCGCGAGACTGGCAGCCGGCCCCCGAGCGGAGCAGGTGCTATCTCGGGGCGACTGTCCTCTTTAGTGTGCTCCACGTCGGCGAACGCTACGTCCTGGGGTACGTCGTGGGCGACGAGACGTTCGCACACGGCGTCTACACAGCCAGTTACTCGGTCGTCACCGTACTTGTCACGCTCTCGTTGTTCGCCTTTCTCCTCTCGCGGCCGTCCCTCGGGAAGTCGACCTCGTTGCCGTCGTGGGGAAAGTACGCCGTCGGCGTCTACGTCGTTCATCCCGCGGTGTTGTTCGCGCTGGAAACGGTCGGCGAACTGCTCGTCGCAAACGGGTACGAGATCGAATCGTCGCTGTGGTGGCACCTCGTGTTGACGCCGGCGACGTTCTTCGGGGCCCTGTTCGTCTACCTCCTCGCGACCAAACACGGGGTCGTCGAGGTCGGCGGGAGCCACCTGCCGGGGACGGACTGGCTTTGGAAGTACGATCTCCGACCCCCGTCCGGCGACAGTCGCTCCCGAAACAACTGACCGCTCGCCGACCGTCGCACGGACCGTTATAAATGTCCGCGCATTCCACGGATCACACTGTTCGTCGGGTGTTCCCTATTCACTACCAGCGGGACTCATCCGCGCGGTGAGCCCGAATCGATACCCATGACCGACACCGACCTGATTCAGGACATCGACGAATCGCTCGAGCAATCCGACGACGAACTCGAGGGCGACCTCCCGGAACTGCTCGGCCGGATGGAAGGCCAGACCGAGGATCTTGTCCGCGAGCACCCAGAGACGTTCGGCCGCGTGGTAGCGCGAATGGAGACGATGGACATCGCGTCGTTCGTCTCCGAGAACCCCGAAACTGCAGACCAGTTCCAGGAACTGCTCTGGGCCGGCATGAACGTCCTCGTCGAGAGTTCACCCGAGGTGAAAGAAAGCATCGACGACGACATCACCGTCACCTTCGAAGCCGACGACTGCCCGATGGCTGGCCACCTCGAGGTCGACGGGACCGAACAGACGATGACCGGCGGCGCGGGCACGCTCGACGACCCAATGCTCGAGATCACCGGCCCGGCGGACACGCTCGTCGGGCTCATCGTCGGCCGTGTCGATCCGATTCAGGGGTTCATGCAACAGCAGTACCAGATGGACGGCCCGGTCCACAAGGGCACCCGCCTCGCACCGATCATGAACTCGCTGTCCGACCAGGTTCCCGCATCCGCGGAGTCATAAATGCGCCTGACCGACGACCAGACGGCGTTTCGCGACGACCTCCGAACGTACCTCGAGACTGAAATCGAGCCGATCGTCGACGAGGCGGATCGTAACGGGCCGATGACCCGAGACGAACTCGTGGGCTACCTCGAGGATCTGGAAGAACTCGGGATCGGCTTTACACCGGATACGGTTCACCGATACTTCGGGGATGTCTGGCGGTTCGTCATCGCTTCGGAGGAAATCAGCCGCGTCTGGCCGAGTCTGAACGTCGCTCTGCAGATGTCGTTTCCGGCGCTGTTCGTCCGGTTTGCGGCCGACGAGACACGACAGGCGATGCTCCCGAAACTCGAAGAGAATCGGTGTATCGGCTGTCTTGCGGTGACCGAACCCGAAGGCGGCAGCGATACGGCCCACCCGAACACCGTCGCGCGCAAGGACGGCGAGGAGTTCGTGCTGAACGGCGAGAAAGTCTGGGTCGGAAACGCCCAGATCGCCGACGTCGCGCTTGTTATCGCTCGCGACGCCTCCGAGGACGTCCAGGACATGTTCCTGGTCGACCGGGCAAACGCCGACTTCGAGACCGAGGAGATGAACAAACTGGGCTGGAAGGGCGTCCCGAACGGCCGCATGGTCTTCGACGATGTCCGCATCCCGATCGAGAATCGGTTCTCGACGATCTTCGGCGACGCCATCGCCGACGGCCACGACATCTCCGAAATCGTCCCGTTCCCGGAGAGCGTCAGTCAACTCTTCTTCGAGCACAAGCCGTTGAACGTGATGTTCTCGTTCATGCGGACGGGAATGGCGTTCATGGCCGTCGGGATCATGCAGGCCGCGTTCGACGACGCGCTCGCCTACGCCCAGGATCGGGAGACGTTCGGCGACCCGATCGCGCAGCACCAGTTGGTACAGGAGAAACTCTATGACGTTCGGGCGGCGATCGAAGCCTCGAGAGGCATCTCGCGGCGTGCCGCCGAAGCGCTCGTCGATGGCGACTCCGACGCCCGACTGCTCTCGTCGCTCGCAAAGGGCTACGCCTGCGAGCAGTCGATCGAAGCGACGAGCGACGCGCTCCAGGTTCTCGGTGCCGCGGGGCTCGATCTCGAAAACCGGATGGAGCGGTACTACCGCGACGCCCGGGTGATGACGATCCCGGACGGAACGACCGAGATCCAGAAGCTCATCGTCGGCAAGGAACTGACCGGAATGAGCGCGTACTGATACTGCCGGACAAAACTATTCACACGTCGGTCGCATTCGAACGGTCGTCGCCACAAGCGACGATCCGTGAGACGCGATCGAGTGTTCACTGACTTTTGTCCGGCAGTATGATCGTCGTCAATCCCCCGTCACCGCCCGCGGTCGTCATCGGGGCGGACGACGATTTGGTCGCTCACTCGCTTGATCCGGCTGACGGGGATTCGCAGCCGGTCGTCGTCGGTGCGAGGCGTGATCGACGAGGGGGAGTGGTCGCCGGGATCGACGACGAGATCGCGGAGCGCGCCGGACTTGGGTTCGATCGTAATGGTGTGGAGCGTGCCGAACGCGGTGCCGTCGGTTCCGACGATGGTCTTTCCGCCGAGGTCCTGTGCGAATAGTTCGTCCATACCTTCTCGGGCCCACATCCCGATAGTAAACGATTGCGGTCGTGGGCCGGCACTCGCGGTTGTCCGACGGTCGAAGCCGTCCGGCAAGCTATCGAACCAGTGCGGGCGACCCGGTGTGAGAATCGCCGATCGACACGTTTTGGGCCGATCCGGAACCGGACTGCACCGTATAAACGACCCCGGATACGCGGAACAATACTGAGGCGCGGTACCGTCAAACACGATAGCAGGGTATGGCAGATGGAGACACCAGTGCCGGTCACGACGCCGGATCGAGTTCTAACGCCGATACGACCGCCCCGACCGCCTCGACCGACGCTGTGGAGCCGCCGTATCGCATTGTCCTGAACTCGATCGACGAGTGGCTCGCGTCCCTCGAGTTCAGCGTGCGGGAGATCGAGGCTGCCGTCGCGGGTGGTCTCGCGGGCGGATTTCAGGCGGCGCTGGTGCTCCAGCTGTACGATACTGATGCGATCAGACGGGTCGGCGGAGGCTTCGGCTCGCCGACGTTAGACGGCGGTTGGATCGCGATGTTCGCGCTGGGCGTGCTGTTCGCGCTTCCGTTTAGCCTGGTCGTCTCGCGGTCGATCGATTCGTTCGTCGGGACGGTGATGGCGCTCTCGAGCCGTAACGAGCCCCTGCGGCGGCTCCTCACGCCGCTTCTCAAGCGATCCGCACTCGCGACGACGACGTTCGCGCTCGGGAACGGATACGGGATCGTCGTGGGTGCGGTCGGTGTCCTGTTCCTCGTCCCGGGCTGGCTGCCGGCCGCGATGGGCGTCTCGACGCCGTTTTCGAACGCCACGGTCGCCGGCGTCGTCGGCGTCCTCGCGTGGGCGATTTACGGGGGGATGCTCGGGCTGGTGTACGGGTTGATTCTCGAGTCCTGAACGCGCGGAACGGGGACTCGGTTCAGAAGATGAATCGCGTGTCGACGTCGGCGGCAATCTCCGCGAGATCGACCGCCGCGTCGGAGTACTGCAGGATCTTCTGCATGTCGCCGTCGATCTCGAACTCGCCGGACATCAACATGTTGATGACGTCGCCCTCGCCGCGGACGAGGTCAGTCCAGGTGTCGTAGTCGCCGATGAGCCGAAAGCCGTGCTCTCGGTCGTCGAGGTCGAGCATCGTGTCCACCGATTCGCACTCGCCGTCGTAGAGTTCGAGATACGCGTAGATCGTGCCGTCGTCGGCCACGTTCTCCTCGAGTTGGGTTATCAGTTCGTCGAGGATGGTCGGCAGTTCCGTCCGGAGCGCCGGCCAGGTACGATCGGGAAGCCCCGCCATCGTCGTTTCCCGAACCTCGGCGGTAACGCGCTCCTCGATCGAACCGTTGCGGGACTCGATACGCTCGCGATCAGCTGCCGGCGCTTTCTCGAGAACCGCTTCGAATCGGTCGTCGGAGAGCGCGGAGAGGTCGTTCTCGACCGCCTCGACGAGTTCGGACGGGAGGTCGGCGACCGTCGTGGAGTCGAGCGGAACGGCCTCGATCTGGAAGACGAACGAGCCGTCGAAGTCGACGCCCCAGCCGGCCGAGTGGTCGGCGTAGGCGTCGTTTTCGTCGATCGCCGCGCGGTACTGCTCGAGCCACGGCTCCGTCGGGAAGTACTGTTCGATCGGTCGGCGTTGTTGCGTGCTCATCTGGGTTTCCGGGCCACGGTGGACCCGATCTAGAACTGTGCTCATTGTGAACTCTTGTTGTGATTTCTCCGGGGATGCGAGGGAGTTTATCACGGGCGGTGGCTGTAGACTTCGTTCGCTGCTCTCATCGCGAGGCCAGTGCCCGGGAGACCGGTATATACTCCCTCGGATTCGCGGACGAACGCTGAAGCGATCGACTGCAGTGCGTACACGCATGGTTGACTGGTTTCCGTCCGAAGAATGGCTCGAGAGTTACCGCAGGAACCTCGCCGAAAACGACGCCTACGCGGCGGCGAGCGAGGGATGGGGCGTCGACTTCGACGGCGACTTTTGCTTCGTCCTGACGCACCTTCCCCTCGAACAGACGACGCTCGGCGACCTTCCCGACGCGTTGACAGCCGAGCTATTCGACCGGATCGACGCGCTCTCCGCCGACGAGTTCGATCGGTTACGGGAGACGGCGACGCCGGCGTTCGACGAGCGATTCGCCGCCGTCGACGGAACGGGCGAGAGCGAGGGTGCGGATGAAGAGGAAAACGAACGAGTTCGATTCCGACGGGCGCTCTCGACCGTCGCGCTCGCCGACGTGCCGACCGTCGTCTGGCCGGCGCTCGAGACGCATATCCGGGGTGACCTCGAGTCACTGCTCGCACAACTGGAGGCGTACGTCGTCGACGGGTCGGCGGGGTCAACGGTGTACGCCCATCTCTCGCTCGAAGACGGTGACTGCGAGCGAGCGGAACTCGTCGCCGACCCGTCGGCCCGGGACCCGGGATTCGAACTCGAAGCCCCCTACGAGATCTGGACCGAACTCGTCGCGGGTGCCGACGTGATCGAGTCGGTGATGTCGAACGAGATGGAACTCGACGGGGACGTGACGCGAGTGCTTCACTACGGCGATGCGGCGGCGGCGATGGGCGATGTCGCCGGCGAGACCGACGCGCGATACCTGTTCTGAGCGGCTCTAAGCGGCGGGCCGTGGCGTATCGCGCCGTCGTGTGTCCCGCCCGGTCTCTTCGTGCGCATAGCCCTCACCGCACGAGTGACAGCCCTCGCCCAGTCGAGCGAGGCGGAAGAGCCGCAGACCGGCGACTTTAACTCCCGCGTATTCGAGCGGGTACGCTCATTGACAACTGCGGCGAAGCGTTCATGTGCCACAAGCTACCACACAGTCTGGATTCCAGGCCGAACGGATCGATACCTCGAGTAAGTGGTACGACCTCTTCCAGAAAGGGGTCGAACTCGGGACGTGGAACGTCGAAAAACTGTTCGACGAGGTCGGTTTCGAGGAGGACCGAGAGATCTGGTCGTCGCTCGAACCCGGCGAGCAAAAACAGATCCGATACCTGTTGTCGGGGTTTCTCGACGGCGAGTTCGCCGTCGGCGAAGACGCGAGTCACCATCTCCAGCGCATCGCGGGCGCGCCGTGTTTCGACGACAACGAGGAGATGGAGATGTACATGACGATGTTCACCCTGACCGAGCACAAGCACACGCAGTTCCTCGACGTGTACATGCACGAGGTGATGGGCGAACAGGACGTGTTCGCCGACCTTAACCCGAAGCGCGGCGGCGCTCGGATCCCGATCGTGCAGGCGACCGGCCTCGGCGAGATCTTCGATCGGCAGGGCCAACTCACGGCCAGGGCCGCCCACTCGAGGGACCCGGTCGACATCGCGAAGGCGCTGACGGTCTACCACATGATCGTCGAGGGACTGCTCGCTCGCGGCGGCTTCTACTCGATCAACAAACTCTCACAGAACGCGCCGCTGCCGCTTTTGAACCACGGGTTCAAGTTCATCAGCACCGACGAGGGCCGGCACATGACCCACGGCGTCGAAGCGCTCTCCGAACTGATCGCGAAAGAACGCGCCGGGGAACCCGAGTTCCAGGGTGTCAGCCAGGCGATCGTCGACGTGCTGTACGAGAACGTCCCGGCGGTCGCGGACTTCGGCTACATGTTCACGGACGCCGTCGACGATCCCCTCGAAATCAACTTTAACGACCTCCTGTTGCGGGTCGGCCACCTCATCGACGGCCAGTTCAACGAAGCGCTCGATCTCGACATGGACCACCGGACCGTCGTCGGCCGCGTCGCCGACCGCCACCAGGAGTGTCTCGAGAAAGACATCGACGACGCGGTCCGGACGTATCGGGACCTGTACCAGCGAAAGCGCGGCGTCGAAGCCGCGGCTGACGGAGGGCGATAACATGACGGACGACACGGACCCCACGAACGCGACTGATACGCCAGCCGCCACTGCGACCGACGCGGACGCCGACCCGACCGAACTCACCGAACTCGCGCGCGGAGCCGAGTTCACCGCCGCGGAGGAGGAGGTTGCTGAGGCGATCGAGGACGCCGCCGCCGAACTCGGCCAGAGCGCCGACGAGGTCCGCGAGAACGTCGCTTACATCATGGATTCGACGTTCGAGGACGAGGGCGTCAGCACCTCGTTCAACGAGAGTATCAGCGGCACCAGTCTCGAACACGACGAGGTGGGGACCGGCGATCCGCGCCTGGAGGCGCTGGAACTGTACAAGCTTCGCCAGCGGATCTAACCGGAGATGTACGAGATCACGTTTCATTTCGAGGACGGGACGGAGACGATCGAGGTCGCCCCCGACGAGTTCGTCCTCGATGCGGCCGAGCGGGCCGGCCTCGAACTGCCCCACTCCTGTCGGAACGGCATGTGCACCTCGTGTGCCGGCGAACTGCTCGCGGGCGACCTCGACGGCGACGGGACGGCGCTCACGCCGGGCCAGGAGGCCGACGGCTACGTGCTGCTGTGTTGTTCGTCCCCGCGAGCGGACTGCGAGATCCGGGTTGGTGAGCGCGTCCAGAACGAGTTGCTCGGTCTCGACGCGCTGTGAGCCGTCTTTTGCTTTCCGGGAGATCGGATCGGTGGGGTGCAGTGACACGGTCGACCGCCGTTTAAAGGTACCCGCGTTTCCGAGGGATCACGCTGACGAGCAGGAGCGACGATGGCTTGTCTATAGATGCATGTGATTCTCACACAGCCACCACGAACCGAACGCTGGGCAATCACCGCGCTCGAACCGGCACCGATCCGCGGCCGCCGCGCGCCGGAGGGCCGGTGATCGTCGATGCAGGAGCAGTTTTACGACCGGACGCGCTACGAGGTGAGCGACGCCGTCCGCGAGCGCCACCGGGCCGCGGCCGAGACGGTCGTCTCGCGCGAGCGGTACGGGCACCTGATCGACGGCGAGTGGATCGACGCCGCGGCGGGCGAGGACGGCGTCGCCATCGACGCGACGACGGGCGCTGAACTCGCGACCGTACAGAGCGGCACCCCCGAGGACGTAGACCGGGCCGTCGAGGCCGCACGGGCAGCCGTCGAAGGAAGCTGGGGACAGCTCACGCCCCGACAACGGGCCGACCGCCTCGGGGAGATCGCGGACCGGCTTGCAGACCGGACGACGGAAATCGCGAAACTCGACAGCCTCGAGACCGGGAAGCCGAACCTCCACGCGCTGTTCGTCGACTGCGAGGTGCTGATCGAACAGTTCCGCCACTTCGCGGCGCTCGCGCGCTCGACCGACGACGGGCGCGTCGTGCCGACCGGCGACGAAAAACGCGTCTTCACGCATCGGGAGCCATACGGCGTCGTCGGCGCGATCTCCGCGTGGAACTTCCCCGCGATGTTCGTCGCGTGGAAGCTCGGTCCGGCGCTTGCGGCCGGCAACGCGGTCGTCTTCAAGCCCTCCGAGCGAGCCACGCTTTCCTCGCTCGCGGTCGCGCGAATCTGCGACCGAGTGCTGCCGCCGGGGACCGTCAACGTCGTTACCGGCACCGGCGACGCGGTCGGGGCAGCGATGACCTCCCACGAGGGCATCGACAAACTGAGTCTGACCGGCTCGCGCGCGGCGGGCGTCGCAACCCTCGAGAACGCCGCACAGACGATCACGCCGACCTCGCTCGAACTCGGCGGCAAAAGCCCGAACATCGTCTTCCCCGACGCCGATCTCGAGCAGGCGATCGAGGGAACGCTCGTGAGTATCTTCTTCAACTCCGGTCAGCAGTGTACCGCCGGCTCGCGGCTGTACCTCCACGAAGACATCGCCGCCGAGTTCATCGAACGCCTTCGCGATGCCGTCGACGGCCTCACCGTCGGCGATCCGCTCGCCCCCGCGACGGACATCGGGCCGATGATCGACCACGCCCACCGGGAGCGCGTTCGCGATTTCGTCGAGACGGCCGTCGCCGAGGGCGCAACGATAGCCACCGGCGGGACCGACGGGGTCGAGGGTGAACTCGAGGGAGCGCCCTTCGTCCGGCCGACGGTGCTGACCGACGTCGGCGACGACGACCGCATCGGCTGCGAGGAGGTGTTCGGCCCCGTACTCTCCGTTTTCGAGTGGCGCGACCGCGAGAACGTCCGTCGCCGGGCGAACGACACGTCCTACGGCCTCGCTGCGGGCGTCTGGACCGAAGACCTCCGAACCGCCCACGAGTTCGCCGCCGAACTCGAGGCGGGGACGGTCTGGATCAACACCTACAACGACCTCTTCGATCCGGCACCCCACGGCGGCTACAAGGAAAGCGGGACGGGACGTGAACTCGCCGAAGAGGCGCTCGCGGAGTACTCGCAGGTGAAGACGGTGAAGGTGAATCTGGGCGGTGTTCCGAAGATGGGTTGACCGAGCGTAGCGGTCGGCGACCCGCCTCGGATGATGCGGTTACGATGCGTCGATAGCCCCGGCCATTACATAATGATCGATAATTAATTTTATGAGCACGGGCCTCGTGTGACCGGCTATGAAAGCAGTCGTGTTCCAGGGCGTGGACGAACCGCTCGCGGTTGAAAACGTCGATCGGCCGGAGTGCGAGGCGGACGGCGTCGTCGTCGAGACCGAGGCCTGCGGCATCTGTCGCAGCGACTGGCACGCCTGGCAGGGCGACTGGGACTGGATCGGACTGGTTCCGTCGCCGGGATTGATATTCGGCCACGAACCCGTCGGTCGCGTCGTCGAGGTCGGCGAGAACGTCGACCGCGTCAGTGAGGGCGACCGCGTGACGAATCCGTTCAACCTGAGCGACGGGACGTGTCCGCACTGTCGAGCGGGACGGGCGAACATCTGCGAGCGGTCCGTGCCGATGGGATTCGTCCCGTTCCAGCAGGGTGCCTTCGCCGAGGAGTACCCGGTTCGAAACGCCGATCAGAACCTCGTTCAGGTACCCGACGCGGTCGACCCCGCGGAAGTCGCGGGACTTGGCTGTCGGTTCGCCACCGCCTTCCACGGCGTCGTTCACCGCGTGGACGTCACCGCCGGCGACTGGGTTGCGGTCCACGGCTGCGGCGGCGTCGGACTCTCCGCGATCCACGTCGCGAGCGCGCTCGGCGCGAACGTGATCGCCGTCGACATCGCCGCCGACAAACTCGCCATGGCCGAGGAAGTCGGTGCCGTCGAGACCGTCGACGCGACGGCCGTCGACGACGTTCCGCAGGCCGTGAAAGCCTACACCGAGCGAAGTCGCGGCGTCGCCGTCTCGGTCGACGCGCTCGGCGTCGCGGAGACGGTTCAGAACTCGGTGAACTCGCTCGGGAAGGGCGGCCAGCACCTCCAGATCGGGATGACGACGTCTGACGAGGCCGGCGAAATCGCTGTGCCGATCGATACGATGGTCACCGACGAACGCGAGTTCTACGGCTCGTACGGTATGCCGCCGAACGAGTACGACGAAATCTTCCGGATGATGACGGCCGGGACGATCGATCCGGGAACGATCGTCACGGAAACCTGTTCGCTCGAGGACGTGCCCGACGTGATGGACCGCCTCGGCGAGTACGACACCCTGGGCATCCCGGTCTGTACCGAGTTCTAGATCGCGGACCGCCGGCGTACCGACGGACGAACGGCCGTCGAAGCGAGGCGATGGTGCGACCGAACCGCGAACCAACGCTGGTTGACCTGCTCCCGCGCCTAAAGACGCGGGAATCCCACCACGGGAATCAGACGGCGCGATATCTCCTACCGCCGTCCGTATGTGGCGATTCGAATCGGGAATATACTCACAACCACAGTTCCAGTCACGAACCTTCCCGCGTTCACGCTGCAGTGAACCGGCCGGCGATTACTGTCGGCAGACGGTCGATTTCAGAACGTCATACAGAGAGACGTTCGGTCGCCGGTCCGGAGAATTGTAACGGTTTCTGGTTACGATCTCCCCATAGCTATTTGCACACCGGATGATAACGATATATCGATGTCGATACAACGCCGAGCGTTCATCGCGACAGTCGGGGGTGGCCTCGCCGTCGGCAGTGCGGGCTGTCTCGGGAACGGTGGATCGGACGAAGGCGACGGTATGCCGGACGTGAGCGGCACGTCGCTCACACTTACCACGACAACCAGCACCGAAGATTCGGGACTGCTCACCGAACTCAACCCGCCGTTCGAGGAGCACTACGGGGTTACGGTCGAGGCGGTTCCACAGGGGACCGGAAACGCCATCGAGACGGCGCGCCGCGGCGATTCCGACGTGGTGATGGTCCATGCCCGCTCGCTCGAGGACGAGTTCATGGAGGACGGTTACGGCGTGAACCGGCGCGATCTGATGTTCAACGATTTCGTCGTCGTCGGGCCGTCCGACGATCCGGCCGAAATCAACGGCAGCGAGTCGGTCGTCGAGGCGTTCGAAGCGATCGCCGACACCGGTTCGACGTTCGTGTCCCGCGGCGATAATTCGGGGACGTACACGAAAGAACAGGAACTCTGGGGCGAAACGTCGCTCGGGGAGCCCTCGGGCGAGTGGTATCGCAGTATCGGATCCGGCATGGGTGATGCGTTGAACCAGGCGAACCTGGATGGGACCTATACGCTGTCGGACAGAGGGACCTTCCTCTCGATGCGCAGTGATCTCGATCTCGAGATTCACGTGCAGGGGCCGATCGAGGGCGGGCCGGAACTGCTCTCGAACCCGTACGGGATCGTCGCGGTCAATCCCGAGATCCACGACAACGTCGAGTACACGCTGGCGATGGCGTACATCGGCTACGTGACGAGCCCCGAGGCGCAGTCGATCATCGAGGAGTATACGGCAAACGGCGAGCAGTTGTTCTACCCCGATGCGTTAAGCGAGGACCCGAACTTCCAGCAGTACGTCCCCGAGGGGTGGCAAAGCGACGACGAGACGTAATCGACGTGGTGATAACGCGTGACCGAACAATGAGACGACAACCGAGGACGAATTCGGTGATCCGACCGTGAGTATTACCCGGACGAGCGCCGCATCGATGGCCGGCTGTAGCGACTGCCTCGTTCGACTGTCTCACTTCCACTTGGGGACGATCGCCCCGCTCCAGTCCGAGTTCCCCTTCGAGTGGATCTACATCAGGAGCATCATCGAGGTCTCGCTCTACGTCAGTCTCGTCGCCGTCGCCCTGAGTACCCTCCTGAGCATCCCCGTCGCGCTCGTGCTCGGCTTTACCGAGTTCCGCGGCAAGGGCTTTCTGCGGTCGGTCATCACGACCGGAATGGGCTTTCCGAGCGTCGTCGTGGGGCTTTCCGTCCTGTTTCTCGTCTCCAATCAGGGGCCGCTCGGCCCGCTCGATCTGATCTTCACGACCGAGGCGATGATCCTGTCCCAGCTGGTCCTCGCGACGCCGGTCATCATGGGCGTGAGTCTCGCCGCCGTCTCGAGCGTCGACCAGCAGGTCCGTGATGCGGCCTTCGCGATGGGCGGGACGCGCCTCGATGTCGCGCTCGTCACGATCAAAGAGGCCCGGTACGGTCTCGTCACCGCCGTCCTCGCCGGATTCGGCCGGGCGATCAGCGAGATCGGCAGCGTCCTCATCGTGGGCGGCAACATCGTCGGATCGGACGGCGAGTCCTACACGCGGACGCTTACGACGGCGATCCGCGTCGAGGCCCGGAACGGCCAGTTCGATACGGCGTTTCTCCTCGGCGCGATTCTCGTCGTCCTCGTCTTGCTCGTCAACGCGCTCGTGATCCGCCTCGGGGGCACCAACGGAGGATACCGATGACGATGGACGACCCTGCAACGGCCACAAAAGACGCGAGTTCAACTCGGCCGACGGATGCGCCACCGTCCACAACACCGACGCTCCGGGCCGTCGACATCCAGCACGGCTACGGCTCCGAAACCGTCCTCGAGAGTGTCTCGCTGTCGATCGACGCCGGCGAGGTCGTCGCGATCATCGGCCCGTCCGGCGTCGGCAAGACGACGCTCTTGCGTCTCCTTGCGCTGTTCGAGCAGCCCCGCGACGGGACACTGGAGTACGACGGGACCGACGTCTGGGAAATCACGACCCAACAGCGCCTCGCCTTCCGCCGGCGGATCGGCATGGTGTTCCAGGACGCCAGCCTCTTCGACGCGAGCGTGCGACGTAACGCCGAGTACGGCCTGCACGTCCGCCAGTCCTGGATCGACCGCCTTCGCCGCGAGTTCGCCGACCTCGTCGGGCTGCGCGACGGCACCGGCGAGGCGATCGAGGCGCTCGACGTGGTCGGCCTCTCGGACGAACTCGACCGGCACGCGAGTTCGCTCTCGGGTGGAGAGGCCCAGCGCGTCGCGTTTGCACGGGCGCTGGCGTTCGATCCCGACGTGCTCTTGCTCGACGAACCCACGTCGGATCTCGACCCGCGGAATACGGCGGTCATCGAGGATGCGGTCCGCGAGGCGAGCGAGCGCGGGATCGGCGTGGCGATCGCGACACACGACATGAACCAGGCCCGGCGCGTCGCCGACCGGGTTGCGGTGTTGCTCGGCGACGGGATCATCGAGGTCGGCGAGACGAAGACGATGTTCGAAGACCCGGAGGACCCACGGACGCGGAAGTTCATCGACGGGGAGTTGATTTACTGATGGCTCCGTATTGTCTTCGTATGCCACTCACTCCCGTGCGACGGAGGTCACCGTGACCGTCGAAAAGCGGTACCGAACCGAACTCGCCATCGACGACGTGACGATCGACCGCCGGGACGTCGAGATGCTCGAAGCCATCGACCGCCACGGCTCGATGCACGCCGCCGCCGACGTGCTCGGGCGCTCGTACGCCCGCCTCCAGCGTCGCATCGTCGAACTCGAGGACGCGGTCGGCGCGGTCACAGAGCGCCGCCGCGGCGGTGCGGACGGCGGCGGAACCGAACTCACGCCCGCGGCGGTCGATCTCCTCCAGCAGTTCGAACGCCACCAGACCGAACTCGACGGCGTCGCCCGCGTCACCGAATCCGTGTTTCCGGGAACCCTGGTCGACCGAACTGGTGAACTCGGGACGGTCGAGACGCCGATCGGTCGGATCGTCGCCCTCGTTCCCGACGACGCGACGACGGTCGAGGTCGGCGTCCGCTCGGACGCGGTCGTGCTGTCCGATCCATCGACAGTCGACGCGACAGCGACCGACGATCCGTCGGCGTCCGACGCATCGATAGCCGAGAGCGATGCCACAGACGGCGGCGACCCGCGGCGGACGAGCCTTCGAAACCAGTTTACGGGAACCGTCACGGCGATCGACGCCGCCGACGCCATCGCCAGAGTCACGCTCGATCTCGGCGACGAGGGCGACAAGGGCAACGAGGGCAACGAGGGCAACGAAGATGACGAGGGCGACGGCAGCAGTGATGGCGACAGCGGTGACGAGTTCGCCCTTCAAACGGTCATCACGCGGACAAGCCTGCAGCGACTCGAACTCGAACCCGGCGTGGCGGTGCGTGCGTCGTTCAAGGCGACGGCGGCGCGGGCGATTCCGGCGGCACAGAACCGGTAGTAACGGAACGCAGCCGCCCGTTCTCAGACGATGTCGCCGCGAACCGTTACGCCGTCCTGTTGCTCGCGCCAGGCGTGGAGGTCGTGGGCGGCCTCGGTCGCCTCCTCGTCGTCCAGTCCGAGCATCCCCAGGGCCGCCGAAAGCGTCGGCAGCGCGAGTTCGCTCTCGCGGAGTTTTCGGAAGGCCTCGTCGCTTTTCGTGCCCTCGGCCCAGAGGCAGACGCCGCGGGGGTCGAGCAGTTGCGTGTAGTCGCCACGGCGTTTCGCGCCGCGGAGGCGCTGGGTGACGTTGTCCTCGAAGGAGGCGTTGCAGACTTCGAGGTGGATCGGTTCGTCCTCGTCGCCGAGCAGGTGGGCGGCGAGACACCGTTCGGGAGCGGCGTGGCCGTTCGCGTTCGCTCGCAGGAGGTCGGGATGGTCGTCGGCCCAGTCGGCGCGGACGGATTTGCCGACGCCGGCGATGCCGTGGGAGTCGCGAAATCGGGCGTCCGGGTCGTCTCCGGCGTCGCTGGCGGCCGCGCTGCCGTCGCGCAACAGGATATCCTTCGTCAGGTAGACATCGAGGCGCTCGACCGGGTCGAGACCGAGCGCGACATCGCCGAAGGCCCAGACTTCGCGGACGGGCACCGGCAACTGCTCGCGTTCGACGGTGTCGACGAGTTCTTCGAGCCGGGCGACCGCGTCGGCGCGGTCAAATCCACTCATTGTGGGTGAGTGGGGTCTCGAGTCGCAAAACGGTTTCTCGTTTTCAGTGTCGGTTTCAGTTTCGATGTCGCTCCCATTCCCGCGCCTGCTCCCAACGGCGCTTCAAACCCGCTTCGACCGATCGGTCGTCACGTACACCGTCTTCCGAACCGTCGCGTGCACCGTCCCGTCCGCGTCGACGAGGTTGACGGTGTAGTGGCGATCGATCGAGTCCGTCTCCGAATCCGCGAGTTCAGCGCGGACCGCGGCCAGTTCCTCGTCGCTGATCGTAAACCGCGCGTACAGCGTCTCCTGTCCCGGCTTCTTGAATCGAATGTCGGCCTCTTTGTCCCAGACGGTGAACTCGTCACCGAGATTTTTGAGGAGCATCATCATGTAGAACGGGTCGATCGCGGCGTACATGCTGCCGCCGAAGGTCGTCCCGACGTAGTTTCGCGTCCGCCAGGTGTGCGGGAGCTTGATCCGAACCTCCTGCCAGTCGGGCGCGATGTACGTGACACGGCCGCCGGTGCGGCGGTAGGCCGGAAAGAGATTGAACCCGATCCGGTAGAGTCGTGCGCGAAGCGAGTCGAACATACGCCCCCTCGGTCGAGTACCCTCAAAGCCGTTGGTAAACCCCGTGTTCGTGTCCGCGCGTTGTCGCTGCCTCCACCCGTCGACACCGTTGGACACCGGCGCGAATCGTGTCATGAGAGCAGGTTTTTATCCGATCATATCGAATGCCAAGATATGCGACACCGCGTCTTCAACGACGACGGCGACACTGAACTCGTGTTCGTCATGGGCTGGGGCAACCGCTGGACCCACGAGAACGTCAGTTGGCTCATCGGGAAGCTGACCGACGCCGGCTATCGAGTTCACGCGTTCGAACTCCCGACGAACATCGAGGATTTCAAAGCGGACTGGCTCGAGCCGATCGCGGAGTACGTCCTCGAGTTCGAGGAGTACCAGCTGTTGGCCCACAGTTCGGGTGCGCTCGTCGCCCAGGCGTTAGACGGCGCGGACGACCACGTCTACCTGAGTCCGTGGTGGGGCTACGGCGCGGACTATCCCGACGCCCTTCTCGATCTGGTCTCGAAAGTCCCGACGACGCTCCCCTGTCTGCCCGTCGGCGACATGGACCGCGATACCCTCGGCGAGCGGGCAACCGACCACCAGCTCGCGACGACCCCGCAGTGGGTCTCGCCCGCGTTCGTCCGCGAGACGCGCCACGCCCAGCAGGACCTGCTCACGATCGACCACGACGCGGTCGTCTTCTGCTCGCTTCGAGACCCGGTTATCAGCCTCCGCCCGATCGGCGAGCGCGTCCCCGCGGAACACGTCGTCCTCTACGACGGCGGCCACGAACTCTTTTCCTCGGCGACGCGGGAGCGCTACATTGACCTTCTGCTCGACGCCCTCGAAGACGGGGCTGCAGCTATCGAAGCGCGGTCGATCGTGCCGGCCTGAGGCGGTTTCCGCACTGTTCGCTGCTCGAAGGCGGTTTCCCGACGAGCGCGATCGAGGCGACGAAAGGCCGCAATTGTGGAGACAAACGACCGGCCGCGACCGAGGCGACGAAAGACCGGCCACAACCACGGAGACGAAACCGACATACGCGTTCGACCGCAACCTCTCCGCGATGGACTGCAATCGGTGTGACCAGGAGGCGGTCATGCACGCCGCCTACTCCGGCTCTCACCTCTGTGCCGATCACTTCCGCGAATCCGTCGCCAAACGAGTTCGCCGTCGCATCCGACGCGACGATCTCGTCCCCCAGGACGCAACCCCCGAAAACCCCCAAACCTGGGTCATCGGCCTCTCCGGCGGCAAAGACAGCGTCGTCCTCACACAGCTCCTCCACGACACGTTCGACGACGACCCGCGCATCGAACTCGTCGGCCTGACGATTCACGAAGGCATCGAGGGCTACCGCGACAAGAGCGTCGACGCCTGCGTCGAACTCACCGACGACCTCGGCATTCACCACGAACTCGTCTCCTACGCGGAGGAATTCGGCGTCCGGATGGACGATGTCGTCGAAGACGACCCCGAGAACATGGCCGCCTGCGCCTACTGCGGCGTCTTCCGCCGGGACCTCCTCTCGACGTACGCCGATGAACTCGAGGCCGACCTGCTGTTGACGGGGCACAACTTGGACGACGAGGCCCAGACGGCGTTGATGAACTTCCTCGAAGGCGACGTCGAACAGATCGCCAAACACTTCGATGCGAGTCTCGGTCCGCTCTCGAAACGCGAGGACCAGAGCGAGTTCGTGCCGCGAGCCAAACCGCTTCGTGACGTTCCCGAGAAAGAGGTCGCCCTCTACGCCCATCTCGAGGATCTCCCGGCACACATCACGGAGTGTCCGCACGCGAGCGAAGCCTACCGCGGCGAGATTCAGCAGTTACTGTACGAGCTAGAGGAGAACCATCCCGGGACGCGCCATTCGATCATCTCGGGCTACGAGGAGGTCGCGGAGATTGCGGCGGACGAGTTCAGCGGCGACGATGGTGCAGACCTTCAGGAGTGTGTCGAGTGTGGGTCGACGACGACGCGTGAGGTCTGTCGGAAGTGTTCGTTGCTCGAGGCGCTCGTCTGAGACGGTCTACTGTACCGATTTCCCGGCACACTCGGCGTACATGGAGGACGGTCGTAGGTGCGCCGGGGCTGACGGCAGTCCGTGTGAGCGAATCGGCGTACCGGTGTCGTCGCTGCGTGTACGTTTCACTCGCGTCGCTGTATGCAATGTGTACGACAGGTGCTGCCGCGTCATACATGGTCGACGCTCACGGATGTATTTAAAACCGAAACTGCACTCGATCGCCTGAAAAGCGACGAGCTTACCGGATAACGTCGACGCCGTTCTGTTTCTCGAGTTCACTCCGGCCGCCGTCGCTCTGCGCGCCGAATCCCTGTTTGCGTCCGGATTCGACGTTGTTACTCGCGTCGAAGTCGGCATCGTTGAGCCCTTCGATGCTGGCGCGGGACTTGTCGGCCTGCTTTTGCGTCGTCGGACCGAGGACCTGGGCGCTCTGGACGCCGGTCATGATCGCCATGACGCGGACCTTGCCCTTGTAGTTCTCCTGAATGCGGGCACCCCAGATGACGTTCGCGGAGGCTTCGAGGCGTTCCGTGATGTTGTCTGCGATCCCTTCTGCCTCTTTGAGTGTGAGGTCTGGACCACCTGTGATGTGGACGAGTCCACCGGATGCACCGCGGTAGTCGACGTCCAGCAGCGGGTGGTTCATCGCGTCCTTGACGACCTCGTCGGTCTTGTTCTTGTCCTGGGTTTCGCCGACGAGCATGACGGCGACGCCACCCTGGTTCATGATCGTGGACATGTCCGCGTAGTCCAGGTTGATCAGGGACGGCTGTGTGATCGTCTCCGAGATACCCTTGACGGTCTCGGCGATGATCTGGTCCATTACGGAGAACGCCTTGCCGATCGGCAGGTTCGGGACGTAATCGAGCAGCCGGTTGTTGTCCAGCACGATGATGGAGTCGGCCTGCTCGCGGAGTTTCTCGAGACCTTCCTCGGCTTTGACCGTGCGGGCGCGCTCGACGTTAAATGGCGTCGAAACCATGCCGACGACGATCGCACCCTGCTCTTTGGCGATCTTCGAGACGACGGGGGCGGCACCCGTGCCGGTGCCACCGCCCATCCCCGCGGTCACGAAGACGAGGTCTGCGTCGCCGAGAACTTCCTTGATCGTGCTCTGGGCCATCTCGGTCGCCCGTTCGCCCATCGACGGATCGCCACCGGCACCGAGCCCGTTCGTGAGCGACTTGCCGACGAGGATCTTCGTGTCGGCCTCGATCATCTTCAGGTGCTGTTTGTCCGTGTTGATCGCAACCGTGTCGGCACCGTCGACACCGATGTTATACAGCCGATTGATGGTGTTGTTCCCCGCACCACCGCAGCCGACGATGACGATCCGGGGCTCGCCGAACTCGTCTTCGTCCATCGATGCGTCCATCTCACGGGCTTCCTGTTCCGCGTTGTCGAGGGCGTCCTGAACAATATCCTGCATCGTTACACCTTGGCCCAGTTGTGTTTACCGGCCTGTTCGCCGTGGCCGTCGTACTGTTCGTTGATCATTTCCCGGACCGCCGACCGGATCGCCTCGCTCCGGTTTGGGAACTCGCCCGAGTCGACCAACTGCTCTACTTCGTCGATCTGCTGTTTCGGGATACGCAGTGTCACACGCTCCATTGTTGTATTCCCCGTTGGGTAAGACGGTGGCGCGCCCCTGTCAGACACGACGTGTCTTACACCGGAGACGCCCGACATCGGGCGGTTTCCGCCGTTTTGTGTCCGGTGTAAGACGACCGTCTTACGCGAATAAACGGAATACTGTCTTGCATAATAAAAGTACCGACGAGCCGGACGATCACTGTCTTACGACAGTCACAGATCTGGCGTCTACGGCTTCCTCGACTCCAGTACGTCCGCTGCTGGCGTCCGGCGACCACAGCCCGGACAGAACGACCAATCGGATCTGAACTCATCGCCGCACTCACAGAACAATCGCCGTGAGGACTTCTCACCGCAGTTCGGGCAGTAAACGTGCTCGTCGTCAACGGGCTCGCCACACTGCCCACACGTCGTTTGCACCGATTCCGATTGAGTCTGTTCCTGGTCGGCCTGTTGTGGTGCGGGCTGCCCGCCGCCGTTTCGACTCGAGTTCGCTCGCAAACGCTGTGGCGAATCAGACGGTTGATTATTTGGTCGTCTGACATGGTCTTCAGCTGACGCCCGTTCGGACACGCGCGTCTCCGACTGCTCGTCAGCCGACTGGAACGCCTCCCCTGCAAGCGAGACGGTGACATTGATGTCCTGTGTCTCACGGTCGCGGGCGTGTCTATCGCTTCGTCTGTCGCCGGCGTCTGACGGCTCTTGTGGACCCATCTGGCCGACAGAGTGCTGTCCGACGAGCGACGCAACCTGCTTGGCTACGAGTTCATCGACGCGTTCGCGGACGAGTTCGTCGAGCGTCTGATCGAGTGCTGAACTCGCCGGTTCGGTATCAGTTGTCGCGTTCCGCTCCGCGCGGGTATCGGAGACTGGCCTCTCGTGACCGAGATACGAACGGAGTGCCTGGCGCATTGCCTCGCTCTTCGAAAGATCGAGGGCCTCGAGTTCGTCGACGAGGGCGTCATCGGCGCGGAACGTGATCTTACTCATAGCCCGATATACAGGACTATTGATGAGCCACCTATATCAATCATGCTGTTACGTGCTACCAAACTCATTCCAGCAGCTGAAATAATAACCCTTATGTTCCGTTCGGCGACTACGTGTGAGTGTACCCGCCCTTAGCTCAGACTGGTAGAGCAGTCGACTGTAGATCGACTTGTCCCCCGTTCAAATCGGGGAGGGCGGACTCGGATTCTCGCTGAACTGTATTCGAAACCGGTAGTGGTGTTTACACCGGTTTTCGGGCATCTACTCCCCGTTTCTTGTTCGTAGAAGCGACCGGCAAATCTGGAGTGGAGTTCGTTTCCAGTCGGGGGCCACCGCCTGCTGTCGAATTTTGTAGTGGAGATTTGGAGTGATCTGTGTGACGATCGTCCGGCGGGCGGTAGACAACACACAGCGATCCCGTTTCAGAACTCGCAGCAGAACGGGGCTCTATCGCGTTTTCGGTATCGATGAGATCATGCGTCGATGGAGCGGTGGGAGAAGTTGGGAGATCGGCGTCCAGCCGATCCGGCTTGCGTTGGCCGAGCGTATCGGAGAGGGGCCAGCAACCGGCGAAGCCGTGCGGTAGCGGTAGGTGGTGATGGTGGTGTCGGAACTACCGCAGGCAGTTAGACAACATGCAGCGCGAGGATAAATGGCTGTGACGATGGCAACCTATGTCGATCGTCCTTCGAGATCGAAGGGAGGACAACTCCCACCGTCCGATGGCGGCAAGCGCGCAAACGCCGGCCGTCGGCTTTTGGGTCGTGTGGTGATATCGCGCGTATGAGCGAGGATCGTTCAGAGCCGGATCGTGATCGCGCCCAGGATCGCGCCGAACAGCGAAAGTCCCAGCGAGCGGACACCACCGAGTCGATTCTCGAAGATGTCAACCGCCATCTCGGCGAGATGGAGTACCCGATTACGGGCGAAGAAATCGCGTCGGAGTACGGCAGCGAACCGATCGATATGCCGAACGAGACGGAATCGCTCGGGAGCGTCTTCGACCGACTGGCCAACGAAGAGTTCGACAGCCAAGAGGAAGCGCGGGAGGCGATTTACGGAGAGATTACAGGCGAGGCGGGGAGCCCGAACGAAGCGAATCCGGAGCGCGATCTCTCGCGCCTAGACGAGGAAAAACAGGGGTCGCTCGGCGAAAGCGGGAGCGATTCGCTTTAAGGGCTGACCAGCCCGATTCGGGTCCCGGAGCGTGATAGCAGAACCGATTTACGTCAGCGTCGTCTGGTTTCGCGTATGGATTACGAGTCGAGTCTCGACCGAGCAATGGACGATGTCCCCGACATCGGGGGCGACGAGCAGCGGTTACAGATTCCGGATGCGAAAACGCAGAAAGACGGCGCGTTTACGCGGTTTACGAACCTGGGCGAAATCGCCGATGTGCTCTCGCGCGAGGACGAACACCTGCACCGATTCATCCAGCGCGAGATGGGGACAAGCGGCAAACTCGAGGACGGCCGTGGTCGGTACAACGGGACGTTCTCGGAACAGGACTTTAACGCCGCCGTCGAGGCCTACGTCGACGAATACGTTCTCTGTTCGGAGTGTGGCCTGCCGGACACTCGTCTCGTGCGCGAGGATCGGACGCCGATGTTGCGCTGTGACGCCTGCGGTGCGTTCCGCCCCGTCACCAAGCGCTCGGCGAGCACCCAACAGCAACAACAGCAGGAAGCTGTCGAAGAGGGCAAGACCTACACCGTCGAGATCACTGGCACCGGGCGCAAGGGCGACGGCGTCGCAGAAAAAGGCGAGTACACGATTTTCGTCCCCGGCGCACAGGAAGGCGACGTGGTCGACATCTACATCAAGAACATTTCGGGTAACCTCGCGTTCGCTCGACTCGACTGACTCCCTGCCACTGCCTCCTTTCGATTACCGCCTCGTTCCGTTCAGTTCGTTTTCACCAGTGCTGACTGCCACCAGGACGGCCTCGCCGAAACCGCGACCATAAAGTCAACTTGGGCTAGTCACACGAGCGTGGGAGTCTCGTTCGATCTCTTCGACACGCTCGTCACCGCCGACTATCCGACCGATCCAGCCGCCGCCATCGCAACCGAACTCGAGAGCCGCGACGTCTCGGTTCCCGACGATTGGGCCGACGCGTATACCGAAGCGCACGTCGATGCACCTGCGGGCGCAGAGATCCCCCTCCCGGCGCACGTTTCTCGCGCGCTCGCGAGCCGCGGCGTCGAGTTCAGCGGCAACGTTCCCAGACGGGCGGTCGTTTCGGCGTTCGATCCCGCTGTCGAGACCAGACCGGGCGCGCGAGAGGCGATCGAGGCCGCTCGCTCCCGGGGCCACGCCGTCGCCCTCTGTTCGAACTGTAGCGTCCCCGAACTCGTCGGGCGAACGCTCGTTCGATCGGAGCTCACACGCGAGGACTTCGACGCGATCGTCACGAGCGTCGGCTGTGGCTGGCGCAAGCCGGCACCCGAAATATTCGAGGTGACGGCGGACGAACTCGGTGTCGAGCCGTCCGAACTCGTCCACGTCGGCGACGACCCGCGAACGGACGGCGGCGTCGAAGCCGTCGGCGGAACGGCGCTGCTTCTCGACGCCGATGCGGAACCGACCGCCCGAACGCGTCTCCCGAACCTCGGTGCGCTCGCGGATCGGCTCGACGCGCTGGAGGTGACCTGAACTCGTGACACGGGTGTCGGCGTGGTGTCCCGTCACGAGCACGGAGGGCAGCCCATGGCACTGCTGACGGTCGTCGTCCTCGTCGTCGCAGTCGGACTCGACTGGGTCATCGGCGAGCCACCGAACTCGATGCATCCCGTCGCCTGGCTCGGCCGTCTCGTCGGTGCACTCGATCGCGAGTGGAGCGAGAACGAGCGGCGACAGCGTCTCGTCGGGGTCGCAATCGCACTCCTTGTTCCGCTCGTCCCCGCGGGCGTCGCCGGTGGTTTTGTCTTCGGTTCCACGACGATCTCCCCGCTACTCGGGGTCGCAACGGCCGCACTCGTCCTCTTTCTGACGATGAGCCTGCGATCGCTGCTCACGCTAACCGACGAGGTCGTGGACGCGACCGCAGGGGACGCGACGGCTCTCGAGACGGCTCGTAACCGGGTTCGGGGACTCGTCGGACGGGACGTGTCGTCGTTATCGCCGGCCGAAATCCGCAGCGCGGCGGTCGAGAGCGCGGCTGAAAACCTCGCCGACGGCGTCGTGGCGACGGTACTCCCGTTTGCGATGCTCGCTCCCGTCTCGCTACCGGGAGCCGCGGCGGTTGCCGCCTGGGTCAAGGGCGTCAACACGCTGGATTCGATGCTCGGGTATCCGTCGAAACCGATCGGCACCGCGAGTGCGCGCCTCGACGACGTCGTGATGTGGATTCCCGCCCGCGTGACGGCGGCGGCGCTCGCACTCGCTACCGCGGACCCGCTCGCGCTCCGCCGCGCCACCGCGTGGGCTCGCGCTCCGCCGTCGCCGAACTCGGGCTGGCCGATGGCGACGCTCGCCTGCGCGCTCTCCGTTCGGCTCACGAAACCGGGCGTGTACGACCTCAATCCGACAGCGCCGCTGCCCACTCTCGAGGACGGTGCGCGAGCGACGACAGTCGTCGGGGCGGCAGCAGCCGTCGCGATCCTGTTCGCGATCGTCGCATCGGTCGGGGTCGCCTCGCTCGCTGCTGCGTCCGGCGTCGCGGATGGGCCGATGGACGGCGCGTTGAACTTGTCGCTCGAATTGCTTGCCGTGGGGGTGGGTCAATGGTCGTAAGCGTCAAACGCTGGGGCCGCGCGATTCGCGGCGCGCTCGGCTTCCTGACGCGGCTCCCGGTCGGCCACCACGACGGCGACTGGGACGCGTTCCGCTCGACGCCGGCCGCCTTTCCGCTCGTCGGACTCGCCGCGGGAGCGGTCGCTGCGCTCCCGTTACTCGCAGCCGATGTATTGGCTCCGCCGACCGTCGCGTTCGGCTATCTGCTGGCCGTATACGCGGTGATGGGGATCAACCACCTCGATGGTGTTGCCGACCTCGGCGATGCGCTCGTGGTCCACGGTGATTCCGACCGCCGCCGCGAGGTGCTGAAGGATACGACGACGGGGGTCGGTGCGATTCTCGCGGTGGCGATCACCGTCGCCGGACTTGCACTCGCGGGGCTCGGTCTCGCCTCACTGCCGGTCCTGACGGCGGTGACGGTCGCAATCGGAGCCGAAGTCGGCGCGAAGTTCGGCATGGCGTCGATGGCCTGCTTCGGCCGCGCACCCTACGGGGGAATGGGCCGGCAGTTCACCGAGGCCGCGAGTTCAGGATCGTGGCTCGTCCCGGCGGCGGTCGTCCTTTCGGCGGCGACGATCGGCTGGCCGCATCCGGCGACGGTCGCCGTCTGCGGCGGAATCGGGGGCGTCACCCTCCCCTGGTACTGGGCGAACCGTCACCTCGGCGGGATCAACGGCGATATCTTCGGCGCGGCGAACGAGCTGGGGCGCGTCGCCGGCGTGCACGCGGGGGTGATCGCGTGGACGCTCTTGTGATGTGCGGTGGAAAGGGAACGCGCCTCGAGAGCGACCGCGAGAAGCCGCTGTACCCGATCGATGGCGTTGCGATGGTCGACCGCGTCGTGACCGCGCTCGCGCGGAGCCGCATCGACGCGATTTACGCGGCGGTGTCGCCGAACGCGCCGGAGACTCGCGACCATCTCCGTGCTTGCGACGGGCCCGTTACGACGATTAACACCGCCGGCGACGGCTACGTCGCCGACCTCCTGTCGGTTCTCGACCGACCGGCCGTAACGACGCCGATACTCACCGTCGCCGCCGACCTCCCGCTTCTGGACGCGGCGATCGTCGAGGAGGTACTTACGGTCTACGACGACCGCGGCCACGCGGGCTCGCTGACCGTCTGCGTCCCCGAGACCTGTAAACGACAACTCGGCACCAGCATCGATTCCCGGCTCGACACGGCCACCTCGCCCGACGAACTCGTGCCGACCGGCGTCAACGTCGTCGACGCCACAGCGAACGACTCTACCACCGAATCCATGACCTACGTAACCGACGATCCACGACTCGCGATCAACGTGAACCGCCGCGAAGACGCTCGCATTGCGACCGAACGCATCCGTCGTTCGACCGATCGATAACGACCAGTACTAATGACACGCATCATCCTCCCCGCCGGAACGACCGACACGGCGCTCGTCGACGGCATCAGCGCCGCCGGGGCAGCGCCGGAGCTCATGGCGCACACGCCGTCCGCAGACGTTGAGATCCTCGAGTTCGGCGCGCCTGCGCGCTCGCCCGTAACACCAGTCAGCCCGAACGGCTGTCCGACGCCCGCCGCCGTCACGCGGGCCGTCCGCGAGGTCGTCGGCTTCGACGTCACGGTGGTCGACGCCGGCCTCGCGAAGCCGACGAGTTCGCCGACGGTGGACCTCGGCGTCGCGCCGGGGACGGACATCCGCGAGTCGACGGCCGTCCCCGACGCGGCGGCGATTTTCGACCGCGCGCACGGCTACGGCGCGAGCCTCCCGGCCGGCGAGACTGAACTCGTGATCGGCGAGACGATTCCCGGCGGGACGACGACGGCCCTCGGCGTACTCACTGCGCTGGGCGAGCCGACGACCGTCTCGTCGTCGCTGCCCGAGAACCCGGTCGAGCGCAAGCGCCGCGTCGTCTCCGAGAGTCTCGCAGCGAGCGATCTCGAACCCGGCGACTGCGCGTCGGACCCGTTCGCGGCGATTCGAGCCGTCGGCGACCCGGTCCAGCCGACCGTCGCGGGCGTCGCGGCCGGCGCGCTCGAGTCGGGAGCCGACGTGACGCTCGCGGGCGGCACCCAGATGGTCGCCGTCGCCGCCGTCCTCCGCCACGTCGGCATCGACGCCGCGCTCGAAATCGCGACGACCTCGTTCGTCGCGGCCGAACAGGGTCCGCGCCTTCGGGAGGCGTGTGCTGAACTCGACTGCGACCTCACGGTCACCGATCCGGGCTTCGACGACCACGGGCGCGCACACGTCGCGATGGAGCGTTACTGCGCCGGCGAAGCGAAGGAGGGCGTCGCGATGGGCGGTGCGCTCTCGCTCGTTCCACCCGGCGAGATGGCAGCGGTCAGAGAGCAGTTTGAACTCGTCTGTGCACGGCTCGGAATCGATGCCGACGGCGAGGGGTTCGGAGACCCGAGCCAGATGGAAACGGGGGGCGGGGATGGATCCTGAATCGATCCGCGCCGGAAACCGCGTCTACCATGGCGGCGATCCCGATCCAGAGATCCTCGATTTCTCGGCGAACACGAACCCGTTGACGCCCGCTGGCGTCGACGACGTATACGCCGACGCACTCGAGGCCGCCCGCCGATACCCCGACGACGACTACGCCGACTTCCGGGCCGCCGCAGCCGCGTTCGTCGACTGCGATCCCGACCGAGTAATCCCGACGCCGGGCGGCCTGGCCGCGATTCGACTGGCGATGGAACTCGAACTCGAGCCCGGCGACGAGGCGCTGGTCCCCTACCCCAGTTTCGGCGAGTACGCCCGTGAGGTCCGATTACAGGGTGCGACGCCGCGGTTCGTCCGGTACGACGACTGCTGTGATCTGCGCCAGGCGGCGCTTGAGAACTGTTCGCTCGCGGTCGTCTGCACGCCGAACAACCCGACCGGCGACATGGTCGATCCGGACGATCTGGCCGCATTCGCCGCTCGCTGTGCGGAAGCCGGGACGACCCTCCTCGTCGACGAGGCGTTCCTCGGATTCACCGAGCGTCCGTCGGCGGCCACGCTCGACTGGGAAAACGTCATCGTCGCGCGCTCGCTCACCAAACTGTTCGGGCTGCCCGGACTCCGCGCCGGCTTCGCCGTCGCCACCGGCGAGCGCCGCGACGCCCTCGAGACGGCCCGTCGCGCGTGGTCGCTCGGTACGCCGGCCGCACGCGTCGGCGCATACTGCCTGCGTCAGGACGAGTTCATCCGCGCGACTCGTTCGCGCGTCGCCAGCGAGCGCGCGCGGCTTCGCGAGACGCTCGACGCTGAACTCGGATTCGACGTGTGCGATTCCGATGCGCCGTACCTGCTGTGTGACGTCGGTGGCCGCGACGTTGAGGACGTACTCGCGTCGGCGCGCGAGCGCGGCGTCGCCGTCCGCGACGCGCGGACCTTTCGGACCCTCGAGTCACACGTTCGGGTTGCGATCAAGGACCGCGACTCGAACGATCGGTTGCTCGCTGCGCTCGGTGCCAGTGTCGGTGACACCGACGACGGTGGTGGCCCTAGCTGATGTCGGGGCGGGAGTGCGCGTACGAGGCCGTTCGGCGCGACGGGGTGCTCAGGGTTCGCCGACCCGGGACGGAGTGGCTTTCGAGCGGCTGGAGCGGCGGTCGCTGGACGAGCGACTGCGCGTACAACCTCTCGGTTCCCGACGGGTGGGGGCAACGGAATCTCGGGACATACATCGTCGACCGACTCGACCGGACGGGATTCAGCGTTCGTGAACGCGATTGCGGCGGTGGCCGTTTCGGGGAGAGCGAGGAGAAAGCGAACAGCGACGCCGGGGATGCACGACGACGGCTACCCGGACCGGCCCTGCTCACCGGCGTCGACATCGACGACGCCCGCGGCGCGCGCTGTGGCCCCGTCACCGCCTACGCGACCGCCGGCATCTCGAACCCCGCAGCCCTCCCGATGGACCCGAGCGGCGGGTCGCTTCCCGCTCGCGAATCCGCGGCTGAACGCGACTCGACCGTCACCACCGAGGAGAATCACGACGCCGACGCCAGCACCGACGCCGACAGTTCGGAACCGGGGACCGGTACCGTAAACGTCATCGTCGGGACGACTCGTGAACTCGCACCCGGCGCGTTGACGAACCTCCTCGCGGTTGCGGCGGAAGCCAAAACCGCGACGCTGCTCGCCGAAACCGGGTTTCCGGGGACGACCACCGATGCGATCGTCGTCGGTCACGATCCGGCCGGCCGTCGCGCCGAGTTCAGCGGCAGCGCGACTGCGGTCGGTGCAGCGACGCGGGCCTGCGTTCGCGAGGCGGTTCGCGCCTCGTTGCGAGCGCACTACCGAGACGCCGAGTTCGGGCTCCCGCCATCGGTCGAGGAGGCGGCCTATGGGGTCTCGACGGAGGTCGAGGCGACGGTTTTCCGGCCGGCGACTGGTGCCGGCGTCGATGCCGATCCAGAACGGCCCGCATCGCCGGACGACGGTGCTTAACCGATTGGAGATCAAAGCACCCGATAATGGGTGCAGAGGACGACCCGACGGCGATCCGATCGGTTGCCGTCTCGCCGGCGGACGTTGTCGACGCCTACGCCTATACCCGGGAGAATCCCGGCGAGGCCGTCCTGCGAATCACGCCGCCGTTTCACGGCCGCATGCGGGCCCGGATTCACGTCTACCGGCGCGATGACGCCGAACTGACCGGAGCGGTTCACGTCGATCCCGCTGCCGTTCTCGACAGCGAGGTGCGTGCGGCGTACCCGCAGTTCCGGACGGAAGACGACGAGCAGCCCGCCGATTCGGGCGATTCGTCACTCACACCGGACCAGCGGCGCAAACGCCACGCTGCGGCCGTCGAATCGTGGCGAGAGCGCGCACGCGAGTCGCTGGCCGAGACAGTTTCGATCGAAACCGAGCACGGCCGTCGGCAGGTCGATCTCAAGTCGCTCGGCTGACAACGTCGATACTGCTGTCCGCAGTCGGTTTTGGTTTCAACTGATATCCGGTCCCATCTCCGGCTGAATCTCCCGTAGTGAGGGGCTCCACCGACCACTTTCACTTTCACCCCGGACGGGTCGGATTGACGTACTGTCAGTCTAACTGAGTGGTATGACACTGATCGTCGACCGAAGTGATGGCTCCATCGGGACCGGAAGCGAGAACGAAACGGCGACGGCCCCACAGCGTGAACGGATCGAGGTTACTGAACTCGATGCGGCGAGCATTGGCGAGTTCGTCCAAGCACGGGTGGACGTCGATACAGATCAGGTGTCGCTCGAGCACCGTGGCGCGCGGACGTACCTCGTGCTGGAGTAGCGCTCGTGCGGGGTGCTGCGGAATGACGACCTGAGGGACGGAAAACGGACACGGTGTGGTACCGCGGCGGCGTAGCGACGTGGCGTCGGTGACCGGTGCCAGTCAGTCGCTTTCACCCTCGCCTTTCTCGATCGGCGCGCGGATGAGATTCCCCCATTCGGTCCAGGACCCGTCGTAGTTGTGCACGTCTTCGTAATCGAGCAGTTCGTGGAGGGTAAACCACGCAATCGCGGAGCGCTCGCCGACGCGACAGTACGTGACGACGGATTCGTCCCCGTCGATTCCCGAGTCGGCGTACATCGTTTCGAGTTCGTCCGGCTCCTTGAATCGGCCGTCGTCGCGCAGGTTCGTCTTCACGGGGACGTTCGAGGCCCCGGGGATGTGCCCGCCGCGTTGGGCGGTTTCCTGGAGTCCTTCGGGGGCGATGGTCTCGCCGGAGAACTCCGCGGGTGAGCGAACGTCGACCATCGGGATGCCGGCCTCGCGGGCTTTGTCGACATCGTCTTTGTAGGCGCGGATACTTTCGAATGGGCCCTTCGCGGTGTACTCGACGGCATCGAAATCGGGTACCTCGTCGGTCAGCGGGTAGTCTTCGTTCACCCAGTAGTCCTTCCCGCCGTCAAGGACGCGCGCGTCGTCGTGGCCGTAGTATTTGAACTCCCAGTAGGCGAAGAGGGCGAACCAGTTCGGAATGTGGCCGTCGCCGTAGAAGACGACCGTCGAGTCCTCGCTGATGCCGCGTTCGCCGACCGTCTCCTCGAAGGCCGCCTTTTTCAGGATGTCTCGCTGATCCGGATCGGAGAGGTCGTCGTCCCACTGGAGGCCGATCGCACCGGGAATGTGACCCTCGTCGTACCGCGAGGGAAAGTCACCCTCTTCCGGCGATTCGGGACTGTTGACTTCCACGAGGCGATAGTCCGGATCGTCAGCCTGGAACTCGTCTAAGTGGTCTTCGACCCAGTCCGCCGAAACCAGCACGTCGGTGTCGTATTCGGACATGCACCCGCGACTCCGACGAGCAACGGCAAAAGCGTAACACGGATCGGGCCGACACGTTCGAAATCGAACCGGTAAGGCTACCAAATTCGAGTCACGACCACCTTGTATGCGACTCGCACGGATCGACACTGCGTCCGGGCCCGTGACAGGCCGATACGAGAACGGCATCGTCCACGCCGACGACGACACCCACGAGGTCGGTGTCGACGGCGAACTGCTCCCACCCTGTGAACCGACAGCACTGTACTGCGTCGGCCGCAACTACGCCGAGACGCTCGACCAGATGGAGTACGAGCGCCCCGAGGAACCCGACTTCTTCATCAAACCGCCGGCGTCGCTGCTGGCCCACGAGGCGCCGATTCCCTACCCCGAGTTCACCGACGAGTTGACCTACGCCGGCGAACTCGCGGCCGTCATCGACGAGTCCTGTCACGACATTAGCGAAGACGAGGTCGCCGACGTCGTTCGCGGCTACACGATCATGAACGACGTGGACGCCCTCGACCAGCAGGGCCGAACCGCGCGGAAGGCCTTCGACGGCTCCGGCCCGCTCGGCCCGTGGCTCGAAACTGAACTCGACGCGACGGCGACGGAGATCGAGATGTACACAGACGTTGCGGGCGAGCGCCGCCAGGAGGCGACGACGGATCTGATGCTGTTTGGAGTCGCCGAGATCGTCTCCTATCTCTCGAACCGGTTCACCCTTCGCCCCGGCGACGTGATCGCGTTCGGCAGTCCGGCCAATCCCGGCCTGGTCGAACCCGGAGACACCGTTGAAATCACCTACGAGGGCGTCGGAACGTTGCGGAATACGGTCGTTGAGCCGGCGGAGTGAGTAGAGCGCGACCGACGAGAGATCAGCGAGAGATCAGCGAGAGATCGGCGAAAGAGCGGCGGGGTGCGGGTGCGGATACGGGTACGAGTACGAATACGAATGCGGGCGTGACACAGGTATGGGTACGGGTAGAAAGGCACTTCAGGCCGAACACCCTCCGCCGACACGTGAGCGCTGACTCCCGCCGCGTCGAGGTCCACCCCGGCCGCGAGGCCGTCGTCGAGTTCGATCCGGAACTCACGTTCGAGTGCGTCGACGACTGCACCTGGTGCTGTCACCATGGCGTCTTGCTGTACGACCGGGACTTACTCGAACTCGCCCAGCGGGCGAACCTCGTGGAGACGACCACCGATTTTCGGGGCGAGAAGTTCGTCACGCGCGAGGAGAAAGCGCGGGACGAACACGTCGCTGAAGACGGTCACGCCTGCGCGTTTCTTCGGGAAGACGGACTCTGCTCGCTGCACTTAGAGGAAGACTGGAAACCGACGCGGTGTTCGGTCTTTCCGCTCGGCGTCTGGCTCGAAGGGGGAGACCTTCACGTCGACATCCGAGAGTCGGCACACGACCACTGTGAGGGGCTGAACGTCAGCGAGCGGCGCGTAATCGACAATCTCGAGGCGTTCCTGCCGGAGTTGTTGTGGGATCTCGACGATCCGGACTCGGATCGAGAACTCTAACGTACCTGACTAATCATCCGCGAATGGCCCACTTTTTGCCACCCGCCGAGTGACACGTGATACCACGTCTTTCCGATAGTTTAAACGGCTGCCCCACGTAGGGAAGGTGTGACAGAAGACTCCGGGCGACGGAATCTCCGTATGCCCAACAACGATGAAGTATTCGCCGTCGTCACCGAACACCTCGGCGGTAACCACGTCCAACTCCGCTGTGAAGACGGCGAGGAACGTCTCGGCCGTATTCCCGGTCGGATGAAATACCGGACCTGGATCGAACAGGACGACATCGTCGTCGCCGAACCCTGGGACTGGCAGGACGAGAAGGCCACGATCGAGTGGCGCTACACCAGCCAGGACGCCGACCAGCTCCGCCGCGAAGGCCACATCGACTGATTTTGCTCTCGCTCGCGTGCTGACGCCCGCGTAACCGAGCCGCGCTTCTCACGCCGACCCGTCTGCGAACGCCTCGACGATTCCCTCACAGAAGGCGTCGAGATCGTCCGGGTTTCGGCTCGTCACGAGCCCCTGATCAGTGACGAGTTCGTCGTCGACCCACTCGCCGCCCGCGTTACGGATATCCGTCTGCAGACTCGGATAGGAGGTGAGCGTCCGGCCGTCGACGACACCCGCCTCGACGAGCAACCAGGGGCCGTGACAGATTACGCCGGCCGGTTTTCCGGATTCGACGTGCTCGCGGAGGAGGGACACCGCATCCTCGTCGAGTCGGAGCGTATCCGCGCCGACGGTGCCGCCGGGGACGATGAGTGCGTCGTACTCGTCCGCGCTGACCTCGCTGAACTGTTTGTCGACCGCGTAGGTCTCGCTCTCCTTGAGATCGTTGTTGACGCTCTGGGCCTCGCCGGTTTCGCTCCCGAGCACGTCGACGGTCGCGCCGGCGTTGGCGACCGTCTGCTTCGGCTCGGTGAACTCGATTTCCTCGGTCCCTGCTGGCGCGATGAACACGCCGACCGTCGTGCCGTCGAGTGACTGCTCGTCGGTACTCATACTCATGCTGAACTCGTGGGAGCACGTGGAAAACGATTGCACCTACGCTTGCAACCGGAGCGTTCACGACGGATACTGAGACACGGTTGTGGGACCGTTGCCGTTACTTCCAGCCGAAGAGTCGCTTGAGGAGTGAGCGGCCGCTCGGTCGTTCTGCGAGAACCACCGAGCAGTCGACTTCGTTGACGACATCGAAGTGGAGCGATCCCGTGAGCAGCCGCGAGAGGAGTCCGCGCTCCGTTGCGCCGATGAGGAGCATCGAATGCTCTTTCGATTGGCGACAGATCGCGCGTTCGACATCGCCCGAGTCGTCGACCACGAGTTCGGCGTCCTGCAAGTTGTGGTCGACCGCCCAGTCCGAGAGGAACTGTTCCCCGGTCTGGCGTTCGTCGGGGGTATCGACGACGTGCAGGAGCGTCACCTCGGCGTCCGCCGTTTCGCGGAACGTTTGGGCGACTTCGGCACTCAGGTCCGAGTCCGGCCCGCCGGCGGTCGGCAGGAGGATTCTGGACGGGTCCAGTCCGCGGTCTTTCAGGACGAGGAAGTCACAGGGGAGCTGTCTCGTCAGTTCGCTGAGCGGCCGTTCTGCGCGCGCGGCGCCCCAGAGTTCGTTGACGCCCCAGCCGATCACGACGAGGTCGCTGCGTTTGCTCTCGGCCAGGTTGAAGATTTCCTCGAACGAGCGGTGCGTGACGATCGTCGAGTATTCGAACTCGACGTCGTAGTCGTCGATCTCATCGCCGACGTCTCGCAGTAACGCTTCGGATTCGGACACGATCTGATCGCGCTGTCGTCCGCCGCTGGACTGATCCGGGATTTGCACGATGTGGACCACGTGTACGATCGCGGATTCGCGTTGTGCTGCGAGCGTTGCGGCGAGGTCGATGAGTCGGGATTCGGTGCGCGGGTTCGCGATCGGAACGAGGACCCGGTAGCCCTCCTCGTCGTCTTCTGTTCGCTCGGCTGTGTCGATCAGCGGAACGTACGACCGACCGGCGAGGCCGCCGAACACCCACTCCTTGAGCGAGAGCCGGCGTTTGATACCCTCGAAACGGGCGGATTCGAGTCGTTCCTCGCTCGTCTGGAAGTAATTGACGACGGTGACGAGGAGAATACCGCCGATGGTGTTACCGAGCAGGACCGGCAGGACGAAGTGGATCAGGCCGGTGAAAAAGCCGAGATCGCTGCTGACGAAGACGGCGTAGGACATCTCGGTGAACGAGGTGACGACGTGAAACAGGTTCCCGATCGGAATCGCCAGGAACGCCATGTAGACGACGACGAGCCGAGAGATCGTATCGCGGGAGGCGAACGTGACCCAGACGACGCCGGCGACGATCAGCCCCGCGAAGGCTGCCTTGAAGAACAGATCGAACCAGGGCGTCTCGACGCCGTGTCTTCCAAGGTACAGTGCAGCCTCGGCTGCGTCCTCGGAGAAAACACCACCCCATGCGAGCGTCGCTGCGCCCATGATAGCACCGAGGAAGTTCCCGATGAGGACGATCGTCCAGTGCCGAAAGAGCGCCGGAATGCTCGCGAGGCGCTCGAGCGTGAGCGCCACCGGCGGAAGCGTGTTTTCGGTGTAGAGCTGGTAGCCGCCGATGATGATGTAGATGAACCCGAGCGGGTACAACAGCGCGCTCAGTATCGGATGGCCGTCCGTCGAGCCGTACAGCGAGGCGTACAACAGGAACGTGATCGTGATCGCGAATCCCGCGGCGATCCCGCTGAAGAGCAGTTCGCGGTTTCCGGACGTGACCTCCTCGTCCGCCGCGGCGACGATCCGCTGGAAGACCTCGTCCGCGGAGAAGCGATCGCGAACGACCGACCCGACCGCGGGCGCGCCGCTTCGAGAGCGTTCGACGGCGTCCCGCACCGCATCTTGGCGCTCCGCAGTGGTCACCTCGGGCACCGTGTGATCCGTTTCGCGGTCCGCGTCCGACTCAGTCGACTCGCGGTCGCGCCGGATGTCCTCGTCTCGCGTCCCGTCCTCGTTACCAGGGGGTGGCGTGTGTTCGTGTTCAGAGGTATCCATTACTAGACCGAATCTCCCAGACGAACTAAGGCATTGGTATTTCGCTCAACGGAACCGGGATGCACATTCTTCACGCTACTTCCGGTACCCATCGTATGCGCTCCCCGGCCGGGTCCACAGCCATCGTCGTCGGAGCCGGTGTGGGCGGTCTCTCGACCGCCTGTTACCTCGCCGATGCCGGCGTGTCAGTTCACGTTGTCGAGCAAAACGACCAACTCGGCGGCCGTGCGAGTCGGCTCGAACGCGACGGGTTCCGATTCGATATGGGGCCGTCCTGGTACCTGATGCCCGACGTCTTCGAACGGTTCTTCGCCGCCTTCGACCGAACGCCCTCCGAGTACTACGACCTCACCCACCTCGATCCGCACTATCGGATCTTCTTCAAAGACGGGGACCAGGTAGACGTGACGCCCGACAGAGAGCGAACGAAACAACTCTTCGAGTCCTACGAAACGGGTGCCGGCGACGCGCTCGAACGCTATCTCGAGACCGCTCGCCACCACTACGAGATCGGCATGGAACACTTCGTCTACGAGGATCGGCCGCGACTTCGGGATTACATCGATCCCGATGTTGCCCAGCACGCGCGTGGGCTCTCACTCCTCGGGTCGATGCAGGGCCACGTCGAGGACTATTTCGACCATCCAAAACTGCAGCAACTCATGCAGTACACGCTCGTCTTTCTCGGCGGGTCACCATCGAACACGCCCGCGATCTACAACCTGATGAGCCACGTCGATTTCAACCTCGGCGTCTGGTATCCCGACGGCGGCATCGGTGCCGTCATCGACGCACTCGTTGACCTCGCTCGCGAACTCGGCGTCGAGTTCAGTACGGCTCGTCCGGTGACACGGATCAAGGGCCGGGAAGGTGCCTTTCTCGTCGAGACGCCCGACGGGCCGTTGCGGTCGGACCTGGTCGTCAGCAACGCCGATTACGCCCATACCGAGCAGGAGCTGCTCGCGCCCGAACAGCGACAGTACGAGTCCGAGTACTGGGAGTCGCGAACCTACGCCCCGTCGGCGTTTCTCCTCTACCTGGGCGTCGAGGGGGACGTTCCCGAACTCGCACATCACTCGCTCGTCCTGCCGCTGGGGTGGGAAAAGCACTTCGAACAGATTTTCGAGGAGCCGCGGTGGCCCGACGACCCCGCGTATTACGTCTGCGTTCCGTCGCAGACGGACGAGACGGTCGCACCAGCGGGCCACAGCGCGCTGTTCGTCCTCGTCCCGATCGCACCCGGACTCGAGGACACGCCGGAACTCCGCGAGCAGTATCGCGAGACGATTCTCGCCGACCTCGCCGCACACACCGGGTCAGACGTTCGCGAACGGATCGTCTTCGAGAAACGCTTCTGCGTCTCCGACTTTGCCGCCCGCTACAACAGCTACGATGGAACCGCCCTCGGACTGGCGCACACGCTCCGACAGACCGCCCTCCTGCGCCCGCCACACCGTTCGAAGGCCGTCGACGGACTCTACTTCACGGGCGCGGACACGACGCCCGGTATCGGCGTCCCGATGTGTCTCATCAGCGGCGAACTAACGGCAGACGCACTGCTCGCGGACTACGGTGACGGCCCTCACCCGCGCTGTGACCGATGACCGACTCGAGTTCATCTGGGTGCGGTGATGGCGGGGAGCAAAGCGACGACGGCAGCGATAGCGACGCTGCCGGAGCCGCCGTCCGCACCCCCCGGGACGGACGGCCCCGCACCGGTCATGAATCTGAACTCGTCGATTGCCTGGCTTACGTACTCGTGCTGTCCCGGCCCCGATTTTGGCTCTACCTCGCGGGGCCGGTTCTGGTGGGCGTCGCCTATGCCGCCGATGCCGTCGGCGAACTGTTCGCGCCCGCCGCCGTCGTCCTCTTCGCGTACTTCCTCGTCCCGGCGAACGTCTTTCTCTACGGGATCAACGATATCTACGACCGCGAGATCGACGCTGAAAACCCGAAGAAAGACGCGGACGAGCGCGAGGCCCGCTATCGGGGTCAGCGGTACGTTCCCGTCGTTGTCGGACTCTGTGCAGCACTCCCGCTGCTTTTCGTTCCACTACTCCCGACCGCGGCGTGGCCCTGGCTCGTCGCATTTCTCGTCCTCGGGGCAGCCTACAGTGCCCCGCCGATCCGATTCAAGACGATGCCGCCGCTCGATTCGGTTTCGAACGGCCTCTACGTCGCGCCGGGAGCCGCGGCCTACGCCGCCGTCGCCGGAACGCAACCGCCCTTGATCGCCGTCGCCGGCGGCTGGCTGTGGGCGATGGGGATGCACACCTTCTCGGCGATGCCCGATATCACCCCAGACCGCGAGGCGGGCGTTCGGACGACCGCGACGGTCCTCGGCGAGACGTGGACAGCCGTCTACTGCGGCGCGTGCTGGCTGGCGAGCGCCGCCGCGTTCGGCTCGCTCGACGTTCGTCTCGGTCTCGTCCTGCTCGTCTATCCCGCTCTCATCTCGGTGCTCGCCGCGACCCGAATCGACGTTCGCCGGGCCTACTGGTGGTTCCCCCTGATCAACACGGCCGTCGGTGCGGTGCTGACGATGGGTGGCCTCTGGAGGCTCCTCCATGGATAGCTCGGAATCCGATCCGAGCGCCGGGAGCGATCGAGACCGGGACCAGGACCGAAATCGAGAGCAAAATCGGGGTCGAGACCAGGACCGAAATCGAGGGCAAAACCGGGGTCAAGGGCAAAACCAGGACCGAGGGAATCAGGATGCGAATCAAACCGCACTCGGCCACCGGGGGCGACACCGATCGACCGACGACGACGGTACCCGGGCCGCCGTCCAGCGGTGGCTCGAAACCCGCGTCCGCGAGAACCGTTTCACCATCGCGGTCGTCTTCCCCGTCGTCGGCGCAATAACGCTCGTCGCGAGCGATCTCGGGCACCTCCCCGCACCGCTCGCGTACAACCCCCTGCTCTTGCTCGTCGGCACCGCCGTCATGCGCTCGCCGCTGCTCGTCGGCGTGCTCCCGACGCTCGGCCGGCGAGCGCTCGGCTGTCTCGGCGCGCTCACCGCCTTCACCTACGCGATCGAACTCGTCGGCCTGCGGACCGGCTGGCCCTACGGGACGTTCGAGTACGCAATTGAACTCGGGCCGACGCTCGCCGGCGAGGTGCCACTCGCACTGCCGCTGTTCTTCGTTCCGCTGGTACTCGATGCCTACCTGCTAACGGTGCTGGTACTCGATTCCCGCTCCGAGAATCGGTTCGAGACGCCGCTCGCCAGGCTGGCGGGGGCGATTGCCACGGTACTCGCCATCGATCTCGTCCTCGATCCCGCGGCCGTTGCCATCGGCTTCTGGGAGTTCATCCCGGCGGGTGCGTACTACGGGGTCCCGGCCTCGAATTACGCCGGCTGGCTGCTTTCGGGAGCCGTCGCCGTCGCGCTCGTCGAGTTCGGATTCGATCACGAAGCCCTCCGCGAGAGGATCCGGTCGTGCGAGTTCATCCTGGACGATCTGGTGAGCTTCGTGCTGTTGTGGGGGTCGATCAACGTGCTCTACGGGAACTGGATCGCCGCGGCCGTCGCCGGCCTCATCTGTCTCGGGTTGGTCGGGACGGATCGGTACGGCGGCGACCTGTTTCGGACGGCGATTCCGCCGACCGGTAAGAACTAGCGGTTTCGGGGTTCGCAGCGGCGGGATTCGAAGCGACGGGACGATAGCCGGCACGGACAGCGGATCTCTTCTGTAGATCGTTTGCTCCGTACCCACCCCAGGGCTCCGCGCGACCGAACCGAAGCGCGAGCGGCCGCGTCAAACGAGTTCGGTGACGGCAGTCGGCTCAGCGCATCGGCGTTCCTTCGCCGCGACTCGATCCGTGCGAGTCGGTCCCGATCGCAGGGACGGCCGAGACGCGCCGAAAGACCGCTTCCGGATCGCGGTTCCACTGCCAGTGCCACCGCGTCCGCACGAGACACCGGAGCTTACGGGCCGTCGAGAGCGACGGCTCGCTCGAGAGCACGTCGTACCCCTGCGCGCGGATACGCGCGTGATATTCGGCGTAGAGCACCGCCGCCAGCAACACGGGAAACTGGCAATCCGCCGGGAGGTATCGAATACCGGCGACACCCTCCCGATACAACGCCTCCGTCCGCTGGAGTTCGTCCGCTATCACCGCGGCGAACGACTCGTTGAACTCGAGGGCTTCGAGTTGCTCGTTCGAGACACCGTGCTTCCGGAGGGTCTCCTGCGGGAGATAGATCCGATTGCGTTCGACGATGTCCTCGCGAACGTCTCGCAGAAAGTTGGTCATCTGGAAAGCCTCGCCGAGTTTGACGGCGTGTGGCCGCGCCATCGCTTCCAGTTCCGGTTCCATAATCGCAGTCATCATCACGCCAACCGCCGCCGCCGAACCGCGCATGTACGAGTGGAGTGCGGCGGCGGTCTCGTACCGGGCAGTCGCGACATCGGTCGCCATCGCGTCGATGAACAGGTCGATTTCCGATTCGGGGATGTCGTACCGTTCCCGAATGTCCTGGAAGGCGGCGAGTACGGGGCCTTCCGGCTCGATTTCGCCGAGCGCCTGCGCACGGAGCGATTCGAGTTCAGCGCGTTGGGTGGCCGGCGGCACGTCGTCAGCGTCGTCGACGATTTCGTCTCCGAGCCGAAAAAAGGCGTAGAGGACGTAGGTCGCGCGACGAACTCGTCGCGGAAGGAACTTAGTTGCGAGATAGAACGTTTTCCCGGTTCGTCGGTGGAGTTCCTTGCTGGCGGCGATGTGTTTTCGGTGCATTCTTACTCGTGTCGGGTCGGCTGCTCGTCGAAAGGTAGCTGTCGTACTACAGATTCGTATAAAATACCACGCCCTGACTGCGGTCGGGACGAGCGGTGCTTCGGCGGAGAGCTGCTCTGTTTCGAATATTCGGCCGTGCTGACCGGTGTGATCGTCCCGGCTAGGTGGTCACGCCGAGTGTTGCTGTGACGGGTCGCAGAGTTCGTCTGCGAGCATCGGGATGAACGCGCCGATGTCGGTGACCATGCCGATCGCCTGGGCGCTGCCGCGGTCGAGTAGTTGCGTGACGGTCGCGGGGTTGATGTCGACGCAGACGGTCTTCGTCGTCGAGGGCAGACAGTTGCCGACGGCGACGGAGTGGAGGAGGGTTGCGAGCATGAGCACGATGTCGGCATCCTGGGCCTGTTCGCGGATCGCGTTCTGAGCCTCGATCGAGTCCGTGATCGTATCCGGCAGCGGGCCGTCGTCGCGGATCGACCCGGCGAGCACGTAGGGAACGTCGTTGCTGACGCACTCGTACATCACGCCCTCGTCGACGACGCCGGCGTCGACGGCCTCCGGAATGCTGCCGTGGCGGACGATTTCGCTGATCGTGTAGATGTGGTGCTTGTGCCCCTTTCGCGGGTGTTCGAGGCTCTCGGTGTCGACGCCCAGCGAGGTGCCGTAGAGGTCCCGTTCTAGGTCGTGGACGGCGAACCCGTTGCCGGCGCTGATCGCGTCGACGTACCCCTCTCGAACGAGTTCGGCGAGGGCGTCCCGACCGCCGGAGTGGACGATTGCGGGGCCGCAGACGGCGAGGACGGTGCCGTCGTTCTCGCGGACGTCGCGCATCTCGTCGGCGATCTCCTCGATCAGCGACTCGGAGGGGCGCTCGCTGGAGACGCCGCCTTGCATGAAGCCGAACGAACCGCCGCCGTTGCGGGGTCGTTCGGGGGGCTCGACCCTGATTCCGGTTTCGCCGGTGACGACGAGGTCGCCTTCTTCGACGGCGTTCAGTACTTTCGTGGTGACGCGAGGGTCGCTCTCGTCGCTCTCGTTCGCGCCGTTTGCGTCGTTTGCGTCGGCTACGCTATCGCCGTCCCGTTCGACGATCAACGCGCAGTCCATCTCGATATCCTCGACCGCCACCCAGTCGCCGTCGACGCGGACGTACGTCGGGTGGTTCGTCGTCGAGTAGAAATCGACCGGGACGACCTGATCGTCCGGCGCGGGTTCTATCGTCGCATCCCGCGGATCGGCGACGGTCGCTCCCTGTTGGTTGAGTTCGTGCAGGATCGCCCGGAGGTCCTCGTGGCTCTCGGCGGTGACCTCCATCCGACAGTACGTCTCGTCGTGTTTGTGGCGGCCGACCTCGAACTCCTCGACTTCGAACTCGCCGCCCATCTCCATGACGGCACCGAAACAATGGCCCATCGACCCCGAGTCGATAATGTGACCCTCGAGTTCGACGGTCTGGGAAACTGTCATTGGTGTGGGTTGGCGACCGAAGACCGTCAAGGTGTGTGTCTTCGGTCGCCGCTCGCACACCGGGACCGGTGCGTCGTCACCGCCTGAAAGCGGGCCGACGGGCGATGGGTGACGGGTCTCGGTTCGTCAGCGTATCCGGTCGGTGAGCCACTCCCGCGGCGGATCCCCGAACGGCCACCGTCCGCATTCCGCTTGCGTGAGCGAGCCGCCCGTCCGCTGTGCGTACTCTCGTTGTTTCTGTCCCAGCCGATAGTGGCAGCTCTCGGGCTGTCGCTTCTCCCAGTAGATCGTCTGCATCGACTCGATTTCGTCCGGCTTCTCCGGAAGCGTTTCGTAATTCGAAACCGACACCGCCTCGTGGGTTTCTTCGACTTCGGTCTTAATCGGCGTCACCGGGCCACCGACCCAGTAGAGGCTCGCGACCGCGAGCAACGCCACGGTGCCGGCGACGATTGACCGTCGTCTCGGGGTCCGCGCCGTTGCGATCACCAGGCCGACGCCGATAGAGAGAAAGAGCAACGGGAGGACCAGTTCGATAGCGCCCTGCATCTCGAGGAAGATCTGCAGCGAGTACAGCGAGCCCCCCGCGCCGACCCACCAGTATCGTCGCCAATCGAGAGCGATCCCCCGAACCCACCCGTAGACGCCGAGCGGGATCACCAACACCCCGTATCCGAGGGTTAGTACGAGGTCGAGTAGTCGTCCCGAAACCGTGTACCGTTCGACGCCGTAAATCGGCGCGAGGACCGTTTCCAGGAAGAGCGGGATGGTGGCATCCGCGGCGACGAACGGGGCGACGACGACGGCCGTCACGAACGCTCCGCCGGCTATCGTTCGCGCCAGGCCGCGGCTTCTCCCGCGCTGGAACCCGATGGCGAGAACGAGCGCGGCAATCGGCCCGCCGAGCTGCCAGAATCCGGCGCTCGTCGCCGCGGCGGCACCGCTCAGCGCCGGTCGATCCGTCACTGCAAGCAAGAGGCCCGCACCCCCGAACAACAAGGCGAGGTATTTCGGTCTGAGTCCCGCCGCCGGAAAGCCGTAGAGCGACGGGACGACGAACATCGTCGCACCGGCGACGAAACTCGCGAACTCGTGCGCCGTTAACCGATAGGTGAGCAGGCCGACGAGCGTCACGCCGCCGACGACCGAGGCGACGGCGACGCCGATGCTCAGCAGGTGTAACACCATCATATTCCCGCCCGACAGGAACGCCAAGACGGTCGTGACGGCGTAGATGAGCGGCGGTTTCAGATCCCAGAAATCGACGTACGGGGTTGCCCCTTGCAGGATGTACCACCCGGCGTGCTGAAACAGCGCCGAGTCGTCGTGTATGCGAAACGGTTCGTGAACGAACTTGACTATCGTAGCAACCGTCACGAGGACGGCCGACCCCGCGAAAAGCAACCCGAGCCAGTGCTGCTCGAACCGATCGGTCCAGCGAGACGGTATACTCGCACGCGATCCGTGAGATCCCATACTCGGTCGGGCTAGTACTATCCGCCTTATCGAATAAGATCGGTGCCGGCACTCTGAGAGCGCCGACGGACGTTTGCGGGTCCGATGGGAACTCGCTCACTCAGGCGTCGCCTCGAGCACGCGCCAGCAGAGCGCGCTTTCTGCGACATAGTTACCGGCCATCCAGACGCAGATATCGATCCCGTTTGCGACCGTCGGCCGGAGATCGATGCCTGCGATCGGGAATTTCATCGAGAGAAGCGGACCAAACCGGACGGAGCGAAAGCCGATCGAAATCCCCGCGACTCTGACGGGTTCGATTGCAGCCGCCGGTTCAAGAGCGTGATTCCGCCGACGGTTCCGTTCTCGGCGAAGTCTAGCGGTCGTTGATGACGACCATCGCAGTGATCGAGACTTCCGCTCCGACCGCCTTTGCGGCGAGCAATCCGACGCCCGCGGCGGCTGTCGCTATCGCGACGATGATCGTCTCGCGTACCGCTCCAACGACCCCGACGGAAGCGAACCGGCCGCTTCGCGCTCGGTGAGCGAGTTCACCGAACGCGGACGCACATACTCGACCACACTCGGTGCGAAACACCGAACTCGTCAGTGACTCGTCGTTCGGACGGCGCGGTTCGTCGCGATCGCGTCCGTTCGCCGTTTTACGGTGATCAGTGCAGCGAGTAACTCGAACGATGTCGGGATCGGGTCGACCGTCGAATCGGGCCGATCCGCCCAGACGACGGGCACCTCGACGATGTCGTATCCGAGCACGTCGGCGACCGAAACGAACTCTAAATCCCACGCAAAGCCGCGTTCGTAGCAGTGCTGGCCGATCGATTCCCAGGCGTCCGCGCGAACGGCTTTCGCCCCGCACTGGTAATCGCGACACTGCGTCGGGAGGATCCGTCTGGCGGCGACCGCGAACAGCACCCCCAGAAACCGTCGAACGACCGCCTGGTGGGCGAGTATCTCCGACGAGGAATGCCGGCGCGAGCCGATACAGACCTCAGATTCTCCCGCTCGCATTTCTCGAACGATATCGTCGAGCGACGAGACGGGGACGGAGCCGTCTGCGTCGGCGAAGACGTAAATGTCGGTGTCGAGAGCGTCGAACCCCGCCGCGATCGCAGCGCCCTTGCCGCGTCGATCCCGCGATGTATTGAGCTCGATCGCCGACTCGGAGAGGAGTTCGACGTGCGATTCGGTCGGCTGATCGAGTTCGACCCGAACGGTTTCGGGGTTGAGCGCGGTTCGAACGGCCGTGAGATACCGACTCAGTGCGAGCGGATCGGGATCGTATGCCGGGATGACGACGCCGAGAGAGTCAGTCATCTCCTCGAACCCCCTCGCGCCGCTGCTTGCGGGACGCTTCGATCGATCTCGACGCCGAGTTCGCGTGCAGCCACGTCGTACTCTCCTCTCTTTGTCTCTGTTCTCGCATTCCCTTCGTCAGCCCGTTTCTCGGCGCTCTTACCGTCGAAAATGGATCTGACCTTCGCGGTTGTATCGTTCGCGTCTACTCGATCTCGATTTCGCCGCGCATCGTGTTCGGATGCACTCGGCAGACGTACTCGACGATTTCGTCGGTCGCGTCGAACTCGATGAACTGATCCTCGCCTCCTTCAGTCGCCTCTTCGGTCTCGTAGTCGTCGACCACTTCGTCGTTCTCGTCGACGAGTTCGATATTGTGGGATGCGCCGTCGCCTTCTTCCCAGCCGATCTCGTACGTTTCGCCGTCCTGGAGGGTGAGCGTCGGATTGTCTTCGTCTGCGATCGCTTCGGGTTCGATTCCGACCCATCCTGAGGTCTGTGCATCGAACTCGATTCGCGTTTCGGGTTCGATGGTTTCATCGTCTTGTGCGCTTGCAGACGCGCCTCCGAACCCGAGTAGAAGTGCCCCGCCGGTCAGTTGAAGGACTCGCCGCCGTGTCGTGTCTCGTACCATCACCCTCGTCTGGCTACGACGACGTACTTAAACCATTCATCACAATTACTGGACTGAATCCGTCGCTAGTGATATTGACAAGCTGAGACGAAACGCGACCCGCTACAGCGTGACCGGCGTCCATCGCGAAAGAAAGCACCGACGATGAAACGGACGAAACAGATCGGAGTAGCCATCGCGGGCTGTTCGATAGCCCTACGCGGATGGTAGTAGCCCAGCGCTCCAGTTCGGTCGCGTCTCCGGCACATATCAAATTCCGTTCTGGTACTAACTTATATGGTCGCTTTTATCATAGTCTCTCATATGGCCGGTACATCAACCACTCGCGGACAATCTCGGTGTCGCAACTGCGGCTTCGAAGCGCCCGGTGGTGACGAACAGTGGCTTCGAATCGAGGTTCCGAAGCTCGGTCGAATGACACAGTGCCCGGTCTGTGAGAGCACGGACGTGATCACGAGTCGATAGCGCAAGCCAACGCTTTCTTGCACTCGACGTGGCACGCAACCGGACTGGGGTACTAACCAACGCACTTTTCGGCACGATACAACAGCCGGCATCACAACAGACTCTTTGTCCTCTCTCCCCTTTCTAGACGTATGAGTAACGATTCCAGCCAGGAACAGACATCCGGCTCCGAAACTCGGGCTGACGTCCCCGAAACCGATGCGGAGTGGCGCGCCGAACTCGACGACGAAGAATACCGCGTCCTTCGCGAAGCCGGCACTGAAGCCCCCTTCAGCGGTGAGTACGTCGATCACAAGGCAGACGGCAGCTACGAATGTGCGGGCTGTGGCGCTGCACTCTTCGACGGGGACACGAAGTTTGACTCCGGCTGTGGCTGGCCCAGTTTCTACGATGTTGACGACGATCGAATCGAGACGCGACCGGACAACAGTCACGGAATGCGCCGTACAGAGGTCCTGTGTGCCAACTGCGGGGGCCATCTCGGTCACGTCTTCGAAGACGGACCGGAGCCGACCGGCAAGCGATACTGTATCAACTCCGTCGCCCTCGACTTCGAAGACGACGATACTGTCGATCACGACTGAGAACGGCGACCACGATCGAAACCCCAACTGAAGGCTGTCCGTAGAACTGATGGAGAGACGGACACAATTCGTCTGCAGACGGTCAGCGCGCACGACGCGAGTGCAGGCAGCATCCTTTTCGAAATTCCTGTCGCACTATCGCCCATGTCCAATGAGCGACCAACCGCAGAAGAACTGCGCCAAGGGCTCACCGTTGAGATCATTCAGGGTGACCAGGATGTCGAATCGGAAGATCAAGAACCGATCATCGGTGAAGTCGGAACCGTCTACGAGGACGATCCCGCCGGTCCGACCGTCGAATTGAAAAGCGGTGTCGTCGGTCACGTGCAGTCGATCGTCCACGACAGGTGAAACGGATAGACGAGAAGAGTAATCAGAACTGGTGACCTCGCTGTTTTAACCTTCCGCTCAGAATACTCCGTAATGACTCCAGACGGCGAGGAGGTCGGCGATCAGATCACCATTTTACTGATCGAACCGAATCCCGGTGATACGCGTCTCTTCACAGAATCCTTTAAAGACGCGAAACTCAAGAACAAACTATACACCATCAGCGATGGTGACGCTGCCCTTGATTTCATTAATCAACGCGGCGAGTACGCGGCTGAACCACGCCCGGATCTGATCCTCCTCGAGCCGAAATTACCCGGCAAAAGCGGGATGGACGTGTTGTCTGAACTGAACAACGAGCCTGCACTCCGGGAGATTCCCGTTGTCGCGCTAATGAGTTCGGAGATAGGCGAAGACATTATCAAGTCACACGGTTTTGAGGCGGACCAGTACGTCCAAAAGCCAGTTGAAGCGGAAGACTTCGTCAACTTCGTGCAGGAAATCGAGGACCTGTGGTTTGCAATCGTTCAAGAGCCATCAACGGAGGAGTGAGTCTGCTACTGAAACGCGTTATACGGGTCTCTGAGAACGATCTGTGATGGTCGAGATCGTGTTACGTGCAGTTAGGGCGGTTCCTGCATCCGGTTCTGTATCCCCTAGGCGGTTTCTACCGATTCCGTTTGATGAGCGCTAGAATCCATCGATTCGTTTGCGAATGACCGCACAGACGACCCCGACAGGAACCGGAATCGAGCACAAGTACAACACGCATCGAACCGCCGAACCCAACCCAGCGTCACGACGTTTTTACGTGCACGGCGGGTATCCCGGGCCATGGTGCGGAACGTCGCCGAATTACTGCCGGAACTCGAAGAGCAGGATTTCTATCTCCTTTCGGGGGTCGAACAAGGAATGCGCTTCTCCGAGTGGGTACAACGGGAGAAACTCCCGAAATTCGCCAACCTGACCGACGAAGAAGTAACGTACCGACTCGAACGATGTCTCAAACGCGGCCTCGTCGAGAAAAAGACCATCCAGTACGAGGGATATACTCTCCAGTTCGAGGGGTACGACGCCCTCGCGCTCCGGGCGCTCGTCGAGCGGGATACGATCTCGGAGTTCGGCGCACCGCTCGGCGTCGGCAAAGAAAGCGACGTGTACGAAGTTCGGTCGTACAAGCCGCTCGCGCTGAAATATCACCGCGAGGGGTATACGAACTTCCGAGAGGTCCACAAGGAACGCGATTACACATCGGACAACGAACACGTCTCCTGGATGTACACCGCTCGAAAGGCCGCCGAACGCGAGCACAACATCCTCGAAGAACTCTATCCGGACGTTGCGGTCCCCCAACCAATCGACCAGAATCGCCACGCCATCGTCATGGAAAAGATGGACGGCGTCGAACTCTCACGAACGAAACTCGAAGCCGACCAGGTTCTGGGCGTCCTCGATCTGCTCATCTCCGAAATCGCTCGCGCGTACGAAACCGGCTACGTCCACGCGGACATGAGCGAGTACAACGTCTTCCTCGACGAGAATGGCGTCACCATCTTCGACTGGCCACAGGCCGTCCCGACCGACCACGAAAACGCCGACGAGTTCCTCCGGCGAGATCTCCGGAACGCCGTGGGGTACTTCCGGCGAAAGTACCCACAGCAGGTTTCGGATGAACTCGACAGCGACGAGGTGGCGGCAGAGATCGCTGCGGGGTCGTTCGAGACGATTCGCGAGTAGTGTCGGCCCTCTCGGCGTTCGGTTCCGGTAGCTGAGACTCGCTTTACTCGATTCAGATAGTGACAGTAGTCACCTGAGTACGGCAATCGGGTCGAAGAGACTGTCGTACGAGGACCGTATTCGGTCGTTGAAGGGTATGTAGCATCCCGCGCGACGGGATAGCGGGAAGCCGCGTTGAGTTGCATCGCTCGACAGAATACCTGTTGGAGGTCTAGAGGGATGAATGGGATATCGATATGCGAAATCCAGAAACGGGTGAAGGACGGGATGAACGCTGCAGGACAATGCATGTGACTTCCTGGAAACGAAATCGGTGCTACTCGCGACTACCGGGGGCGAGATCGACCTCGTCGAATCCTGCGAGTTCACCCGACTCGGCGCGCTGAACCGCTGTCAATGCGTCGACGTAGCCGGCACCGACGGATTCGGCGGTGTAGGTGTCGTGAACGGTTTCGACCGCCGTCGCTTCGAGCGTCGTAAGCACGTGGATGGGATCGGGCGCTTCCCCGTGAGCCTCGAGAGACGCGTCGACGACGAGCGTTGCACAGCCGGCAGTGACCGGACAGGACATGCTGGTCCCGGACATCGGCCCGTAGTAGCGTTTATCGTCGGGATCGGCGACGTTTAACGGATCCGCGGGGTTGAGCGTGCTCATCACGTCGCCACCCTTGGCGGCGACGCCGGTGCGGTAGATTCCGAGCGGCCCTTCGATCTCGTTTTCGGGGGTGCCATCGTGCAGCGCAGCGAGATTTTCGTAGGCCGCGTGCCGGTCATAGTTGTCCTGCTCCCAGGAACCGTCCTGCGGGCGGCCACGTGAGGAAAAGTCCGTCACCGTCTGGTCGGCGTGCGTTGCTCCGACGCCGAGGACGTGCGGGGCCGTGGCGTACTGGTTCAACGTCCCTCGTTCCGGACCGCTGTTACCGGCTGAGAACACCGGGAGAATGCCGGCCTCGTGTGCGGCCCAGGTAGCGACTTCGTCGGATCGTCGGGAACGAACGGACGGTCGTCGTCGGCCGGGCCGTACGAGTTCGAGACGACCTGTACGTCGTGTTCCCCCTCGCACTGACGACGGAGCATGTCGTCGTAGGCGGCGACGATGTAGACGGTCAACAGCCCGCCGACGCCACAGGAGTAGACGGTGAGGTCGGCGTCCGGAGCCATGCCGGTGAACTCGCCGTCGCTGGCCGATCCGTCGCCGGCGATACTGCCGGCGCAGTGGGTGCCGTGACCGCTGGCGTCGCTGTCGAGGAAGCCGACGTCCTGCCACCACAGCGGGTCGTCGGTCACGGCGGGGATACCGACGTACTGCAGGGTCGCTCGCAGGGTGTCCTCGAGATCTGGATGCGCACCGTCGATGCCCGAGTCGATGACGACGGTGTGAGCGTTCGACCCGGTGTACGCCGTATCGAGCCCGGTTCCGGCCTGGACCGTCCCGGCCCGCGTATCCGCCCGTGCATCGTCGTTGTGGTACTCGAGTTCGTAGTTCGCGGAAACGTAGCGCACCTCGGACCAACCGGCGACCGTCTCGATTAGCGGTCCGGTGAGTTCGGCGTACGCCATCGGAAGCACGTCGAACTGGCCGACGAGGGCGTCGAGTGAAAGCAGCCGGTCTGCGTCGGCGTTGGTTTCGAAGACGACGATCGTCTCCTGTTCGAGGCTACTCTCGAGGTCGAGAGTATCATCGACGAGCGTGTCTCCGACGCTAACGAGTCCGTCGACGATATTTCCGAGAAACGCGCTTGCGCTCCCGGTGAGTCCGATTTCGCCGACAAAACCGTTGCTCCTACGCCGGTGAGGAATCGCCGTCTCGTTGCGACACTGTCCGTCGATTCGTCCGCGGTCGAGCCTGTCGAGTCTTCTCGTTCCATAAGATACTTCCACTGGAAACAATGACAAATGATATCATGTCTTTTCGGCTAGCTGTTTGGGTTTCATCACGATCACGAGAGCCGACGCGTGCCGGATGGAAAACAGCCAGCAGCGACGACTCTGGCGGCCGATCCTCGACCCGTTTCGTGTATACAACTGTTCGTCTCACACAAACTGCAGTCACACAGTGCTAAAGACGGTCCCAGGAGTGGGAGCGTACGCGTAAGTAACCACAGGATGCAGGTCCTGGTTGATCGGTCGAGTGTGACGTATCTTCCAGCGTTCGTCCCGATTAGCTGGCCGTTATCCAGCGAGCAACGATCCTAGTGCAGTCTATAGCTATCAGGACAAATCTCATGGCAGTAATCAGGATGTCCGAGACAGCACTCGAGTATCAGAAAGATGTGCTCGAAACGATCATCGACGAGGCGGTGTACGTGGGAACGGCCTCCGAAGAAGAGGCCGAACAGCTCCACGATCGGCTGGACGAACTCGAATCGATGCAGTCGATCAACCAACTGTGGTACGATCTCTCTCAAGAGTACGACGTAATCGAGCAAACCTGACGAGGCAACGGGCCTGTTATACTCGAAACGCTTCGAAGCCCTTATACTCGGGAGTTGGATAGAGTATCGTAACTCGCTGGGCCGCGGGCACCAGCGGGCACCTGTCCGGCACGACGCCGCCACAGGACGGAATGTGATCCGCGAGGCAGCGCCCTCGCCGGGTTGAACCATCACCGCCCGCGGTGAATACAATGGCAAAGAGCTTCTATTCCCACATCAAGGACGCGTGGAAGGACCCCGACGACGGTAAACTCGGGGAACTGCAGTGGCAGCGAAAGCAAGAGTGGCGCGACCAGGGCGCAATCGAGCGCATCGAGCGACCGACGCGGCTCGACAAGGCTCGTGAACTCGGCTACAAGGCAAAGCAGGGCATTATCATGACCCGCGTGTCGGTTCGCAAGGGGACCGCCCGCAAGCAGCGCTTTACGGCCGGTCGTCGCTCCAAGCGCCAGGGTGTCAACCGCATCGGGCGGCGCAAGAACATCCAGCGCATCGGCGAAGAGCGCGTCTCCCGAAAGTATCCCAACATGCGCGTGCTCAACAGCTACTGGGTCGGTGAAGACGGGAGCCAGAAGTGGTTCGAAGTGATCCTCGTCGATCCGAACCACCCTGCGATCGAGAACGACGACGATCTCAACTGGATCTGTGACGACTCCCACACGAACCGTGCTTTCCGCGGCCTCACCAACGCGGGCAAGGACAATCGCGGTCTCAACAACCGCGGCAAGGGTGCCGAGAAGGTCCGTCCGTCGAACACCGGCGGGCAGGGCCGCGCGAAGTAACCCGCCGCACAGACTTTTGCCGCATTCGGCGGCTTCGATTCAGTGCCTGTTGTACCGGTTCTCGATCAGCTCACGCTCTCTCGATCTATTCGGCTACCGGACACAGCCAGACGGAAAGATCGACGCGACGGCCCCAGTATGACGGGCTGAAACTTAACTCGATGCTCGTCGTAGCGGGAAGCATGCCACGCCACGTCCTCGTTCCGGTCGACGACTCGGACCGTTCGACTGACGCGCTCGAGTTCACCTGTCGGGAGTATCCGGATGCGACGATCACGGCGTTACACGTCATCGATCCCGGCGACTTCTACGCGGCGACGGGAATCGAGGGCGGCGCGGTGGCCAATTACGAGGAGATTCAGACCCAGCACGAACAGCGAGCCGATGCGCTCCTCGAGCAGACGCGCGAGGAGGCGGCCGAGTTCGGCTGCGAGATCGAGACGGACCGCGTTGTCGGCGGCATCTCGCGATCGATCGTCACCTACGCGGACGAACACGATGTCGATCACATCACGATCGGGAGCCACGGCCGCACGGGTGCGAGTCGAATCCTGCTGGGAAGCGTCGCGGAGAACGTCGCCCGGCGGTCTTCGGTTCCGGTGACGATCGTTCGATAGCGATCCGGATCACCGATGCACCATGCTGGCTGCACTATCGCCGCTGGTAGCGGCTTCGTCGGGAATACAGGATCGGTGACACGGACGAACGGAGAGACAGATCAACGACAGCACCGCGATCGGAGTCCCGGAGCACCTAGACCGAGGTTAGCGAGCCAACCGGTGCATCCGTCCGACTGCGAGCGCGGCGAATTCCATCCTCGCCGGCGGCAATGAGCGCGAAAACGCCGGCGACCTCCGCTTCGGATGTCTCGACGATATCGAGCAGGAGTTCCTGCGTCTCACCCGAGCGGATGAGGTCGTCGACGACCAGCACCGACTCGCCGGCGTCGATAGCCGCGGCGGGCAGGTAGTAGGTGAGTTCGATGCCCGACTGCAGGCGCTGGCGCGCCTCGATGAACTCCTCGACTGCGGTCTCTTTGCTCTTTTTCGCGTAGGCACACCGCGTGCCGTAGTAACTCGCGAGCGACGCCGCGAGCGTGATTCCGTCCGTCGCAGCGGTCAGGACGACATCCGGCCGATCGAACTCGAAGGCGTTCGCGACGACGGGCGCGACGAGGTCCAGAAACGACTGATCGAAGACGGTGCCGGAGTTGTCGACGTATCCCTCGTCGTCGACGCGGATGCGCGCATCGAGTTCGGCGGCGAGGGCCTCGCGGCCGATATCTTCGACGACTTCGCGAGCGCGTTCGGTGCCGGGGAGGACGTGGCCGTTGACGTAGCGATTGAGGTCGCCGGCCGGAAGCCCGGTCGTCTCGGCGAGTTCGTCGTAGGTCCGCGTTTCCTTCAGCATCCGCAGTACGTCGACGGCCCGCAACTGGAGGGCAGCCTTTTCTGCTCTGTTCATACTGGTATGCACGATTCCGCAAGTATGGGGATTTCGATCTCCGTGCTGCAGAGATATCCCACGTATGTGGGTGGTGCGGTCAGCGGTTAGTTCGACTGGACCGTCGACGTGATGCCGTCGCGATGATGGCCGTCGCGTCGAACCAGCCGGCGCATCACGCGCGCCTGTGCTTTCTGCAGAAGCGTTGCTGCGGTACTCGGTGCACAGTCGAGTTCGGTCGCAACGTCGTCTACGCCGGCGTCGCGAGGAACGTCGAAGTAGCCGATGTCGGCTGCGATAGCGACGGCCTCGAGTTGCCGATCGGTGAGGTCGCCGGTTAGTGGCGCGTATCGGCGGTCGTACTCCCCGATCTCGCGGACGGTAACGTCGATTTCGTCAGGAAGCCCGTCGATCATCGCCTGGAGATTTTCTCCGGTTCCGACGATGGTCATCGTGAAGGCGGCCATGGAATCGTAAACGATCGGTGGGACGACGACGAGATCCAGGGTCGTAAACGCCTCGCGCCAGCGGATATCCTCCTCGCGGGTTTCCTGACAGAGGTAGAGATAAAACGAGTCGTCGTCGACCGGCGTGAGATCGTACCAGCGGACCGAGTCGACCTGTTCGAGTGCGGTCTCGTAGGGTTCGCGATCGGCGTCGGCGTAGAACAGTTCGTACTCGACGCCCTCGGCACCGGCGATGTTCCAGGCGCGAAGTTCCTCGTACCGAACCGCCTCGCCATCGCGGATAAATCGCTGCATCGGGTGGAGCATCCAGTCGGGTTGGGACAGCCGAACGTCGAGGTACTTCATCGCTTCTTCGTGACGACTGGCTGGCGTGCACATATAAATTCGCTAGTCCGTCCGCGAGAACGCACAGGGGGCCCGAGCGACGACTACCCGATATGCATTGCCGACAACGCCACCGAACTGAACGCGCTCACCGCAGGCGACCTGAATCTGAACTCGGGGCAAGGACGCGACTCGATCGCGGGAGAGGGCAAACCAGGACGCAAACGCAACGGGAGGAGAACCGATGAGTGAGACGGTGACGACCGCGGTATTCGGGGCCGGACTCGCCCTCAGTCTGAGCAATCTGGCAGGAGTCGTCGCCAGCGCGCTCGGGTTCGCGAACTACTGGCCACCGGGCGAGCGGGGCTTGCGGTACTACGTCCACTGGGGGCTGTCGCACGCGCTCAACGCGGCGATACTCGCGCTCGTCTATCTGGACTGGAACAGCCTCGGACTGCCGCGAGTTCCATCGCTCGCCGTCGGCGCGGTGCTGTTCGTCGCAGGGTACGTCGTCGCCATCGCGGCCGGCCTCGACCTGGGTGTCGAGGAGACGAAAGGAATCGCCGGCGAACTGCGAACCGGCGGCTGGTACCGCTACTCGCGGAACCCGCAGTACGTCGGCTACATCGTCGCAACCGTCGGCTTCGCGCTGGTTGCGAACTCGGTGCTGGTCGCTGCGATCTGTGCGATCTATCTCGGCTGGTGGCTCGCGCTGCCGTTCGCCGAGGAACCGTGGCTGCGCGAGGAGTACGGCGACGCTTACGCCCACTATGCGGCTCGAACGCCGCGGTTCGTCGGCGCTCGGACAATTCGCACGCTCACCGGTGATCGAGAGAACAGCCCGTCCGCAGGAGACTGAGGGCTTACCGCTTTCGGCAGACAGCAGACGACAGCCGTTAGTCCTGCAAAAAGTCCGGCTCCGTCCGCTTTTCGTCGCGTTCGGCGTCCAGGTGCTCGCGGAACGCGTCGATCTCGACGTCGTACTCCTGATCCTCGAAGCGGTCCCGAACCGAGATGGTCCCGTCTTCCTCCTCGTTGTCGCCGACGATGATCTGGTAGGGGACCCGGTCGTCGTGGGCCGCACGGATCTTCCGCTCGAGCGTCGAATCCCGGTCGTCGACCTCGACGCGGAACGCGTCGAACTCGTTTGCGACCCGGTGGGCGTAGCCGAGGTTGTCGTCCGAGATCGGCAGCACGCGAACCTGCTCGGGCGCGAGCCAGAGCGGGAACTTGCCCTCGTAGTGCTCGATGAGCACCATGAAGAACCGTTCGTAGCTGCCGTAGATACCGCGGTGGATCATCACCGGGCGATGCTCCTCGTTGTCCTCGCCGACGTAGGAGAGATCGAACCGCTCTGGCATGTTGAAGTCCAACTGGACCGTCGGGCCGTCCCAGACGCGCCCGATCGCGTCTTCGAACCCGAAGTCGATCTTCGGCCCGTAGAACGCGCCGTCGCCCGCCTCGATCTCGTAGTCCATCTTCGACTCCTCGAGAACGGACTCGAGCGTCGATTCGGCTCGCTCCCAGATCTCGTCGCTCCCGACGCTCTTCTCGGGCCGCGTCGCCAGCGATACCTCGTAGTCGAGATCGAACGTCTCGAGGACGGTGAAGATCATCTCGATGATCCGCTCGACCTCCTCCTCGATCTGATCCGGTCGGACGAACAGGTGACCGTCGTCGATCGTGAACGCCCAGACCCGCGAAAGCCCCGAGAGTTCACCGCGCTGTTCCTTGCGGTAGACCTTCCCGTTTTCGGCGTACCGGATCGGCAGGTCGCGGTAGCTCCAGGACTGGTCCTGGAAGATGGCGGCGTGGCCGGGACAGTTCATCGGCTTGAGGCCGAACTCGTCGTCGCCGACGTCGAAGACGAACATGTCGTCCTGGTAGTTCTCGTAGTGGCCCGAGCGGTGCCAGAGATCGGTCTTGAAGACGTGTGGCGTCTCGACGTAGTCGTAGCCGGCGTCCTGATTGAGGGTTTCGACGAAGTCCTCGAGTTCTTTCAGGATCGTCTTCCCCGGCGGGTGATACAGGGGGAGGCCGGGACCGGTCACGTCCTGGATCGAGAACAGGTTCATCTCGTTGCCGATCTTGCGGTGGTCCCGCTCTTCGGCTTCTTCCTTTCGCTCGAGGAACGCTTCGAGGTCGCTCTCGTCCTCGAAGGCCGTGCCGTAGATGCGCGTTTGCATCGTGTTTTCCTCGTCGCCGCGCCAGTAGGCACCCGCGATCTCTAAGAGTTTTACCGCACCGATCTCGCCCGTCGAGTCGACGTGCGGGCCGGCACAGAGATCCTCCCACTCGCCCTGGCTGTAGAACGTCACGGTGTCTGACTCCTCGGCCAACTCTTCGAGCAGTTCGAGTTTGTACGGCTCGTCGGCAAGTCGCTCTTCGGCGTCTTCGATCGAAACCTCCTCGCGTTCGATCTCGTAGTCGTCGTCGATGATGGCCTCCATCTCCGCTTCGAGTTCTGGGAGGTCGTCCTCGTCGATATCGAGGTTGTCGAAGTCGTAGTAAAAGCCCTCGTCCGTCGGCGGGCCGATGGCGAGGTCCACGTCGTCGTAGTGGCGTTCGACCGCCTGGGCGAGACAGTGGGCCGCGGAGTGGCGCATGACGCGGATGAACTCGTCGGACTGGTCCGTGATGATCTCGAGTTCAGCGCCGTCGTAGGCGGGTTCTTCCTTGGCGACGAGGTTGCCGTCGAGTTTGCCGGCGACGGTGTCGCGGCCGAGGCCGGGGCCGATTTCGTAGGCGCAATCTTCGACGGTTGCGTCGGCGTCGACTGCGAGTTCTGAGCCGTCGGGGAGGACGACTACGATACCTTCTGCGTCGGGTTCTGCTTCTGATTCTGGTTCTGATTCTGACATGGGTGTCGGTGTGGCTACTGTTGGTGCGAGCGCTGTGAAAACGCCGGTGGCGTGTCCGTCGCCGGGCGAACTATCGTCACCGTTTGCTGGCCGAACGACGCCGACACAGCGAACGGTAGGTGAGAGTTAGAAGCGGGCGCGAGCCCGGCGTGTAAAGCGGACACCTACCATCGTGGCTACGGATAGCCCGTACCTGAATAAAAGAATTGTGATGGGGCGTGCACCGATACCAAACGAACTCGTGGTGTGGATGCTCGCTTTCAGGTCAGCCCGGATAGCGGAAGATCAGGCGTCGTCGGGCTGATCCGCGAGCAGCTCGCTCGCGGTTACGAGCGACTCCATTTCGACGTTTGCATCTTCGACGGTCTCCCGACCGCCTTCCTCGCGGTCGACCACGACCAGCGCGCGGTCGACCGTCGCCCCGGCGTCCCGAAGCGCCTCGATAGCGTCGACCAGGCTGGTCCCCGTCGTCACGATATCCTCGAGCACGACGACCTCCTCGCCCTCGTCGAGTTCACCTTCGATGAGGTTCGCCGTACCGTACTCCTTGCGCTGCTTGCGGGCGATGACGTAGGGAACGGAGGCGGCGACGCTCGTCGCGGCTGCAAGCGGGACAGCCCCGAGCGCGACGCCGGCGAGTTTGTCGTCCGGCGTGATCCGGTCGGCGAAGGCGTCGGCGACGGCCGAGAGACAGTCGGGGTCGGTCTCGAAGCGATACTTGTCGACGTAATATTCGCTGGTACCGCCGTGGGCGAGTTCGAACTCGCCGAACTGGACGGCATCGACCGCGCGGAGTGCATTGATAAGCTCCTGGGTCCCCTGTGCATCCTGCGTGTCCTCCCGCTCGGTAGTCATTGCTCGTAGTGGCGAGACGAACCGAAATAAGCGGTGTGGAACGCGACGACTCTGTCCCGACCTGGCCGGTCCTGCTCTTCCGGCCAAATTCCGTTCTGTCCGGCTAAATCCCGTTCTACCCGCTATTTTTGCTCTTTGCATCTTCTCATCCCGTCCATCCGAGCCTCTCCTGTGCGCGCAAACACCGACCGGAGCGACAGTAGCCGCCGCAGTCACTGCACACCCGATCGCACGACGGCTATGAATCGGTGTGGAACTCGGTGCAGTTGTCACTATACCTTTTTCGTGCCGCGGAGAATATGTCAATCGATGACAGCAGATAGGGCTGCCGAGCCCCACCCCGACGTACAGCGGTTCCTCGAACTGTACGACTCCCTCGAGACACCCTCGTTCGACGAGGTGCCGGTCGAACGGGCCCGCGCGATGCTCGAAGAACTCCAAGCGGGCGAGCCGGCTATCGAACTCGAATCGGTGACCGATCGAACGATCGACGGGCCCAACGGAGAGATTCCGATTCGGCTCTACGAGCCGGGGGCGGGTGAGGACAACCAGCGAGGGCGGGACCGGGACGAAGAACAAGAGCAAGAGCACGAGCACGAGCACCAACGCCCCCTCATCCTCTACTTCCACGGCGGCGGCTGGGTCGTCGGCAGCATCGACAGCCACGACAACACCTGCCGCAAACTCGCGGCCGACTCCGGCTACCCCGTCGTCAGCGTCGACTACCGGCTCGCACCCGAACACCCGTTTCCCGCCGGACTACAGGATTGCTATGCCGCACTCGAGTGGGCCGCCGAGAGCGCACCTGAACTCGGCGCGGACCCGGACCGGATCGTTCTCGCGGGCGACAGCGCCGGCGGCAACCTGGCGGCGGGAACGGCCCTACTCGCGCGCGACCAGGGTGGACCGGCTGTCGCGTACCAACTCCTGATCTACCCGGCGACGGGCGATGCCACCGAGACCGATTCGTACGAAGAAAACGGCAAGGGATACTTCCTGACCGCCGACGAGATGGCCTGGTTCCGCGATCACTACTTCGAGCGGTCCCTCGATCAGGGCAACGTCTACGCCATGCCACGGCGAACGACCGACCTCTCCGGGCTCCCGCCCGCGACGATTATCACCGCCGGGTTCGATCCCCTTCGTGACGACGGCAAAGCGTACGCAACCCGGCTCGAGGATGCCGGCGTTCCCGTCACCCACTACAACTACGACGATCTGATCCACGGCTTCTTCGGCATGACCACCGAACCAGTGGCCATCGAACGCGCTCACGAAGCCTACGACGACGCCGTGGGCGATCTTCAGTCAGCACTGGACACGAAAGATACTGTATAAGATAGATACGTGAGACAGGCGCATACCAAGTATATTGGTACGCAAGTTTATTCAGCTACCGCACGTCACTTCCGCTGTCTACTACTGTGACCAACCAGACTTCCCGTGAACCAATCGATATCCTGCTCGTCGAGGATAATCCCGGCGATGTGCGGCTCGCACAGGAAGCGTTCCGGACAGTTGATATCGAGACAACGTTCCATACAGTCACCGACGGTGAAGAAGCCCTGACCGTCCTTCAGGAGCGGTTCGTGTCGGACGCATCAGTCCACATTGACCTCGTTCTCCTCGATTTGAATCTCCCGCGGGTGAGCGGCTTCGAAGTGCTCGAGACTATACAGAACGATCCTGAACTCGCGTCACTGCCGATCCTCGTCCTGACGAGTTCAAAGGCGAGCGAAGACGTGGCACGAAGCTACGATCTGTGCGCGAATGCGTACCTTACCAAGCCGAGCGGACCGGACGAGTTCGCCTCGTTGGGAGCGGCGGTCGAGGCGTTCTGGATGGACGAGGCGATGTTACCGCCCGGTCCATCGGAAGCATCGTCGTAGAGAGTCAAAAAGCGGAGCGAGTAACGACGGGCAGTGCAGCGGATCTCATAGGAGGATCGGCACGCGGTGAGCGTTCGGCGTCTGGTACTACCAGGGTTCGTTCTTCAGGCCGAGTTTGTACGCGATCATATTCGTCGTGACGTGGAGAACCGGCGTCAGAACGACGATGACGAGGATGACCGCCGGGGAGAACCACTCGCGGAACCAGTCGGGGGCAAGGAGTGCCGTCAGCGGGAGCGAGACGACGACGAAGTCGAGCTGATCGAGGCCGGGAAACATCGCACCGCGCTGGCGGCCGGTTCGGCGTTTGAGGAAGGAGGCGAGGATGTCACCGAGCATCGCGCCGGCGGCGAGCCCGACCGCGGCGAGAGGAGCGAATTCGGGGACCGCAAAACCGAGGACATCGCTTACGTCCTCGGCCAGAACCGTCAAAACGCCGGCGAGGACAAGCCCGGCGGCGATTCCGGCGGCCGTTCCACGCCAGGTCTTTCCGTCGCCGAGCAGGCGGGAGTCGCCCATCGTTCGTCCTCCGTCGATCGGCTGACCGCCACCGCCGAGCACCGCTGCATTGTTCGGCACGTACGCCGGTATCATCGCCCAGAACGCGATTACGACTGTCTCGAGTACTGCCATATTCGCCGAGAAGTGTCCGGACGCCTTAACCGGCAGTGATTCGGGTCACCCACTGTGAAGATATCTCATGGTGGTCGCTATCTCGGATGAGTCTCCTGCGCAAGGGAGGAAACTGGCGATACCGGCCGTCTCTACCGTCTATGCGATGGTCGACCGAGATTGCGAGCGACGCGAAGTCATTTCGGATTTCGAACAGTAACGTCTTATGACAGGCTATCGACTGCTACCGTATGATCCCGCCAATTGCACGCCGGTTCGTCGCGGGGGAGTCTCCTGCCGAGGTGCTCGATCACGTCCGCAAGGCCAATCGACGAAACGTCAAGGTCATCGTCAATCTTCTCGGCGAACACTACGACGACCGCGATACCGTCCGCAACGACGCCGCTGAGTACCGCTCGCTCGTCACCGACATCGCCGACTCGGACCTCGAAGCCTGTATCTCGGTCAAACCCTCACAGCTCGGTCTCGACCTCGGCGAGGATGTCTTCCGCGAAGAACTCGAGACCATCGTCGGAACCGCAGCCGACCGCGGCGTCTTCGTCTGGATCGACATGGAAGACCACACGACGACCGACGCCACCCTGGATGCATACGAGGAGTTCGCACGGACATACAGCGGCAACGAGCGATCCGCATCGAATCGCGGCTCCGACGGCACCGGTGGCGTCGGTGTCTGCGTCCAGGCCAATCTCAAGCGAACGCGAGAAGACGTGAAACGGCTTGCGGACGTACCCGGCAAAGTCCGCTTCGTCAAGGGAGCCTACGACGAACCCGCTGCTATCGCCTACACCGACAGCGACCGAGTCAACACGGAGTACAAGGCCCTCCTCGAGTTCGCCTTCGAGCACTTCGACGGCGGCATCGCGGTCGGGAGCCACGATCCGGCGATGATCGAGCGTGCGATCGAGCTCCACGAGGAGTACGGCACCGACTTCGAGTTCCAGATGCTCATGGGCGTTCGCGAGGACGCACAGTACGAACTCGCACGGGAGTACGACATGTGGCAGTACGCTCCTTACGGCAACCGCTGGAAGTCCTACTTTTATCGACGCGTAATGGAACGAAAGGAAAACCTCTGGTTCGCGCTCCGGGCGATCATCGGTCGATAAAGGGAAGGGCTCATTAGCCCCTAGTGAGACTGTCACGATATGGCTTCGTGGAAGCGGGACTTTGCGAGCGGGCTAATCGTCCTCGGCCCCATCCTCATTACGCTCTACGTCATCTACTGGCTCTACGGCCTCGTCGCCGGGGTCACGCCGTCGATCATCCTCGGAGAAGAGGCCCTCATACCGCTGATCCCGGGTGGCGGCAATCAGGCCGCTCGCGAACAGCTCGCACAGTTCCTTCGCGTCGTCGTCACGCTGACCGTCTTCATCGTTCTCACCTTCTCGGTCGGCTACCTTATGCGGACGACAATCGGCGGCCTCGTCGAACGCCTCGTCGACAACGTCGCCAATCGCGTCCCCGTCATACGCGTCGTCTACAACGCCTCGAAGATGGCCGCCGAAACCGCCTTCGGCGAACAAGAATCGCTGCAAAAACCGGTCAAAATCGAGGTCTGGGAAGGGCTCCGCATGACCGCCTTCAAAACCGGCAAGGTAACCGAAGACGGCAGAGAGATCCTCTTTCTCCCGACATCGCCGAACATCACGACTGGCTACGTCGTCGAAGTCCATCCCGAACGCATCACCGAACTCAACGAAGACGTCGAAGACGCACTCACCCGCGTGCTGAGCGCCGGGTTTGGCGACGCAGACAGAACCCACGGGATGGACGCCGGCGTCCCGATCGATGTCGTTGACGAGAGCAACGCGAATCCGACGCGACCGAGTGACGACGACGATTGATCGGTAGTCCGCTGTTCGACACGGTCTAACCACGCTCCCTCGTGTCACTGCTGCACTCGATCCGGTTCTGAACTCGGTTTCCCGAAACCGTCCCCCGAACTCGTTTTGCTGCTGGAGAAGTCGACCTCGTTTCGATACTACACCGGCGACTGGACGTCGTCAGACGTACTCGAACCAGTCGTCGTACTCGTTCGTCCGTCGTTCGACGACCTCGAAGAATCGGGACTGAATGTCTTCGGTGACGGGGCCGCGGGAGCCGTCGCCGATCGTGACGTTATCGACCTTCCGGATCGGCGTGACCTCGGCTGCAGAGCCGGTAAAGAAGAGTTCATCCGCCGTGTTGAGTTCGCCGCGCGAAATGGAGACGTTGTCGTGGACCGTATAGCCCAGATCTTCGGCGAGCGTGATCACCGTATCGCGGGTGATGCCGTCGAGGATCGACTCCGAGAGGCCGGGCGTATAGAGTTCGCCGTCGCGCACAAGGAAGACGTTCTCGCCGGGGCCTTCGGCGACGTTGCCCTCCTTGTTCAGGACGAGCGCCTCCGCGTAGCCGTTTCGTCGGGCCTCCTCGCCGGCGAGGAGGCTGTTGACGTACAGGCCCGTCGTCTTGGCGTTCGTCGGCACCTGACTCGAGGCGTGTTTGCGCCACGAGGAGATCATCACGTCGATGCCGTTCTGCAGGGCGTCCTCGCCGAGGTACGCACCCCACGGCCAGGCGGCGATCGCCGTTCGCGTCGGGCAGTCCTCGGGGCTCACGCCGAGGGAATTGTAGCCATAGAAGGCGACCGGCCGGATGTAACACGAGGAGAGATCCTGGCGCTGGATGAGTTCGAGCGTGGCCTCGGTGAGTTCAGCAACCGAGTAATCGATCTCCATCTCGTAGGGCTGTGCCGAGTTGTAAAACCGCTCCAGGTGTTCCTCCCAGCGAAAGAGCGCGGGGCCCTGTTCGGTCTCGTAACAGCGTGCGCCCTCGAAGATCCCGCTCCCGTAATGGAGGCCGTGCGTGAGTACGTGGACCTGTGCGTCGTCCCAGTCGACGAACTCGCCATCCATCCATATCGTGTCGACGTCCATCTCGTCGAATGCCATAGTGGTGTGTGTTGCAAGCCACCGTACTAAGTGTTCGCGATTTTCGGAGCGGGATCAGTGACGCGAGACGATGCCGGCGAGCCGAATCCGCGGTGCTCCGCGGAGCCGTTAGGTTCGTTCCCGGAACCGAGTCGCTTCGACGGCGACGGCAACGGAGCCGACGACCGCAATCGCCACAGCGCCGAACTGGAGGAGCAACGATAACGGCGAGCCGGCGGCTCCGCCGTCGTGGTCGGCGTGCGCGTCGCCCGTCTCGGCAGTCTCGACGCGCACGTCGTACGTCTCGCTGACGAACTCGTCGTTCGGACTTCCCGTGAGACGAACCTCCCAATCGCCCTCGACCGGAAGCGTCTGCACCGTCGCGTAGGTCCCGTCCGCGGTCTCCTCGAGTTCAACGTTGACCGTCCGGTCCCCTTCGGTCGCAGTCGCGAGCAGGCGCACCGGGCCGTCCGAGTCGATCCGTGTGTCGTCAGCCGCCGTTGAACTCGCGAAGGCAACGTCGAAGACGATGGGGTCGCCGGGCCGGACGAGCAGTTGCTGCGAACGGTCCGAATCACCGGTTTCGTTGGCGGTCCCAGTAGCGCTGCCAGCCGTCGGTCCTGCCTGCAGTTCGAGAACGACATCGTCCGTCACCTCGCGTTCGACCGTCGCCAGTTCCGAGTCGCCGGCTCCGTCACTGACGACCGCAGCAGTCGGGGCCGATGTCAACAGCCCGGAGATGAGGAGGACCACCGCGAGAACGGCGACCTCGAAGCGAACGGCGCGGACGAACGTGGCGACGGTAGCGGTATCAGTATCAGTATCGGTATCGGCGTCAGTAGCTGCTGCACTGAACTCTCGGCCCGAGTTCTCCGCGAGCCGGGAGAGGAGGACGAATCGGGTGAGACCGCCGAGTCCGAGCGCGAGCAGGACCAGGAGGGACTTCGCGGAGAGCGAGAGTCCGTAGAGGGAATCCGTGAGTGCGGCGAGCGACGGGACGTGCCAACTCGCCAGGACGAGTCCGGTCGCGCCGGCGAGGGTCACGCCGGCGAGTGCGAGCAGGGAGTAACGCCGGATCGCCCCGGCGGCGAGGTCGTTTCTGTCGACCGGCTTCGCCTCGCGAAGCGCGGCCGGGACGACGAGTGCAAGGACGACGAGTCCGCCGACCCAGAGGCCGGCACCGCCGAGGTGGGCGATATCGATGGCGGCACCCTGTAGCCGGTCGATGGCGGTGGCCGAGTGGCTCGTCCAGCCGACGGTCGCACCGACGAAGGCGGCCCCGACTGCGGTGCCGGCGAGCCACCCTCGACGGGGGAGCCGTCCGGTTAGTCCACCGACAAGAACCAGCCCGAGAAGTGCGGTCAATCCGACCTGAACGAGCCACTCACGGCCGAGCGGTGTGGCCAAGAACTGGACCATCGTCTCGAAAGAGAGCGACCCGATCGAAGTCGCCCGTACCAGTCCAAGCGCGAGTACAGAACCGAACAGAACAGCGCCCGCTGTGGCGAGAACTCGGCCGAGTCTGCGGTCGACTGCTTCGAGCGTCCGAGACGACGACCCGACTCGTGAAACGGCTGGATAGACGGCGACGACGGCCGTAATCGGGGCACCGATGAGGCCGACGAGTGAGATCAGCAACAGCCCTTTCGCGCCGGCAGCGATCGGCGAAACGTCCTCATCCGGTCCCTCGTCCTCGTGGGCCTCGAGTACCGTATCCCGGTCGAGCGGTTCGTCACCGACGCTGAAAACGAACGAGCCGCTGACCGTGTGGCCGTCGTCAGCAAGGATCTCCCACTCGACGCTGTACAGCCCCTCGGCGTCGTTCTCGTCGGCCGAACGCTCGATCGGAACGCGGACGAGTTGGGAGTCGTCGGCGTCGATTTCGGCCGCGCCGCTTACGTCCGCGCCGTCGGGGCCGGTGACGGTCGCGTCGGCGACCTGCACGCCGTCGCCCGAGAAGGAGAGGGTTATCTCGTCGGGAACGGCATCGATCTGTTCACCGTTGGCCGGATCGGAATCACTCAAGTACGCGTGCGCCGCAACTGGCGTCGCAAGGCTCGTGAGTACGAGGGCTGCAACGGCGAGCGCAACGAGTCCCCGCGCCGGTCGCAAACGAGACCACCGGTTGTACTCGAGCGATCCGTCGGCGCTCATTCTGACTCGGGAACGTACTGAACGGTGTCGACACCCTCCTCAACGGGGACGTGTTCGATCAGTTCGCGGTTCGCCATATCAATCACCGCAACGGTTCCGTCGGCATCCGCGGGCGTAAAGAAGTAGCCGTCGCCCGAGACGGCCGATCGGTGGAGATGGTGGGCGTCCTCGGGTCGTTCGATGCTCCCGGCGTCAATATGGTCGACGACTGAGAGGTCGTCAAGATCGATGACGGCCGCCTCGGGCGTCATCGTGTTCGCGGTAAAGCTGTACAGCGTGTCGTCGTCGGTCTCGTAGTACTCCAGGGCGTCCGGGCCGCCCTCGACCGTGACGGATCCAATTTCGTCGGTAGTCTCGCTCGTCGCGTCGAGAAGGAGAATCTCGTTCTCGCCGATGTTGCCCAGTCGCTCCTCGTCCGGCGTGAGATACAGGCCGCCGCTGAACTCGAGTTCGTCGACGACCTCGTTCGTCTCGGTGTCGACCACGGCGGTCGTCCCGACGCCGCCGGAGCGTTCGAAGTAGGCAAGCCCGGTTTGCGGACTGTACGCCTTGTAGTGGGTGCCGCCCTCGTCGCCGAGTTCGATGGAGTCGACGCGCTCGTAGGCGTCCATGTCGATGACGTGTGCCGCCGGGTCGTTGACGTTCGTCGCGTAGCCCGTCGAACCGAAATCCTCGTGGTAGAGGAGTTTCCCGTGGCCTTCGCCCTCGAGACCGGCCTCGACAGTTTCGACCACTTCGTGGGCCGACGTATCGATGACGTAGAACGTTCCCTCGTCGTCGGAGTGGGCCCACATCTCCTCGTCGTTCGGGTGGTACATGTGGGTGCCGCCGGGACCCATCGCGACCTCGGCGACTATTTCGCGGGATGCGGTGTCGATAACCAGGACCTGCGAGAGGGAGTCTTCGATAACGTAGAGGTAGTTCCCGTCGTTCGTCAGCACGGCATCGCCGTAGGTGTAGCCGTCGACCCCGTCCGTAATCTCGTCGACGACCTCGCCCTCGGACGGGTCGATGAGTGCGATCGTTTCCGAGCCGAAGGCGTACGCGAGTCCGGCGCTGCCGTCCTCGGCCGAACCGTTCTCGTCAGTGTCGCCGTTTTCTGCCAGATCGTCCTCGTCACCGCCGAGACAGCCGGCGAGTCCGACGACGAAACCGCCGCTCAATCCCTGTACGAGTCGCCGTCGATCGATGGATGCGTCCATATACTCTCACCTGGGACACGCTATATTATTCGTAGTTATGGTACGTATATCGAAATTGTGGTACATTCCTCGAAAACGAGCGACCGTGCGACCCGGACTGCGCGACGACGCGAACGCAGTTAGCGCGATTCGGGAGACTCCTCGAGCAATCCGTCGACGAGTCGAGTGAATCGGTCGACGAAGCGGTCCGGAACCGACGGTTCGACCGTCGACAGGAGTCTGCCCGTCGACTCCGGGTTTGCAAGCACGAGCGTCACGCGATTGCGTTCGTCGTAGGATTTCTCGACAATTGCGTGTTCGACGAGGCGGTCGAGATGGTACTCGAGCGTGCTTCTGGCGATACCGAGCGAGTCGGCAACGGCAACCGGGGAAGCCGGTTCGTGTTCGATCAGATAGACGACGATTTCGCGAGCCGTTTCCCGACGGAACAGCGCCAGCATCGCCCGCTCACGCTCGTCGTACTCCGGCGGATAGTAGTGGGTCCGACCGTAGAACTCACACCGAACGAGTTCGTCCTGATCCAGGAGTCGCCGGACGTGGTACTGGATCTGTCCCGGCGCGAAGTCGGACGTTCTGACGAGTTCGTTGAAGTGGATACCGGCGTTGTCCTGCACGTGCGTTCTGATTCGGCGTCGCGTATCACTCATAGTGGCTAATGGCTGTGGCGGTCCTGCGTGTACGTCTCTGCTAGCGATCGTGATAACGGGTTGCGGTCGTTCCCGACGGACGGGAACGGGCCGAGTTGCGAGTTGCGAGTTGCGAGCGATGAGCGGTGAGCGGCGAGCGGTGGTCCCGAGTCGACGATCGCACCGAAGCACATACGTGACTCACCATCCGACATAGAGCCGCGCCGATGGACTACACGACCCCGTTCGATATCGGGTGGGTAGATCCCGAGTTCGCACCCGTGTTACTCGCCGTGATCTGCCTTGCGGTCGTCGGAACGACGGCGTTGCTCGGTGTCGGGTTCGTCGCCTATCTGCAGCGCCGATCGAGTCGGTATCTGTTGATTACGGTCGTCCTCGGATTGCTCGTCGCGCGGTCGGTTATCGGACTCGGGACGGTGTTCGGGCTGGTACCGATGACGATCCACCACCTCGTCGGACACGGGGTTGATTTCTCTATTGCAGCCCTCGTGCTGTACGTCGTGTACCGAAGCGGGAGCTCGTCGGGGGGCGGATACGCCGGTTCCGGGAGCACCGACGACGGGATCGAGGGCGACCCCGAGCGCGTAAACGAGTGAGTGCAGCAGCGACGAGCGGCTGTTCGGAGACAGTGCGAACGAGACGAGCGCTACGCGAACCGATCGAGAACCGTCCGCCCCTCGATATACGTAACGTCGTGGGTATCAGCGTAGACGCGGGCGTCGGCCGGCGTGCGCGCCTGCCCAGTCTCGTCGTCTAACATCTCGCAGACGACGACAGCGGGCGGTAGGTCGGCCGCCGCCGCGAGCGCGAGGCCGAGTTCAGTGTGGCCCTCGCGCTGTGCCAGCAGCTCCGGGGCACCCTTGAGCAGGTGGACGTGGCCCGGGACGCGGAACTCCGACGCAAAGTCGGTTGTCGCGGGGGTGCCAGCGGCCTCACCGAGCGCGCGGATGGTCCGCGAGCGGTCCGCATCGGTGATGCCGGTGTAGGTGTCGCGGTGGTTGACGGTCAGCGAAAACGACGACCGTTCGTCGTAGCCGAGGTCGTGGTCCCCGGTCGCGGGGTGGTCGACGGCCTCGCCGTAGAACGGGAGGTCGAACGCCTCGGCGACGTCGTGGCCGAGCGCGACGCAGACGAGGCCCCCGGCGTCGTTGCGCATCCGAGCGACAGCGTCCGGTGTGACGGCGTCCGCGTGGTAGATGAGATCCGTCTCGCCCTCGCGGTCGGCCGCGTCGTGGACGAGGATCGGCTCGCCCGCGCGGAGCGCCTGCAGCGCGTGGTCGATCGACCCGTGTTCTGAACTCGATCCGGGAACCGCCTCCGCGCCAGTCTCCGTTCCCTCGTCCGTGTTCGGGTCCGTGTCCGGGTGTGCGCCGGCCTGCTGACCCGTCATTGGCGATCACCCACGATGACCGTCACGCGGTCGGCGTCCTCCAACTCGAGTTCTTCGCGGAGTTTGTCGGGAGCGATGACCTCGAGTTGGTCCTCGTCGTGGTGGGTTCGCTCGGGGGCGATGGTGTGGGCGGTCTCGTACCGTCGACCGTCCGCCGTTTCGATCGTCGCCGAGTAACAGACCGCGGGGCCGTAGGTGCGGTCGTCGTCCTCCCAGCCGTCGATGTGGACGGGTTCGAGCGAGGAGAGCGCGCTGCGGCGGCGGACGCTGTCGTCCCGGAGGTCGACGTTTAACGTGCCCGGGAACGGCTCGTAGCCGAGGCGGTCCTCGAACTGGCGGTTGTAGCCGGGCAGGGAGATGTAGTGGCGGCCCTCGCCCATGCCGCTCGTGACGGTCCCCTCGAGTTCGACTTCCGAGTCGGTCTCGAAGATCCGTCGGTAGTCCTCGTATTCGGCGTGGAGCGCGTGTTCACCGGCGTCGGTGATCCCGACCCATTGCCCGTCACTGACGGTGTCGCGCTGGAGGAGGGCGGCGCTCTCGAGGCGCTGGAGGCGTCGCGAGGCGGTCTGGTTCGACGCGTCGAGCCGGTCGGCGAGATGAGAACAGGAAATTTTGACGTCGCCTTCGAGCCCGCCTTCGAGGGCGAGCAGTTTGAGGACGGCGAGTTCGTCGTGGCCGACGGCGGACTCCGCTGTCGTTGACATAGCCGACGCTTTGTCGTCACCGGTCAAAAGCGTATCGAATGTGGAATGCGTAACAGAACTGCTATGGCGTTGTCGAGCGTTTATCGCGTCCGGTTAGTCGCCCGTTCCGGTCACCGGATCGCGCGCCCAGAACTCGCTTCCTTTCTTCAATTTCGGCACCCACGTGTCGCTCGTCTTCGAGAGCAGCGCGACGCGTGAAGAGGGCACGCCCTTGCACTCGCTGAACTCGGGCAGGTGCGATTTGACGGCGTCGGCGAACTCGAGAACCTCCTCGTGGTCGGGCATCGACGAGCGATCCAGTCGCCCCTGGGAGTGGCCGACGTGCATGTACGCCTTGAGTTCGATGAAATCGGGGTCGGCCTGCTGGTAGAAGCCGGCATACCAGTCCGGGTGGTGCATGTTCTCGCCCTTGACGAGCGTCGTCCGGAGGACCGTGCGAGTTTCATCTTTTTCTCGAAGGACGGCCATCGTCTCGAGGAGGCGGTCCCAGGCGTCGTCGTCGACGGCTTTGACGACCTGATCAAACGTGTGGCGCTCGGGAGCGTCGACGCTGACGTACAGTTGCGTGGGATCGCACTCCCGGAGGACCTCGGGCCGGGTACCGTTCGAGACGAGGAAGGTGGTGATGTCCCGGTCGTGGAAGGCTTCGAGCAGTTCCGGCAGGTACGGATAGAGGGTGGGCTCGCCGTCGAGCGAGATGGCGACGTGGCGGGGTTCCATCGCTTCGTCGAACACCTCGCGCGGCACCTCGTCGTTGCCGCCGAATCCGGACAGGAGCTTCTTTTGCAACTCGATCGAGGCGTCGACGACGGCCTCGGGATCGTCCCACTCGACCTCGTCCATCTCGTAGGCGTGGCCCTGGTGGTCGCGCCAGCAGAAGACGCAGCGCTCGTTGCACTTGACCACCGGCGTCATCTGGATGCAGCGGTGGGACTCGATGCCGTAGTAGATGTTCTTGTAGCACCGACCGTCCCCGCGCAGGGCGTTCGCCGTCCAGCCGCAGGTCTGGGCGGCGGTGTGGTTCTCGCTGTGATAGTTCGGGCTCGAGACCTGTGCCGGTCCGCCGGCGGGGTCGCCGTCGTTCCCGTCTCGGTCTCGGTCCCGACCCTGGTCCGGATCGGCGTCGGCTCCCACCTCGACGCCGGCGTCGGCGGAATCGCTCATGTTGCAATCGCTTGGACAGGGGCCACCAAAAGACGTGTGGTGTCGTTCGTTACTTCGTCTGCGAATCAACGGATTCCTCCGAACTCGTCGCGGGCGCGTGCGGCAGCTGCCCCGGCTCGGCCGGTTCGTCGTCCTCGTTCGCGATTCCGCGTTCGAAGGTGTACAACACGATGCCGGTGTTTGCCGTCATGATCACGCCGGGCATGGGAGCCGGCGCGAACAGGTACAGCCACACGCCGACGGCGAACGGTGCCGCCGCGATCACCCCCCAGAGCCGCGGCCGCGAGACCTCGTTGCGAGCCGCATCCCGGGAGACGTACGCGAAGAGCGCGAGCGTCCCGACGACCCCACCGAGCGCGATCACCACCTCGGCTGCGTCCATACGTGAGCCTTCGACGGCGCACGCAAAAGCGTTCTGCGTAGCGCCCGCCGGCGATCGCCACCGTTACCGAACTCGTTCGAGCACTGAAAGGGTCCCGTCGGCGTGGGCCGCATCGAGCACCTCGTCGGCCGCCGCCCGCGCTTCCTCGTCCGCGTTCGAAACCGCGAAGCTCCGGCCGACGACCTCGAACGTCGAGACATCGTTGATCGAATCGCCGACCGCGACGCAGTCAGCGAGGTCGATGCCGACGTGCTCGGCGATCACCTCGACGCCGTCGCCCTTGTTCGGCGCGGCGTCCTTGACGTGGTAGGCGTACCCCGTATCGATTACCTCGAGTTCGGCGTCGGCGGCGAACGCTTCGAGCGGGTCGAGGGGTTGGTCGCGGCTGACGGCGATTTCGGTCTCGCGCCAGCGGTTGATCGTGTCGCCGTCGCCCCAGCCGAGGTCGTAGCCGGCGGCACGGTACTGCTCGGCGACGGCCTGGGGAGCGTCGCGATCGGCGGTAAAGAACGCGTCCTCGCCGGTGTAGACGACGCCGCCGTTTTCGGCGACGACGAGTTCGGGAACGCCGATGAAGTGACAGAGCGCGATGGGGTAGGGAAAGGCCTTCCCGGTGGCGAGGATGACGGGGGCGTCCCACTCGCGGAGGGGATCGAAGATGCGGGGGTCGATGCCCCAGCCCTCGGGGCGCGTGAGGGTGCCGTCGATGTCTAAGACGAGCGGTGGCGGGGAGGGTGAAGATGGTGATGAGGAGGATGGGGATGACGATGGAGGCATACACGCAGATGGCAGCGCGGGGCCTAAAAACGTCGGGGCAAGCGGGGATGGCCACCGGGTTTCGAGGGCCACATGAGATCGGGAGTGACGAAAGCAGCAAACGAAACCTATAGCCCGGCTAGGAAACGAAGTCAGCAGGCATGTCGTGGTATATCCTGCTCGTTGCCGGCATATTCGAGGTTGCCTGGGCGATCGGACTCCAGTATTCCGATGGATTCTCGAAGCCGATTCCCACGGCGGGCACCGTCGTCGCCCTCGCCATCAGTATGATACTCCTCGCACGGGCCGTGACGGATCTTCCGATCGGGACGGCCTACGCCGTCTGGACGGGGATCGGAGCCGTCGGGACCGCCACGCTCGGGATCGTTCTCTTCGACGAACCGATGACGCTCGCTCGGGTCGGGTTCATCAGCGTTATCGTCGTCGGAATCGTCGGCCTCCACCTCGTTTCCGGCGGTCACTGACCGGCGAAGAGAGACGTGGTGGCCGCCGGTTGGCAATCGCCGTTACTGCTGGGGGACTGGTCGGGACCCTCGATCGATCGGAACTCGTTGTTGCCAGCAAGAACGGACCGATTCGTTCGACTGAGTTCAATATATGCCGAAATATTGGATGTCCCTCACAATGTTGCCGGCAACCATATTCATCCAGACAGTTTACTCGTTATACTATTCAAAATTGACTTATCTGGCAATAAGAACTAAGAACGCTGCTCGGCGTTAGCAGCTATGGTGTGGAAGGGACGGCAACTGGTACCGTCAATCATCAGACGAAAATACGCGTTGAAGTTCGGCGTCGTCTTTCTCGTTCTCGGGCTCTCGATCGGCGGGCTCGGCTTCGCTGCAACGACGTTACTCACAGATAATGTGGAAGCATCCGCTCTCGAAGAGCGACAGAACGCGGCCTACCAAGAAGGGGCGGCCATGGAAACCTGGCTCGAACAGAACCGAAACGTCGTTCAGGCCGCTTCCGATGCCCCGGTCGTCGACACGAACGATCCGGAGGCGATTCAATCCTATCTCGAAGAAACGTACTACGACATGCCCGAATCGCGGATGAACGGTCTCTACGTCAATACGACAACCGGCGACGTCGTCACCGGGGTCGGCGGCGACGCCGATTCCGTAGAGACGCTCGCCTTCCCGGACGCCGACGAACTCGGTTCGGATCTCTCGACGGATACGGTCGCGCAGACGGACCCGTACTCGATGCCGGACCAACTCGGCCGCTCGGCCGATACGTATCCAGTGATTTCCTACTATATCGGCGTCAACGACGGCGAGCACGCGCTCGTCTTTACGTTCGGATTAGCGGACCGATCGACCGGGATGATCTCCACTGCGGACTCGGATACCGTCATGACGATCCTCGACGAACAGGGCCGGATCGTCAACGACGACGCCTACATGGGCAATGACGACGGCGAGAACGCGACGTTCCTCACGACCTACGAGGACCAAAGTGGCGTTCTCGAAACGGTCCAGTCGGAGAGTCGCGGCGCACTCCGAGTCGACGAACCGCCGGGGGAAACGCTTCGGAGCGCTCCCTACAACTTCAACCCTGACGGCTACGTCGTCGGCTACTACACGACCGCCAGCGACTGGACCGTCCTCGTCCACACGACCGAAGCTGAGGCGCTCGGCTTCGCCCACAGCGCGACCCAGTTCGGCCTGTTGATCACCTTCGTCGGCGTCGCACTGATCGGCGTCTTCGGCGTCGTGCTCGGGCGCACCACCGCTCGATCGCTCAGCGACCTGTCCGACCGCGCGGCCGCGATCAGGGACGGCGAGTTCGATACGACCGTCGAATCGGATCGCATCGACGAGATCGGCACCCTCTACGAGTCGATCGACGACATGCGCCTCTCGCTCGTCGACCAGATCGAGGAGTCAGATCAGGCCCGCGCAGAGGCAGAGCAGGCCCGCGAAGACTCGGAGCAAGCCAGAGCGCAGGCAGACACGGCGCGAAAAGAAGCCGAGGAAGCAAAAGAGCGCGCCGAACGCGCCCGTCGGGACGCCCAGGCGATGACCGACCACCTGGAACGAACGGCGACCGAGTACTGCGATGTCATGCGCGCCTGTGCCGGCGGCGACCTGACGCGGCGACTCGACCCCGATACCGAGAGCGACCCGATGGCCGAAATCGCCACGACGTTCAACGAGATGTTAGACGACATCGAGCGCACTGTCGCCACCGTCTCTGCGTTCGCCACCGACGTCTCCGACGCGAGCGACGACGTGCAAGCCCGCGCGGCCGAACTCGAGGCGACAAGTGAGACCGTCAGCGACTCCGTCCAGCAGATCACCGGCTACGCGGATCGACAGAACGAGCGCATGGAAATCATCTCTGGCGAAGTCCAAGGCATCTCCGCGAACATCGAAGAGATCGCCGCCACCGCCGACAGCCTCGCAGAAACCTCCCAACACGCGGCCGAGCGCGCAAACGACGGCCGCGAGGCGGCGGCCGACGTGGTCGACGAAATGGAGGACATCGAGCACCGAACCGAATCCACGCTCCGGGCGATTCGCGAACTCGACGACTCGATGGCTGAAATCGACGAAATTATCGATGTCATCACCGATATCGCCGACCAGACCAACATCCTCGCGCTCAACGCTTCGATCGAGGCGGCCCACGCCAACAACGGCAACGACAACGGCGGCCGAAACGGTAACGGCAACGGGTTCGCCGTCGTCGCAAACGAAGTCAAACAACTCGCGGAGGAAACCAAAGACTCCGCCGCCGAGATCAACCACCTCATCGACACCGTTCAGTCCCAGACCACCGACACCGTCGCGGAGATGGAAGCCATGCGCGAACACGTCGCCGACGGCACCGAAACCGTCGAACAATCCGCCGCCGCTTTCAGCGAAATCGAAGCCGAAGTAACCGAGGCCGACCACGGTGTCCAGGAGATCAGCGACGCCACCGACGGCATCGCCAACTCGACGCAAGAACTCGTCACGATGGTCGACGACGTGACCGAGATCAGCACCGAAACGGCGAGCGAAGCCAGCGCCGTCGCCAGAGCCGTCGAAGAGCAAACCGCAGCCATTACGACGGTGAGTCAGAACGCCGACGCCCTCTCGGAGCAATCCGTGAGCCTGCAGGAATCGGTTGCAGCGTTCACGACCGATCGAGAGGCGATCCGCGCGGCGAACGCGGACGACCACGAAACGGTCGAACCGGCCGAAGCGACGGAACTCCAATACCTCGACGACGAACGCGAGGCAGACGACGCGAGTTCAGCGCCGAAGGCGGATTCGGAGACCGGCGACGAAAGTGGCGAAACTGACGTGGCGAGCGCCACGGCGCGTGATGGCGTCGAAACGGCGGGTGAAACCCCGCCTGCGATAGCGGACCCCGACGATACGTCCGACGACTCCGCTGACGAGGACGATGACGAAGAGACCGCAGACGAAACCGGAACGGACCGCTGAGGTGAACTCCGGGTCAGTTCTGAACTCGGATCGACTGTCCGGGTCGAAGAGTCATTCGAAGGCCAGAACGTCAAAAGACAGCGGCGTTGTGCGGCTTGCAATCGAGCAGCGCCGCGGAATCGAGCCCGCCGTTGGGTAGACGCGGTGGCGTGACGCCTCTGGGTCGCTCCCGACACGCCCGTTGTATTCTGTATCAAACTCTGATACGGTCGTTGTATTCTGCAGCGAAGTGCGATCAGGACGGTCCGAAGACGACCGGCGTAGCAGACGTTCGCGAGGAGCGTGGAGCTGACAGCGGTAACTGGACGGGGCGCAGCTGTGGCGGCGGAGAAACGGCCGCCATCGGTGTTGACGGCCGAAAATCGTCAGTTCGAGGGAGAGGAGCGTTCCGGTCAGAGGTAGCCTGCGTTCGGCAGGAGGCCGGCCAGATAGAGCACGCCGATCACGAGCATGAACGCGGCGATGGCCATCGCCGGCGGGTCGACGTGCGTGCCGGAGTGGGAGTAGAACACCCGCTGGGACAGTTCGCCGATGAGGGCGCTGATCACGCCGAACGCGCCGGCGACGAGCAGCACGATCGGGTCGCTCCCGACGGCCGACGCCGCGATTACCGCGCCCGTCGATCCTAACAGCGTGATGTGGTGCGTGACGGGAATTTTCTCGACGCCGAGATTGAGAAACAGCAGGCTCATCGCCGAGATCGCATAGCCCATGAAGATACTCCCCGTCTCGAGCCAGATGAATCCGCCGAGGATACCGCCGACGAGGCCGATGGTGGTGACGCCGGACCACTTGTACTGGTGGGCCAGCCAGGGTTCGGTCGCCAGCCGGCTGGTCGTGGTCCCGCCGTCGGCCGCCATTCGCTTCTCCTCGCGCTCGAACGGCGACATGTCGAGGATGTTCGAGCCGCCGACCTTGCCGACCAGCGGGTAGCCGAACGCGAGCCGTGCGAGGAAGGCCGTCGCCACGACCGAAAGTGCGATATTGTCGGTGGGGAAGCCGATTCCATCCATCACCTGGGTGATGAGCATTCCGAGCGCACCGAAGATCGCGCCGACCGCGAGGATGTCGGGTTTGGTTCCGAACGCGTACAGGATGTCCTTGCCGAAGTGGTAGTCCCAGCCGGCGGGTTTCATCTCGGGGTACTTCCGACCGGCGTAGGCCGTCGCGGCGACGCCGCCGGCGAAGGCGATGTGAGGGCCGGTGACCGCGCCGAAGCCGATCACGTCGGTGATCCCGGTCGCGATATCGCCGGCCGCGATTCCCTCGAGACCGCCGACTTCCCCTTCGAGAGTGGCGATCCCCTCGCCCAGGAAGACGACGAAGCCCGTGAAGACGAACGAGGGCAGCGCGCCGAGTGCCGCGCCGAACGCGCCGCCGGCGAGGGCGGCGATCAGCAGGACGGCGAACGCCTCGGCTTCCATGCCGATGACCGGAATCTGAAGCACCGTTTCGTACATGGATTACTCCTCACCGTCCCGCGCCCAGTCGCGCGAGCGTTCGACCGCGTCGAGCCAGCGATTGTATCGCGCGTCCGCCGTCTCGGCGTCCATCGTCGTCTCGAAGGTTCGATCGACCTGCCAGTTATCGCGCAGGCTGTCGGTGTCGTCCCAGTAATCGACGGCGAGGCCGGCCGCGTAGGCCGATCCAAGGGCCGTCGTCTCGTCGACGACCGGGCGGACGATTTCCGAGCCGATGATGTCGGACTGGAGCTGGCAGAGGTAGTTGTTCTTGACCGCGCCGCCGTCGACTTTGAGACTCGTCATCTCGATGCCCGAGTCGGCCTCCATCGCCTCCGCAACGTCGCGGGTCTGGTAGGCAATCGATTCGAGGGTCGCGCGGACGACGTGTTCCTTGCGGGTGCCGCGGGTCATCCCGACGATGGTCCCGCGTGCGCGTTGGTCCCAGTGAGGCGCACCGAGACCCGTAAAGGCCGGGACGACGTAGACGCCGTCCGTCGAGTCGACGCTGCGGGCGAGTTCAGCCGTCTCGGAGGGATCGTCGATCAGCGACAGATCCTCGAGCCACTCGATGGCCGCGCCGGTGACGAAGATCGAGCCTTCCAGCGCGTACTGGACGGGTTCGCCGGAACGCTGGAAGCCGATCGTCGTCAGGAGGCCCTGATCGGAGGTGACGGCCTCGTTGCCGGTGTTCATCAGGAAGAACGAACCCGTCCCGTAGGTGTTCTTGGCGTCGCCGGCGTCGAAACAGGTCTGTCCGAACAGGGCCGCCTGCTGGTCGCCGAGTGCGCCCGCGATGGGAATCTCGGCTTCGAGGAAGCCGTCGGGATCGGTGGTCCCGTAGGTTTCGTCGTCACTGGAGGGACGGACCTCGGGCAGCATCGCTTCGGGGATCGAGAACTCTTCTAAGAGATCGTCGTCCCACTCGAGATCGTGAATGTTGTACAGCATCGTCCGCGAGGCGTTCGTGACCTCGGTGATGTGGTTGCCGGTGAGGTTGTAGATCAGCCAGCTATCGATGGTTCCGAAGAGCACGTCGCCCGCTTGCGCGCGGTCGCGGATGTCTGCAGGGCGGGCGCGCTCCATCTTGATCGGATCGGCCTCGTCGAGGAGCCACTCGGCTTTGGTCGCCGAGAAGTAGGCGTCCGGCTCGAGGCCGGTCTTCTCGCGGATGGTTTCGACCGCACCGTTCTCTTCGAGTTCTTCGACGCGTTCGGTGGTGCGGCGGTCCTGCCAGACGATGGCGTTGTGAACGGGTCGGCCGGAGTCGGCGTCCCAGAGCACGGTGGTTTCGCGCTGGTTGGTGACGCCGATGGCCTCCAACTGCTCGGGCGCGATGCCCGCCTGGCCGAGCGCCTGCGTAATGACGGTTTTCGTGTTTTCCCAGATCTCGATCGGGTCGTGTTCGACCCAGCCGGGTTCCGGATAGATCTGTTCGTGCGTTTCGTATGCATTTGCGACGACCTGGCCACCGTGATCGAAGACGATAAAGCGGGTCCCGGTCGTTCCCTGGTCGACTGCGCCGACGTACGTAGTATCTGTCACTGTAGTCACCCCGATGTTTCACGCGCCGAATTTACTGTCGGTCACGCGTTACTGGTAAACAGTCTCGACGATCATTATAAATGTTACCGAATTCGCGGTCGGACGACTATCAGAAAGACGGAGCGAATAATCAGAATCTGAGATAATACCGATTGAGATGACGTTTCAACTGCTATAGGACCATATAAGCGACTATGAGGTGTATTAGATGTCAACAACCCACACGCACACTGTTTCTTATGGGTGGTCGGTGAGCGTCGATAAAAATAAAGGTCGCGGCGACCGAGGTACTCGAACGAAGGGATGGCACACGATACGACGGTCCTCGTCCTCGGGGGTGGCTCGACCGGCTGTGGTATCGCCCGCGATTTGGCGATACGCGGCGTCGACGTGACTCTCGTCGAACGAGGCAATCTGACCGGCGGCACGACCGGCCGCATGCACGGCCTCTTACACAGCGGCGGGCGCTACGCCGTCTCCGATCAGGCGAGCGCGACGGAGTGTATCGAAGAGAACGAAATACTCCGGGATATCGCGAGCCACTGTGTCGAGGAGACCGGCGGCCTGTTCGTCCAGCAACCCGAGGACTCGGACGAGTACTTCCGGGAGAAACTCGCGGGCTGTCGCGACTGCGGAATCCCCGCGACGGTCCTCTCGGGGCGCGAAGCCCGCGAGATCGAACCGTACCTCGCCGAGGACGTGGCGCGCGCGATTCAAGTACCCGACGGCGCGGTCGATCCGTTCCGCCTCTGCGTCGCGAACGCCCTCGACGCCGAGCGCCACGGCGCGCGCGTCGAAACCCACGCCGAAGTCATCGACCTCCTGCGCGAGGGCGACGACATCTACGGCGTCGAGGTCCGCCACGACTCCGGCCCGGGCAAGCGAACGCACGCGACGCCCGGTACGACCGAGGAAATCACCGCCGAGTACGTCGTCAACGCGACGGGCGCGTGGGCCGGCCGGATCGGCGCGATGGCTGACCTCGACATCGCGGTCCGGCCCTCCAAGGGCGTCATGACCATCATGAACGTCCGCCAGGTCGACACCGTCATCAACCGCTGCCGGCCGAAAGGCGACGCCGACATCATCGTCCCCCACGAGACGACCGCCATTCTCGGCACGACCGACGAGGAGGTCGACGACCCCGACGACTACCCCGAAGAACAGTGGGAAGTCGATCAGATGATCGACACCCTCGCCGAACTCGTTCCCATCATCGAGGACGCGCGGACGATCCGCTCGTTCTGGGGCGTCCGCCCGCTGTACGAACCGCCCGGAACCGGCACCCAGGACCCGACCGACATCACGCGGGACTTCTTCCTGCTCGATCACGACGAGCGCGACGGCGTGGGCGGCATGTCGAGCATCGTCGGCGGCAAGTTCACCACCTACCGCGCGATGGCCGAGGAAATCGCCGATCACGTCTGCGCGAAACTCGGCGTCGACGCCCGGTGTGTCACCGCCGAGGAACCGCTGCCCGGCAGCGAAGATATCGCGGTGCTCGAGGAAGGAATGGACTCGTTCGGCCTGCGCTCGCCGATCGCCCGCCGGAGCAAACAGCGCCTCGGCAGTCGCGCGCCGGACGTACTCGAACCGGCCGAGGACGAGGCCAATCCCGTCATCTGTCAGTGCGAGGGCGTCACGCGCGCCGAGATTCAGGACGCGGTCGAGCAGTCCGGCTCCGACCTGAACGCGGTTCGCATCCGCACCCGCGCCTCCATGGGCAACTGCCAGGGCGGCTTTTGCTGTCAGAACATGGCGAACGAACTCCACCCCCGGTACGACGAGCAGACGGTCCGCGACGCGCTCGACGAACTCTTTCAGGAGCGCTGGAAGGGCCAACGCCACGCGCTGTGGGGCGAACAGCTCTCACAGGCAATGTTGAACTACGCGCTCCACGCGACGACGATGAACCGAGACAACGATCCCGCAAACGCACCGGCACAGGTCGACTACGCGCAGTTCGACGGGGGCGCGTAAATGGCGATCACCGACGACGTACTGGTGATCGGCGGCGGACTCGCGGGCGCAACGGCCGCGCTCGCAGCCGCCGAGACGGCACCCGACGCCCGCGTCCGACTCGTCACCGCCAAACAAAGCACGCTCCGACACGCGAGCGGGTTGATCGACGTGCTCGGCTATGCTCCGGGTAGCGAGGGGCAAGAGCAGGGACATGGACAAAAACAGAAACCCATCGTCGACCCCTTCGCCGAACTCGATACCCTCCCCACCGGCCATCCCTACGAACGCGTCGGCGGCGAGGCCGTCCGCGACGCAATTGAATTCTTCGACGACATCGCCGGCGATGCCTACGCCGGCGGGCACACCGACAAAAACGCGCTCGTCCCGACCCACGGCGGCACGGTCAAACCGACCGCGCGCTATCCGACCGCGACGGCCGACGGACTGGCGAGCGACGACCGCGACGCGCTCCTCGTCGGCTTCGAGACGCTGCCCGACTTCGAGGCACCCCTTGCGGCAGCGCACATCGAATCCGCGGGCGCACCCTTCGACGCGCGCGGGGTGACGCTCTCGTTCCCCGGCATCGTTCGCGACGACGCCAAGGTGACGCGGTACGCACACCTCCTGGATCGGGACGAACGGGTGCAGTCGCCTGGTGGCAGCGTCAACGGTGAAATCGGCGCACGCGAAGCCCTCGCCGCAGCCGTCGAGTCGCATCTCGAGGGCGAACCGCGCGTCGGATTCCCCGCAATTTTAGGCGACGACCGGCCAGCCGCGGTTCGAGAATCGCTCGCCGACGCACTCGGCGTCGATGTCTTCGAAATCCCCATGGGACCGCCGAGCCTCCCCGGCCTCCGACTCGAGGATCTACTCTACGCTGAACTCGAGGATGCGGGCGTCCGCGTGACCTCAGGCGTGCCGGTCGTCGATTACGAAGCGGCCGACGGTCGGATCGATCACGTCGTCGTCGACCGCAACGGGGCCGAAATCCCCCACGAGGCCGCCCAGTACGTTCTCGCGACGGGCGGCCTGGTCGGGAAGGGAATCGAATCCGGTCGCGAGCGAGTATCCGAACCGCTTTTTGACTGCCACGTCCCCCACGCAAGCGACCGCTACGACTGGTTCGTCGACGACGTCTTCGGCGAACAACCCTACGCGCGCTTCGGCCTGGCCCCCGATCGTGAACTCCGGCCGCTCGATTCGACCGACGACCCCGAGTTCAGGAATCTGCGGGCGGCGGGTGCCGTGTTGGGCGGCTACGACTACGCGGCCGAAAAATCCGGTGCCGGCGTCTCGCTCGCGACGGGCTACGTCGCCGGGACGCGCGCGGGGGAGGAGATATGAGAATGAAAGTGATCGCAACAAGCGTTTCGACCGGCGTCGGGACAACCCAGCACACGAGTACGAGTTCAACGGGAGACCGCGGCGATTCTAATTCAGTGAGCTACCGCTATGAGTGAAGCAGAGCAACCGATCGACGACGGGGTACCGAGCGACCAATCGAGCGACGATGCGGACGACGAGTTCGAGCCGGTCCAGGTCTTTCCTGAATCCGAGGAGATGGACCTCCGGCCGGGCGCGGACAACTGTTATAAGTGCTCGACCTGCGACACGAACTGTCCCGTCGCCGAGGTCGACGACGAGTTCCCTGGGCCGAAGTTCCAGGGGCCCGAGCAGTGGCGGCTCAAGCGCCAGGACGACCACGACATCGACGAGTCGGTGATGAAGTGCTCGAACTGCATGCGCTGTGACAGTTCCTGCCCCTCGGACGTGCCGCTGTCGCAGATGCACAACACCGCCCGGGGCGAGTACGTCGAGGAGAACATGAGCAAGTTCTCCCGCGAGTACATCCGCAACCGAATGCTCGCGAACTACAGGCGACTCGCCCCGCTGGCGTCGATGTTCCCCCGCACGGCGAACTTCGTGATGGGGCTCTCGGTCACGAAGTGGCTCGGCGAGAAGACACTCGGCGTTACGAGCGAACGCGACTTCCCCGAGTTCGCGACGGAGACGTTCCGAGAGTGGTGGACAAAGCGAGGTGGCGCGCACGTAGAAAGCGAGGACAAGCGCATCGCGTACTTCCACGGCTGCTACTCGAACTACAACACGCCGGAAGTCGCGAAGGCGCTCGTGCGCGTCTACGAACACTTCGGCTACGAGATCATGGTCCCCGACCAGTCCTGTTCGGGCACCCCGATGTTCGCAAACGGCATGCTCGACGACGCCCGCCGCGCCGCCGAAACCAACGTCCGCGAACTCGCGGCGGCCATCGAGGACGGCGCTGACATTATCGCCTCGTGTAGCTCCTGCTCGATGTCCATCCGCCAGGAGTACCCCGAACTGTTCGACTTCGAGGACACCGACACCGTCGCCGAACACACCTGGGACGCCGTCGAGTACCTGCGCGTCCACGAAGACCTGGAAGCCGAACTCGAGGGCACCTCGGTCGGCGACGAGTTCGACGACTTCGCGTATCACGCACCGTGTCATTCACGTAACCAGGGGCTCGATGGACAGACGATCGAAGTGATGGACGCGATTGATGGTATCGAAGCGCACGATGTTGGGGACTCCTGTTCCGGAATCTCCGGGACCTATGGCTGGAAGGAAGAGAACTACGAGACGTCGATGAAGATCGGCGAAGACATGTTCGAGCACATGGCGGCCGCCGAGGCCGAAACCGGGCTGACGGAGTGTCCGACCTGCTCGATGCAGATGGAGCACGGGACCGGTTACGAAATCAGACACACGCTCGAAGTACTTGAGGCGGCGCTCGTCGGGAGCTCCGCGCAGCCAACACCAGCAACGGAGCCGAACTGATGAACTTACAAGAGCGCATCGCTCGCCGACGATCAGCACGCCAGGATCGCTCGATCATCGTCGATCGCGACCACCTGAGTCCCGTCGTTCATCGACAAGAGCCGGTCGGTCGGGGCCCCGTTCTCGAGCAGTTACTCGACACCCTCGAACCGGCTTTCGACGGCGAACTCCCCTCGCCGGTCGCAGTCGTCGGGCCGGCCGGCGCCGGCACGTCGGCGATCATCACCGCGCTCTTCGATGCGCTCAACGACCGCCTCGGCGAATCGAGCCGCTCGATCGCCACCACCACGCGCGCCGGGAGCACCGGTCCCGTCACCTGGTTCGTCTACGTCGACGGCCGCCGCGTCGAAAGCGCCTTCGCGTTCTACCAGGCCGTCCTCTCGGTCATCTCCGCCGAACCCGTCCCCGAGAGCGGCATCGGAACCGACGACCTCGGGGAGCGCCTGACCTCCCAACTCACACGCCACGACCGGCGCGCCGTCGTCGCCATCGACCACCACGACGAACCCGAAACCCTGTGCTACGACCGCGTCCGCGAACTGCTCGCCCCCGTCAACGATAGCGTCTCGACCATCGCCGTCGGCCAGACCGAACCCGACGGCTGGGACGCCGACGCCGGTTCCACCATCACCATCCCCGCCTATCGCCACCACGAACTCGTCGACGTCATCACCGACCGCGCCTCAACCGGCCTCGCCCCAGGCGTCCTCGATCACGAATCCGTTCGTGAACTCGCCGTTTGGGCCGACGGCAACGCCCACGACGCACTCGCCGCCCTATTCAGTGCTGCAGTCCTTGCCAGTACCACGGACGCAGACCACATCGAAGCCGGTCATCTCGAGCAGGCACAGACAGCCGTCCCCTCCCACGGCGTCCACGTCGACCGTACCCTCGCACTCTCCGAAACCCGCCAACAGGTCCTCGCCCATCTTGTTGATGTCGACCGCGACGGCCGCCCCATCCGCGAAATCGCGGGTGATATCGCCGATCGATCGACGCTCACCGACGGCACCGTCAAACGCTTCCTCTATGAACTCGCCGACCGCGGCGTCATCGAACGCGTCCCCCTCCCAACGACCGGCAGCGGTCGCCGCCCGAGTTCAGTCGAACCACGATTTCCAACGCTCGTGTTTCGAACGCTCAGTTCGGCTTCGACCGACAGCGACTTAGATACGGACGGGATGAGTGGAGAGAACTCGTAGAACGGAAAAGAGAGCCAGCGACTTGTAGCGAGGTATTCGAATCGAGTTCCCCGTTCCGAGGGAGACAACTGATGGCAGATACCAGATATCCGACAGTGCCCTTTTTTGGCGATGGCCATGAATGTGATTTATACTCGAGGTAGATATGACGATCGAGTTCACGGAAGTAACTACCCCACCGGGGCTGGAAATTCACGATTCGATCGAACAGCGCCATCTCCAGATCGAAACACCAGAGCCAGTATCGATCGAATCGCCGGTTTCCCATACGATCGCAGCCACAGCCCCTGTCTCGCCATCGAATATTGATACGAATTCGGCTTCTGCTCGTTACGAACCAGCATCCACAGATGATCCTCAGAATTTCTATTTCCCGGTCAACAAGACCTGTACGATCGAAACCGACGAACTCCGGTTCGACCAACGCCTCTCGGTAACCATTCACGACGACGCCGGACGAACTGAGGCGAGCTTCGACGCCGGAGAGCGGGGGGAGCTCGACGACCGAACGCAATATATCGGTCTCAGTGGTCCGATTAAACTCTACTGTCGCATCGACTCCCCCGGAACAATCGACGTTGGCTTGACTGCGGTCCGTGTTAATCTCGACTACACGACAGAAATCGAACTCGGTGCTAGATCGCTACACGATCGGCCCGCCGGGACAATCACAACACCGCCCGATCTCGACTCGATGGCAACGGCCATCTCAGTACTTTCCTTGGCACTCAAAACAACCTCACCGGAACGAACGTGGCCGACACTCCGCGGACATCCGCCGCTCATCGAACTCGGAGATACCCTCGAAATCCCCGATTCGATCCCCAAATCGACGATTCGTGACGACATCGATAGTTCTTACTGGGAATCGTTCGGCCCGAAAGGCACATCCTGCGATGTGGCTTCTCGAAAGAACAATAGTGCCACTGGCACGGCTGACACGCTCACGAGTTCGGCGACAACTGAAACCACGATCACCATCACAACACCGCCAACCTATCTCGCTCTCTTTCAGGCCGCCCCACTCGCGTTCTTCCTCGGTGCGACAGTCCAACTGACGACTCACACCAATTCGTCACCCGCGCTTCACACGCCACAGTTCGAGTACTCACTTCCGACCGGGAAGGAATTCGGGGATGAAATCGCTGCGCTTCTCAAACGGTTCTTCTTTTTCGATTGTCTCACCAGAACCGAAGGCATCTTCCAGTACGATCTCCTCGAACGCTCATTTCTGGAAGACGATCTCTCGTTCGATTTCTCATCGACCTACGAGAAGCCGCTTCCCGAACGACTCGAACTGTACCTCAAACCGCCAGCTGATCTCATTGAGGAGTACATCCCGCGGTGGCCCCTCACCGCTCACATCCCGTCGGAACCGGAAAGCATCGAACTGCTTCCGTTTATTGTCAACGAACTCGGAATCGTTCGTCCGTCTCGTGGTCGAACCCCTGAGACGATTCCATCCCAACCGCCGGCGGATGCCCGTCTCGTTCGGTCGGCAAGCGAACCGGACACGCGACGGCCGTCGTCGCCCTCGTCACCCACATCATCGGTACGGGATGCCTCAGAGTTCGTCGTGCCGACTGTCACCGACGAATCGATCGAGCACGCCTGGTTCGGTAACAACGTTCCCCAAAATGCCTCTAAGGCGACCATTGAAGCGTATCGGAACCAACTGGATCGCGATGCTCGAAACGACTCCATCGAAATCTTGCTCGTCTGCAACGACGCTCGCATGCTCGACGAACACGATTTACTCGATGCGACCTACGGCACTCGCGACGAACTCCCGTTCGAGATCCACTCCGAGTTCGGCGTCGACACGGCGAAACTCGCCGACCTCTTGACCGACGGCGGGTACGACTTCGTCCATTATATCGGGCATGCGACCGAGGACGGACTGCGGTGTCCCGACGGCGACCTCGACGTTCGAACGCTCGAGTCGGTCGACGTGGGTGTGTTCTTCTTGAACGCCTGCCAGTCATATCACCAGGCGCTTGCGCTGACCCGCCGCGGTGCGTTCGGCGGTGTAAGCACGTATAGCGACGTTGCAAACGAGGATGCAATCACCGCAGGTGAAACGATGGCGCGATTGCTCAATCGCGGCTTCCCGCTCCGTGGCGCACTCGAAATCGCCCGGCAGAATACAGGATTGGGCGATCAGTATCTCATCGTCGGTGACGGTTCAGCAGATATCGCCCAGTCCGAAGGTGGTGCCCCGGCCGTCCTTCAACTTACCAACCATGAAGACGGGACTGTTGACTTTGCCATGCAGTCGTACTCGACAAAGGAGTACAAATTAGGTACCACAACGGAATCCAGCCTTCCAACGGTTGCAGACTGGCACCTCAGCCCGGGATACACACCGTTTTTGTCCGTCGATGAGGACTCTCTTCAAGAGTATCTTTCTTGGAGCGAACTTCCCGTCGTCCACGAAAAAGAACTCTTCTGGAACGACGGTGTCGGCGGGTTCCACTTCCCGTGACGAATAAATCCAAGAAGTAGTTTCTCCACTACTGGTGTATAGAACAATACCTATTATCCCGACTCGAAAACGGCTTCGTAATAAGTACAGATAGGTTGGTGATTAGGGACCAACCTGGGAATACGTCCCTGCCGCTACTGTCCCCGCCTGACTGAGCAGCAGCAGGAGGGTGAACATCGCGCCGATCATTCGCGGGTGCTGTGCCAGGTAGTCTTTCATTCCGTTTGTGTTCGACATTGCATTCCAATAGATGTAACCAATAGTAATAAAGTTATCTTATGATTACATACTCATGATTACAAGAAAATATTACATGACGAAGATAGAGTCAGACAGTACCCATCAGAGGCGGTACGCTAATGAGATACTACTGCCTCTTCGAGGCTGCTATGACAGTTATTTAATCATCTCCAGCATTTCTGTTCTCCTCCGTGCGTATTTCACTCCGTGTGGTAGCGATCGGAAATTGGAGCTATCAGCCGTTACGCGGGCGTAACGATTTCTCGATCACACTACAACATCACTGACAGCAAAACGAGTTCAGCAGGCAGCCGCTACGCCATCCGAAAATCGGCTGGTCTATACTACTATGGCGCCGTTTTAGTGCTCACTGCGGCAGTCGTCTCGGTGTCGTTGTCCGATGAACCGTCGCCGGTACTTTCGTCATCGGTGGAATCGCCTTCCTCACCAGTCTCGTTTCCGGTCCCGGCGTCGCTTTCGTTACCCGAATCCGTCTCGTTTCCGTCAGCGCCGTCGTCGAACTCGACTTCTTCGAACTCGGTCGTGATCGTGTCGCCGTCGACGACCGCCGTCTCCGGAACGGCCGTGGTCGCCTCGTACGCGCTCGTCTCGTTGCCGTCTGCAGTGACGAGCGAGAGCGTGTAGTTCTCGTCAAGTGCCTCGACATCGCTGTTCGTGTAGCCGTCGTCGACGCCGAGTTCATCGTTCGTCGCGTACGGGACGGTCAGTTCGAACGAGCCGCTCTCGTCGACGGTTCCGCGCTGGGTGTAGTTGAACGTGGTGCCGGTGTTGGTCTCGAGTTCGAGCGTCGCGGTCACGACATCGCCAGCTTCGACGGCGTCTGCGCCGACGGTACCGGTGAGCGTTGCGCCTTCGACACGCTCGTAGGTTTTAACGGATGCTGTCTGGCGCTGCCCGATGAGTTCGTACTCCAAGTTCGGATTCTGTTGGATGACGCTGAGTTCGACCTGCGTCTGCCGACTGTTCAACTGCTGGTTGATGCGGACCTGTGGCGTTCCGTCGTCGCTCATGAGCACCTGATCGGTGTTCGTGTTGATGATCGCGTAACTGATGAACGCGGATTGGTCGTCCGCGTCTTCGTGGACGAGCCGGTAGTGGTCCATTCCGACGGCGTTGTTGAAGTACAGCGACGAGGTCATCGTATCGTCGTAGGGCAGATCTCCGAACCGTTCGGAAACCTCATCTCGATCGATTTGTTCGTTCGCACCGAGATCGTCGGGCGTGATGTAGTGGGAGTAGTCGGGCCCGGACCAGGCGGAAATCGCGGAGAACTTTCCAGCGGCCATCCCGTCATCGATCATGATGTACCGGATTTCCTCGTTGGTCTCGTCTGCGTCGGCGACGATCTGTTCGAGTTCCTCGTTAGACTGGTTACTGACGGATGCACCGGCTGCAATCGCGTCCAGAACCAGCTCGCCGCGCGTTTCGGATTCTGCGGTCAGGAACGCGGCCGAGGACTCGGCGTTTTGCTGGAACGGGTTCGAGTGGGGGATCCGTTCGGCCTGTGTGGTGATCAGGTGGCCGTAGTCCCACCAGGACAGGACGCCATACGATCCGACGGGATAGTCGTAGTCACCGTCTCCGGGCGAGTAGCTGCCGTAGTAATCGAGTTCACTGGCGTTGTCCGCGCCGCCCCAGTTGCCGGGGGCCGGCGTGTTTTCGGCGAGCCACTCGTTCGAACTCTCCCAGGTCTGGGCATCGCCGTGTGGCTGTACTCCCTCGGCCTGTTGCCACGCGGTCGACCCTTGTGCCATCGGCGGAAGCAACGGCGCAAACAGCAACAGGACGATCATGACGAGGACGATGACCTGGTAGGTCTCGACCTGACGCAGCGAGTCGATGCTGCCCCGAACGTCGACATTAAATAGACGGGCGATATCGGCCACGAAGACAGCGTTCACAACGACGACAGCGAGCGTGAGGTAGTACGAGAAGCGAATCTGGGTCGCCGCCATACTGATCAGGAACAGCGACCAGACGACGATCAGCGTATACTCCGCGCGGAACTTGCGGCCGAGGAACGGCCGCGCGATCAGCAAGGCGAGACCGACGAGCATCGTGTAGAACGCCGCGCCGAACTCGTCTCCGACGAATTGGGTGAAGTTATCCGGCGGTTGGGCCTCTTGAATCGTCAGGTCGGTCGCCGTTCCACCGAACGGAATCGCACGACGGGCCGCGTTGGAGACGATATTGTCGAACAGGTCTGGCAGTGCCAGCCACATCACAGCGAAGGTAAGGGCGATGAGGGCCCCAATCGCAGCCGGGTAGTAACGGCGGTCGATGTCGGTGCTGTTCCACTGTCGAGCGAACCAGGCCATGAAGAGACAGCCCCCAGCGACGAGTGCTGCACTCAGGGGCTGCAAGAGCCCAAAGCTCGTCGCGCTCGTACTGAACTGCTCTATCAACAGCGCCGTGATGATCGCGGTGAGACCGAGACTCACGGCGCCGACGAACGCGACGTGATCCGGCGAGATGTTCCGAACGTAGTCCAGACAGAGCTGGATCGTAAAGAAGATCGCGAGAATGCCGACGAGGACGACGCCGGACGGCCAGACCCAGATATACAGCGAGAGGGCAACTCCCGCGAGAATACTGTAGATCGTCGGCTGACGCAGCGTTTCCCAGTCGCCATCGACGAGCAGTTCGTAGATCGGCTGTTCGCGTTCAGCCGAGCGCAACGCTGCCATCAGCGCCAGGATTGCGATCGCCATGAACAGGACTTCCCCGATGTGGTGGTCGAGTTGTCCGACCGTCGACCGCGAGAGGAACTGACCAGGGATGAGTGCGAGGAGGACAATCGACGTGATGCCGCCGAGTGTGCCGCCGAGCCGGCGGCCGATGTAGAACACCGGAATCGCGATGAGCCCGGCCATCACTGGAACCGCGAGCAGAGAGACCGTGTACAGCGTCTCCGGCGACGGGTCGCCGAGGCCAACGATCATCGCCACGGTGACGATCAGTTGATCGAACAGCGTCCCGAACTGCCCGACGTAGCGGCCGGTCGGAAACCCGGTCCAGACATCGAACGGCATCGTATTCGGGAAGTTCTCCGACGTCCACTGGATCGTTCGCCAGTGATACCACGAGTCAACTCCAGCGAGGGCGGGCGTCCCGTCCTCGGTGATGAATTCACCGTAAGCCTGGGTGCGTACCCAGATCATGAACAGTATCACGGCCCCGAGGACGGGCACGTGATACCATTCGGACCACGTCTCGAGAACGGATGAGTCCGTCTCGTCCTCGACGTGTTCAGTGTTGGTACTCATTAGGTTCCACCAGACCCAAACAAAGAATAAGTCTTGTTATATACTTGTCTCCGATTGACCAATCCGACCACCCGTCAGTTCGCTTTGATACGGACTGCTGTCCGTCTGAATCCACAGGAGAAACTGCAACGCAGCAACATCCACGATTCAACCACGATGACCACGTCCGGACTCTCCAGACCAAGAGAAGGAAAAGGCTTATTCGCTATTCAGGGCAATTCTGTGGACAATGAAGGTTTCCGTCGTCATCTGCACGTACGCGATGGAACGTTACGACGTCTTCTCCGAGTGCGTCGACAGCGTTCTCGAACAAACGTACGACCCCCTCGAAATCGTCATCGTCGTCGACGGAAACGACGCCGTCTTCGACCGCGTTGTCGACGAATACGGAGCCCACGACGACATCGTCCTCCACTGTAACGACGACAACCAGGGTATCTCCTACAGTCGCACCCGCGGCGCTGAACTCGCGACCGGCGAGGTCGTCGCGTTCATCGACGACGACGCCGTCGCCGAACCCGACTGGATCGAAGAACTCGCCCGCGTCTACGAGGAAACCGACGCCATCGCCGTCGGCGGCCACGCAAAACCCGACTGGGTGACCGAGAAACCCGAGTTCTTCCCCGAAGAGTTCTACTGGCTCGTCGGCTGTGACGAGCGCGGCATGGGCGAGCACATGGAGGAACTGCGAAACACCTACGGCTCGAACATCTCCTACCGGCGAGACGTCTTCCTGAACGTCGGCGGGTACGACGAAAACACCGGCCGGAAGGGCGACCGGCACATCCAGGCGCACGAAGCGCCGGTCTGCATCCGCATGGCCAACGCGTACGGGAAGGGCGTTATCTACAACACCGACGCCGTCGTCAACCACAAACTGTTCGACTACCGCGGGGACTTTCGCTGGCTGGTGTTCCGATCGTTCTGGCAGGGTTACTCCAAGCGAATCATGGACCTGCTGTTACCCGAAGCCGCGGGGGACAAAAACGACTATCTAAAACAACTTATGCTCGAGTTCGTCCCCTTGCGGCTCCGAGAATTGGGGCGCGAGCCGACGGCCCCGAAAGGCAAGCAACTCGCGACGATTTTCGTGTTCACGGCGGCGGTCGGCTTCGGCTACCTCTACGGCCTCTTGCACTCGGCGGATGAACTCGTTGGCGCAGACGGCACATAGATCCGGCCGACCGGAGGATTCTTTTGTACGCTTACGGGCGTGGTTCGAGTTCAGGCGGCCCAGCACTGTCGCCGGCACCGCCTTCATCTCGCGTCCCCGCCGCGGAGTGACGCCAGGTATTCGTGATAGTACCCGAGTCCGCGGACGCCGGTGAGGGTTTGTGAAAGTGCACTAAACGCGAGCCGATCCCGCAGTGGGAGAGCGGAGTCCGGCGATTTGATCCCCGACGGGCGCGGCGGCACGCCAGGCGTGCCGTACCGTTCCGGATAATAGCGCTGTAGTTGACACAGCCCGCGGCCGACGCGACGATCCTTCGAGATCAGCGCGCGAAGCGAGTTCCGGGTGGGATGAAACATCGTCACGTCCGCCGCGACGTGCATCTCGTAACCGGCCTCGTGAACGCGATTGCCGAACTCCTTGTCGCCGCCGGACACGAGTCGATGATCGAACAGTCCCACGTCCTCGAAGACCTCGCGCCGAACGAACAGGCAACACGTCGGAACGAACTGCTGGTGTTTGAGATACTGCTCGATGGGAAAACCGGTGTGGTGATCGTAGCGAGCCGCGAGCGTCGGGTTTTCGGGCAGCGTGAGGTCGACGGAACAACCCATGTAGTCCGCACCGGTAGCTTTGAACTCCTCGAGTGCCGACTCGAGCCAGTCTTCGGGGACCGTCATATCCGCGTCGACGAAGGCGAGGATGTCGCTGTCGGTAGCGCGAACGCCGGTATTCCGGGCGGCGTAGGAGGACTGGATCTCCGCCTCGGTCCCGTGACGGATCGACTCCCCGTCGGCGTAGGCGTCGATCGCCGCCGGCGTCCGATCCGTCGAGCCGTTGTCGACGACGACCGCCGTCGCGTCGGTCGCCGCGAGCTGCGGGCGAAGCGAGTCGAGCGTCGCCCGAACGCCCTCGGGATCGTTGTAGACGGGAACGATTATCGAAACCATCCTATGAACGCCCCCGGGCGAGCGCGACGGTTTCACGGAGTGAACTCGTCGTCTGGATCAGTTTGAGCCCGTACTCGAGTACGTAGTAGCAAAGCATTTCGGGGGCAGACGCGGCTGTCCCCGAATACCGCCGGTAGAGGCGCAACGGGCTCGGCGGCAGGAATCGAACCGGATGTAACGGATGAACGTAGTTACTGTCCGCCGGATGGTAGTGGCGTCGCTGCGCTCGGCCGCGACCGATTCGGCGTGCCTTCGATCGAAGTGCCCCGAACGAGTCGCGGGCCGGGTGAAAGACCGTTATCGAACCGGCGTATCCCTGTTCGAAACCAGCCCGGTGGACCCGCTGGCCGAACTCCTTGTCCCCGCCGGAAACGAGTTGCTCGTCGAACGGGCCGACGTCGTCGAAAACCGCGCGACGAACGGCGAGTGCACAGGTTGGCGCAAAGTGCTTTCGTTCGAGATACGTCTCGACGGGAAACGAGAGCGCTTGTTCGTATCGTTCCCAGAGCGACGCCGAGTCCGAATTGGGGACGATTTCGACATCGCACCCGAGATAATCACAGTCGCGGGATTCCAGTGCGGAGACCATCTCGCTGATCCAGGTCTCTTCGACCCAGATATCCGCATCGATGAAGAGCAGAATCTCACCGGATGCGCGTTCAATGCCCGCATTCCGTGCAGCATAGGAACTCTGGACGGCAGTTTCCTCGGCGGGTACCACGCGGTCTGGATACTGCGATTCCCATCTGCGAATTACGTCCGGTGTCCTGTCCGTCGAATCGTTGTCCACGGGGATGATCTCGTAGTTTTCGTACGTCTGCTCGGTAAGCGAATCGAGCGTCGTCTCGATCCCACCGGGATCATTGTAGACGGGAACGACAGTAGAGACGCGTGGCGCAGGCATGGCTGAGATAGCCCTAGGTTACTACCAGAGGACAATAGTAATTCTGAACCGGTGGTCGCAGACGGCGTTGCCGATCGCGTAGCGGCGAAGAACGTAGTTACAAATAGCCCAGGTCCTGAAGGTGATCCTCGATATCGGTCGCTTCCTCGCTCAGATACGACCCGTCCGGAACGAACGTCTCTTCGTCGGTAGCCGCCGTCGTCACCCACGGCACTCGCTTGACACAGGGTAACAAGAATCCCTCCGGATGCCCGTACACAGTGTACTCGCCGAACGCGTTTCCATGATCGGCCGTGATGACGACCGACTCCGCATCGACGTTCTCGAGCAGCACCTCGACCTCGTCGAGGACGAGACGAAGGTTCTTCTCGTACTGCGCCCAGACTTCGTCGTGGCCGGCCTCGTCCGACTCGAGGGACTTCCACCCGTTCGCCTCGACATCCGTCGGCGTCCGTTCCTCCGCGAGCGCATCGGCGATATAGGGGATATGCGGTTGCATGTAGTGAGCGATCACCCGATCGTAGTCGTCCTGCCGAGCGAGTTCAACAGTTCGATCGGTAACGGCACGCGGTGGGACGCCGAGTTCATCTTGATGGGCGGACTCCCAGAGCAGATCGAGATGACCGAAGTCCTCGCGACTGACGGTGTTCCAGTCCGGCCAGCAGAACGGGACGGTTTCGTCCGGCGGATAATCAGCGGTGACGAATGTTTCGTGGGTGTGTCCGTTCCCGCTGATGTACGCGGTCTCGGCGATTTCAGCCGCGCGGTCCACGGTGAACGTCTTCGTCAGCCACTCGTGAGAGTGACTGCCGATGGACCAGCGGGAATCGACGGTGTCGATGAACTCGTAGTCCTCGGCGACGGCCTCGAGGACGTCGACGCGACAGGCGTCGAGGATAACCAACATATCCCAGTCTTCGTCGTACACGTGCGTTCCGGGTTGCCACCGCGACGTAATCGTATACCAGAGCCCCAGATAGAACGTAAAGGCCGCGTGCATACTTCCGCGCAGCGGGTCGGACAGGATCTGTGTTCGATGATCGCGCAACCACGTCGTAAACGAGCTGTCCATCTCTCGTTGAGGGGTTCTTACAGACGACCAAAACGATGCCGGTTCGGGAGAGTGAGACCGAGTGCGGGCCAGCACGGGCGATATCCGCCGACTACCGGTATCCCAGGTCCTTCAAGTGCTCCTCGATATCGACGCGCTCGCCGCGTTCGGTATCCGACTCCACCTGCGGCTCTCGCGTCCCACGGTCCTGTGCGGTGGTTTCTATCCACGGGACCTTCCTTACGATCGGGTGCGGGAACCCCTCCGGATGTCCGTACGCGCTCACTTCGCCGAACTCTTCGCCGTGATCTGCAGTGATCGCGACCCGATCGGCATCGATGTTGGCGATCAACTCCTCGACTTCGTCCAAGACGAGCCGCAGCGTCTCTTTGTACGCAGTATAAACCGCTTGTCGGTCCGCCTCGCCGGACTGTAGTTTTTCGTACCCCTGCCGTTCGAGTTCAGTCGGCTCTCGCCCCTCCGCAAGCGCGGGGCCGAGGTACGGGAGGTGTGGCTGCATGTAGTGAACGATGAGTCGGTCCGGATCGTGCGTTCGGCTGGCGTGGATCGCGTGATCGGTCATCGTCTCGGGAAGGGTCACCCGATACGTGTCGTCGAGGTGGTCCTCCCAGACCATCTCGAGCGCTTCGAACGAGTCGGGATCGACGATATCCCACCGGGTGAAATCGACCGGAGTGGTGTTGTTTACCGGCGGCTCCATGCGTTGCTCGAGTACTCGCCGAGCGTGCGGATTCGACGTGATATACCGCGTGCGTTCGATCTCCGACCGGTAGTCGGTCGAGAACGTCTGTGCAAGCCATTCGGCGGAGTGGCTTCCGACTGACCACTGTTCGTCGACGGCAGTGATGAACTCGTACTCGTCTGCGACTTCGCGGAGCGTATCGGTCCGACAGGCGTCGAGGACGACGAGGACATCCCACTCGCGATCGTAGACGTTCGTTCCAACCTGTCGCCGGGACGTAATACCGAACCAGAGCAGCAGATACCACGAATAGAGGACATACAGCGGGGCGCGGGTCGGGCTTTCGCGGAAATGGGCTGCCATCTCTCGCGCCCACGCTCGGAGGTTCGTTCGCATTGAGGGACTGTACGGTGGACGCGAGTGATGAACCAACCGATCTATTCCGAGACGAGCGACGGGAGCGCGAACGGGAGGTTGTCCCGAACGGTGGTCCGGAACTCCTCGGAGAGGCCGAGCAGAACGAGGAAGTAAACCGTCGCGCCGAGGCCGACCAGACCGATGACGATCGGGAGCGAGTTCCCGATCACCAACCGGCCCAGGAGGACGACTGCAGCCATCACGACGGCGGCGAAACACTGTTTACTGATTTCTGCAACGGGGACAGTTACGTCGACGACCTGCGTGGCGTAGTAGTACCCGAGTACCAGCCCCAGTCCGGAAGAGAACGTCGTCGCCGTCGCCGCACCGTACCAGCCGAACTGCCAGGTGAGGACGACGTTGAGGACGAGGTTCGTGACGACGAAGACGGCGTTAACGGCGAACGTGAGGTCGGGGCGATCGATCGCATCGATCGTGTTCAGGAACTGCCGCATGTAGCCGTACAGCAGTCGAGCGAACGTGAGAACGAGCAGGATGTAATAGCCCGTTTCAAAGCCGGGACCGTAGATCGTCAGAATAACGTCTCCGACCAGGGCGCTTCCGACGAGACCGGGGATAATGAACAATCCGGAATACGCGAGGCTGACGCGCAAGAGGCCGGCGATCTCCCCCCGAGAACCCTCTTCGGAGGAGATCTTACTGATCTCGGGAAAGAGCGTCTGCGAGATCGAGACCCCGAAGATAGCGAACAGTGACGCGAGATTCCACGCGACCTCGTAGACGGCGATCAGACTGTTCGAAACGAAAACGGCGAGAATGATCGTATCCATCGACATAAACGTTCGATTCTTGATCGAACTGAGCCAGGAGAACTGCGCGTAGGACTTGAGCCGAACGAACTCCCGCCGCGTCGGCCTCGTTCGTGGAATCGTCATAAAGTAGGTCCCGAGCGCCGCCGCAACGAGCGCCCCGATGACGTATCCGACAAACGCGCCGACGATTTGGAACCCAGAGAGAACCAGAAGCACCTGAACGAGACTCCGACAGGTCCACTCGACGGGGGACAGCAGACTGGAAATGTGAACGAGATGTTGCCCGTCTAGTACCTTCTGCACAAACGACAGCGCGAGTTGCGAACCGAGCATCGCGACGAGAAACCACGTCGCATCGATGCCGATGAACTCGTTCAGATACGGCCGACAGAGCAAGAGCGCGACGACGATGATCACGTAGAGTCCGAACTGGACGATCGCACCGGAGAGGACGAAGTTCCCCGTCGTGTTTTCGCTGACTCGCTTTTGAATCGCCCTGGGAAGCCCGAGCTTTCCGGTCATGGCGACCCATGCCAGTATTGAGAGCGCAACGACGTACGTCCCGTATTGCTCCTGGCCGAGCGTGCGCGTCAGGACGACCGTCGCAACGAACCCAGAAACGGACATGACGAACCGGGAGATGAAATTCACCATCGACGTCTGTCCGAATCTCATGGGTAGTCTCGTGACCTCCTCTCTGCTGGCGAGTTTTCGCTATCGCGCTATTAATATCACGTGTTCTATCGAGACAGACCGGTGCCCGATATCAGCCCGGAACGTCTCACGGCAGAATATAACACAATAGCAGCCCGGCTATTCCACTGTCACGCTTTTTGCGAGATTCCGAGGTTTATCGATCGACCGCCCCTGTTGATTCGCGATAGCGTACGCGAACAACTGGAAGTAGACGGTTGCGACGAGCGGCGTTACCGGTCCGAGGGAGGGAACGGAAAACGCCGTATCGAGCGAGTTCGTCTCGACGGAGCCGTCGACGATCCCGATCGCGGGCGCGCCGCGGGTCTGGGCTTCGGCCACGTTGTTCAGCGTCTCCTCGGGGCGCGTTCCCTCGGTCAAGACGGCGAGGATGGGCGTGTCTTCGGTAACGAGTGCGAGCGGACCGTGTTTCAACTCGCCGGCGGCGAATCCCTCGGCGTGATCGTACGCGATTTCTTTCAGTTTCAGGGCGCCCTCCAGCGCGACGGGATAGCCGTGTGAGCGGCTGACAAAGAAGTACGCAGTGGCGTCGACGAACGCCGTGGCGGCTTCCCGAACGTCGCCTGCGTCGTCTAAGACCTGCTGAACTGCGCCCGGAAGCCCGCGGAGATCTGTCAGTACGTCCCGAGCGTCGGCGGCAGACAGCGCGTTTCGCTCCTGGGCGACGAAAACCGAGAGCAGGGCCAGCGTCGTTACCTGCGAGGCGAACGTCTTGGTCGCAGCGACGCCGATCTCCGGCCCGGCCCGGATGAAGAGACTGTCGTCGGCTTCCCGCGTGACCGTGCTGCCGAGGGTATTCGTGACGGCGAGCGTCCGGATGCCGGCACCGTTCGCTCGACGGAGTGCACCGAGAGTGTCGGCCGTCTCGCCGCTCTGGGTGACGGCGACTGTGAGCGTTCGCCAGGGGTCGCCGCCGTCGACGGTGTACTCGCTCGCGAGTTCAGCCGTCGCCCGAACGTCAGCGAACGATTCGACAAGTTGGGCGGCGTACTCGGCGGCGTAGAACGACGTGCCACAGGCGACGAACTGGATTTCGTCGAGCGAGTCGAGCAAGCCGGCTGGAAACGTCAGATCCAGATCGGCCGTGCCGCGTTCGAGGTCGATTCTCCCCGAGAGCGCCTGTCGGAGAGCAGTTGGTTGTTCGTGAATCTCCTTTAGCATGTAGTGGTCGTAGCCGCCTTTTTCGGCGGCGGCGGCGTCCCACTCGACGGTCTCGACAGCTCGGTCGACGACTTCGCCGTCCCGGTACACGGTCGCGTCGCCGTCCGCGAGCGCCACGGTGTCCCCGTCCTCGAGATAGGTCACGTCCCGAGTGTGCTCGACGAACGCGGTTACGTCGCTGGCGAGAAACGCCGCGTCGTCGCTGTGGCCGACGACCAGCGGACTCTCGTGGCGCGTCGCGACGAGCCGATCCGAATCGGTACAGACGGCCGCAATCGCGTAGCTTCCCTCCAGTTTCGCGACCGCGGACTCGAGTGCAGCGCGGAGATCGCGGCCGTCGGCCAGTTCCCGCTCCAGCAGGTGAGGGATGACTTCGGTGTCGGTCTCGCTCGTGAACTCGTGGCCGTCCGCAACGAGCGTCGCCCGCAGCTCCTCGTAGTTCTCGATGATTCCGTTGTGAACGACGGCGATATCGTCGCTCATCCCGGTATGTGGATGGGCGTTCGTATCGGTCGGTGGGCCGTGAGTTGACCAGCGAGTGTGGCCGATACCGCAGGTCGCACCGGTGACGGTCGGCACGCTGAGGTTGCTCACCTCCCCCTCGCGTTTGGTGATGGTCAACCCGTCGTCCCCGAGAAGGGCCATGCCGGCGGAGTCGTAGCCGCGATAGTCGAGGTTTTCGAGCCCGCCGTGGACGATCGGTCCCGCCGGCTCGTCGCCGACGTATCCGACGATTCCACACATGTTACCCCCTCCTAACGACGGCGTCGGGTTCGATGTGACCGCCGACGTGCGCGCCGGCGTCGACGGTAGTGCCGTCGCCGATCACCGTTCCCGGATCCACGGTGACACCGCCCCCGAGGGTCGCATTATCGCCGACGACGCCGCCGAACTCGACGTTTTCGTGCGCCTCGCCGTCGACAACGATCGTACTGTCCCCGCCGGCGATGGTCGAGTTCGCGCCGACGCGTGCATTCCCCGCGACGACCGCGTCGCGAACGACCGATCCCGCCTCGATGACCGCGTCCGGGAACACGACGGCGTTCGAGACGACCGCGTTCGCCTCGATCGTCACGTTGTCGCCGATCGCCGTGCTCCCCTCGATCGTCGCGTTCGGCCCCAGCGTCACGTCGTCTCCGATGACCGTATCCGGCGCGATCTCGCCGTCGCTTCCGCCCGCTTTCGTCGACGAGTCCGCGGCGCTGAACTCGGTGCCGCCGAGGACGGCGGCGTTGACATCGAGGAGGTCCCAGAGGTAGGACACGTCGAGCCAGGTGTCGTGTTCGCGGATCGCCCGCACGGGCCGGTTCGCGATGATCGTCTCGAGGGTCGTCGTGATCGCGAGTTCACCCTCCTCCGTCGGCGTCTCTCGAACGGCATCGAAAATCGCGTTCGAAAAGCCGTAGACACCGGCATTGATGAGTTGGGAGCGGGTCGGTGCGGCGGGTTTTTCGGTGATTTCGACCACCCGATCGCCCTCCAACGAGACGACGCCGTAGTCGCTCGCATGCGCGGATTGCGTTACCGAGAGGACCGGGCGGTCGGCGTCGCGTTCGAGTTCGTCTCGAACGTGTGCGACGAGCGAGGGATCGACGATCCGGTCGCCGTTGAGAACGAGGAACGGACCGTCGATCGCCGCATCGGCCTGGAGGACGGCGTGGGCGGTGCCGAGTTGGGTTTCCTGGGCGACGTACTCGATGTCGACGCCCCACTGATCGCCGTCGCCGAAGTAGTTCTTGATCCGTTCCTGGCGGTACCCGACGACCAGCACGATTCGGTCGATACCCGCATCCGCGAGGGCCGACACGACGTAGGCCAGTATCGGCCGGTTCGCCACCGGAACCATGGGTTTCGGTCGCCGGTTCGTCAGCGGATCAAGCCGGCGGCCCTCGCCGGCCGCGAGAACGACGGCCGGCACCGTGGCATTGCTCATGCACTCCGTCGTGCGAGAATCCTTGAATAACTGCTGATGGCTCACCGTCATCGGTGAACGATTCGGCGTGCGAGGAGGAGTACGCAGAGGACGAGTGCGACGGACGTGGTGCACGCGAGCAACGTCCACGCGGCATCGTAGCCGCGAGCGTCGACGAGATACCCGAACGTCGGCGGGGCGACGAGCGCGCCCGAATTGAGCGCGAGTTGGCCACCCGCCGTGGCGCTTCCGATCCCGTCTCTCGGAACGATCGATCCGATACACGAGTAGTATATGCCGGTAAACCCGAGGATAAACGCGCCGAGAAGGGCGAACAGTAGCAGGGCAGCGAGCGGCGTTTCGGCGAGCGGGATCGCCGCAAAGAGGATCGACGAGAGGCCCGCCTGTATCGCGAGCAGAGACAGCGTTGCGGTCGTTACCGTGCCGAAGACGTTGTCGGCGATCCACCCGAAGCCGATGCGGCCGACGCTACCGGTCGCCTGCGCGGCGGCGAGGGTGACGCCGGCGAAGACTGAACTCGCCCCGATCCCGTCGGCCACGTAGAGGATCGTGTAGCCGACCGTGGTGAACAGCCCCGCGCCGAGGAAAAATCCCGCGGCGACGAGCACGACGTACTCGGAGTCGCCGAGATGCGTCCGAAGGGGCGTGCCCGAGCCGTCAGTGTTCGATCCGGCGGTATCGTAGCAAACCCGGAAGCCGACGGTGACCGTCGCCGCGACGACACCTGCCCCCAGAAATGCAATCTCCCATCCGACGCGACTCGCACTGAGAGGGACCAACAGCGAGCTGAGACCGCTTCCGGCGGTCACCCCCATCTGCTTGACTCCCATCGAAACGTTGAGCCGCTCCTCCGGAATCGTGTTGAAGACCGCCTTGTTCGTCCCCGGAATGGCCGTCGCGTAGAACGCTCCGAGAACGGCCACGACAGCGAGCAGAACGGGATAAGAGGGGACGACGATGATGAGGACGGTCGTCGTCCCGAGGCCGATCAAGCCGACGACCAGCACTCGACCCTCTCCGTACCGGTCGATAAGACGCCCGACAGGGACGACACACGCTGTGTATCCGAGCATCAGTGCGGTCAACACGAATCCGACGGCGGTCGTCGAAAGGCCGAACTGCGTTCGAATAAACGGCGTAACCGCGTAAATAGCGTAGAAACAGACGCTTGCGGCGACCTGCCACGCGAGGATGAGAGCGGTATAGCCTTTCCAATCGCGCGGGCGCAACTCGCGGGCGAAGTCCGGCCCGAGTTCAGTCGGAACGGTCATCATTCGCCCCGTCCTGTCGAATACATCGCCGTTCCGTGCGTCCATTGTGGTGTCTCCCATGCCGACGAGAGCCGTTTGGCTGCCGGCGAGGGATCGATCTCGGTGCTGGCACAGCGTCGTTTCGTCCGGCTTCGATCACGAGAACGACGGCGGAGATCGGTGCCGTGCGTGACCCGGCGGAAGACGGCCAATCGATCGGGGTTCGTGTCAGGGACCAAGACCAAGATGAAGGCCAGGGCCAGGCTCGAGACCATCGAATCTCTCACCACAACACGTGCGGCCAGACGAAGGTAAACAACAGCCAGATGATCCCCGTCAGGACCGCGGTCATAATGGCGTTCAAGATGAGCCCCGTCCGAAGCATGTGGCGCTGTTTGATGTACCCGCTCCCGAACACGATGGCGTTCGGCGGCGTCGCAACCGGCAGCGCGAACGCGAAACTGGCGGCGATCGTGCCGGCCACCGCGAGAAACAGCGCCGTCGAGAAGTCCGTGAGGCCGAGCGTCGCCGAAAAGACGCTTCCGAGACTGATCAGGATGGGAACGATGATGCTCGTCGTCGCGGCGTTCGACGTCATCTCGGTCAGGAAGACGACGAGCAGGATGACCGCGCCGATAACGAGGACGATCGGTGCCCCGACGAGCGCGCCGAAAAACGTCTCCGCGATCCACCCGGTCGCGCCCGTGTCAGCAAGGCCGTTGGCCAGCGAAATACCGCCGCCGAACAACAGCAGCGTTCCCCAGTCGATATCGACCAGTTCGTCCCACTCCATCGTGTCCGCCAGCACGAGTGCTGGAACCGCGGCGACGCCGACCATCACGTAGTACAACAACCCCTGGTGGCCTTCGACGCCGAAGACGGTCATTCCGTCCCCGCCGAAGAGCGTCGTCAGCCAGGCGGCCGAAAGATACGGCTCGAAGAACTCCCCGAGCCCGCCGAGTACCCACAGCCCGGCCGTCGCGGCGAAGATCGCTGCGACTCGCTTCCCGCGCGGACTGAGCGCTCCTTCCGCTTCGAGTTGCTCCCGAGCGGCCACTCGCGCCTCCGCCACGTCCGGTATCTCGGGCGGATAGAGGACGTACGTGAGAAGAGCCCACACGAGCGGCAACGTAACGACGACGACCGGAAGCCCGATGAGGAGCCACTCCGCGAATCCGACTTCGTAGTCGAGGACGGCGTTTAGCTGCCCGACGAGGATCGCGTTCGGCGGCGTCCCGATGATCGTCCCGACACCGCCGATACTCGCAGCGTACGCGGTCCCCAGAAGCATCCCGATCTGAATATTTGTGAACTCGTCGACCGCCTCCGCCGTCCCGCCGTCCGAGGCCGTTGTGGCCGCGGTGTCGTCCGCGGCCGCCTGCTGAGCTGACGCGAGTTCATCGCGATCGAGAACCTGCGCGAGGACGCCGACTGCGATCGGGGTCATCATCGCGGTCGTTGCGGTGTTCGATACCCACATCGACAGGCCGGCGGTGACGAGCATGACGGCGAGGATGAGCCGGCGGGGCGAACTGCCCATGGTGGCCATCGCATAAAGCGCGATTCGCCGATCGATGTTGTATTTCTGAATCGCGTTCGCGAGCATGAAGCCCGCCAGGAACAGGAAGATCAGGTGGTCGGCGAATCCCGAGAGTGCGACGTCCATATCGTCGTAGACGCCGGTTCCGGTTAGCAGAACCGGGATCGTCAGTGCGGTAACGGCGAGCGGAAGCGTGCCGGTGACCCAGAGAAAGCCCGCAAAGAACATGGTTGCGATCGCGTACTGGCCCGTCGCCGACAATCCTGCCGGGGATGGCCCAGCGGCGATCAGTACCGTTCCGAGAATCGCGACGAGGAACTGCGCGATCCGGCGTTGAGATCGACTCATGTGGCTGTGTATCATTGATACACACGATGATTAACATTATTGTTCTTAGTTCTTGTTATCCCGCCACATTCTGTGAGGGAATGTTAAAAATGAGTGACAATAACACGGACCTGCTCGTCGGTAAGGTCCGCGCTGTAGAGTTCGAACAGCGTCCGTCGGCGTGATTGGGAGAGTGAACGATTTCCGCTCTCGAGCATCGAGATGTGGGCTTGCATGAGACCGTCGACCTCCCGTTCGACCGCCCGTTGTTCGTATCCGGCCGCGACTCGAAGCAATCGCCAGGCGAGCGGAGATATTTGATCCGGGTTCAGGCCGTCGGAACCGTCCATACGTGGTGGGATACAAGAAACCCAAAAGGTTCTGTTGGAATACGCCGCCATCAACCGCTGTCTTCCGCTTAAATTCGACCGGTACATTCGAAATGAGAACCGGAGTCGGTGACAGGAAGTTTCCATCTGGGCACCAGCCGGTCGTGAGATGTTCGAAGCGCTGGCCGGAGAGGTCTCTCAGACAATCAAACTCCGATGCGTCGCTGTTTCTCGAAGACAGGTCGAAGCGATATGCGGTCTGGCCGTACCAACGGGCAACCGCGGTCCCTAGGCGGGCGACCGCGGTCGCTGGGACGACTAACTGCTCCTGGTTTGGTATTTTCAAGAGAGCGTCATAGAACGATTTGCATGGCATTCTTTTCACCCAATCTGGAGCGAACTATCCGTTCACTACACGTGCGAATGGAACACCGAAAGAATTATTCGCTGAGTTGACACGGGTAGCATATGACAGACGAGATTTCACTGGATGGACGGACACTTGCTGGCGTTGCAAATGATGAAGGTGGAGAAGTGGGTGCAGATACCGTCTTTCACTTCGAGCAGAACGGCGAACGAATATACGCGAACTATTCTGGTGGCAGTGTTGTAGACGGACATTTGGTTGGAACCTTCGATGGGAAACAGTGGGACATCCGATACGTCCAAATAAACACAGAAAACAAAACCGCTACCGGCCACTCCATTGGTGACGTTGAGCTTCTCGACGATGGTCGTATTAGAGTTGAAGATGAGTGGGAATGGGAATCGAAGCCCGGGAAGGGTGAGTCGGTGCACGAAGAAGTTGACCAGTAGATGGTTCCTGGAGAATTAATCTTCGACGTTCATTATTTGGCCTGTACTTACCGTTTGTCGGGGGGTCATAGGATAAGTATGCGAACCGTTCTATGACATCCTCATCTTCAAATCAATCGTGGCAGTTTCTCACTCGTCATAGATAAGGGAAAAATACATCATGAAGGTAACTCATATATAGTATGCTGATGGCTTCCTCCGGAACCGCTTCGAACGAGTTCGTTCGCGCCGCATACGAACAGCTCAGAGATTTACTCGCGCAGGGTGACGGCACATTCATCGAAGAGGGGCCGGCTATTCTTCGAGACGCGATTGAAACCGACGGGTTCTTCGACGGCGTTGAGACCGAGCACGCTGAAGACTCCTACACTCGACGGCTGGTCCACCGCGAATCGGACGGACCCGTCATTCGATTCATGGAATGGCCACCGGAATACGCACTTCTGCCTCACGAACACCACGGCCGCCCTTGCTTCGAGGTGCTCGTCGACGGACAGCTCTTCGTCGCCGACATGGAAGCAGAGAAAATTGCCGGTAACGAGTACGACCTGAACGTCGTCGAGAGCACCGTTTGCAATCCGGGCGACGCGGGCATCGTCGACCCGCGGACCGGTTCAGACATTCACGCGGTCTACAGTCCGGTCCGGACGCGGTCGCTGCACGTGTACCCGGACGACAACCACTACGGAATCGGGTACGTGCCGTCGGACGAACCGAACGACCTGTACAGAAAAGAGCGATTCCAGCTGCGTGAATAGCCGTTTCCGGCCCAGATCCGCGGCTTCCAGTTTTCCCTACGGAGGGGGGTCACAACAACACCACTACGGGCCTACGACGGGCTGCTCGGCTCTCGAATGTCCTCGATTCGACAGCGCTCGCGGCGAAGGTGCATCCCGAAGACATATAGTACTAGGTTCGGACCATTACCCATATGCAAGCAGTCGTACTGGCCGCGGGCAAGGGAACCCGCCTTCGGCCGTTGACCGAGGACAAACCAAAAGTCCTCGTCGAAGTCGACGGGACGCCGCTCATCGAGGACGTCTTCGACAATCTCCTCGACATCGGCGCGACCGAGTTCATCGTCGTCGTCGGCTACCAGAAAGAACAGATCATCGAACGCTACGGCGACGAGTACGAGGGCGTGCCGATCACGTACGCCCACCAGCGCGAGCAGCTCGGCCTCGCACACGCGATCTTGCAGGCGGAACCGCACGTCGAGAACGAGTTCATGTTGATGCTCGGCGACAACGTCTTCCGCGGGAACCTCGGCGATGTCGTCAACCGCCAGCAGGAAGACCGCGCCGATGCGGCGTTTCTCGTCGAAGAGGTGCCCTACGAGGAGGCCTCGCGCTACGGCGTGCTCGATACGAACGAGTACGGCGAAATCGTCGAAGTCGTCGAAAAGCCCGATGAGCCGCCGTCGAACCTCGTGATGACCGGCTTCTATACGTTCACACCGGCGATCTTCCACGCCTGCCATCTCGTCCAACCGAGCGACCGCGGCGAGTACGAACTCCCGGACGCCATCGATCTGCTGATCCAGTCCGGGCGGACGATCGACGCGATCCGGATGGACGGCTGGCGGATCGATGTCGGCTATCCCGAGGACCGTGAAATGGCGGAGGAGCGGATACAGGGCAAAGCGCCGTCGGTCACGGATTCTGAGTCGACCTGAATCCGTATCTCGAGTGCAGTATCTCGAGTGCAAAACGACCACGCAGATGTAGCGCCGACTTTCCGCGCTCCTGATCAGTTCGAAACGCACTAACGACACCGCGTAATGAAAGCCGATATGAACGTCCTCGTCACCGGCGGTGCGGGCTTTATCGGCTCTCACATCGGCGAACGACTGTTAGAAACGGGCCACACTGTCACCGCTCTCGACGTGCTCGATCCGTACTACGATCTCGGACTCAAAGAACGGAACATCGAACGATGCCGCGACGCGGGCGGCGACCGCTACGAGTTCATCGAGGGTTCGATCACGAACGACGAACTCGTCCGCGATGTCGTCTCGAGCCAGGACATCGAGTTCATCTACCACCAGGCCGCCCAGGCCGGCGTGCGGACCAGCGTCGAGAATCCGAAAAAACCCCACGAGATCAACACGACGGGGTTGCTCAACCTGTTGCTCGCAGCCGACGAGTACGGCGTCGAACGGGTCGTCAACGCCTCGTCCTCGTCGGTGTACGGCGAGGTCGAGTACCTGCCGTACGACGAGGACCACCAGAACGTGCCCCAGAGCCCCTACGGCGTGACCAAACTCACGGCCGAGCACTACTGTCGCGTCTGGAACGAGGTCTACGACGTCCCGACCGTGAGCCTCCGCTACTTCACCGTGTACGGCCCGCGGATGCGACCGAACATGGCGATCACGAACTTCACCTCCCGCTGTCTCAACGGCGAGCCGCCGGTGATCTACGGAGATGGGAAACAGACCCGAGATTTCACCTACATCGACGATATCGTCGACGCAAATCTCTCTCTTCTCGAGACGAACGCTGCCGACGGCGAGGTCATAAACGTTGGCTCGACCGGGACCATCACGATCGAGGCGCTCGCAACTTACATCGTCGACGAGACCGGCGCGCCCGTCGATCTCGAATACGACGACGCCAAGGAAGCCGACGCGCGCCACACCCACGCAGACGTCTCGAAGGCGACCGACCTGCTCGGTTACGAGCCCACGGTCGACATCAGAGAGGGCGTCTCGCAGTTCGTCGACTGGTACCGAGCGAACCGCGACTGGTACGAACCGCTCGTCCTGAACTCGTAGCGCAGACCCGATTCCGTTCCCGCCTGCCGAGAACTCGACCTGAGCGCGAATATCCGTTCCCGCGGCCAGTTCTCGCTCCCCCACACCGGATTTCAAATGAATCCGGCGGACAACGGTCGGGGTGGGGCGTTCAGCCGACCGAGAGGGTGGGCGTCGATACCGACAAGAAACAGCGGTAGCGAGACTGCAGAGCCGCATTCTTGCGGCGGGTCTGCGGAGACCCATCGCATATAACATAACTATTTCTATAGAGGTAATCTAGTAGTAGTACGAACGATAGAGAAACCGGATAAGTAGCTTACAGCGTCAATTTTCGTGAACGTCGATCGGTACCAGCAGTGCGATTATAATGGATAGGTTCACACGAGACTCCCGATCGCGTTCCGGAACCGACCACACGCGAGTTCAAGATTTTGCGCAGCGGATACCGTACACCGGATTTCAGATGATTCGGTCTCAAAATCCGTCCAACGCGGTCAGTCAGTTCGGGACGGAACGATCGCCGCTGTCGTGCACCGTTTCGGTGAACTCTCGGAATACGGTCGCTCAGGAGAGCGGTTCCGCCTGATTGACCGGGAGACCGAACCGGTCGCGTGACTTCAATACGAAGACGAAGCTATCGCTGCGCGGACAGGTATCCTATCACTGCGCAGGGTAACATACCGAAAGTCAAACGAACGGATCCTGATTTTGCGAGCAAACCCATCCCGACTCTCGACCGTTCAATTCATTTGAAATCCGGTGTGGGTGTGTCGTCGAACGGATCACGACAACTGTCATCCGTGATTTCATTTGAAATCCGGTGTCGGTCCGTACTGCACGACTGGTGAAATCACGTTCTGGAGTCGACCGTCGAAACGGAGTTCATTTGAAACGTGGTGTATCACACCCTACGGAGAGCCAAAACGAGGGACGAGTAGCTGAATACGGAAACCGTGGCCGAGATAGGGAGAACAGCCCGATCTCCAGACGGTGGAATCGAGAAGAAAGAACTAAACGGAAATCATCTGAAAGTCGGTGTATGACGCTGTTCGTGGAGGAGGGTGAAACGCTCGGCGAGTTCGCCGCCGAGCACGGTGCCGTGGCTCACTCTCGCTCCGAATCTCGCGACGATCCGCTGTCGGTCCTCGATGAGGAGGACCGGATTTTTGCGAACGAGGATCTCCTTCGTATCGATCACGTGCCCGACCAGAACAAGATCGTCGGTCGAAACAACCAGATCGAGACCGTCGCTCGGCGACTCAAGCCGACGATCTCCGGGGGGACGGGAAAGGGAACGCTCCTGCTCGGCAAATCCGGCTCGGGAAAGACGCTGGTCACCCGGTACGTCAGCCGCGAGGTCGTCGGACGGGGCGAGGAAAACGGCGTTCGAATCGGACGGGCCGTCATCGATTGCGCGCAGCGCCGCTCGGAGGTCCAGACCGTGATCCACCTCGCAAAGCGGCTCAACGAGCCCGACGAAACGGGAGTGACGATTCCACACTCCGGGATCGCGACGGGCGCGTACTACGATCGGCTGTGGCAGGTTATCGACGCGCTGTACGACGCGATAATCGTCGTGTTAGACGAGATCGATCGTCTCGCACCGGCCGACGACGTCCAGAACGTGCCGCCCGAAGAGGCCGACGACAGCAAACTCCTCATGCAACTCTCGCGGGCGGGCGAGGAGAACGATGTCGACGCGAGCATCACGGTCATCGGAATCAGCAACGACCTCAAATACGGCGACCGCCTCGATACCCGCGTCGAGAGTTCGTTTTCGCCGGACGAAATCGTCTTTCCGGCCTACGATGCGAACCAGCTCGGGGATATTTTGACCAGGCGGCGAGACGCGTACCGCGAGGACGTGTTGACCGACGACGTGATTCCGCTCTGTTCTGCGTTTTCGGCGCAGGAACACGGCGACGCGCGGCGGGCGATCGACCTCTTTCGGCTCGCGGGCGAGGTCGCCCGAGACAACGACGCAGCGCGCGTTCGCGAGGAGCACGTTCGGGTGGCGAACGACGACGCCGAGGTGACGCGGATTCAGGACCTCATTCGCGGCTGTCCGACGCAGGCGAAGATCGCGATCGGGGCGCTCGCGACGATGGACGAGTTCAGCGAGCGGTCGGCGTTCAAGGCGACGGAGATGTACCGCGTCTACCGGGCGTTCGCGGAGGCGATCGATACGAACGTGCTCGGGAAAAAGCGGATTACGGATCAGCTTCGGGAGTACGAGACCCTGAAGATCATCGACATGAAGCGGACGAGCGACGGCTATCGCGAGGGGACTTATCTGCAGCTCTCCTTGCTCGACGACTCGAGTCTCATTTTGCAGACGATCGGACTCGACGAGCGCTGTGCACGGATTCCGATCGATTCGCGGATGCGCCGGCGGATCGGCAAAATCATCGAGAGCTAACCGCCGATTGCGCGACGAACTCGGCCGGCGTTCCCCGCCGACCGGCTGAACCGCGTCCGGATCAAAAACGACTAACGCCGGCCCGTCGTCTCCAGGGATATGCACGTCTCTATCGTCGGCAGCGGGTACGTCGGGACGACGGTCGCCGCTTGCCTCGCGGACCTCGGTCACGAGGTCGTCAACGTCGAAATCGACGAGGACATCGTCGAGACCATCAACGCCGGCGAAGCCCCGATCCACGAGTCGGGGCTCGCAGAGCGCATCGCGGACCACGCCGGAACGAACCTGCGCGCGACGACGGACTACGCCGAGGTTCGCGAGACCGACGTGACCTTCCTCTGCCTGCCGACGCCGCAGGCCGACGACGGCAGTCTCGACCTCGCACCGATGCGCGCCGGCGCGGAGTCGCTCGGGCGCGCACTGGAGGGAAAAACCAAAACCAAAGTCGACGGCGACGACGCCCGCGACCACCTCGTCGTCGTCAAGAGCACCGTCCTCCCCGGCACCACCGAAGATGTCGTCGGACCCGTTCTCGAACGCGAATCCGGTACCGCAATCGGCGACGGAATCGACCTCGCGATGAACCCCGAGTTCTTGCGGATGGGAACGGCCGTTCGAGACTTCCTCGAACCGGACAAGGTCGTCGTCGGCGCGACGAGCGACGCTGCCGCCGCCGCGCTGCGTGAACTCTACGCCCCGATCCTCGAACGCGAGGACACCGACCTCGTCGAAACCGACGTTCGCGAGGCCGAACTCATCAAGTACGCCAATAACGCCTTCCTCGCGTCGAAAGTCTCGCTGGTCAACGAACTCGGAAACATCGCGAAGGAGTACGGCGCAGACGCGTACGACGTACTGGCCGCCGTCGGTCTCGACGACCGCATCTCGGAACGGTTCATGCGCTCCGGACTCGGCTGGGGCGGCTCGTGCTTCCCGAAGGATGTCGCCGCGCTCCGCGCCGGCGCTCGCGAGCAGGGGTACGATCCGGACCTGCTCGACGCCGTCGTCTCGATCAACGACGAGCAACCGCAGCGACTCGTCTCCCTCCTCGAAGACCACGTCTCGCTCGCGGACGCCCGCGTCGCCGTCCTCGGCCTCTCGTTCAAACCCGGCACCGACGACATCCGAAAATCCCGCGCACTGGACGTGATCGAGACACTCCGAAACCGCGGCGCAACCGTCGTCGCGTACGATCCGGTCGCGATCGAAAACGTCCGTACGCACCATCCCGAACTCGATACCGATCCCGCCGTCGAGTTCGCCGACTCGCCTCGGGACGCGCTCGCGGACGCCGACGGAGCCGTCGTCGCCACCGACTGGCCCGTGTTCGACGATCTCGAGTTCGACGGGATGGCCCGGAAAATCGTCGTCGACGGCCGGCGGATCGAGGTCGATCCGGGTGAACTCGCGGTCTACGAGGGGCTGACCTGGTAGGGCATCGCAGGTGTGAGTTCGGGACGGTGACGGTCATCCCGCGGGATGTCCGCTCCGCGACGGTGTGCGTATCAGTATCCTTTTGCATACCGGCCAACGAGTGGGTATCGATGGCGGATGACGGATAACGACTCTCGCGTGCACGCAGCCGAGCCCAAGACCATCGACGGGGAGACCCACGGCGAACGCGCCAGCACGACTGTCTCTACCGACGCCGAAACGCGGGAGATTTCAACGCACGAGGTCTGTGTCCTCGTTCCAACGCTCAATGAAGGAGCGACAATCGGGGACGTAATCGACGACTTCCGTACTCGCGGGTATCCGAACGTCCTCGTCGTCGACGGCGGCTCGACCGACGACACGAAAACGGTCGCCCGCGACCACGGCGCACGAGTGCTCGTTCAATCCGGCGAGGGAAAGGGGCAGGCCGTCCGCGAAGCCGTTCCCCACATCGACGCACCGTACGTCCTGATGCTCGACGGAGACGGAACCTACGACCCGGCGGACGCCGAGACCATGCTCGAACCCCTCGCTCGAGGGTACGACCACGTCATCGGCAACCGGTTTGCGGACATGGACGACGACGCGATGCGGGCGCTCAACGGCGTCGGCAACCGACTCATCAACCGCTCTTTCCGCGTCATTCACGGTGCAGACTACGACGACATCCTCTCGGGCTATCGGGCGTTTACGACCGACTCGTTCGAACGCCTCTCGCTCGACTCGGACGGCTTTACCATCGAAACTGAACTCGCTGTCGAGTGCGTGAAACACGGCGTCGACACGGCGGTCGTCCCGGTGAGTTACAGTGCCCGCCCGGCCGAATCCGAGACGAACCTACACCCGATCGCTGACGGCGGGACGATCATCTTGGCGCTGTACTCGCTCGCCAAGACTAACAACCCGCTGTTTTATTTCGGCAGCCTCGGAACTGCCGGCATCGCTGCCGGCGGCGCGATCGCGTCGTACGTCCTCTGGCGGTGGTTCCAGTACGGAGTCGGCCACGAAATCCTCGCGCTCGTCTCCGCGGCGGCGATCCTGCTCGGCGTTCAGTTGCTCATGTTCGGCGTCCTCTCGGACATGCTCGTGACGCTTCATCGCGAGCAACGCCGGCGTCTCGAACAAATTACGCGAAACGCGGACGTTCAGGGAGTGGAGTCTGCCCACAGGGCAGGACACAGCCACGAGTTCGGAACCGAGAGCGACTCGGACGGTGTGAGCGACTCGGAGACCACGACCGAAACCGGAGCTGCAGCGGAGCCCGAGTCCGAGCCCAAACCGGAAACCTCGACCGAGTCGGCTGACGCCACTGACGCCACCGTCACCTCCGAAACGGACCGCGGCGGCGAGTAGGGTGATCGTCCGCTCGGTGGTTGTTTCCTGCCGCACCGTCGGAGAGAGTACGGGGGTAAGAGGGTGAGAACGTGAGAGTGGCGTCCACGGGACTGCCGGAAGAGACACGTCTTGTCGCGATCCGGATCGGTAACGCAATCGCTTGCACCTCACTCTCGAACGTTCAAAACGGCAACATCGACCGTACTTGCTGGAAGACACCGCCCGAGTGTTCCCGCCGGTACGCCTCGAACGGCTGATGGAGTTCGTTCAGCAACTCCTGTCGCGTGTCGAATTTACGCGTCTGGACCTCGGCAAGCATCTCGCCCAGACTCACGTCGTTCCCGTGGGCATCGTAGGGTATTCGTTCGTGACCGAGTGCGGCTTCGACATCGTCTTTCGTGGCCGGAAAGGTGAGATCGGCGGATCTGAGCGCGGCGTCGACGGCGGCGATCCCGAACTCGATGCTTTCCGGTTCGTCGTCGTCTCCGTTCGATGGTGGCCGGACTCCCATACCACTCAGTAGACTGGCGAAATATAAAAACCGCTACGGACTCCGGATCCGCGCTGGCCGCTAGTATGCAGTTCATATTTCCCGTGGCGACACGCATTTGGGTTCCGCGACGGAGTATTGATTGTGACCGAGTATACCACAGTTTCGATCCCGAAGGATCTCGCCGACCGCGTCGACGAGACGATCGAGGGGACGAGCTTTCAGAGTACGAGCGACCTGGTTCGATTCCTGTTGCGCAGTATCGTTATTCAACACCAGAGACAGGGGAAGCTGACGGAAGCCGAGTTCGAGGAAATCACCGAACAGCTTCGGGGGTTGGGGTATCTCGAGTAGCGAGCGATGAGTAAGAGTTGCGAGTAGCGAATAGCGGGTTGTGAATAGCGATAACGGGCACTCCGTGCGGTCAGTCGGTCTCCCGACCTTTGCAGGCCCGCAACCACCAGTGAGACTTTCCGCATCGAGTCGCTAGTTCGATGTGGAGGGTAGATAGATGCCACACGTTCCGAACTTCCCAACGCCGACGGACGGCGGCGATGATGAGAACGACAGTGGATCTTCGCCGAATCGACGGGGTATCATCGATCGAATTATCGACGATGGCAACTGGCCGTCACCGACTGGCGACTAAGACTGACGCCACCGATCAATTTTCTTTGATTCGCGTTCCGTGCCGTCCCGTGTCACTGCCAGGCCACACGCGGAGACGAATCTACCATCTCCCGTCAGTAGCGCGTCTCAATCGGTCAACGTCTGTTCCGGCGGACTGGCATCGAGGATCTCGAGGGGCTGGCGCGTGCCGCTTCGATCGAACACGCCGAAGGAGTCTTCGGCGTTCGTCCACGGCGGCACGGCGACGAAGACGACCTGTGCGAGATCGTCCCGCCTCGTTACTTCGAGTTCACGAAGCGGATGGGACACGAACTGCCCTTGAGCCTGGCCGGCCGGCGTGGACAGATCGACGCCGAAGACGGCGTTGATGGCGTTGCCCGGATCTGGAAGGTAGAAGTCCGTAAAGACCGGCGTATCGGGCGGGAGTGTGTCCGCATCGTCACCGGCGAGTTCGGCTGCGGGAGTAACCGAGACGCCGGTGGCCACGCGGTCGGGATCGGCGTCGCTGGCGAGGTCGAGCAACACGTCGACGAGTGCACGCGTGATGTAGACCACAGTCGAGATACGACGAGCGGATAGTTAGATGTATCCCTGGCACGGGCGCGAGGCCGAACCTGTCGGTGAACTCGGAGACGAACGCTGCGAGCGAAACGGGGCACCGCAGTCGATCGGCGGTGGTTGAACCGAGCGCGTCTACAGCGGAAGGAACTGCCGAATCATCCCGGCGTACAGCCGCGGCGTGCCTCGCCGCGAGTTCAGGAGCGCATTTTCGAGGGCGACTGCTGCAGCGGTGGTCACGCCGGAGCCGTGGCCGACGAGGACGCGCTCGGGTGCGAACCCGCTGAGGGCATCCGTCGGCGGGGAGAGCCGCAACACTGGATGGACGCCGAGGCGTTCGTCGCCGGCGAGGAAGTAGCTGCTCGTCCCGACGGCTTCGGGGACCAGCAGGGTGCCGTTGTCCGGATTGTAGACTGCAACTTCCTGCCAGAATCGGTTGTCGACGACGGTGTGCGCTTCGAGTCCGGTATCGGAGATGTCGTCGGAAAAGCGAGCGACTGGTGCGTCGAGCTCGTCCGTGACGCCGTCGAAGAACTCCGGGAGATAGACCGGCACGTCGTGTCGGTTCGCGAGCTCGGCGGCGTCGCGCGTGTGGCGATCGAGGCAGACGACGACGCCGGCGACCTCGCCGAGGTCGGCGAGCAGCCGATCGACACCCTCGACGTCGACCGGATCGAACACCCAGACATCGTCACCCGAGGGCGTTCGGTCGCCGTCGACGACGAGGGCGTGACTCGCGCGTTGCATCCGTTCATCGGGATGGGCGATCCAGCCGACGCCACCGTCGAAGCGGTCGATTTCAACGAACTCGGTTGTGCGCTCGTCGACGCGAAAGGACATGCGAGTTGCTACGTGGGGTCCTCCCATAAACGTGACAGTGGCTGGTGCCGATATGCGATCATCCGTGCCGTCGCACAGCCTGTGTGCCGGCAACGCATCTATGTGCCACTCTTGCATAAACAGGCGTAGAGACAGATGCTTACCGGACTCTCCTGGCTCGCCCTCGAGGTCAAGGATCTCGACGCAGCGCGCGAGTTCTACACCGACCTGCTCGAGTTGCCGGTGCGGACGGATCGCGAGACGGGCGCGGCGGCATCGGACTCGGACCCAGAACTGGAACCGGACCCAAAATCGAAACCGAAACCGGAACCGGAACCGGAACCGGAACTGAACTCCAAATCGAACGCAGAACTCGAATCGGAACTCGCCGTCGCCGCCGGCGACACGTCACTCATCCTCCGTCGGCCCGAAAGCGTTCCGCGCGGCGGACTGCACACCCATTATGCGTTCTCGATTCCGGCCGCGGAGTACGACGACTGGTGGACCAAACTGACGGACGCCGGCTACGAACTCGAAGAAGCCCAGTTCGGCCCCGCAACGTCGCTCTACCTCTACGATCCCGACGGAAACTGCGTCGAACTCGGTCAACAGGACGTTGCCGGCCCGGGAATCGACGGCATCTTCGAAGTCGTCCTCGAAGTCGAATCCCTCGAACGCGCCCGGTCGTTCTACACTGCGCTTGGCTTCGAGACGGCCGACACCGGCGAGAACAGAACCCGCGTTCGCCTGGACGGTCCGGTGGCACTCGAGTTGTGGGAATCCCATCTCGGCATCGCAAACGCGAGAGGTGGCGTCCACGTCGATCTCGGGTTCGAAACCGAGACACCGCTGGCCGAACTCGAGGCGGTCGCCGATCGGGTGCGGCAGGTCGACCGGAAGACGGACGACGAAGTCGTCGTTCGCGATCCGGACGGTCACGTCGTGACGTTCGTGTCGCCGTAGTTCGCAACCGCGACGCTACTCGGTAAGCGGAAGCACGATGCCGAAGACCCAGGGGGAGAAGAACCCGATCAAGAGGCCGAGTACCTCGGCGTAGAAAAAGAGGGTGTGTTCCCAGCCGGGCAGGCCACCGTAGAAGGCGTTTCCGGCGAGTTCACCGCCGGCACCGAGGGCGAACACGCCGAGGCCGAGCAGGAAGCCGGTTTTGGTCAGACGGGCGTAATCAAGTGAACCGTAACGTCCCATACGCAGTCGTCTCGTTCCAGTACCCTAATCGTTATGAGATGTCTCCGCCGGTGGGTGTACTTACAACCTGTCAGTACTCACGTCGACGCCGGGCGGCGTGACGAGCAAGAACCCGCGGAAGTGGACCAGGTTGCCGCCGGATTCTCGGACGTCGCGGGCGAATCCGGACGCGAGGTCATTGACGTCGCCTTCGACGCAGAGGACGAGGACGTTTCCCTTCGAAATCGCCTCTAGCCACTCGTCCGGCGGCGTTTCTCCGTCGAGGACGCCGAGTACGATGCTCCCTTCGATGTCGAGTTCCTCGTCGATGTGTTCCTCGACCGCCCGGAGGTCGAGGTCGAAGTCGCTCATGTGGGCTTCCTGGGAGCGCGATGAGAAAAACGTTCCTCTGCTAGAGAGTGTTCGGATCTCGCTCAGTCGCTCGGGAACTCCTTTTGAAACCCGCGGAACTCCGTCCGGTGGGCCTCCTCGTCGGACAGAATCGTCACGGCAACGTCTTCCGTTACTGGGTCGTTCGCCTCGGTGGCAGCTTCGTGAAGCGACTGGTAGGTTTCGATCGCGTCCTCCTCGGCCTCGAGTACGCCCTCGATGACTGATTGGACGTCGGTCGTGTCTTCGGGCGGCTGCAGGCCCGACTGGCTCGCCTCGAAGGCCGCCGAGCCGGGCGGTGACTGCTCGAGTTGTTTCAGCCGATTCCCGAGCATTCGGGCGTGTTCGAGTTCTTCCTGGACGTCGGCTTCGAGACTCTCTTTGACCTCTTCGGCGTGGACGCCGTCGAGAACGATCGCGTTGGTCAGGTAGTTCATCACGGTCTCCAATTCGTCGACGTAGGCCTCGGTCAGCAGATCGGTGATCTCGTCGGTCGTCATACGGATGACCGTTCACCGACGGGGAGTAAAGTAGTGATACCTGCATACGAGACGCGTCTGCCAGGTCCGTCGACGAGTTCGTCTCCCTCCCGTCCGCGTCCGACCGGCCGGTCACGAACTGACCGCCATCGCCGAGACGACGATAGCTGAACTCGACAGACATAGTCACTACCACTGGACGTATGTTATCGAGATAGCCGTGAGAACGATATATCCTGATTCGACACGACTACTTATCGTGACTAGTGACCAAACGTCCACCGAGTGGCGCGCGCCAGCCGTCGAAGCTGACAATCGGGCCCGCATTCGCAGCTCCGTGCCCCGGGTTGGCAAAACAGACCGGTTTTTCGAAGTATGGTATTAGGTCCATTATATCGATTAGTGGCGTTGATTGCTTGCGTTTTTCTGGTCCCCGAGTTCATCATGATCGATCAGCACGTCAGCGATCCGGCATCTCGGCACCAGATTTATATACGACATCCACCCTCGGATTCGGATACAATGTCTCACCAAGACAGCCCATCCTCTGACACCAGTCAGGGGGGTCGAGTTCTTCCAGGGCACGTTAGATTCCACTGACGAAATCGAGTCAGCACGTGTCTTCGATACCACCCTCCGGGATGGTGAACAATCGCCCGGAACATCGTTCTCGTACGACGATAAACGGCAGATCGCCGCGATTCTGGACGACATGGGAACCCACGTCATCGAGGCGGGATTCCCTGTCAACTCCGACGCGGAGTTCGAGGCCGTTCGTGATATTGCTTCTTCGACGTCGACGACCACCTGCGGGTTAGCCCGCGTCGTCGACGACGACATCGACGCGGCGCTCGATTCCGGCGTCGAGATGGTACACACCTTCGTGAGTACCAGCGATGTCCAGATCGAGGATTCGATGCACGCGACGCGAGACGAAGTTGTACAGCGCGCAGTCGAGTCGGTCGAACGCATCACAGACGCAGGTGTCACCTGTATGTTCTCGCCGATGGACGCGACGCGAACCGACGAGACGTTCCTCATCGACGTCGTCGAAGCAGTCACCGAGGCCGGCGTCGACTGGATCAACGTCCCCGACACCTGCGGCGTCGCCACGCCGGGTCGCTTCCGGGACATGATCGCGAAGATCTGCGCCCACACCGATGCCCGGATCGACGTCCACACCCACGACGACTTCGGGCTGGCCACCGCGAACGCGCTGGCCGGCATCGAAGCGGGGGCCGACCAGGCCCAGGTCTCGGTGAACTCGATCGGCGAGCGAGCCGGCAACGCCGCCTACGAGGAGTTCGTCATGAGCGTCGAGTCGCTCTACCAGTCCGATACCGGTATCGACACGACGCGCATCGCCGAACTCTCGCGAGTCGTCGAGGAGAAAAGCGGCATGGCGACGCCCGGCAACAAGCCGGTCGTCGGCGATAACGCCTTCTCCCACGAAAGCGGCATCCACGCCGCCGGCGTGATCGAGAACTCCGATACCTTCGAGCCGGGCGTGATGACCCCCGAGATGGTCGGTGCCGAGCGCCGACTAGTCATGGGTAAACACACCGGAACGCATTCGGTCCGCGAGCGACTGCAGGAGTGTGGCTACGACCCAACGACGGAGCAGGTACGGGCGGTCACCCGCCGCGTCAAGGACTACGGCGCGGAAAAGCGCCGGGTCACGGTCAGCGATCTGGAACGGTTTGCCGAGGACGCCGATGTCGACCGTCAGCGCGACTCGGATCGGACCGACCAGCAGGATCAGGACCAGGAGCACGAGGAGGTGCGCATCTGAATAATGCCCTCCTCGGTTATCAGCAGCCGTGAGCACCTGCTGTCGCGCTCGGCCGTGAGAGAGTGCAACGATTACCCCACTCCCAACAGTTATGATCCTCGGGTAACGTACGTTACCAGCAATGACGTTCCGCGCTGCGCCGTCGGCCCGTCGGTCGGGAGACAGCAGCGCGTTCGCCTCGATTCGTATTGTAGGGGCCTGCTAGCCCCTCACTCAGTACTTCACCACCGTCGACCCCGTTTCGCCGCATCGTTTTCAGAGCGACAAGCCACGCTACAGATGACAACACGGACACCACGGTATCGGTCGCAGCGATTCACCCGGTCGAATCGCCACACGACGGCGGGAGGTAATCGATGAGCGAACGCGCAACGTCGGTTTCACCACCGGAGGAACAGCACGACGACCAAAACCAGGACGCACAACAGCCACAGGACGACACCGAACCCGACGAGTTCAGCGCGCCAGCAGGGGAGACACGAGCGGAACCCGTAACGACGGGTGCCGAATCCGTCGTCCGCGCGCTGGAGAACGCCGGCGTCGAGTACGCCTTCGGCGTCCAGGGCGGGGCGATCATGCCCATCTACGACGCGCTCTACGACTCGGAAATCGACCACGTGACGATGGCCCACGAACAGGGCGCGGCCCACGCGGCCGACGCCTACGGCATCGTCTCTGGCGAGCCGGGCGTCTGCCTGGCCACCTCGGGACCGGGCGCGACAAACCTCGTCACCGGCATCGCGGACGCCGATATGGATTCGGACCCGATGCTCGCGCTGACCGGCCAGGTGCCGACCGAACTCGTCGGCAACGACGCCTTCCAGGAGACGGACACGACGGGCGTCACGACGCCGGTCACGAAGGACAACACGTTCGCCGCCGATCCGGACGGCGTCGGCACCGACGTCAGCGAAGCCTTCGCACTCGCCCGCGAGGGACGACCCGGCCCGACGTTGGTCGACCTGCCGAAGGACGTGACGAACGCCGAGACGGACGCCGAGCCAGACGCTCCGGAAACGCCCGATACCTACGAGTTCACCGAGGAGGCCGATCCGGAGATCGTCGCGGCTGCGGCCGAGCAAATCGAGACCGCAAACCGACCCGTCATGCTGCTCGGCGGCGGCGTCATCAAGGGCGAGGCAAGCGAGACCTGCCGCGAGTTCGCGATCGAACACGAGATTCCGGTCGTCACGACGATGCCGGCCATCGGCGCGTTCCCCGAGGATCACGAACTCGCGATGGAGATGGCGGGCATGCACGGCACCGGCTACGCCAACATGGCGATCACCCACTGCGATACGATGGTCGCCGTCGGGACGCGCTTCGACGACCGCCTCACGGGCGGTATCGAGACGTTCGCACCGGACGCGGAGATCATCCACGTCGACATTGATCCCGCGGAGATCTCGAAGAACATCCACGCGGACTATCCGCTGGTCGGCGACGCCGACACCGTCGTTTCCCAGCTGGCCCACGCCGTCGAGAACTCCCCGCAGGCGACGAAGTGGCGCGCCCAGTGCCAGCAGTGGAAGTCCGATTACTCGATGGCCTACGACGTTCCGTCAGAGCAGAGCGCTGACGAACCGTCGACTTCGTCGAAGATCCCCGAAGACGAGCCGGTTCGCCCCGAGTTCGTCGTCGAAGCCTTGGACGAGGCCACGAGCGATCGCGCGGTCGTCACGACCGGCGTCGGCCAGCACCAGATGTGGGCCTGCCAGTACTGGACGTTCACCGAGCCCCGGACGTGGGTCTCGAGTCACGGGCTCGGCGCGATGGGCTACGGATTACCCGCCGCCATCGGCGCGCGCCTGGCGGCCGACGACGATCAGGAGGTCGTCTGCATCGACGGCGACGGCTCGTTCCTGATGACCCTACAGGGGCTGTCCGTGGCCGTCCGCGAGAACTTGGACATCACCGTCGCCGTGCTCAACAACGAGTACATCGGCATGGTCCGCCAGTGGCAGGACGCCTTCTTCGAGGGCCGCCACTCGGCCTCGGAGTACGGCTGGACGCCCGAGTTCGACACGATCGCCGAAGCCTTCGGCGCGACGGGCTTCCGGATCGATACGTACGACGAGGTCGCGGACACGATCGCCGCGGCGCTGTCCGAAGACGGGCCCTCCGTGATCGACGTGCACATCGATCCGCAGGCGAACGTCTATCCGATGGTGCCAAGCGGCGGGGACAACGGCCAGTTCGCGCTGGCGGAGGACCAGCTATGACTGACGGAAACGGAGACCGACGCCGCGGGCTGGACGGTCCGGCCCCCGAAGAGCGCCCGACCCCGACGGGCCGGCGCAACGAGCAGGGGATCCGGATCGACCCCGCGGTCGAGGCCACGCACGAGCCTCGTCGCACCGTCATCTCGACCCTGGTCGAACACGAACCCGGCGTGCTCTCGGACGTCTCGGGACTGTTCTCGAGACGGCAGTTCAACATCGAGAGCCTGACCGTCGGGCCGACGACCGACGAAGACCGCGCGCGGATCACGCTGGTCGTCGAGGAGCCAGACCCCGGCATCGACCAGATCAAGAAACAACTGCGCAAACTCGTGCCAGTCATCTCCGTTCGCGAACTCGAATCCGACGCGATGCGACGCGAACTCGCGCTCGTGAAGATCGACGCCGACGAGCCGGCCCAGGTGTCGGCCGTCGCGGACATGTACGACGGCAAGACCGTCGACTCCTGTCCCGAAACGGCGACGATCGAGATCACCGGCTCGCGCCAGAAGATCGATGCCGCGATCGAGACCTTCGAGCAGTTCGGCATCCGCGAGATCGACCGCACCGGCACCACGGCGCTCGCCCGCGGCATTCAGAGCACCGCCGCGCCCGCGAGCACGACCGAATCGACCGCCACCGAGGCGAGCCAACCGCAGAACCAATACGCACCAGCAGACGATGACTGACGAATTCACCACCGACATCTACTACGACGACGACGCAGACGTATCGACGCTCGACGACGACACCGTGGCCGTGCTCGGCTACGGCAGCCAGGGCCACGCCCACGCGCTGAACCTCCACGAAAGCGGGGTCGACGTGGTCGTCGGTCTCCGAGAGAACTCGTCTTCGCGCTCCGCCGCCGAAGCGGACGGGCTCACGGTCACGACGCCGGCAGATGCCGTCTCCCAGGCATCCTACGTCTCCGTCCTCGTGCCGGACACCGTCCAGCCGGCGGTCTACGAGAACGCCATCGAACCGAACCTGGAGGAAGGCGATACGCTCCAGTTCGCCCACGGGCTGAACATCCACTACAACCAGATCCAGCCGCCGGAAGGCGTCGATGTGACGATGGTCGCCCCGAAGAGTCCGGGCCACCTCGTCCGCCGGAACTACGAGAACGACGAGGGGACCCCCGGCCTGCTCGCGATTTACCAGGACGAGAGCGGCGACGCACAGGAGCGCGCGCTCGCGTACGCGAAGGGAATCGGCTGTACCCGCGCCGGCGTCATCGAGACGACCTTCCGGGAAGAAGTCGAATCCGACCTCTTCGGCGAACAGGCCGTCCTCTGTGGCGGCGTCACCTCGCTCGTCAAACACGGCTACGAGACGCTCGTCGACGCGGGCTACTCGCCCGAAATCGCCTACTTCGAGTGCCTGAACGAACTCAAACTGATCGTCGATCTGATGTATGAAGGCGGCCACGCCGAGATGTGGGATTCCGTCTCCGACACCGCCGAGTACGGCGGCCTCTCCCGCGGCGACCGGATCGTCGACGAGACCGTCCGTGAAAACATGGAAGAGACGCTGGAAGAGATCCAGAACGGCGAGTTCACCCGCGAGTGGATCCTCGAGAACCAGTCCGGGCGTCCGAGCTACACGCAGCTTCGCCAGGCCGAGAAGAACCACGAGATCGAGGCGGTCGGCGAACGGCTGCGCGACCTGTTCGCCTGGGCCGACGCGGAAGAGTCGAACGACAACGAGTCCGCCGAAGCGGCGGAAGCACCGGCGGACGACTGAGACGTGAACGCATTTGCAAACCGATGACTACGACAGAATCCGAGACGACTGCCACCCCGAAGCGGAAACGGAACCGAGAGCGGAATCGAGCGGACACCAAAGCGATGGGCGAGGTCAGCCACACGAACCCCTACACCGGGGAAACGGCCGGCCGCCTGTTCAACCGCGGGCCGATCGTCGCGGCCGACGGCGGTGAGCGAACCAGCGGTTCGCGATTGTCGGAAGACCGTGGGTCTTCCGGACGGCAGCCGGCCGCGACCGATCCGGAATCGCACAGCCGACGCGGCTCCGCAAGCGATTCCACCGAGACGATGCGAGACGTTTCCCATACGCCGCCCAACGACAGCGACGACGCGAACCGAGTCTTCGAACGCGGTCGAGCAGATGCGGATGCAGACGCGACAGACGCTGACGGGGTCGTAGACGATACATGAGCGATCGCACGCTGTACGACAAGGTCTGGGACCGCCACAAGGTAACGACGCTGCCGACCGGGCAGGACCAACTGTTCGTCGGCCTGCACCTCATCCACGAGGTTACCAGCCCGCAGGCCTTCGGCATGCTCCGCGAGCGCGACCTCGAGGTCGCCTACCCCGACCTCACCCACGCGACCGTCGATCACATCGTCCCTACGGCCGACCAGTCCCGCCCCTACGAGGAGGACGCGGCCGAGGAGATGATGAGCGAACTCGAGACAAACGTCCGCGAAGCCGGCATCGACTTTTCGGATCCGACGACGGGCGACCAGGGCATCGTCCACGTCATCGGACCGGAGCAGGGACTCACCCAGCCCGGTAAGACCATCGTCTGTGGCGACTCCCATACCTCCACCCACGGCGCGTTCGGCGCGCTGGCGTTCGGTATCGGGACCTCCCAGATCCGCGACGTGCTCGCGACGGGCACCGTCGCCATGGAGAAACAGAAGGTCCGCAAGATCCAGGTCGACGGCGAACTCGGCGACGGCGTCGAGGCCAAGGACGTGATCCTGGAGATCATCAGCCGCCTCGGAACCGAGGGCGGCGTCGGCTACGTCTACGAGTACGCCGGCGAGGCCATCGAAAGTCTCGGCATGGAAGGGCGGATGTCCATCTGTAACATGTCCATCGAGGGCGGCGCTCGCGCAGGCTACGTCAACCCTGACGAGACCACCTACGAGTGGCTCAAAGAGACGGACTACTTCCAGGAGAACCCCGACGAGTTCGAGGCACTCAAACCCTACTGGGAGTCGATCCGGTCCGACGAGGACGCCGAATACGATGACATCGTCCGTATCGACGCCGACGAACTCGAGCCGGTCGTCACCTGGGGGACGACGCCGGGCCAGGGAATCGGTATCACCGACCCGATTCCGGAGGCCGAGGCGCTCCCCGCGGACAAGCAGGATACGGCCCGGCGCGCACAGGAACACATGCGCGTCGAGCCCGGCGAGACGATGGACGGCTACGAGATCGACGTGGCCTTCCTCGGCTCCTGTACGAACGCCCGCTTGCCCGACCTCCGCCGCGCGGCACGGATCGTGGAGGGCCACGAGGTCGCAGACGACGTCCGCGCGATGGTCGTCCCCGGCAGCCAGCGCGTCCAGGAGGCCGCCGAGGAAGAAGGGCTGAAAGACACCTTCGAGGACGCCGGCTTCGAGTGGCGAAACGCCGGCTGTTCGATGTGTCTGGGCATGAACGAAGATCAACTCGAGGGCGACGAGGCCTGTGCTTCCTCCTCGAACCGGAACTTCGTCGGCCGCCAGGGGTCGAAGGACGGCCGCACGGTCCTGATGAACCCGCGGATGGTCGCCGCCGCGGCGATCACCGGCGAGGTAACTGACGTCCGCGATCTGAAGGAGGTGACGACGGTATGACCGACGCTGATGCGATCGAAATCCCCGAAGTCGATTCCGCGTCCGGGTCCGGGCTGCCGATCCGCGGCAACGACATCGACACCGACCAGATCATTCCCGCACGATTCATGAAGGTCGTCACCTTCGACGGCCTCGGCGAGTTCGCGTTCTTCGACAAGCGATTTACCGAGGATGACGACCTCAAAGACCACCCGTTCAACGAGGACCGGTTCCAGGACTCGTCCGTGATGGTCGTGAACTCGAACTTCGGATGCGGCTCCTCGCGCGAGCACGCCCCCCAGGCGCTGATGCGCTGGGGGATCGACGCGATCATCGGCGAGAGCTTCGCCGAAATCTTCGCGGGCAACTGCCTGGCGCTTGGCATTCCAACCGTCACCGCCGACAGCGAGACGATCCAGGACCTGCAGGACTGGGTCGACGAAAACCCCGATGGAGAGATCAACATCGACATCGAGGACGAGACAGTCACCTACGACGAGCAGACGATCGACGTGACCGTCGACGACGCCCAGCGCAAGGCCCTCGTCGACGGCGTCTGGGACACGACAGCGCTGATGAAGTCGAACGCCGGTGCCGTTGGCGAAACCGCACGGGACCTTCCCTACGTCGGTGACGCGGCCGGTTCTAGTGCCGACTGACGACCCAACGCACCCGCCTTTCGCTCATTCCTCACTATTCAGTCGACTGAGAATCTTTCCCGTTCCGTTTGCGCTCCTGAACTCGAGACCGTATCGCGTGCGACCGAGTTCAGAACTCGCGGTTGCAGCGTCTCGTTGAAGACAAGACACTTATAGGATCGATTAAGAGTCGGGATCGCTTACTAATCGATCTCCATGCCCTCTCGATCTGACGCAGGTCCCCATTCCAGAAGGCGGACCGCCGACGGCGATCCGCGTTACGAGTTCGTCGAGTCGCGACTGGGGATCGACGTGCGAGCGCTCGCTGTCTTTCGGATCGCACTCGGTATGTTGCTGCTCGTGGATTTGCTCGCGTTGCGATTGCCGGGACTCGTCACGTTCTATAGCGATTCCGGGGTATTTCCGCGATCGACGCTCGCAGAGACGTATCCCGCCTTCGAGGCGTGGTCGCTGCATGCTCTGTTGGGATCCCCGTGGTTCCAGGGCCTCCTGTTCGCGGTTGCCGGCGTGTTCGCGGCGCTGCTGCTCGTCGGCTATCGGACCAGACTCGCGGTAACTGGATCGCTCGTCCTCTTCGCGTCGCTGCTCGCGCGGAACCCGCTCGTGGTGAACGGCGGTGATACGATCCTCCTGACGTTTCTCGTGTTCGGGCTCTTTCTTCCGCTCGGGACGCGCTGGTCGCTCGACGCTCGCCGGCGGTCGCGTCGGCCCGAAGCGAACGGTGCCACCGGCACGCGCGTCGGCTCGCTCGCTGCCGCCGCAATTCTCGTGCACTTCGTCTGTATCTACGGAACGAACGCGGTTCGTAAGTTCCAGAGCGACCCCTGGACAAACGGCGTTGCGGTACGGCAAATCTTCCACCTCGAACAGTACCTGACGCCGCTTGGCTCCGCGCTGTCGGCGTTCGCCGCGCTCCTCACCGCCGTCAACTGGGGCTGGACCGCGCTCCTCTCGGGGTCGGTCCTGCTGCTCGTTCTCACCGGTCGAGCGCGAACCGCGCTGGTCGCCGGCTTCGTCACGGCGCACCTCGGCATGGCCGTGACGATGCGACTCGGCGTCTTCCCGTTCGTCATGATCGCCGGCCTGCTCTTGTTCCTGCCACCGTCCTGCTGGGACCGACTCGAGCGGGTCCTCGCGGCAACTGAACTCGGTCAGCGGGCGGGGGCTGGTCTGCCGATCGGCGATGGTGGCGGGCCCGACGACGACCCCAGCGAGTCCCATCGTCGCACCTCTCCATCCGAGGGTGTCACCGTCCGTCGCTGTGTCCACGCAGGCGGTACCGTCCTCGTCGCCTGTTTCCTTGTCTCATCACTGATTTGGCAGATTGCCGCCCTCGGCGTGGGAATCCCCCTTCCCGACTCGCTCGATCAGAACGGTGAGACCGACGGGGAGATCGGGAGTTGGTCGTTCTTTGCGCCGAACCCGCCGGACGCGTACAGCTGGTATACCGTCGAAGCGACGCTCGAGTCGGGCGAGACTATCGGTGTATTCCCCCGGAGGCACGACGGCGTTCGCCTGGATCGACCGCCCGACGGTACGACGGCCTACCCCTCGACGCTCTGGATGCGATACAGCACGGACGTTCGATACGCCGACGACACGTACTACGAACCCGCGGCCGAGTTCAGCTGCGCGCACGTCGATCGGGCCGTCGACAGGGTGACGATTTCACACGTCGAGCAACCCGTCGGCCCGGACGGGCCGACGGGCGAACCGGACCGACAGGAGCGGATCGAGTACGCGTGTTGACGCCGTGGTGACTCGCGATGTGTGACGGTATCGATACCCTCTTTTCGTCGCTCCAGAGAGATGTCGACATGACTCACGAGATCGCCGTCATCCCCGGCGACGGAATCGGACAGGAAGTCACCCCCGCCGCGGTCGAGGTGTTGGAGTCGCTCGACCCCGAGTTCAGTTTCACTGAAGCCGAGGCCGGCGACGCGGTCGCAGAAAAGACAGGCGAGGCGCTGCCCGAGGAAACGTATGAACTCGCGGCATCGGCTGATGCGACGTTGTTCGGTGCGGCCGGCGAGACGGCGGCGGACGTGATCCTTCCGCTGCGCGAGGCGGTCGACTCGTTCGTTAACGTTCGTCCCGCGAAGGCCTATCCGGGAGTCGATGCGGTTCGTCCCGAGACGGATCTGGTCTTTCTGCGGGAGAACACGGAGGGCGTCTACGCGGGTCACGAGGATCGACTGACCGAGGACGTGGCGACGCTGACCCGCGTGACGACGCAGTCGGCCTCGCGGAAACTCGCGGAGTTCGCCTGCGAGTACGTCGACGCCGACGGCTTCACCATCGCGCACAAGGCAAACGTCATGCGCGAGACGGACGGTCTCTTTCGAGATACGGTTGCCGCGGTCGCCGAGGAGCACGGCGTTGCAACCGACGAGGTATTGATGGACGCCTTCGCGACACGGGTCTGTCTCGATCCGACGCAGTTCGATGTCGTCGCGTGTCCGAACCTCGCGGGCGACGTACTCTCGGATCTCGCCGCCGGACTCGTCGGCGGTCTCGGACTTCTTCCGAGCGCGAACATCGGCGAACAGCGCGCGCTGTTCGAACCGGTCCACGGAACCGCGCCCGACATCGCCGGCGAAGGGGTTGCGAACCCGGCTGCGACGATCATCTCAGCTGCGATGCTTCTCGAATACCTCGACTACGACGAGGAAGCCGACGCGGTCCACGCGGCAGTTGAGGCGACGCTCGCGGAAGGGCCGCGAACGCCCGACCTGGGCGGCGACGCCTCGACTGGGGACGTGACGAACGCGATTATCGAGCGATTGTAGGCCGGCAGACCGCATTGTGGTCGTCCGGTTCGATTTGCGGCCGCGGAAGACTATCGAGTGTCTACGTCGACCGTTGTCTGGATATCCCGCGACGATCGGCCGACGTGGACGGTGTTCGATCCATCAGGAACGGTCCACCCGCTATCCTCGTCGTAGTACGCGAAGTCCTCGCGAGCGAGCGAGATGGTTACCGTCGCCGAGTCGCCCGCCCCGAGTTCAACTGACTCGAATCCGGCCAGTTCTCGCTCGGGCGTCGGAACCGGCGCGGCCGATTTGCCGACGTATACCTGGACGACCGCTTTTCCGGCGCGGGTGCCGACGTTTCGGAGGTCGACGGTCACGTCACACCCGTCATCGGTTTCGCTGACGGTCACGTCATCGTATTCGAACGTCGCGTACGATTGGCCGTGGCCGAACGGGAACAGCGGCTCGATGTCGCGGTCGTCGAAGTACCGGTAGCCGACGAAGACGCCTTCCTCGTACTGGGCAATGTCGTCCGTTCCGGGGAATGCCGTCTCGTCGGCCGTCGGATAGTCCGTAGCCGAACGGCCGAACGTTACGGGGAGGCGACCGCCGGGATCGGCATCACCGAAGAGGACCGCTGCGAGGGCCTCGCCGTCCGCCTGGCCCGGATACCACGTTTCGAGGACGGCGTCGACGGCGTCGAGCCACGGGAGTTCGACTGGCCCGCTGGTCCGGAGGACGACGACCGTCCGCTCGGCGGCTGCGGCGACGGCGTCGATTAACTCGTTCTGTCGGCCGGGGAGTTCGATCGAGTCTCGGTCCGTAAACTCCGTCGCGTCGTCCTGTGCGACGACGACCGCGCAGTCGGCGGACGCGGCGGCCGACACCGCGTCGTCGATGCTCGTCTCCCCTGTACTTGCACTTCCATTCGCGTCCGCCGACTCGGAATCGGCGAAGAACGACGACTCCGCGATCGGGTTTACGCCGCGTTCGAACGATGCGTCGGCGGCCCGCGATTCGATCCCCGCGAGCGGGGCGGTCTCCGTGAACGGCGAGACCTCCGAGGAGCCCCCGCCGCCCAGTTTGGCGGCGTCGGCGTTCGGTCCGATCACGGCGACCGAGTCGGATTCCGAGAGAGGAAGCACGCCGTCGTTCGTCAGCAGTACGGTTCCCGCGATCGCGATATCCCGGGCTAGCTCGCGGTGTGCCGGCGTATCGAGTTCACCTGTGCTGTCATCGGAGGGGGAACCGGTCTCGAACTCGGCGACATTCTGGCGGCCGGTCGATTCCAGCATCGAGAGCAATCGCGAGACCTTCTCGTCGAGGATCGATTCGTCGATCTCACCGGACTCGATCGCCTCGCGAAGCGGCTCGCCGAAGTAGGCCGGAACGTCGGGAATCGGCGGGAAGTCGCTACTGGTCCCGTTTGGAGGGCTGGGATCATCGTCGAAGCCGTCCGCATCCAGTTCCGGCAGATACTCCGTCAATTCGACGCCTGGCATCTCGAGGTCGAGTCCGGCCCGCGCTGCGTCGACCGTGCTTCGCGTTCCCCACCAGTCCGAGACGACCAGCCCGTCGAAGTCCCACTCGCCTTTCAGCACGTCGGAGAGCAGGCGCTCGTGGTCGCTCATATGAATACCGTTGACGCGGTTGTACGCCGTCATTACCGCATCAACGTCACCCTCCTCGACCGCCGCGCGGAACGCGGGCAGGTACAGCTCTCGCAACGCGCGCTCGCTGACGTCGGCGCTGACTTCGTACCGATTCGTCTCCTGGTTGTTCGCCACGTAGTGTTTGACCGTGGCCGAAACGCCCGCCGACTGGATCCCCTCGATAGTTCCGACGCCCATCCGGGCACTGAGCTGTGGGTCTTCGCTGTAGTACTCGAAATTCCGCCCGCCGGCCGGCGTCCGAATAATGTTGACACCCGGTCCGAGCAACACGTCCTGGTCGTGCGCTGCGGTCTCGCGTCCGACCGCCGTTCCGAACTCGCGGGCGAGTTCGGGATCCCACGACGCTGCGAGTGCGATCGAGGCCGGAAACGCGGTCGCGCGCTCACCCATCGCGCGCACCCCGAGCGGACCATCGACCACTGTTACCGGCGGTATCCCGAGCCGGTCGTTCCCGGGAACGTAGCCGGTTGCGGTCCCATCCGGGTCAGCCGCCCCGTGGACGAGCCGGATTTTCTCTGCAAGCGTCAGCTCCTCGAGCAGCGCCGTTACATCGGAGCCCATTTCGACCCGCTCTTGGGGTGGCTGACTGAATAGTCATTCGATCGTCTCTCGATCGTCTCTCGATCGAAGACACAAGACACACTGTACGCACCTGCTCGGTTCCGAACGGCTTCCCTCGGACGTTACACAACGTCGAGAGCGTTCCGCGCAGCACCTGCAAGCTCGACGAGCGCATCGGCTTCGAGTAAATGACACTCACCGGGGATCACGAGCAGATGCAACGGCTCGCCGAACTCGCGGTCGGCCAACTCGGACATCGTCCCGGCCTCGACGAGCGGGTCCGGACTCCCCGCACGGGCGACGACGACGCCGACGAGTTCGGGATACACCGCTGCGAGCAGGTCAGCGCCGACATCGGCGGTCATGAATTCCTCGTCTTCGTCGTCTCGATCCGCTTTGTCGTCAGAACCTACAGGATTCTGACTGTTGGGTGGACTGTGTCCGACCTTGATATCGAGATAGACGACCGTATGAAGCCCGTCCGCGCGGTTCTCGTCGATCGTCTCCGTCACGCTCGCCGGCAAGCCGTCGGCTCCGTGGGCGTAGGGAAACGGCAGCGTCGTCGCCGGTCCGAACCGGTAGTTCTGGAGTCCCGTCAGTGAACTCGTGGCTGTCTGTGCCGTTACGCCGTGGATGACTCGGGTTTCGATGCCGCGGTCGTGAGCCCGCAAGCGGAGATCGACGTGTGTCGTCGAAATCATCGTATCGCCGGCCGTCAGAAAGGCTACGTCTTCGCTCTCAGCCGTCTCGAGGATGTCTTCGGGGTGTTGTTCGACGCCGGCGCGGTCGCGGACCTCGATGTCGATGTCGTGGGCCGCTTCGAGTGACGAGACAGTCGTCCCGAGTAACTTGCTGGTGTAGAACTCGGCGTAGACGCGGTCCGCATCCCGCAAGGCGTCCCGTCCCTCGACGGTGATCGACCGCTCGTCGTAGAGTCCGAGTCCGATGAAGGTGAGCATACCAGCTACTGGGCCGCCACGGTACTTCAGGTGCCGGATTTGTCGCGCCCCTCGCGTCGCGTTGCCGGCGGCTCGCGTGCGCTCACAGCGACAGGTGTGAGGTAGACGAGGGACCACCATCTCCGTCGTCCCCCTCGTCGATCCCACCCTGATGGAGAAACGTCACCTCATCGTCAGTCAAGTACACGTCGCCGCCGTCGACGGCCACCTCGACCGACGGCAACGTCGTGTCGGCGGCCTCCCCGTTATCACAGTACCCCGAGCACGCATCGAACATCGAGCCGTGTTTCGGACAGATGATCTGTCCATCCCGCATCGCCGCCCCCATTCCCCGATCGAGTCGTTGGAACTCGTGGGTACACTGATTGACCCAGGCTTCGACGGCAGTGCCATTGCCAGCGCCAGCAGCAGTCCCGCCTCCGTCGCCCTCGGAACTCGTCGTCTCGCCAGTACTCCCAGTACTTCCAGCGGCCTTACTTCCACCGCCACCACTTCCACCGTCATCACTTCTCCCATCATCGCGGCTACCAGCTACAGTATCAGTACAGGGCACGAGAATTACCTCCTCCTTCTCGCCGTGTTGGTCACGAACCGTAAACAACCACGACCGCTCTTCGTAGACCGTGTCAACAGCCGTCAATCGCATTCGAACGCCCATACGCGACTCTCGTGGACCGGAAACGTCAGCGTTACGGCGACCCGTCGGCGACTACACCTATGGAAGTGCCGTGCGTCCGCGTCCCGCTCGAGGACGGCGAAGCCACGCGTCGCGAACTCGCGGACGCGGATCTGATCGCCGACGATTACGAGATTACCGTCGATGACGGCTCACTCTACGTCCCCGTTATCGACCCTGCCGCCGTCTCCGACGAGTTCGAACTCGTCACGCGCGCAGTCGACGAACGCGAGACACAGACGACACCCGCCGACGTGCTTGGATTCGATCCCTCCTACGAGCGCCTCGGGAAGGCGGTCCTCCTGGACGAGGATGACGACGACCGCGCACGGGAAATCTCCGATGCGCTTTTTCAGTCCGACCTTCCCGTCGAAACGGTGCTGAACAAGGCCTCGAAGGTCAAAGGCGAAACCCGCGTTCGCGACTGGGACCGCCTCGCCGGCGAGGACACCGAAGTGGTCCACCGCGAATACGGGTCGGAGTTCCGCCTGGATCTCGCCGAGGTCTACTTCTCCCCGCGGCTCGCGACGGAACGCCACCGCGTCGCCGAACAGGTCACAGCAGGTGAGCGAGCGTTCGACATGTTCGCCGGCGTCGGCCCGTTTGTCGTCCCGTTCGCGAAACGCGGTGCGGAGTGTGTCGGCGTCGATATCAATCCCGACGCAATCGAATACTTGCAGGAGAACGCACGCCGAAACGGGGTGGGGGATCGCGTGACAGCACTCTGTGACGATGTCCGCGCTACTGCAAGCGACTACGAAGACTGGGCCGATCGTATCGTGATGAACCTCCCGCACAGCGCCGACGAGTTCATCGACGCCGCGGTCGCGATCGCCGGCGACGACTGCGTGATTCATTACTACGATATTCAGCACGAAGACGATCCGTTTGGACCCGGAGAACGCGTCATTCGTGGCGCTGCCGAACCGACGTACGAGGTCACTGTCGAAACGCGACACGTCGTTCGATCCTACGCGCCACACGAACTCAACGTCTGTCTGGACGTACGACTCGAACGACCGGCCGTGCCACGTAACTAATTCGCACGACAGCGATAATTCGCAATCCTTATGGCTGCTTTCGCTCCTACGAATAAACGGACCTTGCATCGGTACACGAGGCAAGGGCTGTGACACTGCGAGCGCCGGTGTAGCTCAGACTGGCAGAGCGAATCCTTCGTAAGGATTAGGTCGAGGGTTCAAATCCCTCCACCGGCTTGTCTTCTCGAATTATCGTATTATACGGACAGAGCCGCTATTCTGTCGTGTTCAAAAAAGAGGTCGTGTACCGACGAAGATGTTTGAACACGGTACCCTCCGAAGGGAATGGGCAGAATGCCACTGGAAAAATCGAGTTCGAAGAGCCACAGTAGTGCAACTGCGTCCAATCGGATATCGAGTCTCTAAGCCACGTCCTCCGAAGGCTTACAGATATCCAAGCGCTTCGAGCTGCTCCTCGGTATTAGAACCCTCATTTCGGTCCATTAGTGCATCTAAGTCACTCACAGAATATGACTGCCCCTGTCCCACGGCGGTCACCCACGGAACTCGTTTGACAGCGGGAACCGGAGAATATCCGGGGTGTCCATAGACACCGAGTTCGCCGAGTCCATTTGCGTGATCAGCGGTGATGGCGATCGTTCCGGACAGATGCGTAAGGAGTGTGTCTACTTCATCAAGGACGGTTATGAGATTCTGTCCATAATCGTCCCAGACTTCCGCTCTGTCAAATTCGCCGGATTGGAGCCCCAACCAAACCTGGTGTGAGTCACCTCCCCAAACGGGGTTCTCGAGTTCGTATTTCTCCGGACAATGTAAGAACGGGGCGTGCGGGGGAATATAGTGGATGACTAACCGCTCTGCATCGCTTTCTCGGTTCGCTCGAAGAGCCTCAGCGGTCACTTCCGCTGGGTCGCAGTGTTTCTCGTCTTCCGCAACGAAACGCCAGAGTTCGGTCATCTCGTGAAAGCGATTCGGATCGACGCAATCGGAAAATAAGTTTGCAGAGAGATAGTGGATCTTGCTCAGTTCCGGGTCGTTGGCGCTCCCGAAGGCCTTTCTAAACCATTCTGAACTCGTACTTGCACAGGAATAAATCGACGTTGTCGTTTCGAACTCGTCATAAACTGGATGCCGTGGGGCAAATTCCGCGAAGAGATCGGCCCGACACGCATCAAGGATAATCAGTACATCCCACTCCTTCTCAAGGGGGCGTTCACCGTAGTTTATCCGCTTTCCAAGTTGGACCAGCGCGCGTTCTACCGCTTTTTCCGCGGTCAATCGACTTCCCGAGAGAGCCCCATGTTTGTCCACGGCATGTTGGTATTGAGAAAGAAAGTCCGATAGGGCCATGGTTAGTGACTAGTATTCAAAATACGATCTTTTCAATGTTCTGCCCCACACATGATATATTTGATGGGTGTGGCCGGGAGTACCGCGATTGTGACTCGGCGATCAGCGTCGCGTGAAGACGCAATATCGCAGATTCGGAGCCAGGGCTCGCCGATTGCGGGTCAGGTTGAACTCTACTATTCGATTCGTCTGCTACAGCTGTCGCTGGGTCGTGTAGCGTTCGAAAGAAAAATCGAAGTGCGTCAAGGGCCGGACTGCGTCCGGTAGTTAGCTACTGCTTAGTTCTGCTTGCGCAGAGCCAGCATGGCAGCGCCGAGGAGTGCGGCGAGGGCAACAGCGACACCGAAGCCGGGCGTTCCGTCATCGGAGCCGTCGTCTTCGCCACCATCGTCCGAGCCGGAGTCACCGTCGTCCGAGCCGGAGTCGCTACCGGAGTCGGACTCGTCGTCCGAGCCGGTGTCGCTACCGGAATCGGATTCGTTACCGTCGTCCGAGCCTTCCTCAGCGAAGGTGGTGGTGCCAGTTTCTTCGTTGTCACCGGCAGTAACACTCCACTCAACGTCACCGGCTTCTTCGGCGGTGAAGTCGAAGCTGTTGCTCCATTCTTCACCGGCGTCGAGCGTGATGTTATCGTTGAACGTGTTTTCGCCGCCGATCACAACGCCGACCTCGATCTCGTCAGAGGCCGAGCCGCCAGTGTTGCTGACGGTCACGTCGAGCGTCCCGTTTTCACCGACAGTAACCTCACTCGGAGCGTCGGTGTCCAGTTCGATGTTTGGTTCCTCAGCATCGACGAGTTCGGAGTCGATTTCGTGTTCAGCGTCGCTGGCAGGGTCCATGACGCGGAGCGTGAACTCAGTTCCTGGTTCGTAGTCACCGAAGTTGTAGGTTGCCGTGAAGGTGCCGTCCTCTTCGACAACAGCCTCTGGCGACTGCGTGAAGTTACCAACCGAGCGAGCCTGGGTGTTCAGTTCGGTACCAGGTGCGACGTTGGTCTCACCGCTCAGTTCAGCGCCGTCGATTGCGGGTGCACTCTCTGCGGAGTCGTCCCACTCGACCGAGCGCTCGCTGATCGAAATCGTGTGCTCGAGGTCGATTTCTTCGTCCTCTTCAAGGAAGAACGCGCTGTCGTCAGCCTCGACGGTCACGTCGAAGCCAGCATCGAGGTCGCTCTCATCGTAGAGGTCCGAGTTCGCGAGGTCGAGTGCGAAGTACAGTGTGCCGTCGTACTCAGCATCGTCTCCACTGTTGAGGAACTCACCGTACTCGGTGAGGTCTGTCGGGTTGGGTTCCTGGTTCGGAACGTCCTCTTCTTCGATCTGGATACTGATGCTGTCTGCCAGCTCGCCATCATCAAGAGCGCCAGAGAGACCGTAGTCCTCAATGGCGACAATGACGCCGTCTTGGTGTGCGAACTCGTTGGTCTCGGTGACCGTCGTTTCGTTGAGGTCGTCAAGATCGCTCAGGCTACCGAGGTCGTCTTCAGGCACGGTGTGGGTCGTGACATCAGACGGACCATCGTACTCTCCAACGTTGAGGAACGCAGTGTCCGTTTCACTCTGGATATCGTCTCCGTCGCTGTTGATGCCCGTACCGATCGAGAGTTCGTATTCGGTAGCTGCAAGCGGTTCGCTGAGTTCGCCCTCAACGTTTTCAGACGTGACCTCAACGTCATCTTCTTCAGCAGACCAGGCCGCGTCTTCGTCGCCCTGGCCGGCGATGAAGGTGTTGTAGTTGAGGGTAATCTGATCGAGACCGTCGTCAGACGTGTCCTCGATGTGGACGAGCGACTCGAATCCGCTGCTGTCCACGTCGCCAACTTTCAGATACGCTTCGTTGGTGTTTTCGAGCTCAACAGGGATTTCAGCGAGATCACCCTGTTCGACATTAATGTCAGACTCGACAAGGTCTGCAGCGATCTCTTCGTCAGTGACAGTGATGTTCGCCGTGTCTTCAGCGGTCGTGTCACTGGTTTCGATCGAGAACTCGTAGTCGCCAGCCTCGATGTTGCTAAAGTTAGCCTCGAACGCCTCACGGCCGTCGAGAACAATCTCGTCATCGTCAGTATCGATGTAGACGATGTTGTTGTCAGGGTTCGCGTCCTCCAGTTCGGACGCGGAGTCGTAGTCAGAGAAGATGCTTGCGAGGTCGTCAGCATCGAGACCACTTGCACTCACGTTCGTCTGAACGTCACCACGGTCCGAGTCAATCTCGAGTTCCGTCATGGCACTCGAGGACCCTTCGACGTTAGTCACCGTCGAGTCAGCGAACTCGCCAGTGACACCGTGCGTACGAAGTTCGAACGTAACGATGTAGTCATCGCCAGCCGTTCCGGCGTTATTGACAGTGACGTTGTACGTACCCGTTTCGAGGTTGTCCGTGTTGACCTCAACCTCTCCATCTTCAACGTCGAGGTCACGAAGCCAGTCACCATTATCGTCTTCAAGTTCGACAGTGGCATCGTCGAAAGAGACTGCGCCACTATCGTCTGACTGAGACGATTCCGTGATAATTGCGGTCTGTCCTTGCCAAACAGCGTCTCCGCTGTTAATTTCCGCTTCTCCACTGTTAACGTCGGATGAGTCTCCAACGTTGTACGCCGCTGCCGCACCCGCGAAGGATGCAGTCATGGCGACGACAGAGAGAACCATCATTGCGGTCAGGAACAGCGCACGTCCCTTCTCGCGAACTGAAATTTCGTTTTGTGTCATGTGTTGTCTGTTTTTTGTTTGTATGTCGATTCGGGGGCGGACCACCACAGCGGCCACCACGCGGTCGGTACGACCACATGTTGGAGGCCTGAGATGGACTCCCGGTGTAGGGGTATCTGGTCGATTTTAGACACTGTGTAATAAGTCTTCTAGTGTGACAGGGGGTTACAGAAAGCAATAGATTCATTTTGGAATGGAATCTCAATAGCTCTCACTTCCACGCGGCGCAACATATTAGTGAATCTGTAGCTGAAGATATTCTGTGGGGTTACCCACATCACAGGCTGCATATCTACGCAGAATGTGACCGTTGTCTTGTAGAAGTCGCGAGGCGGGGAGGACAGCACCCGGGTAGGGACTGAGTGCTGTTCCTCTTCTCGCCCGTGCTTTCATATTGATCAGTCGTCACCCGTCTTGACAGGTGCCATCACTTGTACCGTCTTTGCGGAGTGCCATTTCACCATCAATCGTGGCAGGACGACACTCAAAGCTGTCAGAAACACGGAAATACTCAAGAATGTATCGTGTATCGCCCATGACCACGCTATGGTTTGTGAGTGCCGATTGAACGATCTCATCTTCAAACTCGTCGTATAACTCCGTGAGAGATATGTTATTTGCGCGCGCTATGCTGTTCCCGTACTGTGTAGCGTCGGTTCGGGGACTCGTCGTACTTTTGGCGATCGATCACCCACCGTGTTTCGTCTGGACGTTCCTCCAGGACGACTGTTTCGTATTTCTCCAGTTCACGCTTCCCAAGTGCGTGGAGAATCCAATCATATACCGACCCAGGCATGCTCGTCTGGAGAATGTTCTTTTTCGAGAAGTCAACATCTGCTAAGAGTTCGCGGTTTTCATCAACGAAGACCGCTGCTGCCTGACGTTCGTCACCATCAAGATAGTAGATCGTAGAAAAGTCGCTGGACTCACCGATGTTTGAAACATTGCTTGTGCGAGTGACCGCGATACGGCAGAGGTCTTGGCGCTCCTCGAAATTGAGTCGGCTAACGTCGACTTGTGTTTGAGGTCCAGTTGTGAGAAGATCGTAGACTTCGGTCATAGCAACACCTAGTGCTAGCGATGGGTGTGAGTATATCGGTCTACTCCTCCGAACACAACACAGCCAAACACGACCTCTGAAATCCAGTGAAGGTCCATTGACGACATAGAGCTATCTAAAGAGCAGAATAGTAGGGAACTTCCCCATAGGTGTCCATGGTTGACAATAACGGATATGCTTTCTCTGAACCGCCACCATTTGTGAAATACTGCTTGAGTATTGCAGATTATTTAACAGGTATCGTACGTCACGGAACGAGGAAAAGTCTAATTCTCTTTTCAGTTCTGTTCGCGAGCGCTACAGCTGTCGCTGGTTCGTGTAGTGCTCGAAAGAAAAATCGAAGTGCGTCAAGGGCCGGACTGCGTCCGGTAGTTAGCTACTGCTTAGTTCTGCTTGCGCAGAGCCAGCATGGCAGCACCGAGGAGTGCGGCGAGGGCAACAGCGACACCGAAGCCGGGCGTTCCGTCATCGTCGCCGTCGGAGTCGTCACCGCCACTATCGTCGGAGCCGGAGTCACCGTCGTCCGAGCCGGAGTCACTACCGGAATCGGAGCCGGAGTCGCTACCGGAGTCGGATTCGTCATCCGAGCCTTCTTCGACGAAGGTGGTGGTGCCAGTTTCTTCGTTGTCACCGGCCACAACGCTCCACTCAACGTCACCAGTCTCTTCGGAGGTGAAGTCGAAGCTGTTGCTCCATTCTTCACCAGCGTCGAGCGTGATGTTCTCGTTGAGCGTGTTTTCGCCGCCGATCACGACGCCGATCTCGATCTCGTCAGAGGCCGAGCCGCCAGTGTTGCTGACGGTCACATCGAGCGTTCCGTCTTCACCGACAGTAACCTCACTCGGTGCGTCGGTGCTCAGTTCGATGTTTGCTTCTTCAGCGTCGTAGAGTTCAGACGTGATCTCGTGTTCAGCGTCGCTGGCTGGGTCCATGACGCGGAGCGTGAACTCAGTTCCTGGTTCGTAGTCGCCGAAGTCGTAGGTTGCCGTGAAGGTACCGTCTTCTTCGACAACAGCGTCGGGCGAGTGCGTGAAGTTACCAACCGAGCGGGCCTGGGTTCGCAGTTCGGTACCAGGTGCGACGTTGGTTTCACCAGTCAGTTCAGCGCCGTCGATTGCAGGTGCACTCTCTGCGGAGTCGTCCCACTCAACCGAGCGCTCGTCGATCGAGATCGTGTGCTCGAGGTCGATTTCTTCGTCCTCTTCGAGGAAGAACGCACTGTCATTTGCCTGTGCAGTGACATCGAAGCCAGCGCTGAGGTCATCCTCATCGTAGAGCTCCGAGTCTGCGAGGTTGAGCTTGTAGTAGAGCGTACCGTCGTACTCGTTGTCGTCTCCACTATTGAGGAAGTCACCGTACTCAGAGAGGTCCGTCGGGTTGGGCTCCTGGTTCGGGATGTCCTCTTCTTCGATCTGGAGACTGATACTGTCTGCAAGGTTACCGTCATCGAGTGCGCCGGAGAGGCCGTAGCCTTCGATGGCGACGATGACGCCGTCCTGGTGTGCGAACTCGCTGGTCTCAGTGACAACCGTCTCGTTGAGATCGTCAAGGTCGTTCAGGCTACCGAGGTCGTCTTCAGGAACGGTGTAGGTCGTGATGTCGGATGGGCCCTCGTAGTCCTCGACGTTGAGGAAGGCCGTACCCGTTTCACTCTGGATATCGTCATTGTCGCTGTTGACGTCCGTACCGAGCGAGAGTTCGTACTCAGTCCCTGCGAGCGGTTCACTGAGGTTGCCCTCGACGTTCAGTGGCGTGACCTCAACGTCTTCTTCTTCAGCGGACCAGGCTTCGGCCTCATCGCCCTGGCCGGTGATGAAGGTGTTGTAGTTGAGGGTGATCTGGTCGTAGCCGTCGTCAGAGTTGTCCTCGATGTGGACGAGCGACTCGAAGCCGCTGTTGTCCATGTCACCAACCTTCAGGTACGCATCGTTGGTGTTCTCGAGTTCGATCGGGATCTCAGCGAGGTCGCCCTGGCCGACGTTAACGTCGGAGTTGACGAACTCTGCGGAGATCTCCTCGTCAGTGACAGTGATGTTCGCCGTGTCTTCGGCGGTCGTGTCACTGGCGTCGATCGAGAACTCGTAGTCACCAGCGTCAATGCCGCCGAAGTCAGCGGGGAACTCGTCACGACCGTCGAGAACAATATAATCATCGTCAGTGTCGATGTACGGAACGTTCTCTAGCTCGTTGTCTTGAAGTTCATTCGCGGAGTCGTACTCCGTGAAGATGGTTGCGAGATCGTCAGCGTCGAGACCGCTCGCGCTCACGTTCGTCTGCAGGTCTCCCCGAGCCGAGTCGATCTCGAGCGTCGTGTCCGAGCTCGAGGAGTTTGCGACGTTGGTCACCGTCCCGTCGTCGAACTCGCCAGTGACACTGTGCGTACGGATGTCGAAGCTGACGTACGCGTCGCCGTCGAATCCGGTGACGTTGTACGTACCGGTTTCGAGGTTGTCCGTGTCAACGGAGACGTAGGTCGCATTAATCTCTGATGGGTTGTCGTCACCCTGCTCGATGTCAAGGTCACGGAGCCAGTTCCCATCGTCGTCTTCGAGCTCGATAGTGTTCGTGTCGTCGAAGGTGACGGCGTTGGTGCCGTCGTCACCAACTGTCTCGCCGTCTACGACGAACCCCGTCTGGCCTTGCCAGAGGGCATCCTCGTGGTCAAATGTCGTTTCTCCAGCATTCACGTCGGAAGAGTCTCCGGCGTTAGTCGCCGCGGCTGCACCCGCGAAGGATGCAGTCATGGCGACAACGGAGAGTACCATCATTGCGGTCAGGAACAGCGCACGTCCCTTCTCGCTGAAAGTGGTTTCCTTTGTCATGTTATTGTGTTCGTTGTGTGACCAGGCAGCCATCCCAGCGGCCCGATCGCCACGACCAACGTGATCGTGCCGATTGGAGATCTGGAATATGCTCCCGGATAGGGGTAACAGGTGGATTTTGGATAATGCGTAATAAGTCTTCTAGTTCTGACTTTCACTAATCGAAATATATTTGAGTTGCCAGTTAGAACTCATAGATGCGGGCGATCGACGCCCACACACATCCATCGCGGAATGTGTTGTCTTGGCGCGCTGGAGGCCGGGGCACCCGGGTAGGGACTGAGTGTTTTCAGCCTCCGCGCGCTTTTCCAATCAACTTCTGAGCAGCGGCTCGTCGATCTCGAGCTGGCCGAGGACTGACCTACGTATTGAGATCGTATTGTTATCCTGATGGTTGTGGCTGCTTCTGGTGCTATAGTTCAAGAGTTCTCCGTTCGGACGGCCGTTTTGTCCGTTCGACCCGCACTTCGAGTGCTGGGCTCTGTTGAATCGCCATACTGCGTTGGGTTTCACTGTTTGATGGCACGGTTGATGTTGTAGACGACACACATCAGCGTAATTTCACGGAACTCTCGAAACCAGGTTCGCGCTCGCTCGGCTACGCCGTGCGAGCGCTTGACGGTTGAGTTGACGGTTTCAGTCATTGATCGCTGAGCGTACCGATCTTCGTCAATGCGGGCATTGTGAGCGTGATCGTATGGTGCGAAGATCCGATGTTTGATTAGCGGGCGAATGTCGAGTTCGCGGAGTTGTTGCTTGTCAGAGCCCTTGTCAGCGGCCAGAGACCGCAGATCGCCCGCGTTCCGACGGGCGATCTGCTCACAGAGGTCAGCGTCACTGCCTTCTAACGTCGTCGAGCAGTGAAGGTCGAACACAGCTTGCGTCGCTGTATCGACGAGTTTTGTCACTTTGAGCGCCTGAACCCGATAATTCGTTCGGTGGCAGTAATGGCGGCTAGCACGATCTCGTTCATAGACGTTGCATCGATCGCAGCGTGCTTAGAGAGATCGTGCAGCTGCGCCGACTGGCGCAGCAGCACTCGACAGACACTCATTTCGATCCGATCAAACGCCTTACACAGCGTGGATGGTGCGGGGAGATCGGCCGTATCAAGGCCGATCTCCCCTGTTATTTGCGGCATTTCCTTCAGCAGATCGATCGTCATTCAATAGGATGTGTCGAGGTAAATCCGGAGACAATGCAGCGAAACAAGGGCATAGTCGGCGAATCCGCCGCCACCGCTTGGGGCGGCGGATTCGCCTCGTTCACCCGTAACACTTTGAGCAATCGAGACACAACGCTCGGTGAAGCGGGAGATTTTCGTCATGGACACCGAAGTCTCCCTGCTTCAACTCCTTTGGTTTACTGACCTTCCCCGACGCCGTCTAGTGATTCAACACAGCCGTTCACTCAGCCTCCGGGTAGAGGTAGCCAGGAATTTTAGAGGATCTGTAATAATCTTTCTTGTTTACAATCTTTCTCAGTGACTGGTCTGTGAGTATAATACACCACTAGCCCTTACTGTCTCTGTCGCTTATTCTGCTGTCCTATATCCGCTAGATGGGCACTTAGAACCGATTTTTAGGCGTCGAGTTCATAATCGGCGCTGAAGAGTTCAGGAGAGATATCGGGAAACAAAGATCCGGTCCTATTCACAAGCCGACCAATCAATTCGTTCGACACTGGCCCGGGATCGTCAGACGCCCGTCTGCCAAACAGTTATTAGTAATCACCAATAATAATCGAATGCCCATCCAGGCGAGTTCGTCTGGAGGCATCCCCCCATCCGCTTGTCAATCCATCCCCCCCATCCAGTGAGCAAGCACGCGGCTGGGTTTGCGGCCTGCGAGCGCGGCGAACTTCGCCGTGCGCTCGCCGCTCCCCCTTCTGGTCGTCTTACAACGGAATCGTTGTCAGTAGCGTCGAGCACAACAGTGTCGTCGCGAGTAGTAATGCGGGTACGTCGAGTCGAGAGAACGAGAGTGGGGGCAGCGTTGGGTCCCAGGCGAAACAGCGCGCTCGAAGAGCGAGCGAGAGGCGGTCGGCCCGATCGAACGCGCGCGAGAGTCCGAGCAGTGCGATCATCTCGGCTCGTTCGTGGGCACGTCGCCGAGTGCCGAGTCGGGCGGCCATGGCGTCTCGAATCGTCTGGATGTCCGCCCGAAGAACGGGAAGGAATCGAAAGAGAAGCGCGACGCCGATACCGAGAAGGTGGCCCGGACGGCCGGGGATCGTCCGCTGGATGGCAGCCCGAGAGTCGCGGACGCGCGTCGAGCGGACGGCAGCCGTGCTGACGAGGAGCACGAGCAACACTCGATAGCTCGCGAGAGCGGTGGTGAGTCCGGCGTCGATATCGATCCATGGCGGACCGAGCGTAACGGCAGCGAGCAGCGGTGCCAGCGACAGGATGACGAGCGCGTAGCGAGCGGCGATGACCGCCCGGATCGGTGAGACGCCGGCAGCGGCCAGCATTCCGATCGCGAGCCCGGTGAGTACGAGGGTTGCACGCGGACCGGTATGTGTCAGTGCGGCCGCGGCGAATCCGAGCTGGACGGCGAGCTTCGACCGCGGATCGAGCCGGTGGGCGAGCGTATCGTCGGGAACGTAGGTGAGCATACTCTGGACGGACGTGACGGATCACAGGATCGCGAGTTCAGCACAGTCGTCGAGTGCCTGTTCGGGTGGCTTGTCGATGATGATCTGGCCGTCCTGCATACCGATCACGCGGTCTGTGAGGTCACGAATCTCGCGCAGGTCGTGGGTCGCCAGCAGAACGCCTGTCCCGCGGTCGGAGAGCGATTCGAGTCGCGAGCGAACGGAGCGGCGGGCGGGCGTATCGAGTCCGGTGAAGGGTTCGTCGAGGACGAGGTACGATGGTTTCATCGCGAGCGCGCCCGCGATGGCGACGCGGGCCTGCTCGCCGCCCGAGAGGGTTTCGATGCGGTCGTCCTCTCGGTCGGCCATGTTCACCGCCTCGAGGGCGGCCGTGACGCGGCTGTCGATTGCCGGGCGATCGAGTCCAAGGTTCTCCGGGCCGAACGCCACGTCCGCGCCGACGGTCGCGGCGACGAACTGGTCGCGCGGGTGCTGAAAGACCATGCCGACGGTCGAGCGTGCGGCGATCAGGTCCGCTTCGACCGGCGTGCCGTCGACCAGCACGGTGCCGCTGTCGGGCGTGAGCAGTCCGTTACAGTGGCGCAGCAGGGTCGTCTTCCCGCTGCCGTTCGGGCCGACGAGAACGACGAACTCTCCGTTTTCGATCGTCAGCGACAGGTCCTCGAGGACCGGCACGTCGTCGAAGCCGTACGTGACGGATCTGAACTCGATCATCGAACTCGGGTCGGCGAGAGGCGGCCGCTTCTGACGATGGCGATCGCGGCGGCGATCTTTACGATTTCACCGGGGATGAACGGCAGTGCTCCGACGGTAATCGCCTCCCAGGCGTTCAGTTCCAGTATCAGACTCATGTACGCCGATCCCATCCCGTAGATGAGAATCGTTGCGGCAACGAGTGCGGTGACGACGACAGGCAGCGAGACGTTCGCCGGGTCTCGAAGGTCGGTTCCGCGATGAACGAAGAGCCCGATAAGCGCCGCCGCGAACGGGTACGACCAGAGGTAGCCGCCGCTCTGGCCAAACAGAACGCCGAGGCCTGCGTTAAACCCGGCAAAGACAGGTACTCCGACGGCACCGGCGGTAAGATAGAGGACCATTGAAAACGCACTCCAGACCGGTCCGAGAACGAGTCCGGCGAGGAAGACGAACAGAACTTGCAGCGTGATCGGAACCGGCGAGAACGGCAGCGGAATCGCAACCGGTGCAACCGCACCGAGAAGCGCCGCGAGCAACGCCGCGCGAGCGAATCGATGCACGACGGCGTCGCCGACGAGTTCAACATCACGCTGATCTGTTTCCATGCCCCCGCCTCGTTCGTAAACCGTGATCAAAACTTCGGTTTTCGAGGTGGGACCGACCGCGACGATCGGCGGGAGCGGAAGCCGGTTTACACCCACTCATAGCCTCATTCTCGCCCGCTTCGAGACAGCGCGGGTTCGAAAGCGGTCGCTTCCTGTCGCAGTCCGTTACCGTCACCGTCGCTGCGTAGTGCTGCCAGTCGCCGCTGAACTCGCGTTGTCCGCCGGCGAGTCGCATCTCGCTTGTCTCTGCCATAGCGTAACAAGCGATTGTGTCAACGCGGCTGCTGAAACGACCGGCGGGCTTATGCGCGGATTCGGTCGGGTGATGGAAAACGATGTGGGGTGGTACTGCATGGCATTTGGCTCGGGAGAATCGCACGGCGGGACGGCGATACCGGTACTCTGATCGAGGCGCGAGACGGGGCGTATCCTGTCGGCGTTCGCGTTCGAGAGACAGGTACTCGCAGCGGTCACGGCGGGATGGCGGATGCGACAGTGATGGCGGCCGGCGTCGCGGTGGTCGGCGATGACGCGGGCGCGCACACGAACAGTCACAGTCGTCGCGGTCGCGGGTCTGCTGATCACGAGCATGGCCGCAGTCGCGCTGCTCGGAACTGACCGTCCCGGCGTCGGGAGCGACGAGCCGAACACCGGGTTCGGCGACGCACCCGCGTCTTCGCCCTCCGCTTCGACACCCGGCGTTGCTAGCGACGGAGGCGGCGCGGAATCGTCGCCGACACCGCTTGCGACGGTCGATTCGACGGCGACGGATCGTGACGGCGTCACCGCCGATGGAACGCACCCGCAACCGGACCAGGCCATCCTCACTCAGGAGCTCGAAACCGCCGTCGAGGAGGGTGTCGATCGCGGGATTGAACTCGTACAGGCCCAGGGCGTCGAGGTGACACAGGACCAGCGCGTGGTTGCGATGGACGCTGCCAACGCAACCGCCGCACAGCACCAGGAAGCCGACGCACAGCAGGTACAGGCGGCGACAACGGGTGCGGTACATGGGACGCTGATGCAGGAACAGCGAGTGAACGCGACGCAGATTCAGGCCGCCATTGCCGGGGCGACGGACGGCGCGCTCGCACAGCACCAGACGGCGACTGCGAGTCAGTTGCAGAGTGCGACCTGGGGCGCGACACACGGGGCGATCGCCCAGGGACAGCGCGTGACGGTCGAACAGCTCCAGGTCGCAACGTACGGAGCCGCGACGGGTGCCGCGAGTTCGGCCGGCGAGCACGAGGTGGACGACCAGCCGACGGTTCAGGAGGCGGCACGGGGGGCTGCCTATGGAGCGCTGGCACAGTACCAGCGACTCACCGCCGAACAGCGACAGACGATACCGGTCGAGCACGCACAGCACGCGGCAGCGGGCGCTGCGGCGGGGACGCTCGAGGGGAGCACGGAGACGGCGCTCGAGCAAGACCAGCAGATCGAGGCCGACCAGCGCCAGCAGTCGACGATCAAGGAGATCCAGACGGCGGCGAAGGGGGCGGCTGCGGGCGCGCTCGTCCAGCAACAGACTGTCTCGGTCGAGCAGACCCAATCCGCAGCGCGGGGTGCGGGTGCGGGTGCGATCAAGCAGGTGCAGTCGGTCCGCGTCGAGCAGGTCCAGCGGCTGTCGACGGCGAAGATCGAAGAGGCCGCACACGGCGCGGCGACGGGGGCGATCACCCAGTCGCAGGAGGCCACCGTCGAGCAGATTCAGGCGGCGGCTGACGGCGGTGCGCAGGGCGTGCTCGTCCAGCACCAGGAGGTGTCGATCACGCAGATCCAGGCCGCCGCGACGGGTGCGTCGAAGGGGGCGGTCGAGTCGGCGATCCAGTACCAGGTCGTCGAGATCGAGCAAATTCAGGCCGTCGCCCGCGGTGCCGGCGAGGGGGCCGTGATTCAGACGCAGGTCGTCACCGTTACGCAGGTCCAGCGCCTCGCCGCGGGGAGTGCGCAGGGAGCACTGACCCAATACCAGGAGGCGACCGTCACCCAGCTACAGGTGGCGGCCACGAGCGCGAGCCAGGAGACGGCACGGGCGATCCAGTCCCAGCGGATCTCCCTCACGCAACTTCAGACGCTGACCGCCGAAACCGCAGCCGAGACGACGAGTTACGCCGTCCAGCAAGGGATCGACGACGAGACTCGGCTCGTCCAGTACGTTGAGATCGAGGTCACCCAGCGTATCGAGGAGATCGACGAACTCGAGGGCAACACCGCGATCTCGTTCTCGAACCAGAACACGACGGGCGAGACCGTCGAAATCGATGCGGTGTCCCTCTCGGAGGGCGGCTTCGTCGCGATCTACAACGATACGACCGCGGCTCTCGACCCCGACGACGTGATCGGCGTCTCATCATATCTCGAGCCCGGTGACCACGAAAACGTCGCAATCGAACTCGAGGAACCGCTCGAGGCCGATCAGGCGCTCACCGCGGCCGTCCACCATGATACGACCGGCGACGAGACGTTCCGCTACGTCGAACGAGCCGGCGGCGACGACGAGCCGTACGTCACCGAGGGCGGCGCGCCAGTACTCGATACGGCGTTCGTTACCGTCGATGACTCCGACGTTCCCGACGAGCGCGAGGCGTCCCTCTCGGTGAGCGACCAAACCGGCGACGGCGAGACGCTGCTCGTCGACGAGGCGAACGCCTCCGTCGACTATCTGGTGAGCGCCACCTACAACGGCGAGCGCGTCGACAGCGACACCATCGATGCGGGCGACGCCGTCTCGGCGTTCGAACTCGAACTCGAGCCGCCGATCACGGAGGATAGCCCCATCGCGGTCTCGGTTCGAGCGGCGGACGACGATGAGGCGCTCGCGAACGAGACAATCGAGTTCACGATCGACGAGCCGATCGATCCCGAGGCCGTCCTGTCTGTTAGCGACCAGACCGGCGACGGCGAGTCGCTGACGATCGAGACGGCCAACGCGTCGGTCGACTACGCGCTGACGGTCGCCGACGAGAACGGGACGCAACTCGCGGAGGCGGGGCCGTTCGACGCCGGCGAGGCGATCGAGAACGAAACGATCGACCTCGAGACGCCGCTCGCATCGAGTTCGCTGCTCGAGGTGTCGCTCGTCGCCGTCGAGGAGAATCGGACGCTGGAAACGGAACTGCTCGAGTACACGGTCGACGAGTCGTTCCAGGTCGAGTTCACGAACTGCACGCGGGCCGAGGTGACGGGGACGTTCGAGGAGGGCGAGCGGATCGCCGCGAGCACGGGCTTTTACGCCGCCGGCGGGTTCGGGAACACGATCATCGAGGACTTCGTCAGGATCGGCGAGGACACCGAAGCGCCGTTCACGGGAACGATCGTCTTTGAGGTCGGCGCGGAAGACGAGTTCGACGGCGAGACCGTCACCGTCGGCGTGCCCGAGTACGGCACCTTCGGCACCTATATCTCCGGCATCAGCTCGCCGGAGGCGATTCCGTTCGCCGGCATCGACCATCCGAATCCGCAGGCGCAGGCGTGCAACGAGGAGGTTCGGCCGGCGGAGCCCGCAATCACCGTCGAGGAGACGACCGTCGTCGACGACGATCCGGATGCGCCCGTCATCGATGTGACGTTCGGTTCCGAGAACCCGAACGACGTCGCGCTGCCGGGAATCAGCGAGTTCATCGACGGGACGACCGACGAGGAACCGATCGACGCGCTCGAGCCCGGCGAGGACGAGTTCACCGTCGAGTGGACGCCCGCGGACGAGGACGAACGGCTGGTCTGGCAGTTCAACCTTGCTCACTTCGGGTACGAGGAGCCGCTGATCGCCGAGACGCCGACGGCAGGAGAGATCCTCGGGGAGACTGACCCCGCCGCGTTCGCGGTCGAGATCACCGAGACGAACTCGCCGGTCGAGCAGGGCGACCCGCTCGAGGTCGAGGCGCTCGTCGAGAACGTCGGCGGCGAAACCGGCGAGCAGGACGTGGAATTCGCTCTCGACGGTACCGTCGTCAATGCAACCGCTCTCGAACTCGATGCCAATAGCTCTGAAACGGTCTCGCTGAGTGCGGAGACATCCGAGATCGAGCCCGGCGAGTACACGGCGACGGTCGCAACCGAGAACGAGACCGCAGAGACGACGGTGACGATCGAGGAGCCGTCCGACCCCGCCGCGTTCGCGGTCGAAATCAGCGAGACGAACTCGCCGGTCGAACAGGGCGATTCGCTCGAGGTCGACGCGCTGATCGAAAACGTCAGGGACGAAGCCGGCGAGCAGGACGTGGAACTCGCGCTCGACGGCACCGTCGTCGATTCGACGAACGTCGAGCTCGAACCCACCGCCACCGAAACGGTCTCGCTGAGTGCGGAGACGAGTGAACTCGAGCCCGGCGAGTACGTGGCGACGGTCGCGACCGAGAACGAAACCGCCGAGACGACCGTCACCGTCGCGGAGCCGGCCGATCCCGCCGAGTTCAGTATCGTCGATCTCTCGGCACCCTCGTCCTTCGTCGCCGGGCAGGACGTGACCGTCGCCGCGACGATCACGAACACGGGTGAGCAACCGGGTAGCCAGCCGGTTACCTACAGCGTCGACGGGACGACGATCGCCGAGGACGAAACTGAACTCGAGCCGGGTGAAACGACGGTACTGACGTTCTCGTCGACGATTCCGGAGGGTGAGTCGACGCACACCGTCACGACGGCGGACGAACAGGCATCGGTAACGATCGAAGGCATTGCGGTCCCGGCCGACGAGTCGCCGGCTGACGAGCCGATCGAAGAGGCCCCGACGGAGAACGGCGACGACGGATCACCCGCCGGAGCGTCGCCGGACGAGTCGACCACCGAGGACGCTCCCGATGGATCGCCGCCGACGAACGGAACTGAGACGGAGTCCGCCGACGAGTCGGCTGCTGAAGCGTCACCGGGAGACGACACGACGGAAGATAACGCGATAGCCGACACGGCCACTCCCGATTCCGAATCGGTCGAACCCGGTGCTCAACAGGAGACGAACGGTGCTGCTCCGAACGAGACGGAGACCTAGCTACCGGTAATGTTACCTCACGACGGTTCGAAACGCGACGAAATCGAGCCGAGTTAGTGCTGGTGGCCGGTCGCCTCCCCGAAGGTCACGCCGAAGCGCTCCTCGAAGAGTTCCATGATGCGTTCTTCCTGGGCGTCGAGTTCGGGATCAGTTTCCTCGCCGTGGTGGACGATGTGGTGGGCACGGCTGGCGAACGAGAGCAGCGTTACGTCGCCGACCGTTTCGGCTGCGGTCTGGTCGCCCTCCGCGACGAGATCGAGGAGTCCGGTGGGGACTGTGACCTCGTCCGTGGTGTCGTCGTCGGCGCTGATCGAGATGGTCGTCGTCTCCACGTCGGTTGTCTCTGCCATACTCATACGTCGAGGAGCGTCCGTAAAGGTGCTGTGGGATTCTGGTGCGTTTGCCGAACGTTCATCCAGTAGCCCGCGATGTTTTTGCCCGCTGATGCCGTGCGTGGACATATGCCACAGGTTGAACTCGACGAGGAAACGATCGAACGGTTGGACGAACTGCGCATCGAGGACGAGTCGAACGACGAGTTGATCATGGAACTCATCAACATCTACGAGACGAGCGAGTATACGCTGTTCCACGCGGGCGACTGAAACGGTCCGCTGTACCGATTTCCCGACGTAACCGCTGGCGGTTAGCGGTTGCGCCGGAACGGCTGACAGCAGTCCGTATGTCCGTATGCGTGTTCGGGCGCGACGGTATCGGCGGACGGTGCACGTCCGGACGGGCGGTGGAACGGCGACGGGATCAGAAAAACGACTGACCGAGCAGTGAACGGGCCGTTAGCTATTCGTTTCGGTATCGTCCTCGCTCGTTACGACAGCGGCCTCACGAACGGACTCCCAGCGCCCCTTCGATTCGAGGTGGGACTGCAACTCGTCGGCGTAGGCCTGGGTCAGCCGTTCGGCCGCCTCGCGTTTCTCGGCGTGATCGTTCGCGCCTCCGCCGCCCATCCCGAGTGCGCCCTTGATCGAGTCGACGAGTCCCCCGGAACTCGAACCGCCGCTACCGCCGGCACCGGAGCCACCCGCTCCAGCCATCGCCCCCATCCCCGACTGGACGTTTTCGAGTTCGGGAATGATCTGTTCGATCTTGTCCGTATCTGCGACGATCTGCGCCCGGTCTGGGTCGTCGGGGTGTTCGATCTCGAACTCCGTCGCGGTCATGATCAGACTCCACTGCTGATTCGAGAATCGTGAACTCGCGATCTGCGAGGAGAATTCCTGATCGACGGCCATCCGCTCGCCGACGATGCGGTCGGTCCAGGACGTATTGCTCATGCGCGAGGGTTCGGACGGTAGTTGTATCAGCGTTTCCCTCCGATTTCGAGGGTGTTCAGTCGATTCGCTCGGCGGTGTCGGCATACTGCGTCGCGAGCGTTGCGTAGTGGGTCGCCGTGGCCTCGAGTTCAGGATCGTCGACCTCGCCCTTCGGTTCGGCGGGCGTTCCGGCGACGAGCGTGGCTGGGGGAACGTCGGTTCCTTCGGTGACGACGCTACCGGCGGCAACGACAGCTCCCTCGCCGACGTGTGCGTCGTCGAGAACGACCGCATTCATGCCGATCAGTGCGCCCTCGGCGACGGTGGCGTCGTGGACGATCGCGCTGTGGCCGACCGTGACGGCGGGTTCGAGTTCGGCTTCCTCGTGAAGGACGGCGTTATCCTGCACGTTCGCGCGTTCGCCGACGACGATCGTGCCGTGATCGCCGCGAAGCGTGGTGTTCGGCCAGACGCTCGCGTCGGCTTCGATGACGACATCGCCGATGACGACCGCGGTGTCATCGACGTAGGCCGAGTCAGCAACGCGCGGGGCCGTCCCGTTGAACGAGCGTAACATATGCGGGGGTGTCTCGCGAACGGTCTTGAATGTGTGTCTTGGTGACGGTATCCGCTCCAATGTAGTTTGGCATCACGGCTAAGATGGCGGCACGAGATGTATGAAATACAGCGGACGAACTGGCCCCCCACTGCCAGCGCTCCGCTGCTGTGAGATCCCTGCCCTCCCGTTACGGGCCAAGTGGATTCACGACTCCCGCATACCCGGCACCCGGCACCCACCACCCACCACACCAACTCTACCCCTACCCGGTTTTCGGCAGCCGTAACCGATGCCCACAGCCTCGTAGCGCGCCGGTTCTGTCACTCTCATTAATTCAGCATCCGCCTCTCTGCACGGAGTCACTCCTCCGAAAGGCGCTCCGACAGCCGATCGAACCGATCCTGTGTCTGCTCGCGTCGAACGTCCTCCTCGTCCTCGCGGTATTCGAGATCGACTACCGAGTTCACCTCAGTGGTCGTTTCGTCGTCGGTCGTCTCGTCATCAGCCGTCTTGTCGTCGATCGTCCCGTCATCGGCCGTCTCACCGTCGCTCCGCTCGTCTGCAGTTGTCTCGTCGACGGTCCCCTCGTCGACGGTCGCCTCGAAAACGGCCCCCTCGTGCCGACCGGCCGCTGGAATCCGGTCGACGGGAAGCGTGACTTCGGCGACGGGATCGCCGCCGTCTTCGAGCAGCAGGACGGCCGTTTCGCCGTCGACGAGTCGGTCAAGGACGGCGGTGTAGGTCGCTCGAGAGTTCATGGCTGGTGTGACGTAGGAACCGAGAGCCTATCAATCGGCGGTGTCGGCTGGAACCCGGCCGCGGTCGACCCGATCGCACCGGGTCCCGCCGCGGCGGACTGAACTCGCGTCGAGGCCGCATCAGGCCGGCGTTCGAGGGCCGCCTGCTCGTTCGCCTCGTGCTTCCGATCGAGCAACACCAACGGATCAGTCGAGGCTTCCGTCTCCGGCGTGACCGACTGCTTCTCGCCGTCGGTCCTGAGTACGACCGAGTCGTGGACGCCCGTCCAGTAGGTTTCGATACCCCGGTCGGCGAAGGCTTCGAGCACCTCGTCGTGCGGGTGCCCGTACTGCGAGTCGAGCGCGCTCGAGACGATCGCCGTGTCGGGGTTGACGGCGTCGAGGAACGGATCGGTCGAGGAGGTCGACGATCCGTGATGGCCCGCCTGGTAAACGTCGGCGTCGAGAGCACCACCGTGTGCGTCGACCAACCGCGCTTCCGTCGCCTCCCCGATATCGCCGGTCGTCAGATAGCTGAACTCGCCGAACTCGACGGCGAGGACGACCGCATTTCGGTCGAGATCGTCACCAGAGTCACCCGCCGGCGGGTTCAACACGGTTATCTCGGTCGTCCCGTTTTCGAGCGGGAGCGTGTCGCCTTCGACGACCTCGAACAGGTCGACATCGTATTCCTCGATCGCGTCGAGATAGTTATCATACGTCGCGCTCGTGTGAGCGACTCCGGAGTCGTAGGCCGCGCCGACGCCGTCACCGTTTTCCTCGAGGTGTTCGATGACGCCCGCGTGACCGCCGATATGGTCGGAATGGGCGTGCGTCGCGACGAGGTGGTCGATACGGTCGATTCCGCGCTCATCGAGGTAATCGATAACGTCCTGACCGTCCGCCGGCCAGTCGCCCGTATCGATCAGCACGGTCTCGTTTTCGGGGGTGACCAGTAACGTCGAATCCCCCTGCCCGACATCGATGTGATGAATCTCGAGTTCACCCTCGACGGCCGTCGGAGCGGTGTCCGAATCGCGCTCGCCGTCGTCCTGCTCTTGGTCGGTGTCGCCGAGACCGAAGCCACCGCCACAGCCTGCGAGCGTGACGATCGTAGCCACGGCGATCACTACCACCACTCGTTTCACGGGCCACCCAATGAGATCCAGTGACATGGGTATTTGGGGAAGTCACGCGGGCTGCGAATTCGAGTATCGGTGCCCGAAACGCCGTGCAACGAGCAACGACGGGTGACGACTGGCGGCCAGTTCCCACCGTTCACTTCGGACCCGCCGATCGACAAGGACAGACTCGGCTCACAAGTCGATCCGTGCTCAGAACGCGTCACCCTCGAGACTCGCGTCCGCGTGCAGGCTCTCTTTCAGGGCGTCATGAACCTTGCAGAGTTCGAACGCGCGCTCGATGATCTCCTCGCCCGTCTCGTCGTCGACCTCGGCCTCGACGCGAATATCGAACGTAATCGATTCGAGTTTGTCGTCGTCGTTGAGTTCGCCCTCCGAATCGATCTCGATCCGGCCCAGGTCTTCGACCCCGCGCTGTTGGCCGCCGACTCGCAGTGCGGGGACGTAACAGGACCCGTAAGCCGCGAGCAGCGATTCGAGCGTATCGGGAGCCTCCTCGCCGTTCGAATCGATCGTCGTCTCGAACTCGCGGACCTCATTCGTCGCGCTGTAGCCCTCTTCGGAGATCGTCGTCGCCTGTTTCGACATAGCACTCGTGCCATCCACAGCTGGTGCTGTAAACGTTGTTCTCGTACGCAGTAGCGTTCGATAGCGTGACAAAAGGAGCGCGAAGAAAGAAGAACGCGGTTACCCCTCGAGTTCGAACGGCTCGCCGGCCTCGAGCGCGTGAACGTCCGCGTCGCTGCCCGTCGCCCGGACTTCGCGCTCGAAGTCGTCCGTGTCCTGTTCGATCGGCGGGAAGGTATCGTAGTGCTGCGGGAAGGCGTGGTCGACATCGAGCCAGTCGACGGCGACGGCGGCCTGCCACGGCCCCATCGTGAAGTGATCGCCGATCGGTACGGCGGCGGCGTCCGGTTCGAGATAGGGGCCGATGACCTCGCGCATCTCGGTCATGAGCGAGGTGTCGCCGGCGTGGTAGAACGTCGTCGATTCTTCATCCGAGACCTGCGTCGGCTTCGTATCCGAAATAACGAATCCGGCCGGCATCCCGCCGCTCGCATCATTTTCGGTCATGATCCCGTTCGTGTGATCGGCACGGACCATCGTCACGAACGCGTCGCCGCACTCGACGGTGCCCCCGAGGTTCATTCCCATCCCGCCGACCGCGTCCTCGAAGCCGAACTCGTCCTCGCAGTAGGAGACGAGTTCAGGTGTCGCGACGAGCGTCGCCTCGCTGAACTCGCCGGCGTGGGCGATGTGGTCGGCGTGGCCGTGGGTGAGAAGCACGTAGTCGGGTGTGTCGATGTCCGACGGCTCAAGATCGGTCTTCGGGTTGTCGAAGAACGGATCGATCAACAGATCGGTCTCACCGACGGTGACGTGCCAGGTCGAGTGACCGTGCCAGATGAGTTCCATAGCATTCGGTTGGTTCGTCGTGAGCGACTTAAAGTTGGGTGGGGCAGGGCCCGCCGGCGTCGAGTGGTCGCCGAAACGGGTGCGAGCGAGTGCCCGAAGGCGACGGATGCCCGAACGAATTGTGGCCCGGTGCCGGGCCGCGGTTCGATGCTGTGAACAATCACCAGTATTTATTCGTCACCGATCGAAATTATAACCGGCCGCACGCACGCTGACACACCCTGCATGCGGTTCGGCCCTCGGAGTGCTCCGCACGGTGCGGATCACGACTCGAAGTGGGCCGATGCGATCCGGCATCCGGAACCGATCCGGCGGGAACTGTCCGTGGTGGCCCCATTTTGGGGCGGCCTCGGTTCCGGTTTGTGTCCCACGATTGCACGGGGCTGACCGCGTTTTATCCCGCGAGATGAACAGACTGGGACGAGTTCACTGGGCGACCGCAATGCCGTGGCGTTTTTTATCCGGCCCCCGTACGGAGGGTATGCTCTCACTGACGCTCGAGGACTTCATGGTAGAGCTCAACGACGGCGCGATCAAGAACGTCGGCCCCAACAACAAGGAAGCCACGATCAAACTGTTCGACGTCGAATCCGCCGAGGCCCGCGAGTTCGGCGACAAGCGCGTCAAACTCGTCTTCGACGACGCCGACGGCAACGAGATTCAGGTCTCGCTGTTCCCCGAGGACATCGAAGAACTCCTCGCCGATCTCGACGAACTCGAGGAGAACTCGGCGGTCTTCGAGTAGTGCGCTCGGTGTGCGGAATCGACGACAAAAATTGATTTTCGGCAGAATCGCCCGGACGTAGTATCCGAGTTCGGTGCGCTAGTTCGGGGTGACTCTTGTCTCATCCGAACAGTGCTTGTGCTCGTACTCGTACTAATGACGAACTACTGATCTTGAGCGGTTTCGCACCCGTAGATCGGGGTTACTCCGTCGCCCGACTGTGGATCATAGTAGATGCTCAGACTTGCAGACGTTCCCTGGGAGCACTCTTCTGAATTAGCATGACGACCCTCTCGGGGAGCCCACGGGAATTGCACGGGTTCATCGTCGTCAACGGCGACGGCAACCGACGCAGGGGAACCGTCGATGACCCTGTTTTCGTCGCCGTTCCGGGCTGGAAGATCGTATGTCCGATCGAAGAGCGTCTCACCGGCGTCGTCGGTTATGGTGACCGCAAAGGCGTGGGATTCCTCGCTTCCGTTGAGCATATCCACGTAGTGGTGATCGGTTTCTTCACCGAGGACGGCCGAACAGCCGGCGACGGTTGCGCTGGCGAGGGCTGTCGTCGAGGCGAGCAAGGACCGGCGAGTAACCATAACAATCACATACAGGAGAAAATATAAGTACTTTATTTATCAGTATGAAAAAATCTCTGTCGAGCGAATAGCATTGTATTAGAGGGTATAGAACGATCCGCATGGCGTTCTTTTCACCCAATCTGGAGCGAACTATCCGTTCACTACATTTGTGAATCGAACGCTAGTACTTCTATCATCTATTGGTGATGTTGGCAGATCCGTGCTGAATACACAGCGCAAACGCAGCACAAGATTCAGTTCGGTTTGAGAAGGTGGTAGTCGCTCAGTATAGGGTACTATCAGTGCACTGTGAAACGTACGAGGACTCTTTTACAGCACCATGGTAGTGACGCACATGGTTGCAACAACCCAAATTTTCTCGGTCTTCATCATCTTCGCACTCTCTCTACTAGTCATCCGGATCGGCTCAGTCGCGCTTCGGATGACCGGACTGTCGCCCGATGTCTCCACATTTCAGGCCGCATCGGCGTTCTCTGGGGCCGGTTTTACAACTGAAGAGGCCGAATTCGCGGTTTCCGAACCCATCAGACGATCCACTATCTTATGGTTAATTCGCATCGGGAGTATCGGTGTCGTGGGTGCACTCACGTCGCTTCTCCTGTCGTTCATCAACTCTGGTGGCGAAAATTCGCTTACGCTCGTCTACGTTCTTGGTGGCTTGCTTCTGATTATTGCCACCGCGAAGAGTCAGTTGCTTAATGAAGCCGTTACACCACTCATTGAACGGGTTCTCGAGAGGACGACAGACCTGGCGATCAACGACTATACCCGGATGCTCGGACTCCAAAGCGAGTATCAGGTCGCTGAAGTAGACGTGAACCAGGACGACTGGCTTTCGAACAATAGCGCCGACGAAATGAACCTCGCTGAAGAGGGTGTGCTCTTGCTCGGCCTTCGGCGAAATGGCGACTACATCGGTGCCCCAGGATCAGATACGGAGATACATCCTGGCGACACTGTCGTCCTATACGGAAAGGAAGGCAGGTTGCAGGAACTCTCTGACCGTGCCGAAGGCGATGTGGATGCTCACGAAGATGCGACTGAGGAACACAAAGATATACTTGACGAACAGGCTGAGCTTATCAACCAGTGAGCAGTTCGCGTGACCGGTACATTCACTTGATCAGCATGGAAACAAACGCTAATCGGCTGCTGCCTACAACCTCTATATTCAGCAGGTAGCTTTTGGCATAGTTCGGATAGATCGATAGCCGCTTCGGTAACTGCTTGCCCTGGACTTACCGTTTGTCGGGTAGTCACAGAGAGAGGGGATGAAAACTGTTCTATGACACCCTCTTGTATTACGGAATTGTGGTTCGAGTTCTATCCCGTCGGGGAGAGTGATCGCAGCGATCCTTCCCGACAGTCAGCGATAGATATAAGTCACTACCAGTTACCAATTAGAACGGAAGCCACAACGTGGGGTACGAAAGTGCCCCGGGTGTTAGAGCACCCAAGGCGTGGCTTCCAACCCGTGCGGTTTGAAGCCATGTTTGCGTACATTCTCACGGGATATAAACATCCCGCACGATTGACGAGTCGAATCGTCCGCGTACTGCCGTCTCTACCGTCCGAATTCGGCGGAGTCACGAGGTGTCAGGAATGACCCGGAGTGACGACAACGGAGTCGGCGAACCGGATACCGAACCGACCGAAACCCGGACCGACGCACACGAGAACACCGGTAACGCACACAAGAATCCGGGCGAAACGCACGAACACCCCGGTGACGCACATGAAAATCCCGATCGCGAGACCGACCACGAGTTCAGAACGTGCCCGCGGTGCGGGGAGCCGATCACTCGGACGACGATGATCGGGCCGACGGACGCGGTTGCGGGGCCGTGTGGGTGTCGCGTTGCGCCGCCCGTTCCGGAGCAATCCGACGAGACCTGATGTGAGACGGTCTGCTATAACGATTTACCGGCGCGACCGCGCCCGTCCTGCGGTTGCGCCGGAAATGACTTACAGCAGTCCGTATGAGTCGCGTGCAACGTCCCCGGGCTGTTGCACGCCCGTCGTCGGGTCGCGGCGGGATATCGGATTCCGATCGGTGTGCCCGGTGAGCGGAGACGATTGCCATCGGAGCCCTCACTGACCACCACCATCTACCACCATTCGAAACCCGCATCGACCGGAATCCGGGCCGTAACTGCGACCCGAACGCTACTGCTCGCATTCTACAACCAGCGGATTCACTCGATCGGCTCCGGGCCGTCGATCGGACGCAGTTCGTTTTCGGCCTCGACGTCGCGCTTGAACTCGTCCGGGTCGGACGCATTGTCGCGTGTTGTGCCATTTCTGCCTGTCCCTGTGTCCCTCCAGCGAGAGCAGCGGCCGAACGACGGGACGAGTTCAGAATCAGGAATCACCACGATCGGTCGGTACTGGCCGTTCTCCGGAGGATGAGCAACTGTACTGCCCCCGGCGGGCAGGCGGGAACAGGGATGGACGAAACCGCTGACGACCACCCTGACAACCCGGACTCATTTCGACAACCGTTTTAGGACGAAACTGCTTGATACGAGTAGATGGGTAACTGTATCATCTGCGGCATACCCGTTGACGGTGAAATCTGCGAGAGTCACGAGGAGGATGCTGTCTTCGAATTCGAAGGCACAGCCGCCTCCCAGCTCTCCCCCGGTCGGTACTACCGGGGCACCGTCGACGGCTACGCCGACTTCGGTGTCTTCATCGACATCGGATCACACGTTACTGGCCTGTTGCACAGAAGCGAACTCGACCAACGACTCGAAAGCCTCGACTGGGACCCCGGCGACGATGTCTATGTCCAAGTGCTCGACGTGCGGGACAACGGCAACGTCGATCTGGGCTGGTCGATCCGCCAGCGCGAACGCGAGTTCCGCGGCAAACTGATCGAGACGGCCGACGACGAGTTCCGTCCCGAGGAGTTCGAGGACGAGACCGGGAGCGACACGCAGACCGATACCGGCGCGAACGCCGCCGAGACCACCGACGACTCGGCTGAGTCGAGCGATGACCAGCCAACGCCGGGGACGCCGAACGCGACGGATACCGTCGCCGGCGGCAGCGGCTCCGTTGCGACCGAGTCCGCGGCGGCCTCGGCTCCCGCGACCGACGCCGATGCGGAAACTGAAGCCGAAGAGACGGACGAGACGCTCGCTGCGGAGTCTGCAGACGAAGAGAGCGATGTCGACGAGGAACCGGCGCTCAAGCGAACCACCGTCGACGCCATCGAGAACCAGGTCGGCAGCGTCGTCCGACTCGAGGGTGAAATCACGGGTGCCCGCCAGACCAGCGGCCCGACGGTCTTCGAACTGCGCGACGAGACCGGCACCGTCGAATGCGCCGCCTTCGAAGAAGCTGGCGTTCGTGCCTACCCCGACGTGACGGTCGACGACGTCGTCGCACTGGAAGGCGAAATCGAGCGCCACCACGGCGACCTGCAGGTCGAGACCGAAACCCTCGACCGACTCGACGGCGACGAGCGCGCGACCGTCACGGAGCGCCTCGAAACCGCACTCGAACGCGAGGCGAGCCCCGACAACGTTTCGCTGCTTGCCGACCACGACGCAGTCGCCGCCGTCGAAGACGGGCTCGTCGACGCCGCGACCGCGATCCGTCGCGCCGTCATGGAGGCCCGACCGATCGTCGTTCGCCACGCCGCCACCGCCGACGGCTACGTTGCCGGTGCCGCCATCGAGCGCGCCGTGCTCCCGCTAATCCGCGAGAAGCACACCCGCGACGACGCCGAATACCACTACTTCGAGCGCCGACCGCTCGACGGTCGCGTCTACGACATGGACGCTGCAACCGACGACGTCACCTCGATGCTCGAGGCCCGCGAACGCCACGGCGAGCAACTCCCGCTCGTCGTCCTCGTCGATGCTGGTTCGACCGTCGAATCCGTCGACGGTTACGACCTGCTCTCGCTGTACGACGCCGACGCACTCGTCATCGACGACAGCAACGCCGACGCGGCGATCACCGACGCCGTCTCGGTCGCCGTCGCACCGTCGCTCGCAGATGCGGACGTTTCGGACGTGACCTCGACCGCACTCTCCGCAACCGTCGCCGCCCACGTCAACGACGACGTTCGCGCCGACCTCGAACACCTCCCCGCCGTCAGCTACTGGGAGAACACCCCCGAGGCCTACCGCGAACTCGCCGCCGACGCCGGCTACGACGAGACCGGCATCTCCGAGCGCCGTGAAGCCATCGCGCTCGAGGCCTACTACCAGTCCTACAAGGACAAACGCGAACTCGTCGCCGACCTCCTCTTCGGCGACGACGAGGAGACCGACCGGCCGGTCGACGGCGACCTCGCTGCCCACGTCTCCGAACAGTTCCGCGCGAAACTCGATACCGGTCTCGAAACCGCCCGGGAGAACCTGACGACCGAATCCGTCGACGGGATCAGCGTCGCCGTCCTCGATACGGCGGCCTTCACTCACCGCTACAACTTCCCGACGACAACGCTCCTGCTCGATGCGCTGCACCGACGCGAACGCGAGGACGACTCGTTCGTCACCCTCGGTCTCGGCGACGACGAACTCCACGTCCGCGCAACCGAGTCGCTGAACGTTCGTGACCTCGGCGACGCCATCGCCGAAGCAGCCCCCGACGCCGGCGTCCACGTCGTCGGCGGCCAGGACGGTCATATCGAGTTCCTCCCCGGCGAGCGCGACGCCGTTCGCCAGGCGGCACTCGACGCACTCGACGCAACGCTCGCGTAACACTACGTCGACCGCCAGACGGCGCGTCACAACGCAGTCTCGTCCTCCGGACACTATCGACCGATAGCGACGGCGTCGCGGTGCCGTTCGGCGACGAATCGGATCGACGGCGAGCGGACCCGCACGCAACAGAACGGTGCAGCGTTACGCATCTGAACTCGAGTCGTCGGCGGTTTCGGACTGCTCGAGTTCACCTCTCTGTTCACCGTCGTCTTCACTCGTCGACTCGTCGGGCCAGACGACGCTGTCCTCGAAGGGAACGCCGCTGCGGTGTGCGGAGCGGGCGATCATGTGTGCGCCGGTCGGGACGGTCAGGAAGAGGAATGCGATGCCGATGAGTGAGGTGAGGCCTTCGTTTCCGGGACCGAAGGAGACGAAGCCGGCGAGGAAGATTGCGGCGGTGCCAAGCGTCGTGGGCTTGCTCGTTGCGTGCATGCGGTTGTAGACGTTCGGGAGGCGGAGCAGTCCGATCGTGCCGACGGTGAGGAAGAAGACGCCGACGACGATCAGGGCGATGATGAGAGCGGATCGGATCATTCGATGATCTCGCCCTCCGTGACGAATTTGGCGACGGCGACCGTGGCGATAAAGCCGATGATGGCGAGGACGAGACTCACCGTAATGAAGAGCCCGCGGCCGGTCTGGAGTGCGAACAGGACGGCAATTGCGACGACGTTCGTGGCGATAGCGTCCAGTGCGACGACGCGGTCGGGTGTCGTCGGTCCCTGAACGACGCGATAGCCACAGAGCAGACAGAGTCCGCTGACGAGGATCAGCGCCGTGCGAACGGTCCATTCGAGGACGGCTGGATCGTCACTCATCCTCGTCGGCCTCCGTCTGGCTGTGCTGGTCGTCGGAGTTCGGCTCTCGGTCGGGCATTCCGTTGTGATGGCCGTCTTCGCCTCGGTCGTGGTGGGTTCGTTCGCGTGCAGCGTTCGTGTCGTCGTCCTCGCGTCCGGTGATGATCGCGGGTGGCGGATCGGACGGAGACAGTTCCTCGTCGAACATCTCCAGTGCATAGGTTTCCCAGGTTCTGATGGGGGCGGCGATCGATTCGGGATCGCGACCGTCGATCGCGTGGACGTACAATGCGTTTTCGTCCGGGTCGTGATCCAGGGCGACGGTGCCTGGCGTGAGGGTGATACTGTTGGCGATGAGCGTGATTCCGGCCACGGTCTGGACGCGAAGCGGGACCAGGATTACTTCGGGTTCGATCTTCACCCGGGGAGAGAGAACTCGGTAGGCGACATCGAGGTTTGCACGGACGAGTTCCCATGAGAAGGCCGCGAGGTAGCGACCGGCGTACGGTGAGGCGTGGCCCAGCCGACCGAGATCGGTGTACTTTCCGTACAGACGCCGGAAGAGGAACGCGATCGGGAGGCCGACGACGATGCCGGCGAGGAACTGTCCGACGAGCGCTGCGGGTGCGAGTTCGATGCCGCGGACGAAGATCCAGAGCACGGCGAAGACGATGCCGGCGACGGGCCAGGTGCGGACGGTCATGGGAGCTCACCTCCATCACTGGTAGTGATCGTTCCAGTTCCGGGTTCCGTTTCAGGTTCAGTACCCATTCCAGTTTCGCCTCCGCCTCCACCTGCGCCTGCGCCTGCACCCGTGTCCATATTGCCGCCGTCCACGCCAGAAACCGTCTGGTTCGGATCGACGGCGTCGATATAGCCGTCGGTATCGAGGGCGGCCGTGGCGGCGGCGTCTGCGAATCGGTAGATCGGCTCGAATCCGATGCCGACGGCGACGATCGTCACAGCGAGCGCGAGGAGAACGGCCACCTGAACCGGGTCGGTAACCGCGTCGTCGACCGCGGGTGTTCGTTGTCCCCAGAAGCTTCGGTTCCAGGCCCGCGTTACGTACGCGATCGTCAACAGCGAGCCGGCGAGGAGGAGCACGAGCACCGACATCGATCCTGCCTGGGCGGCGGCGTCGAAGACGAGGAATTTGCCGAAAAAGCCCGATAGCGGGGGGATGCCGACGAGCGCGAGCGAGCCGATGAAAAACGCCCCAGCGAGGGGTGGCGAACGGCTTGCCAGGCCGCCGAGGTCGGCGAGACGGCTCGTTCCGGTCGCCGTTCGGACCGCCCCGACCGCGAGAAAGAGCATGCCCTTCGCCAGGGCGTGGTTGAGCGCGTACACCAGTGCGGCAACGATCGCAATGTGGCGAATGTCTGGAACTGTCGTCGTTGCGGCAATCGCGACCGGAACCGCGATGAAGCCGACCTGACCGATACTCGAGTACGCGAGGACGCCCTCGAGGGAGTCTCGGCCGACGGCACCGAGTCCGCCGACGAGGATGCTTGCGGTGCCCATGACGAACAGGACGGCACCGATGAACGCGAGCGGCGAGTCGCCCGCGAGTATCGTGCCGACGGCCGGGACGGCGAGGTCGACACCGATCTGGGCGTCCGCGAAGACGGTGAACGAGAGCCGGATGATAGCGTAGATGCCGACCTTCTTGGTCGCGCCCGCGAGTAGTGCGGTGATCGGAGGCGGAGCGGCCCGATAGGCGGTCGGGATCCAGAACTGGAAGGGGACGAGCCCCGCTTTGATCGCGAACACCGACAGGAGAAGGCCGAGGAGACCGACGACCGGCCCGGGATCGATTCCGTACGCCGCGGGCGCGGCGAGTCGACGCGCGAGATCGGCCATGTTGAGCGTCCCCGTCGTCGCGTAGATGCCGCCGACGCCGAGCAGGAAGACGGCGCTGGCGAGCAGGTTGAGCGCGACGTACCAGAACGCGGCGCGGGTGTGCTGGGGGCCGCCGTAGTAGGCGACGAAAATGTAACTCACCATCAACATCACCTCGAACCAGACGAACAGGTTGAACAGATCACCCGTAAGGAACGCGCCGGTGACGCCGAGCGCCAGGAAGTGAAACAGCGGAAAGTAGTAGCTGCGCCGGTCGAGTTCAGGGAGGACTCGGATCGAGAAGACGAGCGAGGCGACGCCGATCACGGCGACCATCGTCAGCATAAATGCCGAGAGTCCGTCGGCGACGAGTGTGATTCCGAAGGGGGCCGGAAGCCCGCCGACCTGATAGGTTGCAGCGCCCGGTGCGTCGGGCGCGAGAACGACGTACCAGTCGATCGCTGCGACGGCGACGAGGTAGGCCGCGCCGCCCGCGAGGCTGACGCCCGCTCGGGCGCGGGGGCGAGTTCCGAGGAGCAACGTGCCGACGGCTGCGACGAGGACGATCAGCATGGGAGCGATCACCAGCGTCGATTCCGCGCCGGGAGACAGCGTCTGTAGCGCCATCCCGTTCACTCGCGATCACCCAGTTCGGAGGCGTCGAGCGTGTCGTGTTCCTCGTAGACGCGGTAGGAGAGCACGAGCGCGAAGGCGGTCATGCCAAAGCCGATGACGATGGCCGTGAGGACGAGTGCTTGCACGACCGGATCGGTCGTCTCGGGGACGCCCTCGCCGTGGCCGGCGAGGATCGGGACGGTCTCGAAGCCGCCGAGTTCGATCCCACCCATCGCCAGCAGGTAGACGTTTGCCGCCTGGCTGACGATGGCGAGTCCCCAGACGACGCGGATCAGGTCGCGTCGAAGCAGGAGGAACGTCCCGAGTGCAAACAGTGCGCCGACCACGAGCGCGAGGACGAACGCGCTCATTCGGCACCCACCACCGAAATAATCGTCAGCAGGCCGCCGACGACGACGCAGTAGACCCCCAGATCGAACGCCAGCGCGCTCGCGATTTCGAGGTGATGGTAGAGCGGCACGCCCTCGAGAACGATGTACGACTGCGACAGGAAGGGGTGAGCAAGCGCAAGCGGGACCAGCCCGCTGCCGACGGCGATCGCGAGGCCGGCCGTAAACAGCCGGCGGTAGGCGACGACGACGCGATCGCGCGAGGGGGTCTTTCCGGGATCGACATCGCGGCCGAGGACTCCCCGTTCCAAGAAATCGAGGCCGAACGCGATGTAGACGATCACGAACGCGGTCGACGTGAGGACGCCGGCGATGAAGCCGCCACCGGGGAGGTTGTGCCCCTCGATAAGCAGCGAGATGGCGACGATCAGAACGATTGGGACGACGATGCGAGCAGTCGTTCGCATGATGACGGTCGTCATTCGGATTCACCTCGGGTCTCGTGACTTTCGCGCGGTTCGTTCGCACTCCCGCCCTCCGCATCCTCGATTGCGACTGAACTCTCGTCACCGCGTGAGCGCATGACAATGAGCGTGAGGATCGAAATCGCGGCGACGGCGATCACGACGAGTTCACCGAGCGTGTCGAAGCTGCGAAAGTCGACCAGGATCACGTTGACGATGTTTTGTCCGCCGCCCTCGGGAACGGCGTGTTCGGTGTAGTAGCGGGCGATTGCGCTCTCGCCGGCGGGTCGGGCGTCGGTCGTGAGGAGGACGGTGATGAACGCGGTTGCGCCGACCAGGACGGAGAGGGCGGCGTCACGAGCGACCCTGCCGAGACTGACTTCGTAGTACTCCGGGATCTCTTCGACGACGAGCAGGAAGATCACCAGCACGAGCGTTTCGACGACGAGTTGGGTCAGTGCGAGGTCGGGTGCGCTGGCGAGGATGTAGAAGATGGCGATCATGAATCCGAGGATCGAGAGTGTGAGGATGCCGGCGACGTGCGAGTCGGCGGTGACGACCGCGAGGCCCGCGACGACTGCGAGGGAGAGGACGAGTGCGGCCGCAATCGGAACGTCGAGACTGGTGAGGGAAGCGGGGTCGAACGCGACGGGAGGGACGGCGGCATCGGTCGCGGCGAAGCCGGCGAGTGCGAGGACGCAAGTGGCGGTGAGCGTCCACGTCGCGTACGTCCGGAGCAGGCCGTTGTGAACGCGTGATGCGAGCCACGCGCCGTCGTCGGTGAGACGTTCGGTGATCGCGTCGTACCACCAGTTCGCGCCGATCGGCGGGACCACTCGGGGGATCGATCGGATGCTGCGGTGAATGGAGTCGTAGAACGGGTACGCAAGGACGCCGCTACCGATCGCGACGGCGCTCATCCCGACGGCCGGCGAGTATGCTGTCGGGAGCTCGACGTGCATCTCGTGGGTCCCGGGATCGACGGCGGTCGCGTCGACGCCGGCCTGCACGATCGCCCGAACCGCGAGTTCGGGATCGATGCTGACGACGGCCGTCAGTGCGGCCAGGACGGCGGGGGAGACGAGCAGTATAACCGGTGGCCGATGAACGTGGTCGAGCGAGTCGGGTTGGCGGCCGAAGAAGAGCGCGAGGAATCGAAGCGAGTACAGGACGGTGAAGATGCTTCCGAAGACGGCGACGGCCGGGTAGAGCCAGTCGAGCGGGCCGAGGTCGTGGTGGTGGCTCGCTTCGACGGTCGCCTCGAAGAGGAGTTCCTTCGAGTAGAAGCCGCTGAACGGCGGGATACCGCCCATACTGAGGGCGACGATAGCGGTGAGAAATGCCGTCACGGGGAGGTCGTGACGGAGTCCGCCGAGTTCATCGAGACGCCGCGTCCCCGTCTCGTGAGCGATGATACCGGCGATCAGGAACAGGGCGGCCTTGAAGAGCGCGTGGTTGAACAGGTGGAAGACGCCGGTTTCCGCGCCGAGGATCGAGGTGAATCCGAAGCCGGCGATCATGAGCCCGAGGTGACTCGCCGTCGAGTAGGCGAGCAGTTCCTTGATGTCCGTCGCGGCGACGGCGAGAAGGGCGCAGATCGTCATGGTTGCTAAGCCGAGCGTTGCGAACAGCACCACCCACTCGAGGCTCGCAAAGAGCGGGCGAACGCGGCCGACGAAGTAGACGCCGACTTTGACCATCGTCGCGGAGTGGAGAAAGGCCGAGACGGGCGTCGGCGCGGCCATCGCGTTGGGAAGCCAGAAGTGAAGCGGTACCTGTGCGGATTTGGTTGCCGCGCCGACTGCGAGCAGCCCCAGCACCGGAACGAACAGGCCCGCCTCCCGCAGCGCGGTCTGCATCTCGTCGGGTCGGTCGAGCATCGCGGCGAGGTCAAAGGCGGACGTTCCGGGACCGACGATGTCACCCGCGACGAACGCGAGCAGGAGAAAGCCGACGAGCACGAACAGCCCGCCGCCGACCGTCACGAGCATCGCCATTCGGGCGGCGTACTGCGAGGACGCGTCGTCGGTGTGAAAGCCGATCAGCACGAACGAACAGAGGCTGGTGAGTTCCCAGAAGAGGAAGATTGCGATGAGATCGGCGGCGAGTGCGATTCCGATGATCGAGCCCATGAACGCGAGGAGTGCAGCGTAGTATCTGGCGAGTCCGGACTCGCCGTGCATGTACGCCGGCGAGTACAAGAATACGAGCGCGCCGATGCCGCTCGCGAGGAGTGCGAACAACAACGCCCAGCCGTCGACGTAAAACCGGAGCGCGACCTCGAGCGACGGAATCCAGGCCAGTTCGACGGTTCCCTCGGAGCCGTACTGCGTTCCGAGGAGGGCGAAACAGAACGCGGCGACTGCCGCCCCGGCGTAGCCCGTCTTCTCGCCGAGCGATCGGATCAACAGCGGCGTCACACCCGCAACTGCAAACGGCGCTGTGACTACGGCGAGCACGACCGACAGCTCCGGGGGCATTCAGTCTGTTTTGACTACCAGCAGCGCCAACTTAACGATTCACCCGGAACTCGCGATTTTCGACCGACATCAGGGACGCATTTGCGAACGATCCGATCCGGATCGATCCACACCGAACGGAGCATCCCGTATCCACGGGAGCTATTGCCATCTCAACCCCGCGGCTTATCCCGCATCGTCCGCTTGCTCTCCCATGAGTGTCATCGCCGAGTTCACGATCCCAGCGGGCGCGTTCGCGCTGGGAGAAACGTTCGACCGGGTTCCCGCTGTAACGGTCGAGGTCGAACGGCTCGCGACGCACAGCCGAGAGTGGGTCATGCCGTTTCTGTGGTTCACGAACGCCGAAATCGAACCCATCACGACGGCACTGGCAGCTGATCAGAGCATCGACGGGTACGAGTTCCTCGACAGCGAGGACGACATCGTCTATTTCAACGTTCACTGGGACGAGGCGGTCCAAGAGCGGGTCGACGAGATCGTCGATCAACACGGCATCGTTCAGGAGGCGACCGCAGTGGATGGCCACTGGTTCTTCAAACTCAAGTTCGTCGATCAGACGGCTCTCGAGGAGTTCCACCAGTACTTTCAGCGCAAGGAGTACGCGTTCGAACTGCAACGGATCTACGACGGGTCCGCACCGAAAGAACGCGAGTACGATCTGACGAGCGCCCAACGCGCAGTTCTCGTTACGGCGCTCGAAATGGGGTACTTCGACGTGCCCCGCAACGCCCAGATCGGCGATCTCGCAGTCGAACTCGACATCTCCACGAACGCGGTTTCGGAACGCCTTCGCCGAGCAACCAAGAACTTGACGGAAAACACGCTGGTCGTCTCCTCGGAGCAGGCAAAACGCGAAATCGACGACGCAGACTGAGCGCCCGCTTATAAGAAGCCTCGAACTCACAGCAGTATTCGTTTCCACGTTCTAACCGATAGTACTGCTATGTCGAAGGAGTCGTCGTCGAACTCGTCGGGCGATACCGAGGAACACGAATCAGGCACAGAGAAGGTTGCCGCCGTCTGTTCGGAATGTGGAACGGCCTACGCGGCCGAGAAGTGGCCCGACGGGAAGATTCTCCTGATCGGGCAGCGAACCGGCTGTCAGTGCGGCGCGACATCGTTCGTCGAAATCGACGACGAAGACGAGGAATTTCCGCCACAGCCGAACGCAGAGTGACGGCCGCGAGCGAGCGGTAGCGAGTCCGACACGCTTATTCGCGCCGCCCGATGAACGGTGGATAGTGAGTACCGAGACGCCTGACCGCGAGCCGACCGAAACCGAGGCGTTCGAGCGAGTCTGCGAGACGCTCGTCGAGCGGATTCTCGCAGGCGACGTCGAACGCGACGAAGTCGAGAAGGCCAAACTCGAGGCCTGTTCGGAGCACTCCGCACCGAAGGTTCCGAAGAACTCGGAACTCCTCGATTACGCGCCCAAAGAGCACCGCGAGGACCTCGAAACGGTGCTTCAGCGCAAACCCGTCCGCACCGCCTCGGGCGTCTCGCCGGTCGCGATCATGACCTCTCCCGAGCGCTGCCCGCACGGGAAGTGTCTCTACTGCCCCGGCGGCCCCGACTCGGAGTTCTCTTCGTCCCAGAGCTACACCGGCAACGAACCCGCCGCCGCCCGCGGCGTGCAGAACGACTACGATCCGTACGGCCAGGTGACGCTGCGCCTCGAACAGCTCCGCGAGATCGGCCACCCGATCGACAAGGTCGAACTCATCCTGATGGGCGGGACGATGACCGCCCGGAGCCACGATTACCAGGAGTGGTTCGTCAAGCGCGCCCTGGAAGCGATGAACGACTACGACGTCGACAAGGAGCCCGAACCCGCGGAGGGCGAAAGCTTCGCCGAGGACCCCGCCGAGTACGAGTTCAAGTATTTAGAAGACGTGATCGCCGAGAACGAGACGGGAGACGTTCGGAACATCGGGACGACGTTCGAGACCAAGCCCGACTGGTGCGATCCCGAGCAGATCGACCGGATGCTCGATCTGGGCGGCACGAAAGTCGAGGTCGGGGTGCAGACGACCTACGAGCGGATCAACCGCGAGATGCACCGCGGCCACGGCGTCCAGGCCTCGATCGAGGCCAACCAGCGCCTGCGCGATTCGGCGTTCAAGGTCGGCTTCCACATGATGCCCGGCCAGCCGGGCATGAGCAAGGAGATGTGTCTGGAGGACTTCCGCCGGCTCTTCGAGCAGGACCAATGGAAGCCCGACTACCTGAAGATCTACCCGACGCTGATCGTCCGCGGCACGGCGACCTACGACTGGTGGCACGAGGGCGAGTACGAGCCGCTCGACAACGACGAGGCCGCCGAACTGGTCGCCGAGATCAAGGACATGATCCCGCGCTACACGCGGCTCCAGCGCGTTCAGCGGGATATTCCAGCAGATTATATCGATGCGGGCGTCTGGAAGTCGAACCTCCGTCAGTTAGCCCGAAAGCGAATGGACGACCACGACTGGAACTGCGAGTGCATCCGCTGTCGGGAGGTCGGCATGAACGACGCCGAGCCGAACGAGGTCGACCTCGACGTGATGACCTACGACGCCTGCGGCGGCACGGAGCACTTCATCTCGTTCGAGGACTTCGACCAGGATCTGCTGATCGGCTTCTGTCGGCTCCGGTTCCCGAACGACCCCGTTCGGCCGGAACTCGAAAACACCGCCCTCCTTCGCGAACTCCACGTCTACGGCTCCGAAGTTACGATGGGTGAGGCAGGCGAGTCGGACCAGCACCAACACCAGGGCTACGGTCGCCGCCTGATGAACCGCGCGGAAGAACTCGCGGCCGACGCGGGCTACGACAAGGTCAGCGTCATCTCGGGCATCGGCGCGCGGGAGTACTACCGGAACAAGCTGGGCTATCACCAGGACGGCCCGTACGTAAGCAAGCGCCTATAACGGCCGCTGCGAACGCTATTTTGACTGATTCATCGGTTTGGTACCGGTGTCCGAGACCGTCCGGTTACTGCTGCGTCTCGCACCAGTGAGGACACGGCACGTCGCAGCAGCATCCCGCAAGAACGCCGGTACTCACCCATCCATTCGAGTCAAGTAACAGTAGATATAAGACACCACACATCAACGGTTAGAACGGAAGCCACAACGGGCAGACGCAAAATGCCCCGGGTGCAGACACACCCGAGACGTGGCTTCCAAACCCCGAGGAGGGTTTGCAGCCATGTTCGGATTCATTCTACCGGGACATAAACATCCCGCACGATCGACGTATCGCTCGCTTCGAGTCTCATCGCCATCGCTCACGGATACAGTCACCATCGCGACTGCCTGCCGGAGGCGACGATGAGGGATGAGAACCTGAAGTCGATCGACGAACCGACCGGTCCCTCGTTGCCCGACTGTCCGCTCTGCGGCCAGGCGGTCGTGACCGTGACGATCCTCGGTCCGACGACGGCAGTTGCAGCTCCCTGCGGCTGTCGCGCGCCGCCGGAAGTCGTGCTCGTCGACCCGGCCGTTGCCTCGGCCGGCGACACCGGGGATGCGCCAACGAATACGGACGCCGACACGGGCAGGGGGTAACGTCGCGAAAAAGAACGGAACCCGCGCTACGATCGGTGCTCCCGAGACTACTGGACGAAAATCGGCGAACGCTCGATCGCGTCCCGCGAACCGTCGCTCGTGGGAGTCGTTCGAGTACGTTCGATGAGTCAAAGGTTTTCTCCGGCAGTATGGACCGAGACGTGCGGATTACTCGTCTCGCTCCGCTATCGCATCGTCGAACGCCGCCTTCGCCCGCCGCCCGCCCGATTTCACGTAATCGATGTCGACGCCGGCCAAGACGAAGTCGAAGCCGCGATCGACCCACCGTTCGATCTCCTCGTCCTCGAACGCCAGCGTCGCGACGGGTTTGTCGACTTCGTGGCCTGCCTCAAGGATACGATCGACAGCCGCGAGGAACTCGTCGCTCTCGGTCTCGCCGAAGCGCCCGAGCGCGGCCGAGAGATCCGCCGGGCCGACGAACAGCCCGTCGAGGCCGTCGACGGCGACGATCTCCTCGACGTTTTCGAGGCCGGATTCGGTCTCGATCTGGGCGATCGTGACGAGTTCATCGTTCGCCCGGTCGACGTATTCAGGAAACGCCAGTCCGAACTCGTTGGCGCGGCCGAAGCCGACGCCGCGGACGCCGTCGGGCGGGTAGCGGGTCGCCTCGACGAGTGCGCGCGCGTCCTCGGGCGTGTCGATCATCGGTGCCATCACGCCGTCGACGCCCGCGTCGAGGACGCGCTTGATCTCCGTCGAATCGTTCTCCGAGAGTCGGACGATGGTTCCGGTATCGGACGCGGTCTCGGTCCCGGTCTCGGATTCGTCGGCCCCCGCGGCGTCTGCCGCGTCGACCGCGCGTGCGATCTCCGTGAGCGTCTCGATCGAGTTCGTCGAGTGCTCGCCGTCGATGACGACGGCGTCGAACTCGAGGTGGGCACTGATCTCGCCGATCGCCGGATCGCTCAGTGCGACCCAGGTACCGACGAGTCGCTCGCGATTGCGGAGGTTCGAGACGAAGGTCATGGCGAAGCGTTGGCCGATCAACGAGAAAAGGCCACCGGTGGCGGAAACGGGCGGTTCGACCGCGGCCGCTTAGAACCCGAGTTCGTCGTCGATCAACACGAGTTGCGTGCGGTCGTCGACGCGCTCGTACTCGAGGGAGACGAGTTTGCCGACGAGGCTGCCCTGGTCGTAGACCTCCCGTGCACGGGCGTCCTCGAGCGGGAGCGCGAACTCGCGGACGCGCTCGACGGCCGTCTCCCAGTCCGGTTCGATCTTGTTCGTCCCCGCGACGAGGACGAGCGATTCGGCCCCGAACGGCCAGGCCCCGACGGCGTTCCCGAGCGCGTTTGCGCCGACGAGTTCGCCGCTTTCCGCGACAGCGTTGACGCCATCGAAGAAGACGTCGGCGGTGGTCGCCTCGCGGCGGCGGGTCGAGCGCTCGTCGTCGTCCTCGATTTCGGCGAGTGCGTTGCCGACGTAGTCGAAGCCGTCGGCTTCCTCGAGGGTATCGGCGAAGCCGATCTCTTCTAGGGTCGTCGAGTGGCCGTCCATTACCGCCGCACCGTCGGGGATTTGATCGGCGAGGAACTCCCGGGCCGCGTCCCCGTCGTCGAATACGTCGACCGCAATGTTTCGATCCTCGACGTTCGAGACGACCGTTTCGAGCGTCTCCTCGTCCGGGCGGTCGTCGAACCGCTCCTCGTCGATGTCGAGTTCGTCGTCGAAGTCGTCTTTCGTGTGATAGTCAGAGGCCATGGTCGGTGACGTGACAACGGTTGGGAGCCGATCCGGATCAACGCCCGGCCTGAATACGACTACGGCCTGCGGGATGGCCGCGCCGGCTCCGCACTTCTGACCGCGCTCAGATCCCTCTCAGACTGTGCACAGCCCCCTCTCAGACCGCGAGTACTGTATCCACGATCAGCATCAGCGCGAAGCCGAGGATGAACGCCGCCGTCGCGGTGTCGGCGTAGCCGTGGCCGTGGCTCGAGGGCACGAGTTCGCGGAAGACGACGGCGATCATCGCGCCCGCGGCGAAGCCGGCGGAGACCGGGAAGAGCCCGGAGACGACCGTGACGAGCGAGAAACCGACGGCCGCAGCGATCGGTTCCGGGATTCCGCCGGAAAGGGTCGTATAGAGGATCGTTCGACCGCGAGAGACGCCCGCCCGGACTGCGGGAACCGCCATCGCGAACCCGTCGGGAACGTTCTGGACGGCGATGGCGGCCGCGATGGCGAAGCCGACGGCGGACTCGCCGCTCGCGAACGCGATGCCGACCGCGAGACCCTCGGGGACGTTGTGGATCGTCACGGCCCCGCCGACGAGCGTCGCCCGGCGCAACCCGTCGCCCGTGAATTCGACGGGACCGCGTTCGCCCGCTCCCGGCGCGTTCACCGCCGGCTCGGCGTCGAGCGAGCGAGCCAGCAGTGCGGTCCCCTCGAGACGCTTGCTGCCTCGAAATCGCAGATGGAGGTGCGGGAGCGCGGCGTTTCCGACGAGCAGGAACGCGCCCCCGGCGACGATTCCGACGACGACCTCGAGCGGCGTTCCGAACTCGAGACCGGGAAGGACGAGCGCGAAGACGGCCGCGCCGACCATGATCCCGGCGGCGAGTCCCAGCGCGCCGTCGTAGAGCCGGTGGCTCACCCGCTCGGTTAGTAACAGCGGGAGCGCCCCGACGCCGGTGAGTCCGCCCGCAACGGCAGCGACGAGAACGACTTCCGCGAGCGAGACCATACCGTTCGTTCGCCGTCGAGGCAAAAATGACTATCCGGGTCGCCGGCGCGCACCGCCGACTTCGGCCGCGGACAGCGGCAGATGACACGGGGGCGTCCGGCGTTGGATAACTCGATTGTACCACCAACATATAATACCGCGCAACCACCGAACTCGTCTATGGCATTCAGCGACCACCTCCTCAACGCCGGCGCGGACATCTGGGACGCACAGAAGCGCCATCCGTTCGTCACCGAACTCGCCGCCGGCACGCTCGAGGAAGCCGCGTTTCGCCACTGGGTGAAACAGGACTACCGGTACCTGCTCGATTACGCGCGCCTGTTCTCGATCGCCGGGACGAAAGCGCGCGACGAGGAGACGATGACCCACCTCCTCGGCGTCGCTCACAACGTGCTGGAGCACGAACTCGACCTCCACCGCGAGTTCGCCGCGGACTACGGGATTTCGAGCGCCGAACTCGCGTCGGTCGAGAAGGCCCCGACCTGCGTCGCCTACACGAACTTCCTCGTTCGGACGGCCTACGAGGGCTCGCTCGCGGAAATCGCAGGTGCACTCTATCCGTGCATGCAGGGCTACCTCGACGTGGCCGAGCACATGGCCGAGCTCGCCGACGAGGAGCACCGCTACACCCCGTTCATCGAGATGTACACCGGCGAGGAGTTCCGCGAGGCGACGGCGTGGTGTCGCGAGTTCGTCGATCGCTGCGGCGAGCGTTATCCCGGCGAGCGCGAGGCGATGCGCGAGGCGTTCCTGACGAGCGCGAAGTTGGAGTACCGGTTCTGGGAGATGGCCTATACGCGGGAAGGGTGGGAGCTGTGACCGGCGGTCGCGTGAGCTGAGAGAGCGAGCGAGACGATAGGCGTCGGCGTCTGTGTCAATCGATCGTGATCTCGAGTTCGAGCAGGCCCAGATACGAGGGCGCGTTCCCGCTCGTTCTGAACTCGGTGGGCGTCGAGTCGACGAGCTGGTAGAACTCGGTTTGGGTCGCGGGGTGCATCGTCGAGCCGTCTTCGCGCTGGAGGAACGCCGGCGCGTCCGTCTGGCGAATGTACTCGACCTGTTCCTGCCAGTCCTCGCCGCTGTGCAGGAAGATGCCAAAGGAGAACCTCCCGGCGGCCACAGCGTCTTGTTTCGTCTCGAAGTGTTCCGCGTCCTCGACGCGGTACTCCTCGTCGCTGAGCCAGGCGAGAGCGGCGACTTCGGGCGTCTGGAGGAGATACACGTCCCAGGAGAGCGTCTTGTCGAAGACGGCCCAGGTGTTTCGCGGCCCGACGGAGTTCACCTCGACGCTGAAGGCGGGCCGGCCCCGCGAGCCGGTCGGTTCGTGGACGAAGGTTGCGTCGTGTCCGGGAACGCGAATGCCGCGGTCGTGGTAGACGACGCCGTCGGCCTCGACGGCGAGGTCGTTGCGCTCGGCGAGTTCGTCGACGAGTTCGAGGACGGGGATGCCGCCGGCGTCCTCGAGCCGGTCGAGAACCGGCGGGAGTTCGAGGATGGCCTGCCAGGTACGCTGGTCTTCCGGCGCGCTCATAGCTGCGGGCTGCCTCCGGTTTCGGGTGGGATGGAATCGACGGACGCGACGGTAGTTGCCCTGCGCGTGCCGCAGGTGGCGGTACGCCTCCGGTTTCCGACGGACGGCGGTTCGACGCCGGTGAGGGGGTCGAGCGCGGCGTTCATACCAGGTACCAGTGGGTCGGGCGGGATTAGCCTTTCCGACTGTCGGTCGGGTTCTCGGCGTGGACGCCAACCGGCCCCGCGAACGGAGCGACACGCCTTTTTGACCGCGCCGGGCACTCTGTTGTATGGATCCAAAGCGGGAGCTTACGAGCGTCGACCTCGCCGCCCTCGTCCGCGAGTTCGGAGCCTACGAGGGCGCGAAGCTCGACAAAGCCTATCTCTACGGGGACGATCTCGTCCGCCTCAAGCTGCGCGACTTCGACCGCGGGCGCATCGAATTGCTGCTCGAGGTCGGCGAGGTGAAACGCGCCCACACAGTTACCCCAGAGCGGGTGCCCGACGCCCCCGGTCGGCCGCCGCAGTTCGCGATGATGCTGCGCAATCGGCTGTCCGGCGCGGACTTCGCCGGCGTCGAGCAGTACGAGTTCGACCGCATCCTCGAGTTCGTCTTCGAGCGCGACGACGGGACGACCCGGATCATCGTCGAACTGTTCGGCCAGGGCAACGTCGCGGTGACGGACGGCGAGTACGAGGTGATCGACTGTCTCGAGACGGTTCGCCTGAAGTCCCGAACCGTGGTGCCGGGCTCGCGCTACGAGTTCCCCGACACGCGGACGAACCCGCTGACGATCTCGCGCGAGGCCTTCGGCCACGAGATGGAGGACTCGGATACCGACGTGGTCCGCACGCTCGCGACGCAGCTCAACTTCGGCGGCCTCTACGCGGAAGAACTCTGCACCCGCGCGGGCGTCGAGAAGGCGATGGACATCGCGGACGCCGACGAGGAGACCTACGACGGGCTCTACGAGGCGATCGAACGGCTCGCGCTCGATATCCGAAACGGGAATTTCGACTCGCGACTGTATCTCGACACCGGCGACGAGGACCGAGCCGGGGACGGCGACAGAGACGGGGACGACGGGAGCGCCGCCCGCGTCGTCGACGTGACGCCCTTCCCGCTCGAGGAGCACGAACAGGACGACCTCGACGGCGAACCCTACGATACCTTCCTCAAAGCACTCGACGACTACTTCTTCCGGCTCGAACTCGAGGACGAGGAGGAGCCGGACCCAACGGATCAGCGCCCCGATTTCGAGGAGGAGATCGCCAAACACGAGCGGATCATCGAACAGCAACAGGGTGCGATCGAGGGCTTCGAGCAGGAAGCCGAGAACCTCCGCGAGAACGCCGAGTCGCTGTACGCCGAGTACGGCCTCGTCGACGACATCCTCTCGACGATCCAGGAGGCCCGCGAACAGGACCGCCCCTGGGACGAGATCGAGGCCCGGTTCGAGGAAGGAGCCGAGCAGGGCATCGACGCCGCCGAGGCGGTCGTCGACGTCGACGGCAGTGAGGGCCTCGTCACGGTCGACGTCGACGGGGAGTACATCGAACTCGTGGCTCACGACGGCGTCGAGCAGAACGCGGATCGCCTCTACACCGAGGCAAAGCGCGTCGCGGAGAAGAAAGAGGGCGCGCTGGCCGCGATCGAGAACACCCGCGAGGACCTCGAAGAGGCAAAGCGCCGCCGCGACGAGTGGGAGGCCGCCGACGGCGAGGAGGCGGACGACGAGGCTGTCGAGGATGAGGGCGAAGACCACGACTGGCTCGCGGATCCGTCGATCCCGATCCGCGAGAACGAACCCTGGTTCGACCGGTTCCGCTGGTTCCACACCAGCGACGGCTACCTCGTGATCGGCGGCCGCGACGCCGACCAAAACGAGGAACTGGTAAAGAAGTACCTGGAACCGGGCGACAAAGTCCTGCACACCCAGGCCCACGGCGGCCCCGTCACGGTCCTAAAGGCGACCGACCCGAGCGAGGCCTCCTCAGCAGACATCGAACTCCCGGAGTCGAGCATCGAGGAGGCCGCCCAGTTCGCCGTCTCCTACGCCTCGGTCTGGAAGGACGGCCGCTACGCCGGCGACGTCTACGCCGTCGACTCCGACCAGGTGACGAAGACCCCCGAAAGCGGGGAATATCTGGAAAAAGGCGGCTTCGCCGTCCGCGGCGACCGAACCTACTACCGCGACACCCCGGTCGGTGCCGCCGTCGGCATCCAGTGTGAGCCCTACACCCGCGTCATCGGCGGCCCGCCGGCGGCCATCGAAGAGTCGGCGGAGACGACAATTGAACTCGAGCCCGGCCGGTACGCCCAGGCGGACGCGGCGAAGCGACTCTACCGGCGCTTCCGCGAGCGATTCGAAGACGAGACGTTCGTCCGCAAGATCGCGAGTCCGGACCGGATCCAGCACTTCATGCCGCCGGGCGGTAGTCGAATTTCCGAAGACTGAGGCGGTCTGCTGTCCCGGTTTCTCGATGCAATCGCAGGACGGTTCGCGGTTGCGCCGGAAATGGCTGACAACAGTCCATTAGGGGCGACCAGCCCCGTCGCTGATCCGGAGAGCAGATTCGACGCCGCGGTCACGCCGTCACCGCTTTTCTCGCGACGCCGCGTTCATCGGTGTCACCCCGAAATATGCCGAAAGTACCCGAGTGCGACGGCGTAGGTTCCGTAGACGACGACGGTCGTCCACGCAATTGCCGCGCTGGCCGGCCCCCACGAAAACAGTTCCGTCCCCGAGAGGACGACCAGCGACGGGTACACGAGCGCCGATAGCCAGCCGAACAGCGCCAGCGTGGTTCCGCTGGCCCGCCGGTGGATCGCGTCGTCGCGCTCGTCGAACAGCGGCCTCGCCGCCCCGTACGGAATCACCGCCGCTGCGGTCAGCCCGACGGCGTAGAGCACAACTGCGATAACGGGGCGGTTCAACGCCGTCCCGACACCGAGGGCGAGACCGGCGGCGACGCCACAGATTCCCATCAGTCGTTTGTACGTCGCTGGACTATCGTTCCGAATCAACGGGAGCGTCGTTTCTGTCATGGATCGATGGCACCCGAGTTCTGTAAAGTACCCTTTACAGTAAAACATGCTTTACACACCTACTTAAATCTATCCGCCACCCAACGATTGCGACTGTCCTCAAAATATCGTGTTTGATGTTCCCTCTGCCAATAATTTCCAATAACTATTATTGTGTCTCGCAGTGTACTGTTGTTCCATGTGTCTTGAGTGCACAAGCCACGGTTCGGAGCGGGATTCGAGTTCAGCCGACGATTCTTCGGGGACGGAACGCGATGGGGGCGACTGGAACCGCCGGTCGTTTCTCCGGGCGACGGGTGTCGCCGCCGGCTCGGGAACGGTGCTCGCCGCGCAAGGTGAGCGCGTCGCGGCCTCGCATACCGAGTGTAGCGCGGCGGATCGCTGGGTCGAAGCGGCGAATCACAGCGCGCGAAACTACGGGATCAACTGGATCGTCATCCACGTCACGGCGGGTGCGTACCAGGGCGCGCTCAGTACGCTGACGAGTTCGAGTTCGGGCGTGAGTTCGCACTACCTCGTGAAGAACTACGATTGGACCGAGGGACCGTCGGCGGGCCACGTCGACCAACTGGTACACCACGATCGGGCGGCCTGGCACGCCAGGTACATCGCCAACCACCGCTCGATCGGCATCGAACACGAGTGGTTCAACGACAACGGCATCACCGACGCCTGCTATGAATCCTCAGCTGAACTCGTTCGCTGTATCGCCGACATGCACGACATTCCGCTCGAGTTCTACACGAGCAACACCTGCATCCAGAACGAACCGGGCGGAATTATCGGGCATACGCACGTGCCGGACGGCGACTGTAGCAGTTTCTCTCACGGCGGGCGGACCTGCCCGTATCCGGACTGGGATATGGATCACTTCGCGAGTCTGGTTCGAGACGGCGGCGGTGGGGGAGGCGGCGGTGACAAGTTCCAGGACGGCGATCAGGTCGTCACGACGACGGCTCTCAACGGCCGCGAGCAGCCGTGTCTCAACGATGACGTCGTGTTGACGCTGCCGGAGGGAACCCAGGGGGAGGTCATGAACGGCCCCGAGGACTGCGACGGCATCACCTGGTGGGGACTGCACGTCCCGGCGTACAACGAGTGGGTCTGGTGCTCGGAGAACTACCTGGTCCACGCCTGAGACCGCCACCCGCCTCCTGTCGGCGGGTCGCGAACAACAGCACCTTTTACCGGTCCGCCCGGACTGACGGGTATGCAGATCAAAGACCGGGAACCGCTCGACGGCGGGCGCGAGCGGGTTACCGTCGTCCCCGAGAGCGTCGACGACCTCTGGCATCTCCAGTACGTCCTAGAGCCCGGCGACCGCGTCGCGGGCGATACGACCCGCCGCATCCAGCGCAACGACGATCAGATGCGCGATACCGGCGGCGAGCGCGAACCCATGTGGGTCGCCATCGCCGTCGAGGACATCGAGTTCCACAAGTTCGCGAACCGGCTGCGCGTCGGCGGCGAAATCGTCGCCTGCTCGCGCGAGGACCAACTCGGGTTTCATCACACCCTGAACGTCGAGGGGCGCGAAGAGATCTCGATCGAGAAACGTTTCAAGCCGGATCAGGAGGCCCGCCTCGAAGAGGCCGAGGAAGCCACCGAGAATCCCGACGTGGCCATCGCCACCGTCGAGGAGGGACAGGCCCACGTTCACACGGTCGCCCAGTACGGCACCGAAGAGCGAGCGGCGATCACCGGTCCCACCGGCAAAGGCGAGTATGCCCGCGAGCGCTCGGAACTGTTCGCCGAACTCGGCGACGTGCTCAAACGCCAGGACGCGGACGCGATCATCCTCGCCGGCCCCGGCTTTACGAAACAGGACGCCCGAAAGTACATCGAGGACAACGAGCCCGCAGTCGCAGAGCGGATCACGATGGTCGATACGGCGAGCGTCGGCGACCGGGGCGTCCACGAGGTGCTAAAGCGCGGCGCGGTCGCGGACGTCCAACAGGAGACCCGCATCGAGCGAGAAGCCGAGTTCATCGACGAACTCACCGAGCGCATCGCCCAGGGTGCGAAGGCGGCCTACGGTCCCGAAGAAGTCAAGCAAGCGGCCGAGTTCGGCGCGATCGAGCGACTCCTGATTCTCGACGACCGGCTCCGCAAGGAGCGCGGTCCGGAAGGCGAGTGGGCCATCGACGTTGACGATATCGTCCGCACGACCGAACAGAAAGGCGGCGACGTAACCGTCTTCTCGAGCGAGTTTCCGCCGGGACAGCAGCTCTCGAACCTCGGCGGTATCGCGGCACTGTTGCGCTACCGGCTCGAATGACGGCTCGCGCCGTCCGTCACGGGGCTGACCCGTCCACACCATGATCGAACACGCCGTGCTATGGCTCCTCGCAGTGTGTTCTTACGGACTTGGCGATCTCGTTACAACCGCCGCCGGACTCCGGTACGCTGAACTCGAAGAGGGGTCGGCGTTCGTCCGCAGACTGCTCGGCGAGCCGCCGACGCCGGGCGGACTCGTCCGGTTCGGGGCGTTCAAGGTCGTGTTGTTTCTGGCGTTCTACGGCGGCTATCTCGTTCTCGACGGATATCGAGTGCGGACTCTCGTCCCGGCCGCGATCGCCGGTATCGGAATCGTTGCGGTGGGCAACAACCTGCGTGCGATTCAACGTATTCGCTGATCGGTGTTGCAGCCAGACGGAGCCTGAAACCGAACCCGGACGAACTCGTCCGCCCGGGCCGTCAGCGAACGTGCTGATTCGCCTCGATAAGCTGGATGAGGACGGTGGCAAACAGCGATTCCGAACTCCAGATGGCGGTCTCTTCGCCGGCGTCGTCAACGACGCTGAGCAGGATTCCGTCGTCGTCGACGATGGCGATCCGTCCGGATCGGTGGTCATCCGTGTGGGGTCTCGTCGGGGACTCGACGGAGACGCCCTCGAGTTCAGCGAAGCGGTCGCAGACGGTGTCGGTGCGGCTAACTGCGATCGTCTCGACGCCGGCGCGTGCCTGCTCTTCGAGGACGCGTCCGATTGCGTCCGTGAAGAGTTCGGGAAGGCGCGTCGCGAAGACGAGACGCTCGTCGGCGCTCGAGAGCAGGTCGACGGTGCGGTCGTCGATCCGGTCGCGACCGCGGACGGTCCAGATGTCCTCCTGTGTCTCCTCGTCGGCGACTTCTTGCGAGACCTGATCGACGAACTCGAAGGCGCGGTCCTGTTCGCGTTCGAATCGGTCGCGCAGGATCGTGCGGGCGTCCTCGATGTCGACCGGCCGGTACCGGATCGGGCTGGCCTGTTGGACGTCGAGGAGGCCGTGCTCGGCGAGGCTTTCGGCGACGCTGTAGACCTGCGAGCGGGGAACGTCGGTGGTTCGGGCGACGTCGCGGGCGGTGCCGGAGCCGAGTCGCTGGAGGGCGATGAAGACCTTGGCCTCGTAGCTGGTGAGCCCGAGGTGTTCGAAGGCGTCGAGTGCCTCGGATTCGTCGGTGGTCATCGGTCGTCACCGTCCTCGTCGGTTCCAGCCTCCGCCGGTGCGCCGCCGTCACTCGCGGGGGTCGGTTCGGCGGTCGGATCGAAGTCGAACGACACGTCCGGACCGAAGTACCGCGTCCAGAGGACCAGCAGCGTCGGCAGGACGACGACGCTCGCGAGGAACGCGTACGTGATCGTCAGCGCGGTGATGATCCCGAACTGCTGAAGGGCGGGCAGGATGGCGAACGCGAGGACGCCGAAGCCGCCGACGGTCGTCGCTGCGCTGCCAAGCAGTGCGCCGCCGGTGCCGGTCACCGTCGTCCGAAGCGCCGACCAGACGTTCCCCTGGCGTTCTAACTCGAGCGAGTAGCGGGCGCTCACGTGGATACTGTAGGCGACGCCGAGCCCGATCGTGAGGCTCGTAATCATCCCCGTCAGCACGTTGAACGGCATGCCAAGGAGGTACATCGTCCCCAGAATCCAGCTGACGGAGAACGCGACGGGCAACAGCGTGACGGTGCCGAGCATCGCGCTGTTTCCGGTCAGCCAGTAGGCCGCCGAAAGGAAGACGAACACCGCCACGAGCGTAATCAGCAGGCTCTCGAGGACGGTGTCAAGCAGGTCCTGTTCGACGATGTAGCTCACGATCGGATCGCCGGTTGCGGTGACGGTCCAGTCGCCATCACCGCCGTCTTCGAGGGTTCCTGCGATGGCGCGCATCTCGTCGGTCGTCTCGCTCGTCGTTGCATCGCCGTCGGTGCCGATGACCAGTCGCGTCATATTGTACTCCCCGTCATCGGTTTGGTGGAGCACCTGACCCGCTGCCTCCTCGTCGACCTCGAAGAGTTCGTCGTAGAGCGCCGAGACGTTCTCGTCGGGCACGCCATCGCCGTTCGTATCGGCCGCGGTGAACGACTCGTTGAACGACTCGTTCTGCGCGGCGACGGATTCCATGGTCGAGAGCGGGTCCTGTACGTCCGCCTCGCCCGTCGCCAACTCGTAGGCGACATCGCTCGATGCGGCCTCCTCGCGCGTTTCGTTGATCTGTTCCAACAGGGCTGGATCGGCGACGTTACCTTCGACGAGGAGCTGCGCCTGGCTGTCCGCGCGCTGGAACTCCTGATTGACGTAGTCGAGGTCGTCTTTCGCCTGGTACTCGCCGGGGCTCATCCCGCCGGGCAGGCTCTCGGTCCAGGCCGGCGGATCCTCCGCGAGGAAGTCCTCCTCCTGGAAGCTGGTGTCGACCTGCGTCGCGCCGTAGACACCCCCGGCGGAGAGGACCAGCACGAGGACGAGGACGACCAGCGGGATCTTTCGGGCTGCGATCGACCCGAGCGTCAGCACCTCGCTGAAGCGACCGCCGCCGGTCCCGAACGCGCGCTTGTGTCGATCGAGGCCGCGACCCTCGAGGAACGCGTCGAGTTCGACTTTGGCGGCCGGGATCAGCGCGCCGAAGACGATCAGCGCGGCGACGATGCCGACCGAACTGACGATGCCGAACTCGCGGATCGGGCCGATCGGGCTGACGAGATTCGAGAGGAAGCCGATGACGGTCGTCGCCGTCACCCAGACGAGTGCGACGCCGACGCCGGCGAGCGCGACCGACATCGAGCCGCGAACCGAGCCATCGGCTGCGGATTGCCGGTCGGCGTCCGCGGACCGCTCGGTCTCGCGTTGCTCCCGGTGGCGCATGAAGACGTGGATCGCGTAGTCGATCGATAACCCGATCAAGAGCACGGGCACCGCGACGAACATCTGGTTGAACGCGATTCCGGCCCAGCCCATGAAGCCGAACGTCCAGACGAGGACCGCGCCGATCCCGACGATACCGAGGACGATATCGAGCAGGTCGCGGTAGGCGACCAACAGCGCCACGACGACGAACAGCAAGGCGAGCGGTCCGACGATCGCGAGGCTATCGCCCATCGACCGGTCGATCTCGTCGGTGATGAGGCCGGACCCGAAGACGAGGTAGTCGCCATCGTGTGCGTTCGCCATGTCGCGAATCTCGAGTTGGCTGTCGACGACCGAATCGTCGACCCCGCCCATCTCGGACATGCCGTCACTGCCGGCCGACTGCGTGATCGATGTCAATCGCGCGTCGGCCTCCGTACTCCCCGGATCGTACGACGTCGGCATCAGCGAAATCGCCGGGTTGTCCTCGCCCTCGCCGTCCGAGAGCGTCTCCGCAACGAGTTCGCTGAACTCGTCGTCGTCGAGGTCCTCGAGCGCGTCGATCTGTTCGTCGAGCGACGGCTGGTCGCCGCCGGTCTCCCCATCAGCACCGCCTTCGAGCGCGGCGTACTCTTCTTCGAGCACGCCCATGGTTCCGGCCTGATAGACGCCCTCGAGTTGCTCGGTGAGTTCCTGGTACTCGGGGGATTCGCTGGGATCGTCCGTGGTCTGCTCGAGCTGGTAGCGCTGGGATTCGATCTCGCGAGCCTGCTGGACGGCCGATTCGTACTCGGCGGTCTGTGCGTCGGTCAGCGGTGCCGTCGCGTTCTCGACGGTGGCATCGAGTTCAGCGTCGAGTTCGGCCGCGCGGGTCTCGTACTCCGGATCGGATTCGTCGTACGTCGCGTTTAGTTGCTCGTACTGGCGCTGAATCGCGACCGTCTCGTTGAGCCCGCGTTCGAGTTCTGCGCTGGTCTCGTTCAGCGCGTCCGCCTCCTCGCTTCGGATCGCCGAGATGGCGATGATGTTCTCGACGCCGGTGATCGGCTGTTCCTCGGCCAGCGTCTCGTTTATCGATTCGTTCGCTCGAATGTCCTGCTGAAACTCGAGCGACGAGATGAGTGACGATTTCGTCAGCACGTTGTCCCCGCCGTCACCGCCCTCGCCAGTGCGGGTTATCACCTGCAAACTCGTCGTGTTTTCCTGTTGGTCGCTCGTAAAGTTACCCTCGATATCTTCGAGCGCCTGTGCCTCGTCCGAGTCCGTCTCGAACTGGTCGAGCGACGAGTCGTCGTCGACCATCGTCGCGCCTGCACCGATGACCGCGGTCGTGAGCAGGAGGACGACAAGCACGACGCGCGAGTGTTGCGTGACGATCGCTGCGAGCCGTTCGGGCGCGCTCATTCGATTCCCCTCCCGGGGACTAGCCGTTGCTCCCGTTCGTCCTGAATCATGCTGTTGTTACGATCCTACAAACGGATCGGTTATACGTATTTGGATACGCAACGCTGTCCGGTTGTCTTCTCGATCGAATAGAAACGAGCCGGAAGCAGCGCTTACTCGACCGAAATCGTCATCAGGTCCTCCGCGAACCGCACGTCGCCGTCGTAGTGCGTGCCGATCGATTCGAGCATTTCCTCGTGGCGGCCCTCCGTATGCGGATAGAGATGTGTCAGGTAGACGCGGCCGATATCACGGCCCGCGAGTTCACGACCGAGGGCCTCGGGCGTCGGGTGATTCGAGACGTCGACGTCGTCGGGGAACGAACAGTCGTGGGCCAGGATCGCGGAGCCCTCGGCGAAGTTCGCCAGTCCCGCGAACGCCTCGGTGTCGCCGCTGAAGGTGAACAGATCGCCGAAGCGGTAGGCCAGACACGGCAGAGAGTGGCGCGTTTCGTAGGCCGTCACGTCGAAGCCGGCGACGCTGAACTCGCCGGGGACGACCTCGCGAACCTGCAAGTCGAGTTTGTCCTGCATGTACTCGTGGACCGAGAGGAGATCGTCCAGCAGCGCTTTGGTTCCCTGGGGGCCGACGACCTCCAAGTGTTCCTCGCCGGCGAGCCAGCGGGCTTTCATCAGCGGCAGGAGGTCGGCGACGTGGTCCAGGTGGTGGTGGGTCAGCAGGACCGTCGAGACGCTCTCGTAGCCGACGCCCGACTGCTGCAGGCGGTGGAGGACGCCGGAGCCGCAGTCGACCAGGAGCGTTCGGTCGTCGTTCTGAACGAGGATACCAGCCTGAAAGCGCTCGCCGGTCGGCATCGCGCTACCGGTGCCGAGAAACGTGACGTGCATACGCGACAGTGTGGCGGCCCGACCGATAAGGATAGCCCCTTCCGGTCGAGCGTTCCGGCGGAACAGCGGTGTGGGAAGCCCTGGCTACCGACGATACCGACGACTTTAGTCCTCGCCAGCGATAGTCTCACGCATCCATGACCGACACTACCGACTGTCTCGCCGCAGATCGACTGCGGATGACTCCCGGCCCGACCGAGATTCCGGCCCCGGTTAGAGAGCGGCTGGCCGAGCCAGCGCCGAATCCCGACCTCGAACCCGAGTTCTTCGCGTGCTACCGAAACCTGACGGACAAACTCACGCGGATTCACATGGCGGGACCGGCAGGTTCGGCCGACGCCGCGACAGATCGGGACACCGTCGTTCTCGGCGGCGAGGGGATCCTGGGACTCGAGGCTGCGATCGCCTCGCTCGTCTCTCCCGGGGACCGCGTGCTCTGTCTCTCCAACGGCCTGTACGGCGACGGCTTCGCCGATTTCGTCGAGCAGTACGGCGGCGAGCCGGTCCGCTGTGGGGTCCCCTGGGACGAAACGCTCGACCCGGACGCCGTCGAGGCGGCAATCGAGAGCGCGGACGAGCCGTTCGACGTGGCGACCATGGTCCACTGCGAAACTCCCACCGGCACGCTGAACGACCTCGAGCCGATCCTCGACGTGCTCGAGGCCCGCGACATCATCAGCGTCGTCGACGCCGTCTCCTCGCTCGGCGGCGCGCCCGTTCCGACCGATCGGATCGACGTCTGTCTCGGCGCGAGCCAGAAGTGCTTCAGCGCCCCGCCGGGGCTCGCCACCTGCACGATCAGCGATCGAGCCTGGGAGCGCATCGAGCGCGTCGAGACCGCCTCGCTGTACACCGATCTCGAACCCTGGCGCACCGCCGCCGACGAGGACGAAGAGTGGTTCCCCTACACCCATCTCGCCTCGAACGTCCTGGGACTGGACGCCGCCGCCGACCTGCTGCTTGAGGAGGGCCTCGAATCGGTCTTCGAACGCCATCGCGAGGCCGCCGCCCGCTGTCGCAACCGTGCAACTGAACTCGGGCTCGATCCGTACCCCACCTCCCTCGCGGACTGTTCCCCGACCGTGACCGCACTCGAGTTCAGCGGCAGTGCAACCGACCTGCAGGAGCGGCTGCGAACCGAACACGACATCGTCGTCGCGACCGGACTCGGTGAACTCGAAGACGATATCGTCCGGATCGGTCACATGGGCCACAACGCACGGCCGGAACGCGTCGAGCGGACGATGGACGCGCTGGCGACGGTGCTCGAATAGCGAGCGACGGCGTCGGGAGCGGCGGTTACGTACTTCAAACGCCACCGGAATCTGCAGGTAGAACCGTTTCCCGTGCTCCCGGTCTACCGATTGATATGTCCGATCGCGACTCCAACCTCGATCCCGACGCCGGGACCGATCGGGATCCGACGGAGAAACCGACTCGGGACGCCGAGGAGGCAAAGCAAGAGGGAGAGCAGATGGCTCGCAACTGGATCGCAGTCGGCGTCGTGTCGATCTTCTTGCTCCTGTTGATCGTCGTCGGACTGATGCAGGCGACCGGGCTCGTCGACGTGTTCGGGCCGATCGCGGAGACCCAGACGCAGCAGTGGGCCGCCTTCGCCGTTCTCGCACTGATCGTCGTCGCGCTCGCCGGCTGGAGTTGGACGACGCTGGTCCGGTGACAGTCCTCTCCGCGCTGCGATCCCTTCGAGTTCAGTTGTTCTGTTCTGTTTCTCCGTTTCGTCCTCTCGTATTTCCCCGTCTCTCGTCAGCGTGCCAGGAATAACCATATCACCCGCCGCCGAGACAGAAACCCGTTTAGGTCGGCCGCGTCAGGGACAGGTAATGAGTAGGAGTTACCGGATCGGACTCGTCGGCAAACCCTCCGTCGGCAAGTCCTCTTTCTTCAACGCCGCGACGATGAACGACGTGCCCGAAGGGGCCTACCCGTTCACGACCATCGACCCGAGCGTCGGCGAGGCCTACGTCCGCGTCGACTGCGCCGCCCCCGAGTTCGACGAGGAGTGCACCCCGAACGTCGGCTACTGCGACCACGGCACCCGCTTCGTGCCGACGAAACTCGTCGACGTCGCCGGCCTGATCCCCGGCGCACACGAGGGCAACGGCCTCGGCAACCAGTTCCTCACCGACTTGAACGAGACGGACGTACTCGTCCACGTCGTCGACTTCTCCGGCGAGACGGATCTCGAAGGTGAGCCGACGGAGGGCCACGACCCTCGCGAGGACATCGCGTTCCTGGAGGAAGAACTCGACCAGTGGTACCTCGGCGTCCTCGAGAAAGGCATCGAGCGCTACGAATCCGGCTACACCACAGAAGACGACGCCATCGAGGACGAACTCGCCGAGCAGATGAGCGCGTTCAAGACCAACGCGGACGAGATCAAGCGCCTCATCCGCCGCGTCGACGTCGGCTTCGAGCCCGAAGACTGGGACGCCGACGACGAACTCGAACTCGCCCGCGAAATCCGCAAGGAGACCAAGCCGATGGTCATCGCGGCGAACAAGATGGACACCCCCGAAGCGCAGGACAACTACGAGGAAATCACAACCGATCCTGACTACGAACACCTGATGATCGTCCCCTGCAGCGCCCACGCCGAAAAGGCCCTGAAGTCCGCCGACAAGGCCGGCGTCGTCGACTACCGGCCCGGTGACGCCGAGTTCGAGATGACAGGTGAGGTCTCCGGCGAGCAAGAACAGGGCCTCGAGCAGATCCGCGAGTTCCTCACCGAGTTCGGCGCGACCGGCGTGCAGGCCGCGATCGAAACTGCCCTGTTCGACGTACTCGGCGTCACGCCCGTCTTCCCCGGCGGCGCGAACGGCCTGGGTAACGAACGCGGCGAGGTCCTGCCCGACTGTTACCTGATCCCGCCGAACTCGACCGCCGAGGACTTCGCCTACAGCCTCCACTCCGACATCGGCGACGGCTTCCTCCACGCAATCGACTGCCGGACCAACCGCCAACTCGGCAAGGACTACACGGTCGAGTCACGGGACGTGATCGAGGTCATTACGACGAACTGAGTCAGCAGGAGGTCGCTCCGATTACCGGATGAGACCCGCACCCGAACTCACGAGCCGTCGTCCTGCTTTCTGACTATCGAAGCCGGACGAGAACCGCTGGTTTTTGCCCCGGTCGTTGAATACCCTCGGCGTGGTCGGGATCGTATGGACGACTCAGAGGTCCGTATCGACCATCCGGAGCGACTCTGTGATGCGATCATCGGGATTCTCGACGAACTCGAGGCCGAAGCCGTCATCGACGAAGAACGAGCGGCCGAACTCCGCTCGGAGATCTACCGCTCGGTCGACACCACCGAAACGTAACCGGATACGCATCGCCGCGGACGCCTCGACGAGTTCACCGTCGATAGCAAAATCGCCGGTACGTATACGGTGGGGGGCGGTACTGGCGACGATGGTCTCGGATGGTGTGAACCGTTTACTCACCCCAGGTAAATCGACGCACGACGGCATCGAGTTCACTCGCGACGCGGCTGACCCAGCCGTCGGGGGAGAACCGCCGCAGTTGTGTGTCGTCGACTTCGATACGCGCGTCGCCGTAGGGATTGCGGCCACCGCGCTCGCCGTCGTGCTGGTCGCCCTGTGCGGCGTCAACGACGATGGAAGTCGAACACCGTCCGCACGCTTCTCGGTCTCGTGCCATGTGTTGTTCTCGTCTCCACGGTTCGTCACCGTGGTATGTAAACACATGGTTCGCTGGGAGACTTCACCGGTCGAGCGCTGACCGCTGTTGCCAGCCGCTCGCCCCCGGACGGGTACCCGACGGACTTTTGAGGTCGACGTGGCATCACTTCACATGGAACGTCCAGCGGACAGGCCAACCGAAACGGGTCTCGATCCGGGCGGCGAGGATGCAGCCGGCGACCGCGACCTTGCAGCCGTCCCCGACTGGGACGACGAGTTCATCGACCGAGTCAGCGATCGGCTCATGCACAACTACGATCTCGAGAAAGACTACCGGGTCGCCGGCGAGGACTTCACGCTCTACGGGAGGCTTTCGGTCGTCAACCAGAAGCACGTCTTCCATCCCGCGCTCTCGTTCGCCGGCCACGAGTCGACCGAGCACCTGTTCGTCACGCACGTCGACGCTGTTGACGACCGAACGCTGGGGCACTTTGCCGACCTCGGCTCCGAACTCGCGGACGAGTGGATCGAGGCGGACGAAGAGCACTTTGCCACGGAGTTCACGTTCGTCCTCGTTACGCCGTCGATTCCGGACCCGGCGGACGTGCGGCGTCGCATCGAGGCCGTCGACGGGCGGACGCTATTGAAGTACGGCTATCACGGTCACTACGAGATCAATATCGTCGTCGTCGCGCCGGCGTCGGAGGCGCTGGTCGCGAGCGAGAATGCTGACGTGGCGTCGGCGTTTCGCCTCTGGGAGCCGATCGAGCGCGAGGAGCCGGGGCTCCTCAGACTGATCTCGCGCCGGTTCCAGCTGTAGCCGGTAGATCGCTCGATTCGGAACTCTTCTCCTCGGGCCGTTGAAAGAACGGTATTCCGCAACGCGCTCGCGACCATCAGCGCCATCGGAACACCGGTGGAGAGCAACTGCTTGGGCTTGCTTCAGTTGGCTAGCCAGACCGTGCCGGTCAGTAGCGCCAGCGACGCCAGGAACTGGTTCACGCCGCCGAACAGTGTCCAGCGAACTCCCATCGAACGCTACCGAGCAGGAAGAATAATTCGATCTACTCAGCCCCACTACATGATATTTGTCGCCACATAAACAATATCAAATCAGGCCTTCTCGGACTGATCACCTGTCGACTGCAGCTTCAGTCGTCTTCAGGTATCCCGTCACCTCCGTCGGCAGCCACGGGTTCGCCGCCGACATCGCCGGTTGACTTAATGTTACCATATCCCTTCCAGAATAGGGCCAGCGCCAGTCCGACCAGCGTCAGGTTGATGACGATCTGACTCCCGGCGGCGATCCAGATCCATATTCCCGGATCACCGGAAATCAGCCGGACGAACAGGACCTGATAGAAGGCGACCCACAGGAGGCCGAGAACCGTAATAACGCCCATCACCGCCAGTGGTCCACCAGTGCTGATAAGTTGCTTGCTGCGGTCCCAGTTGGTCAACCAGACCGTTCCGGTCAACAGCGCCAGCGCGGCCAGCAACTGGTTCGCACCGCCGAACAGCAGCCACAGGTCTTCCCAGCTACCCGTACCGAGTAGAAGGAAGGCGACGAGTACCACGACGCTCGTGTTTGCGTAGCGGTTGGCGGCGAACGATTGGATCGACGTTGTGGGCGTACCGACGAGTTCCTCGACCATGTACCGGCTGAGCCTGACGGCCGTGTCCATGCTCGTCAGGAGGAAGCTGGCGAGCACTAGCGCCATGAACGGCGCGCCGTAGCTCTCCGGAATACCGAACGCGGTGAGGATTACGCCGCCACCGTCCGCGAAGTTGGGCAGAGCGAGACCAATCCCCCCACTCGCTCCGGCGAATCCCGCGATGCCGATCGTACAGAGCGCGACGGCCGCGAGCAGTCCCTCGCCGAGCATCCCGCCGTAGCCGATCAGACGGGCATCGGTCTCCTTGTCCAGTTGCTTGGCCGTCGTTCCGGAAGAGACCAGCGAGTGGAAGCCACTGACGGTTCCACAGGCGATCGTAATGAACAGTAGCGGGAAAAGCGGCATGAGTTCGTAACCAGCATTTTCACTGCCAAACGCGCCGTACCACGCGTCGACCTGGAACGTCAACGGTTCGCTGGTGCTGGTCACGAACGTGCCGACGATGACTGCCAGCAGCGCGCCGCCGACCCCCGTGTACAGCAGGAACGACGACAGGTAGTCGCGGGGCTGGAGCAGCATCCATACCGGCAGGACGCTAGCGATCGCCCCGTAGACGAGCATTACCAGCACCCACATGCCGACGTTCGGATTGAAGCCGAGTTCCGGAATTATCGACGGTGCAGTCTCTCCGAACAGGACGATCGTGTCGGGTGCGTTCTCGAACTCCGCACCGAAGAACGCGATCGGATACTGAATGCCCACGTACACCGTCGCGAAGATACCGGTGACGAAGACGACCGTTCCCACCGAGAACGGCAGATTCAGTTGGTACAGCCAGAATCCGAAGAACAGCGCGAGCGCCACGTAGAGCATGCTGGCCGTCGCGGCCTGCGGATAGGAGTCGAACACGAATCCAATGACCAGCGCGAATACCGCCACCACGAGAATTGTCAGCAGGAACGCGAACCACAGCAACATGTTCTTGCCCTGCTCCCCGACGTACTCCCCGATGATGTAGCCGATCGACTTCCCCTCGTGTCGAAGGCTTCCCGACAACGAGACGAAGTCGTGGACCGCGCCGATCAGCGGGTTCCCGATGGCGACCCACAGCGCGGCTGGAACCCACCCCCAGACCAGTGCCGCCGTTATCGGACCGACGATCGGCGCGCCGCCCGCGATACTCGAGTAGTGGTGCCCCAGTAGCACCGGCTTCTTCGCCGGTACGTACTCCTGTCCGTCCTGGTACTTGTGCGCTGGCGTCTCGCGACTGTCGTCTAACCCCACGAACTGCGAGAGATACCGCCCGTACCCGACGTACGAGACGGTGAACAACACCAGCACCAGTGCCACGATCCATATTACACCCGCCATGGTATTATATCACGTGCCGGTTGTTGGACGGAGACACTATAAATATTATTTATTGAGGTCCGCATTCCCTTCGAGAAAACATCTCTTTTCGCTATCAAATGGAAGAAATTAGTGGTTATGCGACAAGTCGGAAACAAATGGGCACCTCAAAACCTCGCGAGTTCAATCTACTCCAGCCGCGACTGTTCGTCTGTGCTCCCCATATCGAGTTCAGCTGCGACGTCTTCGAGGAGACTGCCGCGAACCTCCTCGACGCGCGTTTCGATGGTTGCGACGACCGGCACGTCGAACTCGCGCTCGATTTGGTCGAGGCGGTCGCGTTCGGTCGCGACCCGCTCGCGGAGATAGCGTGCGCCCCGGCCGTCCTCGTCGGGGTCGGGTTCCGGCGTCAATCGGTTGACGACGAGTCCGCGAACGGGGAGGTCCGCGTCAGTAAGCGTCTCGACCGAGCGGCGCGTCTCCCGGATCGAGAGTTCGTCCGGATTCAACACGAGGTAAAACGAGGCGTTTTCCCGCAGCACCTCGCCGGCGAACTCGAATCGCTCCTTGCGTTGCTGGAGGCGAGCGAGGACGGGGTCGCCGTCCATCACCCGTCGGGGCTCCCGGTTGCCGATCGCAGCCTTCTCGTAGCGGTCGATACTCCGCTTGCGTTTGGCCACCAGTCGATCGATCCACTGTTCGAGGAGATCCGGTAGCGCGAGCAGTCGCAGCGTCGATCCGGTCGGCGAGGTGTCGAAGATCACCGTGTCGTAATCCTCGGCGGTCTGCATCACATCGACGAATCGATCGAACAGGGCCGCCTCGTAGGCACCCGGCGTCTGATGTGCCATCTCCAGTTGGATGTCCACCTCGTTGACCATCGCCGCAGAGAGCTGTGCATTTAACTGCCGCTTGAGATCCTGCAGATGGTCCTGTACCTCTCGCTCCGGGTCGATTTCCATCGCCGAGAGGCCGGTATACCCCTCGACTTCCCGGGGCTCATCACCGAAGTCCTGCTCGAACACGTCGGTCGTGCTGTGGGCCGGATCGGTCGACACGACGAGCGTCTCGTGCCCCGAACCGGCGCACTCGAGTGCGTGTGCGCACGAAACCGTCGTCTTGCCGACCCCTCCCTTGCCGCCGAAAAAGACGAACTCGGTCATCGGTTGAATCGGATCGCCAGGTCAGTCAGCAGGGTCGTCCCACGCGGCAGCGTCGGCGCTACTGCCGACAGCGAACGCGAATACGGGCGCGGACGTGGAATCACCGTCGTGGAATACATTGCGTTGTCTGCCCTCAGAAGTGATACTGGTGTCCCTTTCGTTCGATAACCGACTGCCGATCCCACATCCGACGCTCCCACGCGCTGAACTCGTCCTCCAGATACGGGAGGAGTTCAGCGGTGTAGTACGAAACCGGACTCGGGATGCCGAAGGCGTCGGGGAAACACGCCAACATGAACGCATCCTCCGTGTCCTCGGCCTCCTGCTCGATCTTCTCGTAGGCCGGATGCGTGAACAGTCCGTGAAAGAGCCCGCGAAGCCACTCCTCGAGCGTTGCCTGGTACGACGCGATTCGATCGGCAAGTGTCATCGTCGGTCATACTCGAGGCCGGAGACTAAAAGGTATCACCCTTTCGCCGCCCTCGCCTGCGACGTTATTCGGTGGCAGCCGCCGCGCCGAAACAGAACAGAACAGAACAGAATAGAAACATGCGCGCTATAGTCGCACCCAGGTTACACACCGATCGCATACCTGTCGCGCGATCGCGCGTCCACTGCCCCCATTAGCGACTACAACTTCGATCACCGGCGCGTTCGAGGGCAGGACGCTGATGACGCTCTGGTCGCAGAGACCAGCGCGCCGGCGGTCGCGTGAAGAACGGAGAGCGACGAAGAGCGAAGACCAGAGAGCGAAACGATCGATTATCGGTTCGGATACGCGTATCCAACCTGATACTCGCCGGCATAGCGAATCGACACGTGGTAGACCTCGCCGAGCTCGTCGTCGCTATCGGCTTCGGTACCGGCGTCGACCGTGAACGTTTCTCCCTCCTCGAAATCGCCGTCGATCTCGTCGCCGAGTTCGATTTCGAATCTGTCCTCATCCGTCCAGACCTCAGCCGTCAGTTCGGCGGCGGACAGTTCGTCGCCGCCGACGTGTTCGATCGTCCCAGCATCGTACTCGAGTTCGACCGACGGCTGCGGCTGGGTCGAGCCGATTCGCGTCTCCGTGGCGGCCCAGACGGCCTCGACATCCACACCGATCGGCACGTCCGTGAGTTCGATCGTGGCACCCGAACTGACCGTCTCGAACTCGTCCGTCCACTGCGTGTCGGCGGGCTCGCCGTCGATCAGGAGTTCGTACTCCGACGCCGATCGCTCGATGTCGCTCGCCTCGGCTTCATCCATCTCCGAGGCGGGTCGGCGGCTGCCGAACTCGAGAACCGCCTCGAGCCGCTCGCTGTCGTAGTCGTACTCGAAGGAGACGTGTCCCGGAGGACGAGCCTGCACTCGGCTGATGCTGTCGTCGTACGCGGTACCGTCCCAGCCGACGAGGACCGTATCACCGGGTTCGACGCCGTCGAGCGTCGCCGTGTCTCCTTCGGACAGCGTCTCACCCGTCCACGGCTGGGCGGACGTTCGCGGTTCGGGTGCCTCCTCGTCGGGCCGGTAATACGGTCGGTCCTCGTAAACCGCGAGGTGAACTCGATCGCCGTCGAGCGGGAAGTCGTCGTCGTACGTGACGCCGAGCTCGCCGGTATCGACGTCGAACTCGGACTCGAAGCGGAAGTGAGAGAGGATCGACGTTCCGCTCGTGGAACCGCCGAGGGCGTGATCGTGACTGAGGCTGATCGACAGGTTCGGTTCGACATCGTCCATGTCCATGACGATCGTATCGCCGGCCTCGAGTTTGCCGTGACCGTTGGTCCAGATGTCGCGGTCGTACTCTTCACCGTCGACCTCGAAGGTAACGTCCTCGATCGGCGTTGGGTCGCCGCGGAGGAGTTCGATCTCGAGGTACTCGTCGTCGAGATCGATCTCACGGTCGACGTGGAGGCTACCGGGACTGTCGTGCTCCCGAACGGCTCGTTCGGCGGCGAGATCGCGTTCGACCGTAGTGCTGACGAACGCTCCATCAACCTCGACCGCGGGTTCGTCCGCCGTTGCAGTGTAGGCAAACTCCGCCTCGAGGGTTTCGATCAGTTCGTCGGTAACAGCCGACTCGTCCTCGAACTGGACGCCAATCGAAACTTCCATCGTGTCTCGATCGAGAACGGTCTGTGCGCGGACGACGTACTCAACAGCTGCGTCCTCGACATCGCGTGGCGCCATTTGCTCGTCGCCGACCTGAACGGTCCGTGCGTCGCTGCCGTCGAAGACCGTCAATCCGTCTTCGACCGTCGACGCGGATTTGAGAAGTCGATCTCCCTCGCCCGCCTTCGCGTCGAACGCCGCGTCGACTGTCTCGGCGTCCGTGGCAACGACGAGAACGTCGCCGTCCGTTCCGACGACGGTCTCATCCCGGCTGTCGTGTGCGGTGAACTCGTACTCAATACCGGCGTCACTCTCGCGGGTCTCGGTCTCGGCTTCGAGTTCACTATCGGTGACGAAGACCCTGAGCGGCTGGGAGAACTCGTCGGTGTAGGAGGTCACGAAGGCGCTCTTTGAGACCGACTCCGCATCGATATCGAGTGAGCCAACGGACGGACGGGGATCGTGGGGCTGGTCGGCCTCGAGCAGGCGGTCGTAATCGACCGCGGTTACGACCATCGAGTCGTCGGCGACCGCTGCTGGAAGGTACGCGAGCACGTCGTCGAACGACGATTCGGTCGTCGTGGAGGCAACGGGCGTGCGTTCGGACTCCGTCGTCGCAACGGTCGAACCGGAGAGGGCAGTAATCATCGTCGCACCGATTCCTCCAAGAACTGCGCGGCGGGGACGTTGTTGCATACAGGGTCGATTTGATTCTTCATATACAAGTAGGTTATCATTACTTTCACTGTGAACGATCTATCCACAGAATCTCACGGTCAAAGACGGCCCGAGGCGACGAGGCTTAACCCGTGCAATACAATCACTTTCGATATGGCCGCGACGACTCCCGTCACGATTCTCGCCGGCAGCCTCGGAGCCGGTAAGACGACGCTGCTCAATCACCTGCTCCAACACGCCGACGGCCGCGATCTCGCCGTCCTGATCAACGATATGGGCGAGGTGAACGTCGACGCCGAACTCGTCGCCGACGGGTCGGAACTCGACGTCGACGACGGCATCGCCGAACTCTCGAACGGCTGTCTCTGCTGTGAACTACAAGACGACCTCGAAACCGCCGTCGTCCGGCTGGCCCGTTCCTACGAGTTCGATCACCTCGTCGTCGAGTCCTCCGGCATCTCCGAGCCGGAACCCGTTGCTCGCCTCTTTACCACGACCTCGCGCGTCGCCGCTCGCTATGCCGTCGATGCGATCGTTACCGTCCTCGATACGCCGCTGTTCATCGACACCTTCGCGGGGGAAGCGGTACCGGAACGCCGGACCGATCCGGCCGCAGAATCCGACCGCCCGCTTTCGGACCTCCTGATCGAGCAACTCGAGGCCGCCGACCTGATTCTTTGCAACAAGGCTGACCGCTGTGAACCGGCCGAACTCGCCGAAACGGATGCGCTTCTCGACGCGCTTCGGCCGACCGCCGAGACGATCCACACCGAGTTCAGCGCGGCCGATCCCGATCGAGTGCTCGGCGTGGGTCGATTCGATCCGGCAATTGATGCACAGCAGAGTCGGGGCCGTCGGGACCAGGATCGAGCGCAGAGTCAACCGTCCGATCAGAACTCCGATCACGATCATGAGGCCGACCACACCCACCGCCGCCCATCCGAAGCCTACGGCGTCGACTCGTTCGTCTTCCGCGCACGCCGCCCCTTCCACCCGGACCGATTCGCCGCCCTTCTCCGTGATCTCCCCGCTGCTATCGTTCGCTCTAAAGGAACCGTCTGGGTCGCCGGTACCGACATGCAACTCTCCCTCTCCCAGGCCGGCCCGTCCGTTCGGCTGACTGCAACTGGCCCCTGGATCGCCACCCTTCCGGCACTCGAACGCGATCTCTACCGTTCTAACCGTCCCGACCTCGAGTGGCACGACGAGTTCGGCGACCAGCAGACCGAACTCGTGGTTATCGCGACGGCGCGCGACGATACCGGCGAGCACAACGATTTCGACACTGAAATTGACGGCGTCGAATCGCGACTGCGCGCGCGGCTAACGGACAGTCTCATTAGCGAGACCGAGTGGGACCGTGACGCATTCGCGCCCAGAAACTCGTTTCCAGTAGAACCCGGCGAAGAAACCGTTTTGCGGCGGGAATAGCCGCTCTTTCAGGGCGACCAGAAAGACATAAACACTAGATAGTCATTTTATGGCGAATGTCGTATTTTACTCAATATTCATCGGCGTATTAGAACGGTATTATGTGGTTATTAGGTGCCGAGATTGTCCGGTAAACAGCTACTAACTGCCTAATGAGTGCTTAATGGAGACAGTTCCCGAATTGAAACGTAATGGCTATTTTACTGTTTATGCCGACACGATATACAATAACGTTTAGGAGGGCGTAGTTCACTCACCTGAGTGAGTAGTATGAGCACCACCGACCGCCCGACCCCCTCCGCGGCCACAGCGAATGCATCAGCGAGCGACCGCTCGCGCGACGAATCGACGACACTCTCCGATGACGATGTCTTTCATATCCTTCAAACCTCGCGAAGACGCGAGGCGATTCGGTATATGCTCGCTGCGAACGAATCCGTCAAGATGGGGAATCTTGCGGAGCACGTCGCCGCTCGCGAGCACGAGACAACGGTCGCCAAACTGTCCTCGACACAGCGCCAACGGGTCTACATCCCGCTTTACCAGTCGCACCTGCCGAAACTCGATAAGGCCGGCGTTATCGACTACAACAAGTCACGCGGTATCGTCAGCCCCGGGGACCACCTCGAGATATTCAGACCGTATCTCGAAGTCACGACACCCGATCCGATGGCTGCCGATGACGAAACCGACCAATCGCTGCTCGGTCGTTTCGGCAGTCCGGCCATAACTGACGAAACGTACTACGTCGCCACCGCGACGGCGAGCGTTGGCCTGTTACTTGCGGCCGCGTTCGGCTTCCTCCCGATCTCCGGACTCGCTCTCGGCACCATCGTCACGGCCCTGTTCGTCCTGACCACCGTTGCGTGTGCTGACCACCCGCTTGCGATTCAACAGGCCACCGACCGTCGGCGAAGTCAGTGATCGGACACCCCGTCCAAACGCGGCGGACCCGGACTCGGACCCGAACCCGAACCCGAATCGTCGGCACGGAAACGGCTAAGTGAGTGTCGTCCCCCTATCGCGCTATGGGTAGCGATCCCGATTCGGAGAGCAGGCGTGACGGATTCCGTGACGGACTCGAGTCCTCGAGCGGCGATCCGCGCCTGCTCGTTGTGTTGAACGCCGTCCTCTCGGGGCTGTTCGCCTGGTGGCTCGTCTGGGGTGCAGACACGATCGGGATGATCGAGTTCAGTCTCGCCACTGTTGCCGTCGTCGCGGTCGGACTGTTCGTTCTCACGCACGTGATGACGCGCCCGTAGGCTGCAACCCGTCCGTCTGCTGCCGACAGTCGAAGCGATGCCCGAAATCGGTTCATCGAGAGAACAGCAGTACGAGTACGACAAGAGTACTGAATGCAGCGACGAGCGTCGCCTCAGACGAATCGCTGGAAGTCAGTGCCGGCGCACCCGCGACCCATCCTGCGGATTCGCCGAGAAATCGGTACAACAGATCGTCTCACTCGTCGAGATAGCCTAACGCGGCCAGGTCTTTCTTGAACTCGCGCCGTTCGACGTCCGACGCGACCTGCACGGATTCGAACTCGCGGTCCAGTTCGGCGACTAACCGCTCGCGTTTCGACTCGGGTATTTCCGAGACGGGAATCACCTCTTCATCGCCGCCGTCGCTGTCGCTGTCGCCGTCGCCGTCGGCGATCCGAGTCGCGATCCGCTCGTCCCCGGTATCGATCAGTTTGTACTCCGGTCCGCGGACCCCCTTGATGTCTTCCCGATAATCCGGGACTTCCGTGTAGACGTAGTCGGCACCCCCGTCCGAAAGCTCGAACAGTCCGCTTCCGTCCACGATAGATTCTTTCAGTAGCCGAAGTGGTGCTTGGCCATCGACAGTTCGGGTCGGTCCATGGGGGTGACGAACGATGAGCGGGACGGCGACCAGCGTGTCCCACAGTTCGTGCGCGTGACCGAATTTGCCGAACTCGCCGAACCCTTCGCCGTGATCCGCGGTTACAATAATAAGCGAGTTCTCGAACTCGCCTTCCGAACGAAGGTGGTCGAAAAGACGGCCGATTTGCTCATCGACGTAGCGGACCGAGCAGTCGTAGACGTACTCCATATCGGGGACGTCCGCGTCAGTGATTTCGTCCTGCGCACTCCGTGTTTTCTGCGAGAGTTGTTTGATCTTCGTCGGCGAAAAGACGCGTCCGTACTGTTTCTGGATCCGTTTCGGCGAGAGGTACGGATGATGGGTGTCCATATAATGGACCCACAGGAACCGTTTGCCGTCCGTTTCCTCCATCCAATCGAGCGCTCTGTCCGTGATGACGTCGGCCCCGTCGTCCCTGTGAAAGAGACTTTTTCCGAGGTGTTCCATCGCGAGATTGTTCGCGTGCGACGCGGCCTCCATGAGCGGCGTGTCTTCGATCAGATCACGGACGTATAGCCGCCACGCACCGCTGTTGTTTTCCTTTCGCGCTTGCGCACTCACGTCATCGAAGTAGTCGAACCCGCGGTCGATATTGTACCGCCGCCCCGTGAAGTTGTTCTGGCTGAGCCCGGCGGTCGCAAAGCCGCGGTCCGACAGTTCCTCCGCGATCGTCGTCGGCGAACCACTCGCTGGCAACCCGTATTCGTCGAACTGGGACGGATACTTCCCGGTGAGCATCGACGGAATCGTGTCGCGCGTCGACGGACCGGGCGCGATGCCGGGGTTGAACTCGAGTGCCTCGGCCGCGAGTTCGTCCAGCGTCGGTGTGAGCGGCTCGCCGTTGCGGGTCGCGTGCACGCGGTCGGCACGCAGTGAGTCCGCCGAAAGGAGGATCACGGTATCGAGATCGTCAACCGGCGGCAGTTCACCCGAATTGGTCATACCGATGCAACACGGCTACACTAGTTAGTCCTTTTTGGTATGAATTCGTGAAATTCGGTGTTAAGTGGGTAGAGACGGATAACAGAACCAACGGAGGGGCGCACTTACACATCACTTCTGTTTCACTTGTGGGGCGTCTGAACTCGCCGGTGACGGCTCCCAGCGAAACGACCGGGAGTGAGCGATCACATCGGGACGGTCGATCGGCGCTGAAATCGAGCGACTGGACCGCCGGGATCGATCTGCCGAAGCCAACAGGTACTCACGGATCGACCGCGACAATCCCAGCAATGGCTGTCCCCGCGTTCGCCTCGGTTCGGCCGAGCAAACCCGACCTCGCCGTCTTCATCTCGGGCGTCACCAGCATGGGTCTCGAGATGCTCGCCATGCGGACGCTCGCGCCCGAGTTCGGAAATCACATCTACACGGTTGGGGGAATCCTGACCGTCTTGCTCGCCGCGTTGAGCCTCGGCTACTGGCAGGGCGGCAAGCGCGCGGCGGTCGCGACGAACCGCCAGATGAGTTGGCTCATGCTCGCGACCGCGGCGTACGTCGGCGTCGTCGTCTTCGCGAGCGACATTCTGCTCACGTACACCTCGGCGCTCGCACTCCCGGCGCGATACGCGTCCCTGCCGGCCGTCATCGTCCTCTTTGGCCCCCCGACCTACCTCCTCGGGTTCATCAGCCCCTACGCGGCTGAACTCTCGAAGAAGGAAGGCACCGGGGAAGCCTCCGGCCACGTCTACGCCCTCGGCACGATCGGCAGCATCGTCGGTTCGGGGGCGACGACGTTCGTTTTCATTCCGGCACTGAGCATCGACGGGATCGGTCTCCTGTTCGGACTCATGCTCGTTGGCACCGCACTCATCCTTGTAGTTCCGGAACTGCCGCGCAGGCCGACCGCCGCCAGCGTACTCGTCGCGCTCGCGCTCGTCGGCGCTGCCGCCGGCGGTCCCGCCCTCTTCGACATCGACCACCGGGGCGAGGTCGTCTACGAGACCCAGACGCCGTACCAACAACTCGAGGTCATCGATAACGGCGGCGAGCGGACGATGTACCTCGACGGCGCACAACACAGCGCGCTCGATCTCGACCAACCGGACCGACACGTCTTCACCTACACGAAGTACTTCCACCTGCCGATGCTCATGAGCGACGATATCGAGGATGTCGACCGCGTCCTGTTCATCGGCGGTGGCGGCTACACCGGGCCGCAGGACTTCGCTGACCAGTACAACGCGACGGTCGACGTGGTCGAAATCGATCCGTCCGTCACCGACGCCGCAGAGGAGTACTTCGGCCTCGAAGACCCCGACCAGTCCGACGATATCAACGTCCACGCGACCGACGGGCGACAGTTCCTCCAGCGAACCGACCAGACCTACGACGTGATCGTCCTCGACGCCTACAAGAAAGAACAGGTCCCCTTCCATCTGACCACCGTCGAGTTCATGGAACTCGTTTCGGATCGGCTGGCCGACGACGGCCGCTTCCACGCGAACGTCATTTCGGCTCCGAACGGACCGGCCGCCGAGTTCTATCGCGCCCAGTACCGGACGGTACAGGAAGCCTTCCCCGACGCCTACAGTTTCCGCACGTCGGACTCGAACGACGTCCAGAACATCGAAATCGTGGCGACGAACGACGATACCGCGTTCGACGAGGCTGAACTCGAAGCCAGGAACGACGTGCGAGCCGAGACGATGGGGGTTAATCTCAGCAGTGCGATCGATAACAGACTGGACGAACCGAATACGGACGACGCGCCGGTCCTCCGCGACGACCGCGGCGAGGTCGATAGCCTGCTCGACCCGATGCTGGGACAGCGGTACGTGATCGAGGAATCGGCGGACGACGGGGGTGGGACCGAAACCGATACCGAACCCGCCGAACCGTCGGCTGCGATCACTGCCGATTCGAACCCCGGCGCGAGGGCGACGCTCGTCGGCTAAGATCGGGCCCCGATTATCGATATATCTCTTGATACCGCTCCCGATACTCTCGGAGTGCGATCCGCGCCCGTCGTCGCGACGTGAACCCGAACCCGATGGCCGGACACGACTCGTCCGGACACTCCCACCGGAACGTCTCTGACCGTGGATCCTTGCGCACTGGAACGTCAGACTCGCAGCGCGGACAGCACCATCCCCACCGCGTATCGGCGGCGAACTCTCGTGGCCGTGACATACGCTCGATACGGAACAGGGCCGCCGGCCGGATAAGAACTCGACTGCACTGGTTTCTGTTTTATCCATCGTTTGCGTCCCCGGATATGACGTTTCCAGAGAGAAAGAGAGGGAGAGAGGGAGAGAGTGCGGAGACCGCAGCATCGGCTCACAACCCCAAACAGTGTAGCGACCACGCAGTGTGCTGGCGTTACAGCGACGTACAAACGTGTTCGCCACTCACGACTTCCGGAATCACGACCTCGTCCGCACCGGCACGACGGGCGAGCGCTTCATCGCGTTGGTCGCCAGCGCGGACGACGAGCGTTACCGTCGGCGCGAGTTGACTCGCCGCGATAGCGATTTGGATGTTCGCATTCGAATCGTCGATCGCTCCGACGACAGTAGCCGCCTGCTTGACACCCGAATCAGTGAGCGTCTCTTCACGGCGCGCATCACCGTTTACCGCGAGAATTCCGTCTTCGATTGCCTGCTGGTACTGTGCGTCCTGTTGTTCGATAACTACCACCTTGCGGTCTGCCTCCCGGAGCCGCGCTGCGATGGTCTTTCCGAACGTCCCGTAGCCACAGATAACGACGTGATCTGAAAGGGCGTTGATGTCTTGTTCGATCTTCATATGTTTGAACTCTTCCTGTATTTGTCCGCCAAACGCCGCTGAAAACAGCGTTTCACCGATCCATAAACTAGCGACGACCAAGCCGGAAAGCACGACGATAGCGTATGCTTTGACGAGCGTTGCAGGGCCCTCGTGAGTCTGGAAGTGGAGTTCGATGCTCGTGGGGTCGATCAACCAGAAGAGCGAATCGATGATTCCGATCCCATCAACCGTACGAAAGCCCACGATTCCGGCGACAATGACGGCAATAAATGCGACCACAGGCCGTAGCAACTGCCGCAGCACCGGTCGACGAACGAACGCTTCAACGAGATCGTTCGAGTTCATCATCGTCCCTCCGCTGCGATCGTCGGGTTACGGAGTGAACCACGCGAGTGTGATTCGGTCGAGATACCGGCTCTCGGCGTTGGATCGTCCTCAGAACGGAGCGTGAGATCCTGTTCTTTAATAAGTCTCCTCTTGACCCATATTTGGCCCAATTCCATTCTAATACTCGCCAATAGGTACACATATGATGCACCAATGTATGTATTTCTACTGTATATTAAATCATGTTATTCCCTGCCAAGCGTTCGGGACTTGGCTCGTCTATAGTAACAGCTGCAACGATTTGCATACCGACCGTCTGGTCATCATACGATCGGGCATGTATTGACTTGCAGTAGCGACGATAGCTGTTGATTATGGGGGCCACCAGACCGTTCGCAGCGAGTAGTTCGACGATACCGGTCGGACGCGTATGTCACGATACGTGTCTCCACCAGTCATATCGGTTCACCGGTTGCTGCTCTAGTGCTGGAACAGCGATCCGTTGTCCGGCACAGCCTTTAAAGAGAGCAATAGAACAGGGGAACGGCTACCCGTTCGTCGTTCCCAATCCCGACAGATGCAACTCGATCAGCCGACTCAGGAGACCGCCTGGAGCGGGACGGTCCCCAGCGCACTCGACGCTCGCGTACTCGGCCTCGTCGTCGTGACGGCGGGGCTCGCAGCGTCGGTGAACGTCCCCTACGGCGGCATCCCGTTCGCAGCTGTCGCGTTCGTCCTTCTCGCAGGCACCGGTGTCGTCGTGCACGTCCTCGGCGAACGAAAACTGCGACGGATCACCGATGGCCTCGTCGAACGCTGGGCCGACGCCGGCGGCGAGATCGAAACCGTCACGAAATCCGCTACCGGCATGCGAACCGAGTGGACCGTTCACACCTCCGACGGCACCATCACGATCGGCGGTATCGCACTCGTCCCGCTCTCTCGCCTCTCGATTGAATGGCAGGGCGTCGGCGATACGATGGACGCCAGCGAGGCGGCGGCGAACATGGACCAACTCGCAGCCAGCCTCTACGAGGAAATCTTCGAAATCGGCTCGCCATCCCGGCGCGCGTAACCGCCGCCTGCTCCGCTCTCGCCTCATCGGACAGCTCTTCCCACCACACACCGCGAACCACTCCTCCTCAGTTGGTATCAGTTTCTCGTGAACTCGTCTTTAATAGTTACACAGAATACCATGTCGTATGGCAACTGAGTACACACCAACCGACCTGATGGATCGAGATTCCCGAGCGAACCGCTACTATCGGAACGCGGTCGAACGCCACTGGGACCCCGGCGAAATCGAACTCGAGGAAGACGTCGACAATCTCCTCGCATACGTCGACGCTGCAGACGAGTTCACTCGGGCGGACTGGGAGCGAACGCTAAACGGCATCGCGAAGTTCGGGGCGGGCGAGGACGCCGTCACGGAGGATCTCGCGCCGCTTGCAACGGTACTCGACGATCTCGACGAACAGCTGTTTCTGACGACGCAGTTGTACGAGGAGGCCAAACACGCCGACTTCTTCGACCGCTACTGGCGCGAGGTCCTCTGGACCGTCGAAGACGAACGCGGCTGGAATCGGTCGAATCCCCGCGCGGACAAGTGGTTCAACGACCCCTACGTCGAACTGTTCGACCGCAACCGGGCGGCCCAGTACCGGCTACTCGAGGACGACACGCCCGAAAACCGTGCGAAGGCGTACTGTCACTACCACCTCACCGTCGAGGGGATTCTCGCCCAGACGGGCTACTACGGGATGCAAACGTCCTACGGCGGCGAGTTCGACGCGCTGCCGCACCTCCCAGGACTGGTCGAAGGATTCAGCAAGATCCGTAGCGACGAGGGCAGACACGTCGGCTTCGGCATGAACCAGCTCAAGAAACTCATCGCCGACGGCGTCGACCCGTCGCTCATCCAGGAGACGGTCGACGAACTCGTGCCGCTCGTCCAGGGTATCACCGAGGACGAGCGGTTCCAGCCCGACGACGAGAGCGAGCAGGTGGGTCTCGAAAACGGAAGGCTGGCCGCCTACGCACTCGAAAAACACACGGATCGAATGCAACAGATCACGGACGCCGCAGCCGACATTCCGGCCGTCGACGAACTCGTTCAGCTAGAAGACGACTAGGGGCTCGAAGCGGCCACGGCCGTCCGATGACGGCCCGCGACGAATCGCTCTCGTCGGTGACTTGAACGACCGACACCCCGAGAACCCCGACGACTGCCGCCGCGGACACTATAGTCCCAGCGGTCGTCGCTCCACCATGCTCGTCCTCGGTGACGCCCACGCGTCCGACCCGGCCCGCCGCGAGACCCTGCTCGAATGCTATCGGACCGTCGGCCCCGACCGCGTCCTGCAGGTCGGCGACCTCGAACACTACGACCTACCGGCACCGACCTGGTTCGTCGCCGGCAACAACGAGGACTTCGACGTGATCGAGGCGCTCCGGACCGAAAATCGACCGGCTGAGACGACCACCGTCAACCTCCTCGCGAGTTCAGCCGCGGCGCTCGAGGGTCGCCGTGTCGCCGGCCTTTCGGGCAACTACGCACCGACGAAGTACGACTGTTCACGGGCTGAACTCGAGGGCGACCGCCGCCGTCACTTCACCCACGAAGATATCGAACGGGCTGCCGACCTGTCGGATATCGACGTGCTGCTCACTCACGAGGCCCCGACCGGCCTGCTGTACTACGGCTACGATCCGGGCTGTGAGCACGTGACCGACCTGCTCGAGGCACTCTCGCCGACCCTCTGTCTGGTCGGCCACCACCACACCCACCGCGAAGCCGAAATTGCGGGCACCAGGGTCGTGAGTCTCGCACCCGCCTGGGAACGCTACTACACGCTCGACCCGGCGACGCTCGAACTCACCGCCCACGACCACGAGTTCGGCTCCGGTGAACTCGGTCCCGACGAGTGACTGGTTGTGTATTCGAGAGTGGCGAGAATTACCAAAATGGAATAATAGACAATAATAAGACAATACTCGAATAGCGATTAGGAATATAAACTCCGAATCCAATTTAGAGGGGCTCATATGCCCACATACTCCGCTTCGTAATAGTGGACTGGTATTCGTCGAAACAGAATGCAGATACACCAATGAGGGCTTTCTGGACCTGAAACGGCGAATATTCTGATTTCCGGAAGGAACACGATAGAAGAGGCATACCAGTAATATATATGAGGTATTGAAGTACACCTCTGACTCAAAACACATCAGGTTTGGTGTACTCATTGATCGTAAAACGTTCATCGTGGTCTCGATATCGATACCCTTGCGTCGGACGGTACCCGGTTCCGCCGTCGCTGCCCACCATGTTGCTACCACTATCGCCACCAGTTCCGATACCGATCAGTCGCCGAGGAGAAACGACCGCTCGCCAGGACACTTAAGGGGCCGCTCGAAGAGGGATACGATATGTATCGCGTCTTACTGTCGGTCAACCGGAACGAACGACGAACGGACCAGGCGATTTCGATTGTTCGCTCGCTCCCCGGCGATCCATCGGACATCGAGGTTGTCGCCCTAAACGTCTTCGAGAAATTCGACGTGACCGGCGTCAGCGGCCGCGTCAATTCGGAAAACCTCTACGACGAAACGGCCTTCCCACAGCATGCCGAGACCGCACTCGCTGAACTCGAAGAGGAGGGAATGTCGATCGAAATGCGGCGAGAACACGGCGATCCGGCCGAGACGATCCTCGAGGTCGCCTCGGAGATCGACGCCGACAGTATCGTGCTGTGCGGCCGCGAGCGGAGTCCGACCGGGAAGGTACTGTTCGGCAGCGTCACACAGTCGGTCCTGCTTTCAGCGGATCGACCCGTCATCACCCAGATGCAGACCGAAGACTGAGTCCTCAGCGGCTCCGCACCCGCAGTTTCTGACGGCAGACGAGCGTCCGGTGTTCGGATTCCCCGCCGCCGTCAGCGAACGACTGGGGCATCGACGGTGCCAATCGATTCTACTGTGGCGCTGACGTAGTCGCCGGGCGAGATCGGCTCCGCGCCGGGCGTCCCCGTGCTGATCAGATCGCCCGGTTCGAGCGTCATCACGTCGCTGTGGAACGAGACGAGTTCAGCCGGCGGGAACAGCATGTTTCGGATCTCGTTTTCGGCTGCAATCTCGTCGTTGACGATGGTGCGGACTGTCAGTTCCTCGAGTGCGAGCGGTTCCTCGGGGACGGCGATCGCCGGGCCGACGACGAGGAACGAGTCGAAGCTCTTGGCGCGGGTGAGAAATCGCGGGTTGCGCCGGAGGATGTCCTCCGCGGTCATGTCGATGACGGGGAGGTAGCCCGCGATTACGTCCTCGACCGTGTCCTCGTCGACGGCTCGACACTCGCGGCCGATGAGCACGGCGAGTTCGGCTTCGGCGGTGACGCCGTCCGTCCGCTCGACCGGCGGCAGTTTGATCGGGCCGCCGGGGCCGGTAAGCGCGCTTTCTGGTTTCATGAAACTCGCCGGTTCGTCGGGTCGCTGTTCGTCCAAGTCGCCGGCGTGGTCGGCGTAGTTGAGGCCGATTCCCCAGAGTTTGCCGAACTCGGCGAGCGGCGGACCGAACTGGATGTGTGCCGGGTCGATTCGCGCGGCCGGAACGGTATCGAGGGCGGGCAGCGTGCCGTCGGCGGCGCGCGCCAGGGCGTCCCTGACGGTCGCCAGTTCGGGTGTCGCCGACGCCAGTGGTACGTAGCCGTCGTCGTCGCCGAGAAGCGGCGTCCCGTCGGTGGTGCGTGCGAGGTACTTCATTGGTGGTGGGTATGAGTATGAAGACGTGGTATCGCGGCAGGCCGTCAGTCGTCCCGATCCGTCCAGAAGTCGAACGAGCGCCCGGGCGCGAACACGTCCAGCCCGACCGCGAGTTCGTCGCCGGTGTTCTCTACGCGGTGGGACTCCCAGGCGTCGAGCCAGACGGAGTCGTACCGTTCGAGCGTGATTTCGTCGTCCTCGGTCGCGACCGTCAACTCGCCCTCGAGACAGAGACAGACCTGCTCGTTCTCGTGGTCGTGCATCGGCGAGCTGTGTCCCGGCGGCTTTTCGAACCACTCGAAGGAGAACGCGTCGCTGCCGGCCATCGAGACCCGCCGCCAGCCCTCATCGGGCTCGTAGGTCTCGGCCTCGTCGAACGGGACCGGCTTCATAGGTTCGCTCCGGTCGACCCCCCGTCGATGAGGACGCTCTCGCCGTTGATATAGCCCGACAGCGGCGAAGAGAGGAACGCGACGGTGTTTCCCAGTTCCATCGGATCGCCGACGCGCTCGAGCGGGTTACTCGCCCAGTCGTCGAGCCCCGCTTCGTAGGAGTCGTACTCGCCGCGGTCGACGGCCTGATTGACGAGTTCTTCGATGCGCTCGGTCTCGTGGGGCCCGGGAAGCACCGCGTTCGTCCGCACGTCGGGTGCGAACTCCTGCGAGAGGGTCTTCTCCAGGCCGATGACGCTCATCCGAACCGAGTTCGACAGGACGAGGCTGTCGATCGCCTCCTTGACGCTCCGGGAGGTGATGTTGACGATGGTCCCCGCGTCGCTCTCGCGCAGGTGCGGTTCCGCCTCGCGCGCGAGGCGAACGACGCTCATGACGAGCAGATCGTAGGCCTGGTACCAGTCCTCGTCGTCGGTGTCGAGGAACGGACCGGACGGCGGGCCGCCGGCGCTCGTCACGAGGTGGTCGATGCCGCCGAACTCGTCGACGGTCGTCTCGACCAGCGCTTTGATGTCGTCCTCGTCGGTCAGATCGCCCTGCTGGGCGACGACCTCGCCGGTCGCGTCCGCTTCGATATCGGCTTTCGCGTCCGCGAGTCGGTCCGCGTCGCGGCCGTTGATGACGACGTTTGCACCCTCCCGGGCGAGCGCCCGCGCAGACGCCTTTCCGAGGCCGCTCGAGGAGGCCGTCACCAGCGCCGTGTTGCCGTCGATCTGTAGGTCCATATCGTCCGTAAAGCCAAAGGAGAGCACGAAAAAGGTTGCCGTTGCGGTAATCCCAACGGCGGACGAGATGCCGTCGGCGACCCCCGGATTCCGGACTGCGGAATTGTCCGGGGACTGAACGTATCGGGATTTTCAACGTCTATCGACCGGCTTTTCCACAGTATGTGCGGTTTTCGTTCGCTTGGCATCGACCATGGATTACATGTGTACATCTGTAATGTGACAGAGTAGTTCGACGGCCAGCACGCCTCACCCACTTCTTGAATTCCGGCCCGTAGAAGCGTTCCGGAACGCTGTCTGCGGTCGCGGGCCCGGATAACCGCTGCACCAGACGCGCTGCCGCCGGATCTTTCCTGCCGGGGTGAATTGGCAACAGTATGCCTCGGTAGCGGTGAATTCCACAGAGCGGAACTACTAAGTAGCGGTCCGACCGACAGTCACTATGGCGGACCGGAACGACAACGACGCGATCCAGACCACGAACACCAGTTTCGAAATCATTCACGCGCTGCAGGAGCTCGGTCCCGCCCGCCTCTCCGAAATTGCGGATCGGCTCGGACTGGCAGAAAGCACGACACACAGGCACTTGCAGACGCTTTCGGACCTGCGATACGTCTCTCGCGACGGCGACCGCTACCAGATCGGCCTACGCTTTGCGCGGCTGGGACGTGCCGCCCAGACGCGCGATCCGGCCTACGAGATGGCCAAGCCTCACGTCCAGGAACTCGCCGAGGAGACCGGCGAACGCGCCCAGTTCGTCGTCGAAGACCACGGGCTCGGCATCTACCTGCACGTCGAAACCGGTAGCCGGGCCGTCCGCGTTGGCTTCGGCGTCGGCCGACAGATCCACCTCCACTCCTCCTCTGCTGGCAAGGCGATCCTCGCACACTCCCCCCGCGACCGCGTCGACGACATCCTCGATCAGTGGGGCCTGCCCGCCCACGCGACGAACACGATCACCGACCGCGACGCGCTCTACGACGAACTCGAAACCGTTCGCGAGCGCGGCGTCGCGTTCAACCGCGAGGAACACGTCGACGGCCTCAACGGCACCGCGGTCCCGGTCAAACGCGACGGCCGGGCCGTCGGCGCACTCGCCGTCGCCGGCCCCTCACACCGCCTCACCGGCGAGTGGTTCGAAGACGAGATCCCGAGCATGATGCTCGCCGCCGCGAACGAACTCGAACTGAACGTGACCTACGCCTCGGACGCGAGTTCAACTGACCATATTGTAGAGTAACCAATCAGGCATCGAACGCGGCCGTACCGTCCTCGAATCGCAGCCGTTCTCGCTCGAGCACGGTGATCTCGTCGTCGCTCTCGAGTGCAGCGGCGAGCGCCTCGGAGACGCGGAACTCGGCGAGGTCAGTCGTGTTCTCGATCCAGACGACGCGGGCGGTGGCGGGATCGTAGCCGCCGAGGGCGGGCAGCGCGATCCGGAGCGCGAGTTCGTCGTCCGGCGCGACGGGCGGGAGTTTCGCCTTGGCGAGCGAGCCGCTGGTCAGGGCGTTCGCGTACACTTTCTGCAGGTCGAGTTGTTCGATCGCTCGCCGGCGCGTGATGTCGGCGAGGCCGATGCCGTTGCCGTTGCCCTTCGTCTTCTCGGTAAGGCCGCGCGCGTAGATGAGATCGATCGAGGGCTCGTCGGGATCAGGCGCGTTGATGACGCGATACCGGCCGATCACGTTCGTGTCCATGCCCGCGCCGGAGATTTCCTTCCCGAGTTCGTCGACGACGAGGAGGTCGATGTCGTCGACTGGAAGCGTCGCCATCTCTGCGGTCGCCCGCTCGAGCAGTTGGGGTTCGCGCGTTTCGAGTTCGGACGCCGGAATCGCCTCGATGTGGCCGAGTTCCTCGCGGAAGTTTTCGACGAGCGCGAGGCCGCCGAGCAGCGGGGTGGCGTTACGGATGGCGGCGGTTAGCGCCTCGATGGTGGGGACGTAGCCTTCCGCGAGCGCCGTCGAGTGAAACGCCCGCGCGCCTCGCTGTTTGCCGAGGCCGACGGCGAGCATCTTGCAGCATCCGCTTTCGATCCGGCCGGTGAAGTTCGTGTGCGGTTTGACCCGGTTGATCACCAACACTGCGTCCGCCTCGAGTGCGGCGGCGGAGAAGTAGACCGGTGTGGCCGTGTCGCCGACGGCGACCTCGTCGACCTGCTCGACGGCCATCGTGGTCTCGATGGGAGCACCGACGCGCTCCTCGCTAATCCCGAGCGCGGCGAGGATTTCCCGCTGGCCCTCGGGCGTCGCGCCGCCGTGGCTCCCCATCGCGGGGACAACGACCGGTTCGAACCCCCGCTCGTCGAGCGCGGCGATCGTTTCCGCGGCGATGTCCGCGATCCGGTGAATCCCTCTGCTGCCGAGGCCGACCGCCACGGTTGCGCCCGGTTCGAGTTCGTCGAGCGGGAGTCGCCCCAGTTCGTCGCGGACCGTTTCGAGCGGTGCGTCGAGCGTCTCGGTGGCCGGGTCGTAGCGAACGCGTGCGAACGACGGGAGCGGCTGCGGGTCGAGCAGGTCCTGGAGGTCGCACCGATCGGGGAACTCCATAGTGGCTTGTTTCGATCGCGGTATATATATTATCGGCTACATGCGGAATTCCGCGGCGTGGAACGGGATCGGTGGGGAGAAGGTGAAAGCTGAACCGTAACCACAGGCGACACTTGCCGGATGGTGGATGGTTTTTGGTACCGTTTGACGTGCACCGACTGTGGAGATCACAGCAATCGAAAGCGTTCCGGTAGAGATCCCGCTGGCGGAGCCGGTGTCCTTCTCGAATCGGACGCTGACCGCCCGCGACCACGCGATCACGTTCGTTCGCACTGCGGACGGCCGCGAGGGCGTCGGCTACTCGCTCGGGTACGAGGGCGCGCACCTGATCTCGCAGGCGGTGGAGTCGCTCCTCGAGCCGATGCTCGTCGGTGAGGACCCGCGAGACACCGAACGGCTCTGGCGCGAGATGTACGACGGGACCGTGCAGATCGGCCGCTCCGGACTCCTCCTGCGGGCGATTTCGACCGTCGATATCGCGCTGTGGGACCTGAAAGCGAAGATCGCCGAGCAGCCGCTGTACAAACTCCTCGGCGGGCACGCAGACGCGGTCCCCGCCTACGCCAGCGGCGGCTACTACCGCGACGACAAGGGCCACGAGGGGCTGCGCGAGGAGATGCGCCGCTACGTCGACGAGGGCCACGACGTCGTCAAGATGAAGGTCGGTCGGCGGTCCCCCGAAGCGGAAGCCGACCGCGTCGCGGCCGTCCGCGAGGAGATCGGCGACGAGCGGATCCTGTTGCTCGACGCCAACGGGGCCTGGTCGAGCGCGACGGAAGCCATCCGCAACTGCCGGGCGTTCGAACCCTACGACCCGTACTTCATCGAAGAGCCGGTCATGATCGACAGCACCGAGGCGATGACCGCGGTCAACGACGCGATCTCGTACCCGGTCGCGACGGGTGAACTCGAGGGTCCTCGCTACGACTTCGAGCGCCTGTACAGCGACGGCGCGGCGACCATCCTCCAGCCGGACGCGACGGTCTGTGGCGGCATCACGGAGTGGCTCAAGATCGCCCACTACGCGGCGGCGCTCGACGTGCCGATCGCGCCCCACTACAACTGGAACCTCCACGCCTCGCTGGTCGGCTCGATCGAGAACGCCCTCTGGGTGGAGTACTTCTACCGGGATATGGACGTGAAGGTCTTCGACGACATCGTCGAAGCGCCGCTGCGCCCGGACGACGACGGCACGATTTCCCTGCCGGACGAGCCGGGACACGGCGTCCGATTGGACGAGAATGCGATCGAGCGGTTCCGATACGAGCGATGAGACGAACGACCCAGCCCGCAACCACCGACACCGCACGCGGAACACACCGGCCGAATCGATACCCGCCCCACCCGGCGAACCGAAATACGACCCGTCGCCGACCGACTTACAGATACCATGAAAGACTTCTCCAACCAGATCGCGAACCGAGCCGACAGCCGCACCGTCGAAATCACCGCCATCGACACCTGCGTCGTCGAGGGCAACTTCGAGTGGAACCTCATCAAGATCGAAACCGACGCCGGCGTCACCGGCATCGGCGAAGCCTACCGCGGCGGCGGCGTCCCCGAACTCGTCGAGTACACCGAACGCTTCCTGCTCGGCGAGAACCCGCTCGACGTCCAGCGTCTCTACAGGCGAATCATCCAGGAGATGTCCGGCCACGGCGGCACGACCGGCAAGGTCGTCACCGCCGCCTCCGGCATCGAAATCGCCCTCTGGGACGCCGCCGGGAAGCTCCTCGACCTGCCGGTTTACCAGTTGCTCGGCAGCAAACTCCGCGACGAGGTCCGCATCTACTGCGACTGCCACGCCGGCGAGGCCTACGCCGTCGAGGACGGCTCCACCGACTACGCGGACGCCGAGGCCTACTCGCCCCAGGCGTACGCGAACGAGGCTCGCCGCGTCGTCGACATGGGCTTTAGCGCCCTCAAGTTCGACCTCGACCTCGAGCGGGACAACGATCCCGACCCGTTCAACGGGCGACTCACGAACGGCGCAATCGAGGAGAAACGCGAGATCGTCGCCGCCGTCCGCGAGGCAATCGGCGACGATGTCGACCTCGCGTTCGACTGCCACTGGGACTACACCGTCGAGAGCGCGAAACGCCTCGCATACGAACTCGAGCCCTACGATCTCATGTGGCTCGAAGACCTCGTCCCGCCCGAGAACATGGACGCCCAGAAAGAAGTGACGACGGCCACCCGCACGCCGGTCGCCACCGGCGAGAACCGATTTCGCGTCCACGAACTCTCGGGCCTGCTCTACGACCACGGCGTCGACATCGTCACGCCCGATCCGACGACTGTCGGCGGCCTCGGCGAAACGATGCGCATCGCCGACCGCGCCGAAGAAAACTACATCCCGATCTCGCCGCACAACGTCTGTAGCCCGATCGGGACGATGGCCTGCGTCCACCTCGGCGCGGTGATCCCCAACTTCGACGTCCTCGAGTTCCACGCGCTCGAGGTCGACTGGTGGGACGACCTGATCGAGCGCGACCAACCGCTGATTCGGGACGGCTCCATCGAGGTCCCGGAGACGCCGGGCCTCGGCGTTGAACTCGACGACGCGGTCGTCGAGGAGCACTTGCTCGACGGGACGACCGGCTTCTAGGGCGTCGGCCGCACGGATGTCGACGAGTTCAACGCTGGAACTGCAAAACGGGTGGATTTAACACGGTAGTCAGTGTGTATCACGCATGGCTTCGGACGAGACGATCGGAACGCGGGTGGTAGAGACGCTCGGCCGTGTCCACGAGCGCTACGACGAGACGGCGGCGGGTATCCGGACGTACGTCCCCGCCGCCGTCACCGCCATCGAGGTTGTCCTCGCCCTGGCGCTGTTCGCGATGCTGGCCCTCTGGTTCGTCCGCTATCTCGGCTGACGGCGCTGCAAGGATCGTCCGCGGGCGAGGCGAGGGAGAACGGAGTGCTCATTACGGGAGCGAACGGTACTCGAGACATGACATCCGACCCGCTGTCGACGCCGGCCGGGACGCAGACGGAGAACGCCCCACTCGAGGGCGTTCGCGTCCTCGACTGTACGCAGATGCTTTCGGGCCCCTTCGCGACGCAGATGCTCGCAGATCTTGGCGCGAACGTCGTCAAGATCGAACGGCCCGACCGCGGCGACATCACGCGAAGCGTCGGCCCCGAAATCGGCGAGTCCGGTCTCACCGCCTACTTCACGTCACTCAATCGGGGCAAGCGAAGCGTCGAATTGAACCTGGCCTCCGAGGAGGGTGCTGCCGCCCTCGAACGCCTCGCCGAAACGGCCGACGTGCTCGTCGAGAACTACCGCCCCGGCACGATGGCAAAGTGGGGCCTCGGCTACGACGACCTCCGCGAGGTCACCGACGAACTCGTCTACTGCTCTATCTCCGGCTTTCTCGAAGGCCCCTACCGCGACATGCCCGCCTTCGACATGGTCGTCCAGGCCCTCGGCGGCAGCATGAGTATCACCGGCCAGGCGGACGGCCCGCCGGCCCGCCCCGGCATTCCGATCGGCGACATCTGCGCCGGCATGTACGCCGTCATCGGCATCACGACCGCACTCTACAACGACGAGAGCCAGTACATCGACGTGCCCATGTTCGAAGGGCTCGTCTCCTGGCTCACCGAGCGGGCGGGGCGCACGTTCGTCACCGAGGAACCGTACCCGCGACAGGGTACCGTCCACCCCTCGCTGGCACCCTACCGCACCGTCGAAACCGCGGACGGCTGGTTCGCCATCGCCATCGGCAGCGACGACACCTGGACCGCGTTCTGTGAGGCCATCGACCGCCCCGAACTCGCGACCGACGACCGCTACGCGGCCAACAACGACCGCGTCGAGCACCGCGAATCGCTAACAGCTGAACTCGAGCCGATCTTCGAGCAGCGAACGAACGACGAGTGGTTCGAATTGTTCCGCGAGCGCGGCCTGCCGGGAGCGCCGGTTCAGGACACCGTCGAGGTCTTCGAGGACGAGCACCTCCGGGCGAGCGGAACGCTCGATGAGCTGACGATCGACGGCGTCGACCTTCCGTTCCCAACCTGTCCGATCGAGTTCGCCGGCAAGACGACGCGATCGGGCCACAAACCGCCGCAGCTCGGCGAGCACACGGAACCCGTGCTCTCGGCCGTGCTGTCCGACGAGGCGCTTGCGAGCGTCCTCGGGCGATAGCGCCGCTTGCTGACCGAGCTCGGTTCTCCTTTCGGTGGGACGGTATCTCTCACCAAAGAATATATACGATATCCAGTCGATGGTAGACTCACCATGGTTATTGGTAACATCAGCCGCCGGAGCGTCCTACAGACAGGTGCAGCGATCGGTGCACTCGGTGCGGCGGGCTGTTTGGGCGGCGGGGGCGGGGACACCGTTCGGATGGGCGCGTCCGCCGGCGGGACGTGGGACGTCGGACTGGCGTTCGAACAGGCCGTCTCCGACCACGGCGAGGACGTGGCGTACTCGACGATCGAGAGTCCGGGCTACGTCGGGACGACGAACCGGATGAGCGACGGCCAGGTCGACGGCGGCATCGTCGACACGAACACGATGTCCAAAGCGATGAACGGCGAGGACATGTTCGCGGACAGTTCGGTCGAAACGCTCCCCTGGCAGGGGTTTCTCGCCTTTCCCTACAGCATCTACGTCGTCGCCCGTTCTGACACCGACATCGAAACGTTCGACGACCTCGCGGGTGCCACCGTCTACCCGGCCGAGCCCGGCTACTCGACCCGCGCGACGACGCTCGACGTCTGGCAGATGCCCCAGATCGCGGACGTCTACGAGGAGATGGACATCGTCGACATGGGCGTCGACGACGCCCCCGGTGCGATGGAAGAAGGGACGATCGACGCCGCAATCGCTTACGGCACCCCCGGCGTCGGCAACACCGGCTTCGTCGTCGAGTACGACAGCCGGACCGACGTTCGATACGTCGAACACACGGACGAACTCGTCGAGGCGATCCAGGAGTACTCCGGTGCCGGGTTTTCGGAGTACGACGACGTCGTCGAAGACTTCCAGTGGCAACAGGACATCGGTGCTGACGGGATCGTCTCCTGGGACCTCGAAGTGACGTTTACGTTTCACCCCGAGACGTCCACGGATCAGGTCTACGAACTCACGCGGATCGCACACGAACACGGAGACGCCGTTCGCGACGCCGAACCGCGGTTCACCCCGGAATCGCTCGACGAGCTCACGTCGGCGGCGATCGACGATTACCCGTGGCATCCCGGTGCGGCGGAGTACTACCAGGACCAGGACGCCTGGAACGACGACTGGCTCGTCGGCGATCCCGACGAGGCCGGCTCTTACAACTGACGACGGGCGGCCGACCTGCGCGACTGACCCACCACTGCACCCATGACGACAGCACAACCGACATCGACGACCGTTCGAGAAACAACGCTCCGATACCTCAACTCCGCGATCACGATCGGCGCGCTGCTGTTCTGGGGAATCGTCCTCTTCTGGGCGAGTTCACCCGGCACGCTGAGCCGAGCGCAGTACGCCGTCGTGTTCCTCGGCAGCATTCTGGTACTGTACATCCTCAACGAGGCGGTTGGATCGATCGAAGCCGGCGACGATCTCGATCTGCTGATACTGATCGCCTGCGCCAGCGTGATGATCGTCGCCTGCGCCTACCTGTTTACGAACTTCGAAGCCGTCTACCAGCAGCGACAGGGACGGGCGCTGGAGCACGAGTACCACCTCGCCTGGCTGGTGGTCGCCGTCATCCTGTACCTGACCTGGCGGTCCTATGGGAAGATTTTCCTCGGTCTCGTCGTCGGCGCGATGGCGTACGCCCTCTACGGGTGGATGCTGCCCGGCATCTTCGGCCACGCCGGAATCGATACGCGGTACATGTTGCAGGTTCTGATCACCGATCTCGGCGGGTTCTTCGGCTCGCTGACGCAGCTTACGGCCACGCTGATCGCGCCGTTTCTCCTGTACGCTGGGCTGTTGTTCGCCTACGGCGCATTCGATCTCATCCTCCGGGTGGCGATCGCGAGCGCGAAGTACATCGAATCGGGCGTCGCCCAGACCGCCGTTCTCGCGAGCGCGATCATCGGATCGGTGAACGGGAGTTACGCCGCAAACGCCGGCATGACCGGCTCGTTCACCATTCCGACGATGATCGACAGCGGCCTCCGCCCGCGGACGGCGGCCGCGATCGAGGGGACGGCCTCGACCTCCGGGCAGGTCCTGCCGCCGGTCATGGGTGCCTCGGCGTTCGTGATGGCCTCGTTTCTCCAGATCGCCTACGTCGACGTCATCTCCGCCGGACTACTGCCCGCTGCGATCCTCGTCGCCAGCATCGTCATCGGCGTCCACTACACCTCGATCCGCGAGGTCGGGAGCCAGGACCTGCAGTTCGACGACCTCTTCGACGAGCGACTCACCCGCGGGGACAAACTCGTCGAGGGAATCCGATTCGGCGTCCCCTTCCTCGTCCTGATCGCCCTGCTCGGCGTGTTGCAGTGGACCGTCGCGACGTCCGCCCTCTGGACCATTGCCACCATGATCGGCCTCGGTATCGCGACCCCCGTGCTCCAGTCGATCTACGCGGTCGTCACCGGACGCCGGTCCGCGACCGTCGAACTCGACGACCGGCCATCGGCCCGGAGCCCGCGCCTCCGATCGGTCCGCCGATCCCGCATCGTCGACTCGCTCGTCACCGAACTCGGCAACACCGTCGCCGGCTTTCGCCGCGGCGCGATCATCCTCGCGCCGATCGCCATCATCCTGGCCGCCGTCAACGGCATCGTCGACCTGCTGATGGTGACCGGCACCCCCTCGAAGATCGCGCTGATGTTGATGGACATCTCCGGCGGCGTCCTGTTCATCGCCGCCATCCTCGGCATGCTCGTCTGTATCGTCATGGGCATCGGCATGCCGACCGTCGCGGCCTACGTGATCACCTCCACCCTCGTCGCCCCGGCGTTCGTCAACGACTTCGGCGTTCCCGAACTCGCGGCCCACTACATGGTGTTCTACGCCGCCGTCATGGCCGGCGTCACCCCGCCCGTCGCCATCGCCGTCGTCGTCGCCGCCGGCATCGCCGAATCCAACTTCTGGGAAACGTGCGCCACCGCGATGACGATCGCCGCGCCGCTTTTCGTCCTCCCCCTGTCGTTCATCTACCATCCTGAACTCGTCTCGACCGCACTCGGCGTCCAGTCGCTGATCACGGCCGGTGCCGTCCTGCTCGGCGCGGTGACGATCATCTACGGACTCAATTATCCGTTTTACTTCGACCGCCAGTACACCATCCCGATCCGCTTCGGCCTGTTCTGGCTCGGCGCGTTCATCATGGTCTACCCGACCCTGTTCGCCCAGGTCGCCGGCATCGCCGTCTTCGCACTAGTCTTCATCGCCGAAAAGTACCTCTCAGACAGCTGGACGGTACCGGTCGGATCCGAACTCAGCCGATAGTTCAACGATATATGTGATATGTTTCTATTCTGCTGACCTCACAGAATTCATAGCTATTCGCAATGGCAGATGTCCTCATCTGATCTCTGCAATACTATACGCAGCCTCAAGGAGTCTCGACCCGACTCTGATCGTTTCTCCGTTCACTCATCCTGTCGTTCATTCACGATCGGTTTCCTCACCTATTTCGCCACTATAATGCCGTACAAGGGCAAGTGACGGTGAGTCTTGAGTTCAACGGCAGTACTCAGCTTCGTTCTCTCCTCCCCAATACATCAGTACAGCAGATGGTTTGTAGAATCGGTATTAGACCGGGCTGAGTTCCTCCTGATACGCACCGTGATGATCCTCGAACACCTGCATGATCTCGCCCATCGTCGCGTAGGTCTTGACCGCATCGACGATGTACGGCATGACGTTTTCGTCCGTCGGAATCGCGTCCGAGAGGGCCGCAAGCGCCGCCTCGACCGCCTCGTCGTCGCGCTCGCGCTTGACCCGCTCGAGTCGCTCGAGTTGCCGATCCCGCGTCGTCTCGTCGATCTCGAGGATCTCCGGCGACGTATCCTCCTCGATCGTGAACTCGTTGACGCCGACGACGACCTCCTCGCCGCGCTCGACGCGCTGTTGGTACTCGTAGCTCGAGTCCTGGATCTCTCGCTGGAAGTACCCCTGCTCGATCCCGTCGAGAACGCCGTCGCGGATCGACCCGTCGCCCATCTCCCGGATTTCCTCGAGGTAGGCCATGATCTCGGCTTCCATCTCGTTCGTGAGCTTCTCGATCGCGAAACTGCCGCCCATCGGATCGACAATGTCGGCCGCGCCGGACTCGTCGGCGATGATCTGCTGGGTCCGCAGGGCGACTCGAACCGCCTTCTCGGTCGGCAGCGCGAGCGCCTCGTCGAAACTGTTCGTGTGCAACGACTGCGTGCCGCCGAAGACGCCCGCCAGCGCCTGAATCGTCACCCGAACGATGTTGTTGAGCGGCTGCTGGGCCGTCAGCGACTGGCCGGCCGTCTGCGTGTGGAACTTGAGCCGTTTCGACTCGTCGCGCTCGGCGTCGTACCACTCCTCCATGACGCGGGCGTAAATCCGCCGCGAGGCGCGGAACTTCGCCACCTCCTCGAAGATCGAGTTGTGCGAGTTGAAGAAAAACGAGAGGAGCGGCGCGAACTCGTCGACATCCAGGCTGCGGTCCAGACAGTCCTCGACGTAGGCGAAGCCGTCCGCGAGGGTGAACGCGGCCTCCTGGGCCGCCGTCGATCCCGCTTCGCGGATGTGGTAGCCGGAGATGGAAACCGGGTGGAACTTCGGCGTCTCCTCGACGGCGAACTCGATCGTGTCGGTGACGACCTCGAGCGACGGCTGGGGCGGAACGACCCACTCCTTCTGCGCGATGAACTCCTTTAACATGTCGTTTTGCAGCGTTCCTCGGATCTCCTCGCGCGGAACGCCCTGCTGGTCGGCCAGCGCGATGTACATCGCGTAGATAACCGCTGCGGAAGGGTTGATCGTAAACGAGGTCGATACCTCGCCGATATCGATGCCGTCGAAGAGGATTTCCATGTCCCGCAGCGTGTCCACCGCGACGCCCTCCTTGCCGACCTCGCCCTGACTCATCCGGTGGTCCGAGTCGATCCCCATCAGCGACGGCATGTCAAAGGCCGTCGAGAGACCCGTCTGGCCCTGATCGATCAAGTAGTGAAACCGCTCGTTCGTCTCCTCCGCCGTCCCGAAGCCGGCGAACTGGCGCATCGTCCACGTACGGCCGCGATACATCGTCGGATACGGACCGCGCGTGTACGGCGGCTCGCCGGGGAACCCCAGATCGTCCTCGTAGTCGAGTTCAGCGATGTCGTCGGGCGTATAGAGGCGGTCGACCTCGTGGTTCGAGACCGTCGCGAACCGATCCCGACGCTCGCCGTGGCGGTCGAGGGTCGGGTCGAGCGTCTCCTCGGTCCACTGCTCGCGCCGTTCGCGAATCCGGTCTATCTCTTCCTGGTCGAACATTAGTGAGGATATGTCTGGCAGGAATCTAAAGTCTTGTTGTTACTCGTTGAACGGTCGTCCGCCAGCGCCGGGGACGCCCATCTCGGACCGTTTCGACCGAGGGCGAGTCCGAGTTGAATCGGGCCGGCTCGAAATCGGTGTCGAAACCATAAAGACATGTGGTGTGATACCTACTGTCCATGGCGACCGATACGACCGCGGCGGACGGATGGGAGATTCCCGAGTCATACACAGTTACGGCGTGCGTTGCCGAGCACGCCCAGTCGTTCGGCGACCGCGTCGCCGTTCACTTCCGCGATGCGACGGGCGCGCAAAGCGAACGGACGTACGCCGACCTTCGAGACGACATGAACCGGTTTGCAAACGGGCTGGCCGAACTCGGGGTCGAGAAGGACGACCGAGTGATGCACCTGTTCCCCCGCCATCCGGACGCGTTCGCGATCCAACTCGGCGCGCTCACGACGGGCGCACTGTTGGTCCCCTGCTCGTCGATGCTGCGCGCGAACGACATCGAGTTCAGGGCGACCGACTGCGACGCGACGACGATCGTCGTCCACGAGTCGCTGACCGACATGGTCGAGCCGGTACTCTCGAAGACGCCGATCGAGCGGGTGATCGTGCTGGACGGAGACGACGCTGCGCTCGCAGATGAGCATGACGGAGAGAGCGAGAGCGACGCTCACTGGACCACCGTCCAGGCGGTCCTCGCCGACCAGCCGACCGACTACGACGGTCCCGACCTCGGTGCCGAAGACCCGATGTCGATCAACTACACGAGCGGGACGACGGGCAAGCCGAAACCCGTCCTGCACAAACACCGCTGGATGTACTGCTTCAATCGGGTCAACGCGCCCCACTGGTGGAACATCGATGACGAGACCGAACTCGCGGATGAACTCCTGTGGGCGACGACCGGAACGGGCTGGGCGAAGTGGTTCTGGAGCCCGGTCGGCGTCGGGCTGACGACCGGTGCGACCCAGCTCATCTACGACGGCGAGTTCAAGCCCGAGACGTTCCTCGAACTGCTCGAAACCGAGGGCGTCACGAAGCTCTGTGCCGTTCCGACGCAGTACCGAATGCTGGCCAATGCGGACCTCGACGCCTACGACGTCCAGGTGCGCGATGCGCTTTCGGCGGGCGAACCGCTCAATCGGGAGCCGATGGAGCGCATCGAGGACGCCTGGGGGGTGACCCCGCGCGACGGCTACGGCCAGACCGAGACGGTCGCGCTCGTGTCGAACTATCCGGGGATCGATGTCAAGCCCGGCAGCATGGGGAAGCCGACGCCGGACGTCGGCGCGACCATCATCGATGTCGACGACGAGGTGGAAGTCGAGGCGGGCGAAATCGGCGAAATCGCGGTGCCCGTCGACTCGCCGGCGATCTTCGACGGCTACTACGAGAAACCCCATCTGGACGAGCAGAAGCTCTCGGGCGAGTTCTATCGGACGGGCGACCTCGCGAGACGGGACGAAGAGGGCTACTTCTTCTTCGAGGGACGAGCCGACGACATCATCATCTCCTCGGGCTACCGGATCGGTCCCTTCGAAGTCGAGGACGCGCTCGTCAGCCACGACGCGGTCGCCGAGGCGGCCGTCGTCGGGAGTCCACACGAGGAGCGCGGGAGCGTCGTCAAAGCCTACGTGATCCTCGCCGACGGCTATGAGGGGACCGTGGAGCTCACGGACGAACTGCAGGCGTTCATGAAAGCGGAGACGGCACCCTACAAGTACCCCCGCCGGATCGAGTTCACCGACGAGTTGCCGAAAACCTCGAGTGGGAAGATTCGGCGGATCGAACTCCGCGAGCAGGAACAGGCACAGCACGGCTAACTTCCCTCGCGTTCGCGCGGTCGATTCGCTCAGCCGGCGAGTCGGCACACTTATACTGCTCGTGGCAGCAGAGACTGCGTATGCACCGGACCCCGGAGACGGTAGACCGCGTCGGCGTCGTCGGCGCGGGGACGATGGGCAACGGCATCGCACAGGTCGCCGCGACGAACGGCTACGAGGTCGTCATGCGCGACATCGAACGGGAGTTCGTCGACAGCGGCTTCGACTCGATCGACGAGAGCCTCGGCCGCCTCGACGACCGGGACGCCCTCCCGGACGACCCCCACGTGATCCGCGACCGAATCGAGGGCACGACCGACCTCGACGACCTCGCTGACTGCGACCTCGTCGTCGAGGCGGCGCTCGAAGAACTCGACGTGAAACGCGAGATCTTCGCCGAACTCGACGACATCGTCGGTGCCGAGACGCTGCTGGCGACGAACACGAGCACGATCTCGATCACCTCGATCGCGAGCGCGACCGACCGGCCGGCGCGAGTCGTCGGCCTGCACTTCATGAACCCCGTTCCGATTATGGACGGCGTCGAGGTCGTCGTCGGCGAGAAGACGAGCGACGAGGCCCTCAGCCTGGCCCACGAGTTCGCCGAGGACCTGGGGAAGACGACGTGGGAATCGGACGACAAGCCCGGCTTCGTCACGAACCGCATTCTGATGCCCTGGATCAACGAAGGTATCCGGGCCTACGACGAGGGCGTAGCCACGAAGGAGGACATCGACGCGGGGATGGAACTCGGAACGAACGTTCCGATGGGTCCGCTCACCCTGGCCGACCACATCGGCCTGGACATCTGCCTGCACGCCTCGGAGACGCTGCACGATGAACTCGGTGATCGGTACCAGCCGGCCTACCTCTTGAAGCGCAAGGTCGAGGCGGGCGAGCTGGGCAAGAAAGCGGGACGGGGCTTCTACGAGTACGACTGAGAGAGCCGCTGCGACTGTAAAAGCGGCGCAACTCAGCGCGACTTCAGCTCGCGCGCGATGATCTTCTTCTGAATTTCGCTGGTGCCCTCGTAGATCGTCGTGATCTTCGCGTCGCGGTAGTAGCGTTCGACATCGAAGTCCTTGGTGTAGCCGTAGCCGCCGTGGACCTGGACGGCCTCGTTGGCCACGTCGACGGCCGCCTCGCTGGCGAAGTACTTGGCCATGGCCGCGGCCGTCGGATCGACGCCGTCCTCGTTCTTGCGCGCGGCGTCTCGCGTGAGCAGGCGAGCCGCCTGCACATCGGTTTGCATATCCGCGAGCTTGTGGCCGATCGCCTGGTGCTCGATGATCGGCTGGCCGAACTGCTCGCGTTCGTTCGCGTACGCGGTCGCGGCGTCGAGCGCCGCCTGCGCCACGCCGACCGCCTGGCTCGCGATCGCAATTCGGCCGCCGGTCAGGATCGAAAAGGCGGCCTTGAGTCCCGATCCGACCTCGGTCAGCCGATTCTCGGCCGGAATCCGCACGTCGTCGAAGATGAGCGTCGTCGTGTCGCTCGCTCGCAGGCCCAGTTTGTCCTCCTTCTTGCCGACCTCGAGTCCCGCCGTGTCCTTCGGGATCAGGAACTGGGTGACCGTCTCGGGATCGTCCCGGTCCGTCTTCGCGAACAGCACGACCACGCCCGCCCGCTCCCCGTTCGTGATCCACTGTTTCTTGCCGTTGATGACGTACTCGTCGCCCTCGCGGACGGCCTCCGTCGTCATCTCCGCCGGGTTCGAGCCGGCGTCGGGTTCCGACAGGGCGAACGCGCCGACGGGCCGACCCGAGACCATCTCGGGGAGCCACTCCTCCCGGTGACTCTCGGACCCGAACTCGCGGATGCACGACGTTGCGAGACAGTGGACCGACAGCGCCGTCGCCACCGCGAGGTGGCCGTAGGCGAGTTCTTCGTTGACGATGCTGTAGGTCACTTCGTCGACGTCCATGCCGCCGAACTCCTCGGGGACCGTCAGTCCCGTCAGGTCGAGTTCGGCCAGCCCGTCCCACACGTCTTCGGGGAACGTCTGGGTCTCGTCGGCTTCGCGGACGTCGGTCCCGACCTCGTTTTCGACGAACTCTCGAACGGTATCCCGAACGAGTTCCTGTTCGCTCGTCAGTTCCATGGCCGAATATTCGTGAGCGGGATACTAAAGTGTCCGATTTTCAGGAAACGAACCATCGGACCGACCGCTATGCATTGTTTCCGGGAGAGTCGGAAACAGATCCGGCTCGGATCACCGCCGCTCAACACTCACGGTAGCAGCTGGGTGCCGCGCTCGACGGACGATAACAGTTAACCACCACCGTCACGAATCGCTGACTGACATGACTGACTACGAAAACCTTGCCGTCAATCACGACGACGGCGTGGCGACGGTGACGCTCGACAGCGCGGCCGGGCGGAACTCGCTCACCCTCGAGATGGCCGACGAACTGATCTCGGTCGCGACGACCCTCGGCGAGGACCGGGAGACGCGCTGTATCGTGCTGACCCACGCCGGCCAGTTCTTCGGTTCCGGTGCCGATCTCACCCAACTCGAGGGCGACGAGACCGACGCCGCGCGCCTCCGCGAACTCGCCGGCCGCGCCCACGAGGCGATCGTCCAGTGCCACCAGTCCGAAACGCCCGTCGTCGGTGCCATCAACGGTATCGCCGCCGGAATCGGCTTCAGCCTCGCGCTGATGCCCGACCTGCTCATCCTCGGCGAAGACACAACCCTGCGCTTTGCCTACCCCGGTATCGGGCTGACCGGCGACGGCGGCTCGACCTTCTTCCTCCCGCGACTCGTCGGCCTCCGAAACGCGAAGGAAATCGTCCTTCGAGACCGGCCGATTGGCCCCGAGGAAGCCGTCGACCTCGGACTCGCAACCGAGGTCATCCCCACCGACGAGTTCGACGCACACGTTACTGAACTCGCGAACGAGTTGGCAGCAGGGCCGACCCGGGCGCTTGGAACCGCGAGCCGACTCCTGACCGAGAGCTACGGTCGCGAACTCGAGGCCCAGCTCGCGGCCGAAACCGACGCGATCGCCGCGGCGGCCCGAACGGAGGACTACCAGCGCGGACTTGACGCCTTCTTCGGCGATGACGACCCCGAGTTCGTCGGCCGGTGAGCGTTCAGACGTAGTCCAAATTCACCTGCGTCACGTTCGCCGCGCGCTTGACGACTTCGGCGATTTCCTCACGGCGCGTCTCGCCGAGGCGACTCTCGGGACCGCAGACGCAGATCGCCCCCTGGATCTGCTCGCGTTTGTCGAGCACCGGTGCCGCAATGCAGACCATTCCGGCGATGCGCTCGCCTTCGTCGACCGCGTAGCCAGTCTGTCGGACCGTTTCGAGTTGCTCGAGTAGTACGTCAGGGTCGGTAACCGTCCGGGATGTTACTTCGACGAGCCCCTGATCGACGAGTTCAGCGACGCGCCCGTCGTCCATGTGAGCCAGCATCGCCTTGCCGGGTGCCGTCGCGTGAAGGGGCATCCGCGCGCCGGGGTAGGCGAACAGGTTGATCGCATCCGGCCCCTCCTGGACGGCGAGGATCACCGCCTGATCGTGCTCCTCGATCAGCAGCGTCACGTGTTCACCGGTCTCGTCGGCGACGGTCGCGAGTTCGTCGCGGACGGCCTTGACGACCTCCAGCCGGTGGCGCTGGCGGTGGCCGACCTCGAGAAACCGCGTCGAGGTCCGATATTCCTTGTTCTCGGCGGTCACGTACCCCGTTTCGACGAGCGCCTGCAGGTAGTCGTGGACGGTACTCACCGGCATCTCGAGTCGCGCCGCGAGTTCGGAGGCCCGACCGCCGCCGTTTTCCGAGAGTTCGTCGACGATCCTGAAGGCCCGTTCGACGGACCGGTTGGGGGTGTTTGTCATGACGACGACTACGACGGACGATCCACAGAAGTGTTTCGGTTGTGCCGGATAGTGTTTCGGCAGCTCCGGCGTCAATGATGTGCCTGTTTTCAGGGTAATCGACTACTAGTGAGTCGAGTTGGTAGCCTCTCTCCAATACCGGACGTGGGATTCATAAGGAAATATCCTTCCGAGAGAGTCGGATTCGAACTCAAGTGGGAATGACTTCTTCTCCGAAGCAGACCGGCTGTCAACTGTGTACTGCCATGTATTCGGTTATCCGACTGTGCCGAAATTGATTCCGTCTCTCAGTGTTACCGCTCGTACACGCACGGGTCTGTTGACCCAGTAGCCGAAGTCATCTGCGTTATTTACAATTGTACTCATGTATTCATCAGTGGTGAGTGTCACTCGTTCCCATGTATCGTTTAGCGGGAGCGATCCCCATGAACGACCGGATAGCGTATTGAACGAAATAGGATGAAGTGCATGATGATATATAGAATCGCCCAAAACGGCATATCGGAACTTCTCCCGTCCTGGATGGCTCTCGAAAAGTCCGCGACGAGTAGCGAGTCGGACACTGGCAGAACTCTCACCGCTCAAATCGGGTTCGAAATGGTCGCAGATGAGACTGTTGACACCCGCCGACGCTGAGTCTCAGTTCGCCGACGAAACAGGCTCGACCGCAGCAACGGCCTCCCCGAGCAGGTCGATTGCAATATCCAGTTCGCGATCGCGAACGTCGAGCGGCGGGAGCAAGCGAAGCGTCTTCGTCCCGCAACCGAGCGTGAGCAAGCCCCGCTGCAGCGCCGCGTCCACGACGTCGTCTCGGCAGTCCGCCGTATCGAACTCGACCGCCGTCATGAGTCCGAGGCCGCGCACGTCGACGACGGCCTCGTGTGCCGCCTCGAGATCGGCGAGTCGATCGAGTAGCGCCTCGCCCTGCTGTTCGGCGTGGGCGAGTAAGTCGTGTTCCTTGATCGCGGCGAGCGTGAGCGTCCCCTGCATCGAGGCGATGATATCGCCGGCACCCCACGTCGAAGAGAGTCGCGACTCCTCGTCCGGGAAGAGTTCAGATCGGGAGACCGTCGCGCCGACGCGCAACGCCTTCGCGGCCGTGATCACGTCCGGTTCGAACTCGTAGTGATCCGACGCCCACAGTTTGCCGGTGCGACCGACGCCGGACTGGATCTCGTCGGCGATGATCGGAATATCGTGTTCGGTACAGAGGTCGTCGACCGCGCGCATGAACTCGCCGTCGGGGACGCGGTAGCCGCCCTCGCCCTGGATCGGTTCGAGGATCAGGAAGGCGACCTGCTCGGGCGGAATGTGGCCGTGGTCGGGATCGAGTTTCTCTCGGAGGCGTTCGACACCCTCGAGACTGTGGGGCACGTCGTGGATGCCGCTGAGTTCGGGGAAGTCCCGCCGGTGGACCGACTTCGAGCGGTTCAGCGAGAGCGCGCCGAGGGTTCGGCCGTGGAACGCGCCCTCGAACGTCAGCCCGTACTTCGGCTGCTCGCAGTGGTCATAACACGCCTTGATCGCGTTCTCGACCGCCTCCGCGCCGGAGTTCGAAAGGAAGACGGTATCCATGTCGTAGTGAGCCGTGATCTCGGTCAGTTTGTTCATCAGGTGAGCGGGTCCCGGCAGCTCGGCCTCCTCGGGCGTCCCACCGGTGCTCACGTAGAAGTCCTGCCCAGCAATTTTCAGGGGGTCGACGAGATCGAACTCGCGGAGTTTGTCCGTGATCAGCGGGTTGTTGTACCCGAGCGGGGCGGCGGCAACGTGACTCGTGAAATCGAGAAGGACGTTGCCGTCCGGGTCCGTACAGAAGGGGCCCTCGGCGTCGGCGGTACTATCCCAGACGAAGTCGTAGACGTACGTACTCGTCGCAGCGGCTTGCTGGTGGTACTCGACCCACTCGGAGGCAACCGGTCCCGGCAACTGCGTTACATTCGGCACTGCTGTCTCACGTTGCATACCTTGGTTCTACTCACCAGGGTGCTTAAAACACGTGGATTCTGGACCCGAAACACGCACAACCGACGCGAGAAGACGACAGAAAAGCCAAGGAAAGCAGAGAAACGGAGGAGAGACTACAAAATCCGCTTCCCGAACGCGCTCGCAGCGAGTTCAGCCGCGACTTCGGCAGTCCGGTTGTCCCGATCGAGGATCGGATTCACTTCGACGACATCGATCGACCGCAGCAACTCCGCCTCCCGATCGCGCTCGGCGACGAGTTCGAGCGCCGCGTGGGCTTCGCGGTAGTTCACGCCGCCACGGACCGGCGTGCCGACACCCGGAACGACCGTCGGGTCGAGCCAGTCGAGGTCCAGGCTGACGTGAATCCCGTCGACGCCGTCGGTCGCGATTTCGAGTGCATCCTCGACGACGGCGGTAATGCCGCGTTCGTCGATTTCGCGCATGGTAAAGACGGTCGCCTCGCTCTCACGCAGCGCCGCTCGCTCCTCGTCGTCCAGGCTTCGAATCCCGACGAGAACGGTGTTTTCCTCGCTCACAGCCGGGGTTTCGGCCCACTCGACATCGGCGAACTCGCCGCGACCGTGAGCCGCAGCGAGCGGCATCCCGTGGACGTTCCCGCTCGGGGAGGTTTCGGGCGTGTTGTAGTCGCCGTGGGCGTCGAACCAGATGACCCCGATGCCGTCCTCGGCGTTCCGTGCCGCTCCGAACATCGATCCCATCGCGACCGCGTGGTCCCCGCCCAGAACGAGCGGCACCGCACCGTCGTCGATCGTCCCGGCGACCTCGGTCGCGAGCGTTTCAGTTACGCGCCCGATCTCGTCCAGGTACTTCGCGTTCCCCGTCGATTCCCGGCTGGCCGCTGAACTCGTCTCGAGTCGAGGGACGTCCAGATCGCCGGCGTCGGTACAGTCAACGCCGGCAGCAGCGAGTTCAGCCTCGATATCCGCGTATCGAATCGCCGAGGGACCCATATCGACCCCGCGCCGGTTCGCACCGAGATCGAGGGGCGCACCGAGCACACGGACCGATCGGGAAGTCGTCCGGTCGTGGTCACCCGTCATCGGTCTAGCCCTGCGCTGACCTCATCTCTGTTCGTGACGTTACCGGACCGAAAGACGCTCGCCTGCTCGATCGCAACCATATCCATCGTATGAACGACTCCGGGGCACAATCATATATCTTTTTTCTCTCTACAGGTTCGCTCTCGCCGGAAACCAAATGAGGTATCGATATCCGTGCCACGCCGAACCGTCGCTTACCGGTCAAACTGTGCCGTTTCGAGGGCGACCTCGATCAGATTCGCGGTTTCGATGACCTGCTTTGGCACCGCCGAATGGAACCGTTCTCCCTGGAGCCGGCTCGTTGGTCCCGTTACGCTCACCGAGCCGACGACGGTCTCGGTCGGGCCGAGCACCGGCGCGCCGACCGCTCGCATCCCCCGAATTTCCTCCTCGTCGTTGAGCGCGTATCCGCGGTCCCGGATATCCGCAAGCGTCTCCCGTAGCTCGGCTGCGTCCGTAATCGTATTCGCCGTCTGGCGTTCGAACTCCAGATCCGCGATGATTTCGTCCCGCCGCGTCGCCGGGAGGTGAGCGAGAATCGCCTTCCCAGCCGCAGTATCGTGTAAATGCTGGGGCGTCTCTCGCATCCGCAGATGATAGTCCATCGCGACGGCGAACTCGCCACGACTCTCATAAAGGACGACCTCGCGGCCGCGTTCCTCGGCGATGAGATGGGTGTACTCCCCGGTTCGTTCCGCGAGTTCGTCGACCTCGTTGTGGCCGGCCATGTAGAGGTCGGTTTCGTTCCGGACGTGTTCACCGATCGTGACGAACTGAAATCCGAGTCGATACTGGTCGCCGTCCCTAGTAACGAAGCCACAGTCAACGAGCGTCTGGAGGTACGTGTGAACGGTCGCTTTCGTCAGTTCGAGATCTGCTGTGATTTCGGCCAGCGTACCGCCCTGTTGCTGTTTAATGACATTGATAATGTCGGTCGCTGTCTGCACCGATTTGATCCGGCGTGGCCCGTCGTTCCCGGTCGAACCGGCTGTCATACCCGCGTTTACGCAATGGGATGTTTAAGTATTTGCGATTATCAAACGGCTTCGAACGGGAACCCTGGTCGGCAGTTCCGCCCACCCAGACGGTTCAGTTGTCCTGCGTGGTCATGTCGGAGAGAGACCCCGAACTGTCCGGATGCCTTTGGAATTGTTCATCGTTTGGGCGGTACGCTCAGTGATGATTTCGATGATTTCGCGGGTCGAGGGGGAACCGTTGCCGGACTTTTTGACTCCGACGAAGGGCAAGTGTACTTCGGTACCGAGACACACTTGAGCAGTAATTCGACGGTCAAGAAGTGCTATGGGGAACCTCGGCCCGAAAAACGAATAGCCGGTTTGAGACTATGAAATAGAACTCGTCCGCGGTTGCAAGGTGTCACGTGGTTTCGTGAGGAGACTACACGTTACCCGCGCTGAGAGACGACGAGTACCAACAATATCGAGAATACTGGCCGACGAAGTCATCTCTGAAAGCAATTTATTTGAGGACTGCAAACGACACCCGAATCGACCGAAATCGACCGGAATCTACGCGTTTGCTGCAGTTGCACTCGCAATGAGAGTAAGAGAGGTCACTGAAAGCCACCGTACACCCCATCACGCGATGGATGTGCGATCGGTGTGGAAACCGTTTCAGGTGTTACTATACCGGAACGCGAAGAAACGCGAATCTGAAGGAGGTCGAGCCAAAAGAGGAGAGAGCGGCCATTGTATATTCACTCGCCACAGATCCACTACGTATCAACACGGTTGAGCGCCGCTACCGCGAGAAATCCACATCGATACACTCACAATCTGCCGACTGCACTCGAGTTCCGTTTGAGGTTTACAATCTTACGGATGTAAACCCCGCCTGCTGACTCTCGGCTCACACATGATGACACTATCCGTATGTATTCGGAAAGATGTCTACTAACTAGTATCCCTGTGTCCTGCCAGCGCCGTTCGTGCGAAACCACCGGGAATCATGCAGCGACCACACCCCGTAAACGGGGTCGATTACGCCCGTATTGGTGTAAATACCACGGTCGGAACGCTTTTTAGACCGACTCGACTACGCACTAGTAGTGACCGAGCGCACTCTCGATACAGCGGCGAGTTCATCGTGTGGCTGCAAAGTTGGTCGTATCACGGACCAGTACGACCTGAACGGACTCGACGATGAACTCGTCAGCTACTGGACCGATAGAACGGACGAACGATACAGCACGCGCGATCTCGCAACGCACGTCAATCAGCGTGTACTTGAAGCGGCCCTCGACGAAGTGGGGCTCCAGTACAAGGACGGCGAGGTCGAAAACACCTATCGACTCCTGACCGGTGACGATGTCAGTAGCGGGACCCGCGTGCAGACGAGAAAAGAACTCGAGCGAGACTCCATCCCGGTCGAAGAGGTGGAGAGTGATTTCGTCTCCCACCAGACGGTCTACAACCACCTGACGGATTGTCTCGAAACGACACTCGAATCACCGAGTGACGAGGAGCGACTCGAACGGAGTCGGGATAAACTCGGTGCCCTCCGAAACCGGACGGCGGCGGTGACAGAAGACACGGTTGCACAGCTCGAACGAAGCGACGTACTCGACATCGGCGAGTTCAACGTCCTCGTGAACGTGACGGTAACCTGTGAGGACTGCAAACAGCAGTATACCATCAGAGATCTGCTTGACCAGGGTGGTTGTGATTGTGAGTGAGCGCCGTCCCGAGCGATAGTAACACCTGAAACGATTTCACACTGACCGCACACCCATCGTGCCATTCGGTCTGCACTGCTTTTCAGTAGTGCCGATAGCGAGGACAATCTGAACTCGTTTCAGTTATAGAATTCACTCACCGATTACCTACTTTTCGTAATTCGCCTTCCTCAACCAGGAGTTGAATTAGCGCCATCTATGACAGTATTTAATCTAACCTATATTATTGGGAACATAGACTAGTATATGACATGATAGCAGTAGTGTATGTGGGATGAGCTACTCAAGTGTGTCGCGTGAAGATTATGGTTATCCGAGGTGATGAGTGGGGACCAGACGAAGAACACGTCGACGGCCTTAACGGATGATTCAGTTCGTCCGCTCCGAAGGAATAGCGTCTCTTGTTGCACTCATCCACTGTGTCTTCAGCACGCCTTTTGTTGACAGTATCTGGGCAGATTCTGGTTCCATCTGGGATAACGTTCCTCTTGCTGTGATGATTGTTATACTAGTCAGCTGGGTAATAGAAGTCAGAAATCGACTTGCAAGGGTCAGCCATGAACTGAGCCCGCGATTTATTCATCACTTCCGCTTGCTGGATCGTAAGCAGCTCTGATGCTGTCGAACCTCGAAAGGTATTTTTAGGCTATCCTAAAATATAGCGTTATGCGACGTGTAGAATCAACGCGACGAGAGTTCTTAGGGACGAGTAGTGTGGTTGGCAGCATGGTCTTCGCGGGCTGTCTGAATGGTGACCCTTCGGATTTGGGCCAAAGAACTGGTGATAGAACCAGCTATACTGCTGGAATCGAGCCAGTGGGGGAAGTCGAGTTCGAGGGCCCACCCGAGCGATGGACCGCCCTACTGCCGACTTTCGCGGACATGGCGTTCGCACTCGGCGGCGGACAAACGCTCGGGATTCAGAACCACGACCGTTACGCGAACGAAGCCTTCGACGCTCTTCCTGGAGTTAAGCATAACCAAGATGATATCGTAGATCTCGTCAGTAGCGATGTCGATAAAGAACTGTTCTATGACATGAACGCCGATGCTCATTTCATAGATCCGAACATATTGAAACTCTGGTACGGATGGGACGAGTCGGACATCGAAGAAATCACGAACAACCTCGGTCCCTTTTTCGGGAGCTTCATTCGTCGTCACAGCGATAACTGGCACGACTATCGCTACTACAGCCTCTATGAGGCTTTCGAGTTGATGGCCGAAGTTTTTCAGGCCCAAGACCGTTACCAAGCGTTCGTTGAACTCCACGAGCAGATGCTCGAAACGATCGAGGAACGATTGCCACCGGCCGACCAGCGACCAACTGCCTTGCTCGTCTACCCAGCCGGCAGGTCAGGAACCTCGTTCCACCCATTCCGAATTGACGATGGTGGTGTCAGCACCAAACAGTGGCGTGATCTCGGTCTGAGTGGCGCACTTGCCGAGACGGACATAGGCCACTACAGTTACTCCGACGATGGCACGCTCGGTCCAGAAGCCTTGCTCGAAATCGATCCCGAAGCGTTACTGGTACGCAACTACGGAGGGGCATCCGAATCCAAGTTCAGGGAAGAAGTAGTCGAACCCTTGGAGGATCATTCGGTCACCAACAATATACGGGCGGTGCAGAACGACGCCGTCTACAACGCCGGGTACCTCGATCAAGGACCGATAATCAACTTTCATCACACCGAACTAGCGGCGAAAGACATCTATCCAAATGCGTTTGAGGATGCGACGCTCTTCGATCGTGAGCGCGTCGCCCAGATCGTTTCTGGAGACCTTTGAGTGATCTCGTAACTAATGTTGGACAGTGACATGATACACGGTTCACAGCAGTCTGTCTTTCGGTACATCGCATAACTTCGCGCCCATGTTGACCGTGGGCGACTGTGTCAAAATCACCGTCTCGGCGTTGATCCCAACCCAACTAACCGGTTGACCTCTCACTGAGCCCGCCGCTCGAGAGGGACAGCACTGTTCAGCAGCCCCAGAACTCACACATTTTCACACACTTGTCCGATAGATGTACCCGAAGAAAGCCTAAACCGACTCTAGGTTGGTGAAAGTAGCCACGGATCAACGAGAAGTCGACACAAAACTGGTTTATCCTCCGAAGCTGTGAAGTACATACCACAACTATTTCGTATAGTGGAATGTGATTTATCACATGTGGTGGACACAATAGTTCACTACCCGCGCCACCAACCGAGAGCGTCTGTCGATGGGAAAAGACTTCGAGAACTAGGATCACTGCGTCTCCTTCCACTCTCCCGCATCACCGCCTCTAAACTCACCCATCGCCTCGCGTTCACGAGGCCACAGTGAAACGACCAGCACGAGACTATAGAAGACGCCAACGAGTCCCGTTACGACGGTCCCTGACAGGGTCCCAACACTGGCCACAGTCAGAAAGCCGTCCCCAGTTGCAAATGCGGTAATTCGGAAGACCCAGGCGAGTAACAGAACGAGTAATAGCGCGAGGTAGATTCGCCGAAGTCGGTTGCGGAGGGCTTCGAGGAGCGTGATTTTCACCGTGGGTGTCCGGTAATCGTTGCTCAGTTTTTGTCGCCAATCTTCGTGTTCGAGTTCACTCGAGGGATCGAGCGCGTTCGCGATGAGGTTTTGCTGAATCAGGCGGACACGCGATCGATAGACATCGTAGTCACGGTAGCGCCGGGCTTCGATCATCAGAAACGTCGTTACGACCAGGACAGCGATCAGAATAATGTAGTGTGGATTGTCGGCACTCGAGAACGCCCAAGTGAGGATTGCAGCCATCACGGTGACGCTCCAGGTGGTCGTCTGGTCAAGTCTCGACCGCCAGGTCGTCTCACGATCCAATTCGCCACGATAGGTGTCCCCGAGGACGGCACTCATCGTCGAAATCTCGGTATCGATTTCGTTTCCGAGTTCGCCGTGACCCAAATCAGTGTGATCGTCTCCGGTGTCTCCACTCATGGTAGCTACTGTTGTTCACCACGGCCACGCTATAAGTAACAGAGACATCGGGTCGACCGGAAACGTGCTGAACCGCACGTCGTGTTGGTGGTATGTGGGAGAGAAGAGTGGCAGTTTTCAGACCGGCAGGCGTCTTATGCTGGACGGGGGAAGTTATCGATCGTTTCCGCGCGGAACGCCTCCTCGTCGAACTCGAACTCGCCGTCGAGGAACTCGAGGAGTGTCTGCGTATCCTGCAGTGCGTTTTGCAGACAGGTGGACGCGCCCGGCGACGGCGTGATATTGAACAGAATGTCGTCGCCGACGATTTTTGCTTCACCCATATCGAGGGATTTGCGCTTGGTATCGACGATCTGTGGTCGAACACCGCCGTAGCCCTTCGCCCGTTCGATGTCCTCGAGTTCGACGCTCGGGACGACCTTCTGGACGTGCGGGAGGAACTCGCGCGGCCCGACTGCGGGGAGGTCGTAGACGAGGTTTCGGAGAACGTACGGGAGAAGGATCCGGTCCGAAAGGATGTTGGCGTAGCTGAGGAACGCTGCGGCGTTCAACCCGAATACGTCGAAGAAGTCCCGTACCGTCGAGAGACGGCCGCGTTCGAGGGCGGGGACCAGTTTCGCAGTGGGGCCGAAGCGGGTGATGCTCGAATCGTGAACGTCCGCGTCGCCGTGGACGGCGGCAAACGGGAGTTTCTTCATCTGGAGCGTGTACACCTTCCCGTTGAGCAGATCGTCTGCAAGGAAGAAACTGCCTGCTACGGGGAGCAACACCTTGTCCTGGCCGTAGCCGAGTTCTTTCGCGATCTGGAGGCTGTGCGAGCCGGCGGCGACGGCAGCCGCGTCACAATCGAAGCGGCCGTTGGTCGTGGCGATAGTGTAACCGTCGAGCGTCGGCGTGATGTCCGTGACCTTCGTGCCGCTGTAGATGTCGACGTTGGGTTCCTCGCGGGCCTGCTCGACGAACGACTTCGTCGTTGCACCGTAGTCGACGACGTAGCCGTCCGGCGTCTGCAGTGCGAGCATGTCCTTCGAGGGATCGCGGCCTTCGACGACTTTGGGCTCGTACTCGGCGATTTCCTCGCGGCCGATCGGTTGGAGTTTCGGGAAGAGATCGCCGAAGCCTTCGGCCTCGTAGCGCCGCTCGAGCTGTGCGACTTCCTCGTCGCCGACGCCGAGAACCATCTTGCTTCGCTTGTCGTGCATCTCGCGGTCGGCGTCGTGGTTCTCCAGGTACCCCGCAAGGAGTTCCGCTCCTTCCTTTACCTCCTCGGCCTTCTCGAGCGTGTAATTGGTCTCGATGTCGCCGAAGTGAAGCGTCTGTGAGTTGTTCGTGTGGTTCGAGTTAATCGCCGCGGTCTCCGATTCCTTTTCGATGAGCGCGATGGAGTCGATATCGGAGAACTTCGCGGTTGCATACAGAAGTGATGCCCCGCTGATACCGCCCCCGACGATGATGAGGTCGTACTTGCCAGACATAATTGATTGGGAAAGTCATCTCGATAACTGTCCTCCGGACAAATAACTCGTGTTTTTTCGATCGAATTTTCGTCGATCGTCGAACCCCATGTCGGCAGTTGAACGCTGTGCGATAAAATAGCCTGTAGGCGCGTTAGCTCGGAATACTCTTCGAACAATACAGATACACTTCAAAGAAATTGGTAGTGAACTACCGTTGCTACCGGCACTGTTTCACCAGATTCCACGCGGATAGTCGAAAGCGACGGAGCTTACATTCCGAGTAGGCTTCCGTCGGCGTACTTCTCTTCGTATTCGATATCGTCGGCAACCAACATCAGAATGCCCTCGACAATGCCAAGAAGCCCAGGAATTCCCGTCCAGAAGAAACACAGGTAGATGACGCCAAGTTTGACGTTTCCCTGATAGAACTTGTGTGCGCCAAGCGTTCCAAGGAGCAGCGCCAAAATACTTGCTGCGAGCCGATCCGAATCAACACCGGATCCGCGATAGGAGGGCTGTCGAACGCCACACTCCGGACAGATCTCTGCCTGTGCGTTTATCCGCTCACCGCACTCGACACAGTACTTTTCGCCACCAGACCGGTCGGGCCCGCCATCGAGAGGCGTCGTCTGATCGACCCCACAGCTGGGACACACATCCGCTCCGTCGTCGAGTTGCTCCCCACAGTTGCTACAGTGCTTCATTCCGCTCTCGCCCGTGTTTCACACACTCGTCTTAAATAGCTGCTTGTTGGATACCGCTATCACCACGAGTAGTACAGCAGTATTCCCGCAAGAATCGCATATCCGACCCCGATTCCGAGGAGACCGACCATCGACTCGAACAGCAGATGCGCGATAGCCAGTCCGTAGCCACACCCGAGCAAGAATCCAGTCACCGTCCGAACGGGGTTATACCCACGGCGACTGCTGAACGTCGTTACGCTCCAATCGACCAGGGAGGGAACTGGCAAAAGCGCAACCAGGAACACAACGGTAGCAGGTGCCACCTCCGGGCCACCCAACGTGGCGAGTACCCCCGCCCCGATCCCCGGATAGACGCCTGCACATCGAGCACAAATGTGAACTCGGCGACCGAAGACGACGGGCGAATAACAGCGATAGAACTCGGCAGGCACGTGGTGTGAAAGTACGAACCGTCCCGTTTCGGACAGTCCTTTTCGAAGTTCCGTCGTATCGATTCTCATAGTCTGAAAGCGGATGGCAGAAAACTCCGATCGAACACTCACGAATCCCGCCGGATTGCATCGACGTTCTAGCGATGTGTCCATCCACGAACTCAAAGCAGTACCGATCTCTCAGTATGCGTTTGAGGATCGTTCGTACAACCGTCCACCGTCAGTTCTACCGGAAGGGGGCAATGGGATTAATATTGGTGTTTGAAAGAGAGGTCCCCGTGGTCGTAGGAGTAGGATTTGATTTCCGCTTCATCGCAGCGTGAACGGAGATCTGCCGGCGAAATATCCGTCCGTTCGCCGAACTCTTTCTCGAGGTGTTTGCAAAATGCGATGGTAAGATTTCGATCACCATCCCCGGTGTCTGCAACCTGAAGAACGACTGCCAGATCCGGATCGTCGTAATCCGGTTTGATGACGTAGTCGCCCGGAGTAAACGGATTATCGGGATATTCGAGATTCGTGTGTTTGTAGGTGTAGAGCTTGATGTTTTGATCGTCACAGTAGGATGCCAACTTTGCAGGGTGGATCTCCCGCCAGTTCCCTGGTCCGTCATCGAGACTATTCGGAAATGCGACGCAGACCGCCTCACCATCCATCGTCTGGCCGTAGAGGTTGACATCTTGTTCCGGCGGGAGCACCTCCACGACTACCGCGACTGATGGATCGTTATCTTCCGCTTTTACCACGCGATCACCCGGCGTAAATGGGTTCTGCGGCTTTTGGTTCATATGTGCCGTATTTGGCCCCAAATCCTGTAATTCGTTCATCGGACGAGCAGCGAGATGAGCGAGTTTTTCGGGTTCTTCACCGGAGTACGCTTCCTGCGTTCTGACTTTCGATTTGAGTGTTTCAGTTCGTTCCCATCCAAGAAGGATGAGTGCATCCTCGTTATCGCGATGCCAAACCATCACAATAATATCATCATTTGGGTCGTTTTCGAGGATCTTTGCCGGCCGGAACGCAGAAACGTCTCTCGAGGTTTTCACGTCGATCCTGTATCCGAAGACATCGAAATCGTGGCCGGAGAAACTCTCAGAATTACAGCGCCGGATCGCCGCTTCATTTTCCCATTCCCACATCTCGACAGGGAGATACTCACGACAGAACTGCTCGAATGCGAGTTCACCGAGATTCCCGATACGCTTGACGTCTAACTCGTCTGCTCCTTGGATCACCGCTTGGTGGTGAGCTCGTTTTCTATCGATTTCATCCGGTATGTAGAGATACATTAGCTGGGGATTATTCGGTTGTATAATGTATCTTCCGTACTGACAATCTCCCGTCTACTTGGTAGTCGCGAAGAAGAAACTCGGGATCGATATTTTAGTCTCCTAGGGAAGTGATGCGTAGAGAAATAGAAGATATTGGTGCTCGAACAGGTACCTATTACCGGATATCGAAGTGCTGGTCGGAGTCAGTAGTCTCCGGAAGTGACGTGTGCAATGCTCGTCGTCGACGGGCACGCCGAAAAGTTGCGTCTGGAAGCACTCTAACTGCGAGATTTCGTATTCGAGTGCCGACTCGCGATTGAATCGTACTCAGGGCCCCCAGATGGTGGGACTCGACTCGAATCCGATCGGCCCTTGGTTTTCGCTTGGTCTCGAAGGCCTCGAAGGCCGCCGCCGACGTTCCGCGCGTAGTGATTTCGTGGGCCAGCGTGAGTGCGTCTTCGATGGCCTGTGCCGCACCTTGCCCGGCGAACGGTAACATTCCGTGGGCCGCGTCGCCGGCGACAATGACTGACCCGTGATGCCACCGTTCGAGTGACGGGACATCCGCCAAATCGGTACTGAACACGGTATCGGTATCAATCGACTCGACGACAGCGGGGATCGGAGCGGGGAACGCCGAAAACAGTTCGCGTAGCATCGCTTTCGTCGGCTGCGAGTCGGTTTGCCACTCCACCGCGGACTCCGACACCGTAGCGAACCAGTAGAACCGATCCTCGTCGATGGGTGCACCACCGGTGTAGGTCCCCTCGCCCCACACCTCGATCCCTCGAGTTCGGTGCTGCTCGGGTAAATCTACCGTTGCGATGGCTCGATAGGCGATACTGTCCAGCACTCGCGGTTCGACGTTCGGCGCGACAGCGTCCCGGACGACAGAGTCGATACCGTCCGTCCCGATGAGGATGTCCGGTTCGATGTGCGTGCCATCGGTAAATCGAACGGCCGGAGTATCCGTGTCAGTCACCGCTTTGCACGCCATTCCGGTTCTGACTTCGGCATCGAGTTCCTCAAGGAGTATCCGCTGCAGTTCGGCGCGGTGTATCGCCACGAAGCCGTAGCCGAAGTCGGCCCGTTCGACGCGGTCCAGATCGAATCGCGTTAACACTTGTCCGTTCGCGGACCGAATCGAACTGTCTTCGAGGGGAACGCCTGACTCTCGGACGCGGTCGGCGATTCCGAGGCGGTCCAAAATGAGCAACGCGTTTGTCTGTAGCAGGATTCCAGCGCCGATTGGACGGAACTCGGACGCGGCCTCGTATACGGTCGGTGCCCATCCCCGCTGTTCGAGCGCGAGCGCCGTGGTCAGTCCACAGATCCCCCCACCGACGATAGCGATGTCGGGTCTCTCTGTCGTCATTGGCGCTTTCGGCACGAACTGCTGGTCATTTCGTCACTACGGAGGTGTTCGCGGCGTCCAACGAGTTGGTTTCGTTCCATATCTGTCGGTTCGCATTGAGCCGTCGAATTTCGGCTGCCGGCTATCTACGCCGGTTTAAAGCACGCCGGGTATCTTCTCGTACGTATGCGATATCTCACGGTTCTCGTTCACCCCGTCGAGAGCGGTTCGTTCCACCCGCTCGGAGAGACACTCTCGAACGCGTCAGAGATCGAGCGGGAGGCGATTCACCACGTCGAACATCTCGCCGACGACACGGTACTGTTATTCGCCGAGGGGAGCGGTGATCGGGACCGATACGAGGATATAATGCGGGACTCCCCCCATGTCGTTGATTATTTCGTCTCCGGGGTGGATCGGTGGATGGCCGTCAGTCAGTTCGAACCGACGGACGCGACTCGATGTCTGCTGGAACGTCAACGCGAGTCGAACGTCGTTATCGAGACGCCCATCTACTTCACCGCCGACGGTTCGCTCCGAATAACGTATCTGGGAAGCGACGCTGCGTTTCGAGAGTTGTTTCGCGACTCCGTCGAGGAGACGGCTATCGCGTTCGATGTCGTCGAAACGGGCGACTACAACCCGGACGAAGCGGCGCTCACGAGACAATTAACGACGCGCCAACGGGAAGTGCTCGAAGTAGCGGTCGAGATAGGGTACTACAGTGCGCCTCGGCAGTCCACGCTCGACGATGTGGCGAACGTCGTCGGAATTGCGACATCAACTGAGGGCGAGCATCTCCGAAAAGTGGAGGAGAGCGTGTTCGGTGCGTTCGTTCGGTAATTGTCGCGCATGTACGAGCGCTGCCCGTGGAATCACAGTTCCGGTAGTAGTTGGGCCTCGGCACTCGAACAGGAACGACTTACGGGTACACCGATCCTGCCGCAGTAGGTTTTTAGTTGGGACTGTGTTGTTTGTATTATACACAGCACCGAGACCACCTACGAATATAATACCGCGCAATCTAACGAAACCACACGAATGAGCGCCTTACGCCCCCATATTCACCTGTTTCTGGATGAGTTTTCCGGTGAGCCGGTCCGGTCGGCTGTGCGGCGCATTCAGGATAGCGGATTTTCGACCGTATCGACGGACAGCAGTCAGGAGTTCGTCTTCGGGACCTGGGGACAAGACGAGGTCGGATACGGTGGCTGGGAGACAACGGCGGAATTACAGTTTCTCGTCGATCGAATCCGTTCCGTCGGCCGTGGACGAATCAAGTTCTGGAGCCCCGAAAATCACGAGTACCAGTTATCCGTTCGGCTTTTCGAGACCGAGATGCGAGTTTCAGCGCCCGTCCGAATATGGGGACCACCTGCCCGGATATTCGACACCGACGAATATACTCGAGAGACGGTCGAAAAGCGGACGGAACTCCTCGTGACCCTGTTCCTCGAGTTATCAGAACGGTTCGATCCCTGGTACGCGTTCGCCGACATCTACGACGACCGGCCGAAGCGGATTTTCCCCGCCGACCGCCCTCCGGAGAGCGGTCTCGAGCAGCTCCCGTGGATAACAGTCTTTGGATTGGAGTGGTTCGACTTCTTCGGTGGTGCGGACCGGACGAAACGAGCTCCCGCGTGGAACGTCCGGCAACTGGCGACCGGAAGCGTGGTCGTTCGAGAACGCGATTTCCCCGCACCGACGTACGCGGAGTGCGATTCCGGTCCCCCTATTTCGACATACGAGTATCTGTTCGAGCGCCGATCGATCGCTGAACTGCGGTCGGAGCGGCGACGGAAGCGGAACACGATTGTCGATCCGTTTCGCGAATTCGCACCCGGGGAACGCGGCAGTGATATCGTCCTCTGCAAGGGTCACGCCTCGATCGAGACGACCGAGATCGATTACAGGGACGTGGCAACGACTATCGGTGAGTCCGATAACTGCTACGTCCTCCACGTCTATCGCGACGACCGCGATCAGCTTCGGGAGGTCAATTCTGGGCTGTTCGTCCGTCGGCTGATCGACGAAGACGGCCAGCCGATCGGAACGCTGCCCGACGATGTTCCCCTCGAGCGTGAGCTACTCTCGCTTTCGGTCAATACGGCAGTGGAACCGTTCCCACCGGAGATGTATCGAATGGAATCGGCGGCGGAGCCGAGTGTTATAGCGAAGCTATTCGGGCTCTGGGAACTTCCGCCGGACGGAACGGTTTGGGCGGAAGGCGACACCTGTCGCAGATGGGCTACTGATCCGAACTGAACGGCCGAGATACGAATTTTCGGGCGGTTCCGTTGACGGCTCTGTTCTCGTTTGCTACTGGAACCCACGATCGATCTGTTGGTCGAGAACTGACTGATACTACGCGTAAACCGAAGGCCTCAGCACTCGTACCACACGAAATTGATATCAGTTGTCACAGACATTGACTTTCTCTATAGGTCTGGTGAACGACCACGGATGCGACGTTCCACCAGAATTGTGGTGGTTCGATAGAGGTGTGAGGAGTTATTCCACCCCAAGGAAGCAGGTAAACAGTGTACTGGAAATCAGATAGATCTCGTTTGTAGCTAATATCGCGGAATATTAAACTCAGCTCGCAATCCTGTTTCTACAACTGGAACTGAAGAATAGTCCATAATTCCTGTTGTATGTCGAGCGTCTAATAGATCTTGAAGGCACGGGTCTTCAGGGATTCGAACTGCACCCGTAGCTAAGTGCTGAGGATCGTGATCCTCATCAAGGATATTCTGGTAGGTAAGCTTGATTCGATACGCGAGAACTTTGACACCCATATCCTGGAGGTTCCTTACTGCTTCACTGAAGGAGGCAGGATGACCGTCTCCTGGAGAAGCGGCAGCCCCTGAATACTGCCACAATCTCACTTCCGAAGTTAGCCGATCAGTCTCCCCAGCTGGTAATACAGTCCCAACATCTACTGATGGGGTCTTAGATTCAGAAGAGCGTGAAAGAGAGTGGGAGACTTCTTTAAAGCCCCGTCTCACTATTATTTCTCCTCTTTTTTCATCCTCATACTCTTCCGATACCACCCTCTCCTCAATAGGAACTAATCTAGTATTCTTGTTCTTTTTATTCACAAGGAAATCAATATCCAAACTAATGTTCTTCGCTAATCCCGTTCCTTTATTTGATAGTTCAAGGATGAGTATGTCTCCGTCTGCAGAAAATGTATCTTGGAGAACAAGTTCTGGTTGATGCTTGGCTTCCATGAGGCGTTGTTGCCGTCGTTGGATCTCAGTCACTTGTTCTTGAAGCTCAGCCTGTTTTTCCATCTCCTCAGTTTGCCGCTCCATGGATTCGGTCTGAAGTTCTATCGACTCCAGTTGACGTTCCATCTTCTTGGTTTGATCTACCATAGAGTCGACTTGTTCAGCCATTTGGCGAGTTTGCTTGTTATTGTCTCTCGCCATCTTCACATACACCCCGATAAGCACCAAAGTGAGGAGAGCAGTCGTAGCTACATTCATCGCATCAACACGGTTGGAAAATTGTTGGGTAACTTCCGAGGTGAGAAGCCAGCTTTGCCAGAGGAGTAGAGCAAGGATACCGAGAATAACGGCGATGAGACCGTTATCCCACGAAAAAAGGGTACTGAGACGGCTTCTGACAGTCATATCGCGGTATAGAGCAGTACTCTACTTATATCTGGACTATTCAGATTACTATCTGTTATGAACAACAGACTGACTCTCACAAAGAGACTCTCCAGTCAAGAGGCGCTCTACCAAGTTACGAAATCACCATCGACGGTAAGATCGAACTTGTTGGTGCTGACCCGCTCGAGGAAGCAACCATTGTTACAGATCACTCGGCAGAGGGTGCGGTCGATATTGACGTAATGTGGTTCCGATTCTTCGGCGGAATGGCAAACATCTACGTTGTTGACTGGAACCGCATTGCCGTCATAGATAACTCATATCAGTGGTCAGTACTATCGGATAGCATGACGGTAACGCGATACCGAGTGGGATTTGTGGTTATAATCGTCGCTCTGATTGTCGGAAACGTTGTAGCAGTCAAACTCCTTCCGTTCGAGGTGGTCCGTAGAATTGTCGGTCTAGAGGGCTTGGTGTTCGCCGGAATTGGGTCAGTGTTCTTCCGGTTGAGCAACTTGCCGCGTGCAGAAGAGTATCTGCGGGATACGGATCTGGACGAGCGGGTTGAAGCTGCTCGGCGGACACTGTTCGTTAACCAAGACACGCTGAAAGCGGACGACGGGGGGTTCGAAGAAACAGTGGACGTGATCTTGGAACATTCGGAGCTTTCGGAACGGCCTGATTTCGTTCATCCGCGAGAACCAGGTGCGATGGGGGCTGTCGGCTATGTGAGTTTTATATATGGTGATGAAGTCTCGCGGGATGAAGAGGTGAAGAGCACTGCTCCTCAGCCCGTTGTCGACGGGTGGTTGAACCAGTTTGTAGAAGGGCAGAAACAGCAGATGGAGGTGCGCTGGCTGCATCGAGGAGCATCCCTGTTTATCGTCGGATTCGGGCTCCAGATCATCGCGGCAGTGAGCCTGTTCCTGTAATTGTGGATTCCATCATCTGAAGTGTAGCGGTTTCATAGCGCCTCGAGATTCGTATTTTAGAGGTATCGCGCCGCCTGTCGGGGGTGCTCTGAGGATGGTATTATCGGTTGTTCAGTGGTCAGTAAGGTAGCCTTTGATGTCGGTGATATCGGTGAGAATAGTGGTGTTGAAGCGTTCGTGAAGGTCGTGTTTGTAGGCGACACCAGCGAAAAATTCCTCGGTGACAACGACGTCGCTGTAGGGAATGGCGGCGGCTAAAGACATCATGTCTTCAAGATCGTTGGCTTCGATTTCGCGATCCCAGTGGAAGTCGCGTCCATGAGAGAGCACGAACTGGCAGTAGTAGGCCGGGAACTGGGCAAGGAATTCTTCGAGGTCAAAGCCGTATTCCCGCAGGTCTTGGTGGACCGATCTCTGGATGTTGAGGTCGACTTGTTGAGCGTTGTGATAGAGGAGCGGAAAAAAGTTTTGAGCGAGATTTCTGGCGACTAGAATATTCCAGCGTTCCTCGTCGGTGTCACCAAGTTCTTTGGATCGTTGTCGGACGTCCTCTCGCTTCTGAAGATCTTGTTCGTCGATTTGCTGCTGGAATTTGGCGGCCTCCGTAAGGTAGTCGTCGTCATGTATCATCAGGCGGCTAACGCGTTCAGATCGGAGAAGTCGATGCAACATCTCGTTATCTTCCTTGGGAATCCCCTTGACCCGAGGCATGCCGAGGGGGGAGACAAGACCGCGATCGAACATGTCGTCAGTGATATCCGGTACAGTTTGGCCGGGGATGCAGCCCGTGATATATGCGCGACGTTCGGCCTTAGTAACGAGAAAGTAGTTTTTGAAGCAGATGTTGCGGGAGAGATCAAGCATTAGCTCGTAGAGTTCGCGGCGGAATCTGAGATCAGGATGTTCGTCGGTTTCTGCCTGCCGTACCAATGAGAACGGGTAAACAGCGGTTCCGTTATTGGCAGAGGCGGCAACGGTTTCGTATGTGTCGCGATACGGGGATTCTGGGTCGTGGCGACCTTCGTGGAGATTACCCCATTTGTTCTGATCAAGAAAGATGACAGTAGTATCGGCTGGATCAAACGCTGGCGGTGACTTGTTTATGATGTCCTCGGCTGTCTCCCTGTCGAGTTCGTCGAGGAACACGGTATCATGGTCATAGACACGCAATTGATATGAATTGTATGGGTTCTTCAACTAATGTACAGTCCTCCTCCGCCAACGGCGAACGAGCTTGCATCTCTCACCCGAAAAAGCAGTGCTAACCGGAATGATAAAACTCCTTTATAAACGAGGTCCAATATCAGGTATGGTGTGGGATTTACTGGTTACGGCCGGGTCGAAAGTGTCTGGTTTCGTTGTGAGATTGGGTGGAGGATACTGGCGTCAGCGGAAACTGGCGAAGCAGCTGCATACGCAGTTGTACCGGATTGTGCATGACCGACCCGAGATGAAGGGACATCCGCCGCGCTTCTATGAGAAGACGGCTGATAATCTGGATCAGGCTGTCGAAACCGGCCTGTTTTCGACTGATGAACTGGAATATCTGGCTGACCGATTGGCAGCGTATTGCCGAGCCAAGCAAAACGGACAAACGGCAAAGTCGGTAGTGATGGATAAATCGTTCTTGGAGTGGACGAGAAGTCTTGAGACCGAAGGAATGAGTCCGTTTGACGTATCCGAGATTGAGAAACGGTTACGGGAGGATATCGAGGGAACGTATCGGTTGCAGCGGTTTGAGCATCCTGTGGACGAGGATTGACTAGAAGGGTATTTTCCGATTGTTCTAATGTTCAGATGGAACGCTGCATCGGGTATTTTGCCTCTAGAAGGTTCACAGATGGTGCTCGATCCAGCTAATCGACCGGAAAATGTCGTAGAGCAGTATTGCACACATCCGGGGAGCGGCCAATCCATATTCGGCACGTCCGTGGGCAACCTGGTTTCGGACGCGTTGCCCCGAAATATCGGAATACCTGAATCGAAGATACTCCACGAGGTCTTCATCGATGTCCTCCTCAAGCATGTTTAGTAATCCCGGTAATGGGACCGGTGTCGTGTACCCCTCTTGTAGGCTGGCAGTTTCATATCCTCGCGCTTTCAGGATAGACGCGATCGCTCCCTCTAGGCGTGGAACTCCGATATGCAGTGCGTCGGCGTATCGGTCATCGAACACGGCGATGATGAAATCGGTCAAGTAGGCGATGTCGTGGACAGTCAGATCGTCCACTGACCAGAGATACAGGTACAGATCGCCCTCGGTGATAATGTCCTCTTCAAGCACGCGGAACAAGATGCTGGTCAAAACACTGTCTCGGAGTTGGACGGAGATATTGTAGTTGCCGGGTCGTGTTCGATCCTCCGGGTCCGGGATCGCATCTCCCTCTTTCGTCATGTGGCGCTGGCTCACCAGTTCCATGATCGAAGCCCCTTCTCTCGTCTTCCGTAGCTCCTCTAACTGCGGGAGGAAGTCTTTCCGGGAGAGGAGAAACATCAATGCAGCGCCGCCAAACTCGTTTTGCGAGATTTCACGGGCTTGGTCAACAATTTCATCAATATAGTTTTCGAGCTCCTCGATCTCGTCTTCACTCGGTTCGTGCTCGAATTCCACCATCTCGTCGCGAATCGCCGCCCTATTTGCAGCTCGTAGCTCTTGCTTCCATTCCCTGATCTGCTCCTCATCAGCGAACTCGGTGCAATCATCCAAGGCTCGTTGGAACACGATTGCTCGGTACATCTGACCGCGCTCCTCAGTGGCCTCGGCCTCGGCATTATACGAGTCGATGAGCGCCTCCTGCTGCGGAGTGAAATCTCGATCGCGGTGCCGCCGAAGATCTACGAGAGCATTGAGGAACCGCCGTTCGGTATCGTACTCCTGTTTCTCATGCGAAGCCTGTGCTGCTGACTCAAGGACCTCTTCGAAGTCGTCGAGTGTATCTTCGTCAGCAAAGTGCTGTAACCGTGGAAATGCGTGCAGTAAATTTCCCCGAGTATTGGGCGTGATCGTTTCCCAGTGCTGGTCAAACAGGTCCACTATCCGCGGTATCCAGAAGTCGAGTTCGTCGTTGTCATTGATGTCTGCTGCTACCATCGCCGCCTGTTGAGCGGCATGGACAGCAACGTTGTGCCATCCGTCGTCAACAGTCTCATCGACTGCGTCACGGTACGCGTCTAAGGCGGGTACAGCGCCATCCTGGTAGTCTCGCTCGGCCTCCCATCGGACTAACCCCTTAAGTGCAGGTACTATGGGATGGTCGAAATCGATCTTATCTAACTCCTCCAGTGCGTCGTCGGCCGAAGAGGGAGTGTCTTCATCATCTCTGGCTTGCCGCTTGATCCGCTCCATCTCTAGTTGGATATGTGATTCTTTGTTTTCACCTCCTCTTATACGGGATACGGCTCTTTGTAACCTGGATTCATGCATATGTTGGTATGATTGGATTCCTCTTCTTTAAGTGACTAGGTAATACGCCAATTTCAACGAAATACAGGAAAGCTAGCTTTCAGACGGCAGGCTGGGACTGCCGTCATGCAGACCATACGTTCATTGGAATTGACGTACAACACCGTTTGTAGATGCCGTTCATCGCCTGTAAGGACGACCGCACGGTCATACCCCAAGATGTGGATGACAGTGACACCGTCTACTGCACCAGCTGCGGTGGCCGGATGCGGGTACGCGGCCCGTTCGATGACGGCCGCGTCCGACACTTCTACCACATCGACAACGTCGGTGGCTGTGCCGCCGCTACTGCTTCAGGCGGTGATCCGGGACCGGCCGAGTCCGACACCCACGAAAAGCTGAAAGCGTTCGCGGTATCTGGACTCCGGCAACGGTTCGAGGACTATGCGCGGTGTGGGCCGGAGATCACGGTTGACGTGGCAGCGACGGACACCAGTGTGGATCAGCGCCGAGCCGATGCACTCCTCGAGTTCACGGACTCGAACCGGTTTTTCGGGGATGGCGTGATCGTTGAGGTCCAGCATTTGAACGTGGAGAAGGATATCCGGACGACGACACACGACTACCTCGCGCAGGACTTCAGCGTGTACTGGGCGACGGTCGAGGATTTCACGGATGACCGATTCCTGGTGGAGGAGATGGATGCGGCGTTCGATGAGCGACAGGATACAGCGTTTGCGTCGTATTGGGATGCGCCGCCGGCATTGGATGCACCGGACCGGTTGATTACACCGGACGAAGAAGAGGATGCGCGATATACGACGACTGACTTGGTGCCGGAGTGCAGCCATCTGTTGGTACCGGCGGATGAGGCGTACCGTGTCTGTGTCCGGTGTGGGGTCGAGATCGAGACGTGCGTGTTTGATGATCAGCGTGGGCGGCTGCGGAGTACGGACACGGTGCCGTCGTATTTTGAAGGTGAGCGGGTGTTGGCGGCGGATCGGCGATCGGTAGAATATCCGGTGTCGATCCGGCCGGTTGACGAAGAGGGGACGCCGCCGGATCATACGCATATCTGGGGGAGGTCGTCCGGTATCTTTGGCTGAGATAAGTATCGGTGTACGCGGTGTGATAGTACGTTGCTGGTGTCACCGGATCGTATCCAGTTGACGCATGAGGCGGCGGAGCCGTGGAAGCCGGATGAGGCGCCATGGGAGTAACTTCTGGTGGCCCTCTGGGGCTTGGCGAGTATGTGCACGTCCTTCCCGCAGTAGCGGCGAGCTTGCTGCAGTAAGGGAATTGGTTGATTCTGTAAACTCCGAACGTTCGAAGCGTCATGGCGGCTGGATCATTCATTTAAATATTATTACATAGTATGTACTCATGGCGGTGGAGCAGTGAGTGGAGACCCGGGACGCAGACCCGTACGGCAATAGCGCTCACATCCGGGTTCCGAAACGGTTCCGCGGCAAAACCTTCCAGGCAGAGCTGGTAGACGGGACTGAGGAGTGGCGTGAAACGCTGGAGGCCAAAGCCTGCGGCAACAGCGCCCACATTTTGGTGCCTGAGCGGTTCTGTGGAAAGACGTTCCGCGTCGAACTGGCCGGAGATGAGCAACAGAACACTGGCAGAGAGGGTGATTGAACTGGACGAGGAAGAACTACGAAACGCAGTACGCGAAGAAGTCCGATTTGAACTCCGGAGAAGGGATGTGGAGAAGGCGATCAAGGAAGTAGTCGAGGAACGGTATTTCCACGCACTCCAAGAGCAGCCGCGTACGGTGACTCGAGAAGAACTGCGACAGCTGAAGCAAAAGGCCGAACGATACGAACTCAACGGCTTGGCCGAGAGTCTTCAGATCTTGATCGACGACCTCACACGAGAAATCGAATCCATGAAAGAGGAGATGAAGGAGTTCTATGAGAACACCCACGAAGCCATCTGCGATGTTTGTGGGGAGAGCTTCCGATTCCATGACCGCCGTGATTTTGAGGAACGTGCACTGGAACACGCTACCAGTCACGAAGAATTCGAGATCGACTGGTCCGGTCTCTCTATCCGGCGACCCTCAAAACGCTCCTTGGAAAGCCTTTTTGATGACTTTAAAGAGGCGGGATACGTCCAGAACGGTGGTGCTAATTGGGATTAGAGCATACATCACAAGTCTTGTCGAAGTATGGGCTGATATTCACGAAGAGCTTCGCCGGATGATGTCATTCTGGTTCGTGTTAGGGTTCTTCTTCGGAGCCATGTCATCCATGTTCCGCATCACGGGTGATCTAACGGTGGAAAAACTGGTTGGCTCTTTCTTTGGTCTCGTGTTCGTGCACGGGCTGCTGGTACTGACGATCGGGAGAGCGGTTCTCGAGGATGCAAAGGAGGTCTCTGACCGATACTTTCCAGACTATATCCCAAAAAGAGGTGATACAACTGAGTGAGGACTACGAAAACGTCTCGGTCGATTGCTCTCATTATCCCGAAAGTATCCGTTAGAACCTCACATAGACATTTCAAATTTCTTCATATCGTAATTTTACCTTTCACTTTTACGTGTCAATGGTTTATTCAGAAATGTATGGCGATCAGTCTCCTCGTCACAGGGGTAATTGCAGCGATAGCCGCTATACTGCTATCCCCCGTATTTGGATACTCGACCAGTGCTGGCTACCACCTTGGAGGTGGGAGTTTGACGAGTAAGGAAAAGGCTGCACTCCTCAAACTCGCCAAAATCGGGGCAGCTGGTATTATTGCCGCATACACGGCGCCAATCTTTCTCGCGATGAGTCCGCTACTCATCGGCGCTACCATGATCGGAGGAGTAGTACTGGTGCTTCACTACGACATCCCGCACTGGAGGATACTATGAGTCAGAACAATGTAGGTGATGCGCTTGTGACTCTGGTTGTTGGCCCGTTCATAGGATTGGCTATCGGTGTTCTCTTCTACGCTGTAGCGCAGATGTATGTGATTATGAGGCCGACAGAAGGGTCGTTTACGGCAGCCTATGACACGATCGGTACATCGCTCTCTATCAGTTACAGCTTGTTCCAGTTGGCTTCAAGCCTTGAAACCTGGATCGCGATTGCAGTGATCGCTTTCGCGAGTTACAGTTTCTTTGCGAGTCTAGGTGGCAGCAGAGGCCGTGGCGGTCTCGGCGGTCGATAGAAGCAATTCATCATACTACGGAATTGCAGCAATATATCCCGGTAGGATTTTTGTGCTGGCCGTGTGATTGTGTGACACACGGCGTTGTGATCAGCAGTCAGTAATCAGATAATGATGTACTGTCAATGGGAGATAACCAAGGTTAGAGCCGTGGCCTATGGTGACCGAGGCCACTAACTGATATCAGGTACAGCAGGAAAATGCCACAAGTACGTAAGTTTGGCCCCAGTCTGACGGAAATTTACCAAGGTGTACAGTTATTCTCCGGTAGGGGAGTTGTATTTATGCAAAATGGGGGTGTAATGGGGCCTCGGCACTCATAGGGCTCGTCGTTACCGGGTGCCGAGTCCGGCTCGGAGCAGGTGTATCGTCATCGGCCGGCCGATCGTAAGAGGGAGACGACCAAGACGGTTTGGATCGAGTTCAGTCGTGGTCGGTGTGGGCGTCGGCGAAGGCGGTGTTCCACTCGTCGATGAGGTTTCGAAGGCGGTCGGTGTGAGTGGCGGAGAAGGTTGCGGGTGCGCGGGACGGTGATTCGATCTCGGTAGTCGACGGCTCACTTGCGGTGGTCGATTGCGAGCGAGCGATCGAGTCGGCTTGAGCGGGCGGCCGAGTAGTGGATCGAGTGCTGGACGCGGTCGGTGTCGAATCAGTCGTCTGTGAGTGTCGTGTGCTCATATCGGTCGGGATGGGTGGAGTGTGTGATGTGGTTCGGCGAGAGCGTTCGGCGGTCGAAGCGGGCGGAACGAGCTGCGTGAAGGCCGGCTACACGTACACGTGGCATCTGTACGCGGACCGTTACGCCCAACCATAATAAATGTTAATGATGTATCGGCACCAGCCGTAACCGCCACGACTAAACTCACGGCAGATAACCGAGCGCAGTACGTGGACGAGAGCGAGGATACCGAGGCGAACACCGGAATGCGAGCGCATGCGAACCGAGAGCAAGACATGATCGACGTCTCGAGTGAACTGGCTGCCGACAACACCGATAGCACTGCCGATGAGCCACCCGCTGTTGCGGTGAGCATTATCGTTCCGGCGCGAAACGAGGCCGAGTTCATTCGCGGCACGCTCTCGAGTCTCGCCGCGCTCGACACCGCACTCGAGTTCGAGATTATCGTCGTCGACGGGAACTCGGACGATGGGACGCGCGCGATTGCACGGGAGTACGGATCGACAATCGTCGAAGAGGCCGGTGGGAGTATCGCGACGGCGCGCAATATGGGAGCGAAACGTGCAAGCGGCGAGTGGCTCGCGTTTATCGATGCGGATACGCGGGTCCGGGCGGACTATCTGACGGAGATGTGTGGCTTCGTCGAGGCGAACGGGTTGGCAGCCGCGAGTTCGCGCTGTCGGATAACGGGACCGTGGCGGGCGAAGGTGATGGAGGCGACGATCAACCACGTGTTTCCGCGACTCGAGCGGCCCGTCTTGCCGGGGTTCAACTGTTTCGTCCATCGGCGGGCGTTCGAGGATGTCGGCGGCTTTCCGGATGTCCCGAACGAGGACACGGCGTTCAGTCGTCGGCTTGCGCGCCGGTATCCGACGGCCTACGCCCCGGACGCGCTGGTCGCGAGTTCAGGCCGGCGGATCGCCGAGTCGGGGTTGACGGGAACGCTCTGGCACTACGTTCGGTTGGATGCGCAACGACTGCGGTCCTAACTGCGGTTATCTTCTCTCGGGTGGCGTGTCAGCGACCGGTCTCGAGAACGGGCATGGACCCGCCGGGGAACCGCTTTTGGCCGTCCTCGTCGGTCAGGGAACCGTGTCCACTGTCCCCCCAGAAGTCGCGGACCGTCTCGAGAGCGAACCGCTCATGGCCCATCTCGGGACCTGTGTCGAGGGACGCCCGCACGTCGCCCCCGTCTGGTATCGGTACGAGGACGATGTCGTTGAACTCGTGACGACGGGGCGAAAGCTGGAGAACATCCGGACGAATCCGCGCGTGTCGCTGTCGGTACAGGCGGACGACGAGGGACGAACGCGATGGATGGTGACACTGCTCGGGACGGCGACGATTATCGAGGGCGACGCCGAAACGGCAGCGGCGAGACGGAAAATTAACGAGAAGTACGGCGCGAGACCGGATGCCTACGACGAGAACACGCTCGTTCGAGTCGAGGTGGGGTCGGCGACCTACGAGACTTACTGACAGCGCCGGAGTGATTCCAAGCCGGACCGTACCGCTCGTGTGGAATCAGAGACGGGCGGTCGCCCGAAGAAGACGGGTATCCACTCAGTGAAGCAGTAAAGCGACGATCGTGCGGTGAGAGCGCGTCGCGAGAGCCCCGAAGGACGGCGATCGAGGGACGGCTACTCGTCGCGTCGCTCACGGCTGCGATCACACGCACCCAGTGTCGACTGTAACAGGCGAGTCGGCACCGTCACGGGATCGGCGCGTCCAACGCGAACTGGAAGCGGACACGAGTTGACGGTGGCGCTCGATCGGTCAGCGATCATCGCGCCCTCTCGAAACAGTTGCACTGCGACCGGACCGTCGGCCGCATCGACATCGGCGGTGAAACACGTCGTCGCACCCGCCGGGACCGTCACCGTCTCGAGCGTCGCCGGATCGGGACCGGATTCCTCGTCGCTCTCGCTCTCGGCGACCCGCTCATCCGATTCGTCACCGACCGCTACCTCGCCGAAGACCACCTCCTGACACGCACTGAACTGCGGATTCGACGCCGTAAGCGCGCCGATACCGGGAACGACCGGTTCCTCCCGGAACGCCTCGACGGAGCCGATAATCGCACCGTCGGGGAACTGTTCGAGTTCACGTACGTCGATCGTCCGCTCGCCGTCGACCGCGCCGACCGGCTCGATGACGTTTCCGACTTCATCGCCGGCACCGACGAACGTCGCGGTGACGATCACGTCGGCGAACTTGCCGAAGACGCGAATCCGCCGGCAGTCGATGAACTCGATCCGTTCGTCGGGCGGTGATACGGCGCGCCACTCGAGTGAGACCGCGTGCTCGCTATCGTTGGTGATGCAGAAGACCGGCCCGTCTGCGTTCTCGTCGGTATCGCCGCACGCAGGGGTCAGCCGAATCGGCGGTGCACGAGCACAGATAGCGTCTGCAGTATCGGCTTCGCTGGTGTCCTCGTCACCATCGTCCGCGGTATCGCCGCCGGCAACGATACCTGCGGCAGTTCCCGATACGCCGCCGATCACCGCGGACGTAACGGTGACCCTTCGCAACCACTCTCGTCTGGAAGGTATCTCTTGAGACATTGGTTTCTGTGATTTCCCCGGGAGCCGCCCCGAGAACGCGAGTGAATTGCGACGCATCACCTATTGTTATCGACAGGCTGCAGACCGTTCACGAGAGCAAACAGTATCCTGGCGTTCGAGTATCACACGCAGCAGCCGATCAATACGCAGACCTCCTCTCAAGCAGTGACAGCGACATCTAGCCACCCACCGCTAATAGTACGGTATCGCTACAGCGCCTCGTCACGGCGTATGCCGTCACATCGCGGGTCAATGACGGCCTACACCGAGATTCCACCAACGAGAAAACCCGCGAGGACTACTCGGCTACAGTCCTGTCGGAACGTCGAAGTAACTCGTCTCGAGTTCAGTCTCCCACCCCTCGACCCGCTCCTGGATCGCCCGGACGCCGAACGTCTCGGTCGCGTAGTGGCCCGCCAGCGCGACGTGAATACCCGCCTCCCGCGCTTCATGGTAGACCTGCTGTTTGCCCTCGCCGGTCACGAGCGCGTCCGCGCCCGCATCGACGGCTTCGTCCAGCCAGTCAGTGCCGCTGCCGGTGACGATCGCAATCTCGTCGATCTCGTCTGGACCGAACTCGAGCAACTGGACCGAGTTGCCGTCGGGTTCGAGTTCGGTATCGAGTCGCGAGCGCAACTCCGCGGGTGTGTACGGCTCCGACGCGGTGCCGCGCTGGCCGATGAACTCGGGACCGAGTTCACCGAACGGGGTTCGATTCTCGAGGTCGAGCGCGTCGGCGACGCCGGCGGCGTTCCCGAGTTCCTGATGGCCGTCGAGCGGGAGGTGCGAAACGTACAGTGCGAGGTCGTGGTCGATCAGTGGGGCGAGTCGATCGTAGGTGCGGCCGGTGACGCGGTCGAAGCCGCCCCAGGAGATGCCGTGGTGGACGACCAGCGCGTCCGCGTCGGCCGCGATCGCCCGCTCGAAGGTCTCTTCGACGCCGTCGACGGCGAAGGCGACGTGTTCGACGGTGCCCTCGTCGGGGCCGACCTGCAGGCCGTTCGCGCTGGCGTCGAGGTCGGCGTAGTCGGCGGTTCCGAGCGTCTCGTCGAGGCGGTCGACGAACGCCGAGAGTTGCATGCTCATACTCCCGCGTTAGGCCGGCGGCGGCTTGTATCCTTGCGATCGAGCGCGACGCAGTCGGCGAGCGGCAAGCAGTGGCCAGCCAGCGGCAAGCCGCCGACCTAACGGTCAGACTCCGGTGGCTTCGGTGCATCATCGACACGAAACGCGCGGAGCGTGTGGCGCTCGAGTTCAGTTTGCTCGCACTCGGCCGGGTGGAGTCCGCGGTCGGTGAAGACCTGGGTCCAGTCGCGGACGTAAAGCGGCACGCCGTCGACGTGGCGGATTTCGCTGGCAGACGAGTCGGCGGGTGGGGTGGACGAAGATTCATCTCGGGTGGGACGTTGTCCTTCGTTCTCCGCCGTCAGAAGGGTCGTGCCGGCCACTCGAGCGAGTTCGTCGAACACCCATTCGTTGTCCGGGTGGACGTGCTGAAGCGTTTCGACCGAGTAGACGACATCGAATCGATCGGCCGAGACGGAGCGAGCCAGGCGCTCGATCGGACAGCAGTAGAACGTTCCCGCGGCGAACAGATCGGGCGAATGGCGTTGCATCACGTCGAAGGCGGTCTCGTTGATATCGATGCCGAACAGGTTCTCGTAGCCGTGGTCGTGAAGGTGTGCGAGGTGGCGGCCCGAACTACAGCCGAGTTCGAGCACGGTGGCATCGGGGTCGACGAAACGAGCCAGCGTTCGGCGAATCGCCTCGCTCGTCGCGTTCGGACCGTAGTACGCGTAGTATTCGGGTGAATAGGCACCCGAGCGTGATTCCCAGCGGTCGTGGACATCGGTTACGTTCATGATTACATCAGCTCGGTACCGCAACGTTCCGCTGCAGTCGCCGCCACACCGCGACGGCGACACGTCGGCTCATCCGCTCGTCTGCTTCCGTTATCCGCTATTCACTCATCCGCTGTCCGCTCGAACAACGCCCGCGAGTAGCCTACCGCCGCCGCGGGTCATATAGCTGTGGTCACAGCCGGCTCGCCACCGCCGGCGCGCCGACCGCGGGACCCCAATTTACTACCAGCGCCTCGTATCACTTCCCATGTCACGGCGAACGATCAGCCACGAGACGGGTGCCATCTACGAGTTCACACCTGAACTCGAGCCGATCGCGACGGTCGAGTCGGGCGCGCAACTGACGGTCGAAACCAGAGATAGCTTGGACGGGGCAGTCCAGTCGGAGTCGGACGTGCTCGAGTCGGTTCCGGCGGAGGTAAACGCCGCGACGGGACCAATCGCGGTCGAGGGGGCCGAACCCGGCGACGTGCTGCGGGTCGATATTGACGACATCCGACTGACGGAGGATCGTGGCCGCGTCATCTCGGTCGACGGCTTCGGGCTACTCGACGGCCACGAGGGAATCGAGGCACCCCGGTCCCGGATCACGCCCGTCGAGAGTGAGAGCGACGGAGACGGAAACGGAAACGGAAACGGGGAACGAGCCGAAAGGAGCGACGCGACGCTCTCCATCGCGGGAATCGACGCCGACGTTCCAGTCGAACCGCTCATCGGCACGATCGGCGTCGCGACCGAATCCGAATCGCACACGACGCTCGTCCCGCACGACCACGGCGGCAACCTCGACACGACGGATCTGTGCGCCGGAAACGCGGTCTACTTCCCCGTTTTTCAGGCGGGTGCCATGCTCGCGATGGGCGACTGCAAGGCCGCGATGGCCGACGGCGAGATGTGTGGCACCGGCGCGGAGATCCGAACGGCCATCGACGTGACGGTCGAGGTGCTCTCGGACCCCGAAACCGAACTCGAGCGCCCGCTGATCGAAACCCCCGAGGCCTGGAAACCGGTCGCGAGCGCGGACACGCTCGAAGCAGCTTGCGAGATAGCGACTCGGGACGCGATCGAACTGCTGGCCGCGGAACACGAGGTCGACACGACGGACGCCTACCTGTTCGCAAGTCTGGTTGGCGGCCTCGAAATCAGCCAGGTCGTGGACCCGCTGGTCACGGTTCGAAACGCGGTTCCGAAGGCGTATCTCTCCGCGCCGTTCTGAGCCGACGGCCCGTCGTTAGGAAGACTCGGCGGCCGCGCGTTCGTAGATGAACTCGCGCACCAACTTTCCGGCGAGCGAGGCCGCCTGGCCGTCGTCGCGGTCGTTGACTTCGACGACATCGACGCCGGTCGCCTGCGGCGCAACCGAGCGCACCGCGTCGCGCAGTTCGCGCGGCTCGAGTCCGAACGGCTCCGTCGTCCCGGTTCCGGGCGCGTAGCCCGGATCGGCGGCGTCGATGTCGACGCTCAGGTACACGTCCCGATCCTCGAAGCGATCACCGGGGTCCCAGTCGGCCACGTCCTCGGGCGGAACGACGGTCACGTCGGCCGCCTCGGCCCGGTCCCACTCGGCCTCGCTCCCAGCGCGAGCCCCGAGGACGAACAGCTTGTCGACCGAGTCGAGTTCATCGTCGTCGAGCACTCGTCGCATTACGCTCGCGTGCGAGAGCGGATTGCCGTCGTAGTCCTCGCGCAGGTCCAAGTGAGCGTCGAGCGAGACGACGATATCCGGTTCGACGGCGCGGACGCCGGCCAGCGAGACCGTGTGTTCGCCGCCGAGCGTAACCGGGACGGCGTCGTCCCAGGCGATATCGCGCAACACGCCCTCGAGCCACTCGAGGTACTCCGGAACGTCGTCCCACGCGCGAACGTCGCCGTGGTCGACGACGCCGAGGTCGGAAAAGTACTGGTCCGTCCGGTGGTCGTAGTCGTCGAACGGCTCCGCAAAAGTCCGAATGCGCTGGGGTCCGAATCGGGTCCCCGGCTGAAAGGTCGTCGATACGTCCAGGGGCGCACCGACGACCACGAAGTTCGCGTCCGAACGGCCGGTTGCCGCGTCGGTTCCTTCGCGTTCGTCCGTCGCCCCAGGAAACATTAGACGATCTTTCGCTGATCTTCCATCTCGAGGTATTCGATGTTCTCGTCGGGGGAGGCGTCGACATCCTCGGGCATGCGCATCGTGATGGTCTCGTACGTTTCTAGGTCCATGACCTGCATGTCGTTGCCGTCGACGGAGACGACCTGGCCCTGTTTGCGCTCGATGATCGGAACCCAGATCTTCGCGTCGACCGGCTGGGAGAGCGAGCGCTTTTTGCCGTCGAAGACGCCTTTCGCTTCGATACGGGCCTTGGCGCTGCCGTGTTTGCCCGGTTTCGCCGTCGAGTAGGCGTTGATCTTGCAGGCTGCGTCGTCGATGATTACGTAGCTTCCTTCCTGGAGATCGCGAACTTCTTGCTGCTGTTTCGCCATGTCCCGGGGTAATCAACCGACGGCCATAAACCGTTTGGAATGCCGGCTCGAGTGTGCGATACGTGTCACCAGTGTTCTTAAACTCCAGTATCCGGATGCCTGCCGGAGATCAAATCGGTGAAAGCGGACAGAACGCATGGAGAACATTCAATTCGACCTGCGAGCCAGTTTACGTTCACCAGGGACGCCGGCTCACCACCGAAATCCGGTGGAAGCGACGGGCGGTTCGAGCGGACTCGGCGGCAGGCCGTCCCCGACGGTGGGATCGTTGTACGCACCCGGTGCAACATCGTTTGGCGTCGCCGGGTAGCAAAGCGATGCGAGCAACTGGATGTGGCCGCGGCCGACGCCGAGTTCGAACTGGCCGCCGCCGTACATGCTGATGTCGCGTTCCTCGCAGTAGGCGATCGTCTCGAGTAGCGATTCGACCGACCCGAACCGGGACGGTTTGACGTTCAACCACTCGGGCTCCCAGGGAAGCGCTTCGATATCCGACACGCCGTGAATCGGTGCGTCCCAGGACACGCGCTCGCGGACGGCCGCTTCGTCGAACAGCGATTCCGTCTCATCGGTCAGCGCGGGGTCCTCGATGACGGCGTCGGGAAATGACTCGAGGACGAGTTCGTACAGCGTCGGGTCGGCGGGGGCGTCGACGGCGGTGCCCGCGTACTGCCCCTTGAGGTCGAGGATCTGTACTGCGTCGGTGCCGACCGTCTCGCCAACGCGGGTGACGAGTTCTCGATCCCACGTCGTCGTCGGGTCGAGCTTGAACTCGATCTCGGGGACCCGTTCGCGCAGTTGCTCGAGTCGGTCCGTCGTCGGCGGCTCGCCGAGTCGGGTGCTGGTGACGAACCGGACGGGGTCGCGCGACCGATCGAGTTCACTCGCGAGCGTCGTCTCGGCCTGTCGCAACGCGAGGTCGAGGGCCGCGCTCTCGAGGCCCCAGCGGCGGTAGTTTCGAAACACCTCGCGGTCCGGAGCGGTCGGAAACAGGTCGAGATCGACGAGTCGCTGGGAGAACTCCCCGAACGTGAACTCGCCGGTCAGATCCGGGAGTCCGTGCTCGGCGAGGGCGTGGTGGTCGTCGGCCTCGTAGGTCACATCCTCGCCGACGCCGGACTCGCCAGCGCCGGTGAGCGTGAATTCCGTCGTGACGCGGGTGAACTCGCTCGAGGTCTCACTCGAGAGCCGTTCGGTGGTCGCGTCGTCGATCGAGAGCGAGAGATCGGCGAGGTGGTCGAACGCTGTCTGCAGGTCCATAGCGTGTGACTCACCGGCCAGCGAAAAGTACGTTCGCCCGTTTCGTTCCGTCCTGTCCCGTTCTTGCCGTCACTTCTCACGCTGGCGCTGTCGGAGGTTCTGCCTGGTAAACTGCGGTTTTGCCTGAATGGACCGCGACTCGCGGAACGTCCGATAGAGTTGGATCGAAAGAACGAACGCGAAGATCGCCGCGACGACTGCAGCCCACGGGGCCTCGAGGGCATAGAGAACGCCCATCGAGAACAGCGCCATCGTCAACAACATGCCGTAGATCAGCCGTTTTGCGAGTTGATCGAAGACGTTACCCGAATCCTCGACGCCGACGCGAACGTACAGATCGTCCCGGTCGAGTCGATCGAGCGTCCGCTCGAACTTCGGGGCGATTCGAGTCAGCGACTCGCCGCTCCGACGGATCTGACCCGCGGTTTCGGCGGCGTACTTCCGGGCGGTCTCCTCCCGATACCCCTGTTCGGTGAGGTAGTCCGTCGCGGTCTCGATGAAGTCGAAATCCTCATCGAGGGTAACGCAGACGCCCTCGACGACGGTCGCGACTCGCAGGACGAGCGCGAGGTTCTTCGGCAACCGGAACGGAAACACGTAGATCGAGTCCTCGATCTGGCCGACGATCTGGTTGACGCGATACTGTTCGACGTCTTCGCCGCGGGCGTCCTGGATCGCGATTTCCATCACTTCAGCCATCACGCCGCGATCCGCATCGGGCGAGAGCGTGCCGATTTCGATCAGCGCGTCGAGAATGCCGTCGATATCCTGGTTGGCGACGGCGATGTAGAACTCGATGATCTTCTCGCGGACGAAGTCGTCGACCCGACCGGACATGCCGAAGTCGTAGAAGACGATCCGCCCCTCGTCGGTCACCGCGAGGTTACCCGGGTGCGGATCGGCGTGAAAGACGCCGTCGTCCATGATCATCTGCATGTATGCCCACTGGAGGTTCTCCGCGATCGTGCTGCGGTCGATTCCCTTCCGCTCGAGTTCAGCAACGTCGTTGATCTTGGTCCCTGGAATGCGTTCCATCGTCAGCACTCGCGGCCCGGAGTGACTCTCGATGACGGCGGGAATCCGGTAGCGGTCGTCGCCGGCGAAGTTGCCCCGGATCTCCGCGAGCATCTCGGCTTCTCGCTCGTAATCCATCTCCTCGCGGATCGTCTTCGAGAACTCGTCGGCGAGGTTTTCGAGCGAGAAGGCCCGGGATTCGTCGACGAAGAACAGGATGAGCGGCAGCGACCAGCGGATCACGCGTAGGTCGGCTTCGACCAGTTCTTCGATGTCGGGGCGACGGACCTTGACTGCGACCTCGCGAACGTCGTCGTCGCGGGCGGCGACCGTTTCCGAATGCAGTTGTGCTTGATAGACCTGCCCGAGGCTCGCGCCGCTTATCGCCGCCGTGTCGAAGGAGTCGAACTGCTCGTCGATCGGTCCGAGTTCGGCTTCGATGACTGCGCGGGCCTGCTCCCACTCGGCGGGCGGGACCTCGTCTTGCAGTGCGGCGAGTTCGTCGATGTACTCGGGCGGGAGCACGTCGGGGCGGGTCGAGAGCAACTGGCCGAGTTTGATGAACGTTGGCCCGAGCGTCAGGAGCGACTCGAGGAGGACGGACGCCCGATGGCGGCGCGTTTCAGGGGCGACCGATCGGGAGCGACCAAAGAGGAGGAATCGATGACGGTCTCGTGCATACGCGAGGAGCAGGGGCAGGAACTGCCAGGCGACGAGGACGAACCGTTTGTACGCACGGAGGGAGACCAGTCTCGGTCACCTCGAGTTGGTGTCAGTGTCGGCGTCGGTGTCAGTGTTGGTGTCGGCGTCGGTGTCAGTGTTGGTATCGATGTCAGTGTCGGTGTCAGCGTCGATTCCAGTATCGCTTGTCCTATTCGCTGTTGTCCCTGCGTCGCCCTCTGAAGCGATATCTCCGTTCTCATCCCCCGCAGTCTTCGTCTCGATAATATCGATCGTGGTCTCTTCGCTCCCCGGTTCGCTTTTGGGAAGCGTCAACTCCAGGACGCCACGCTCGACGACCGCGTTCGCCTCGACATCGGCCGCACGGACCTCGTCGGGAAGCGGCAGGTCGACATCGAGGAACAGCGAGCGGTTCTCCTCGAGGTAGTGATAGTCGTCCGGAACGGCTTTCGCGCGTTGTCCGGTGATCGAGAGACGACCGTCTTCGACCGTCCAGCCGAGCGAATCAGCCGTAATTCCTGGCACGTCAAGAACGAGCAGATACGCTTCGTCGCTCTCGAGCAGATCGAAGAAGACGTCCTCGGTGAGATCCCGCAGGGCGTCGCGGAGCGCTGGCATAGATACAGGTTCGAACGCCGATACGAAAAAGCCCGCGGTAGCGGTCATCGTGCGAGCGGCGTCCAGGGCGACGGCCCAGATCCCGACCAGGATCGAACTCGGCAGAGTCGGAGCCGTGACGACCGCGTCGTCCCCTACGCTTTTGCCGTCCCGCAACCCGCGTTCGAGTATGAACGGAGCCGATCACGATCGCACGACGGCCGGGTTCAAGGTCCGGACCCCGGTCGACGAGGCCCGAGAGACGTTCAAAGAGGCCATCACGGAGCGCCTCGACGGTGACAGACCGTTCACCGGGGCGGAACGAGTCCCCCTCGAGACCGCCGACGGCCGAACGCTCGCTGCGACCATTACGGCCGACCGGAACGTCCCGCACTACGAGCGCGCCGCGATGGACGGCTACGCCGTCCGCGCTGCAGACACCTTCGGTGCCAGCAACCGCTCGCCCGAGCTGCTTCGCATCGCTGACGACGCTGGCGGCGGTGACGATGAAGAGGGGACTCCCGCGAACACGACCGTCACGCCCGGAACCGCCGCCCGCGTCCACACCGGCAGCGCCCTCCCCGACGGTGCCGACGCCGTCGTGATGATCGAACACGTCGACGAGTTCGACTCGGCGGCCGAACTCGAGGTGACGGACGCCGTCGCCGAGGGAGAAAACGTCGCGCCGGTCGGCGAGGACGTCGACGCGGACCAGCACCTCTACGACGCGGGCCACCGGCTGCGCCCGTCGGACCTCGGCCTCCTGCGGTCGGTCGGCCGCCGCGAGGTCACCGTCGCCCGACCGCCGACCGTCGGCGTGATCCCGACCGGCGAAGAACTCGTCGAGCGCGATCCGGGACCGGGCGAGGTCATCGAGACGAACGGCCTCACCGTCTCGCGGCTAGTCGACCGATGGGGCGGACGGGCGACCTACCGCGACGTCGTCACCGATGATGCCGACTCGCTGCGGGTCGCGATCGAGCGGGACCTGACGAAAGACATCGTGGTGACGACCGGCGGCTCCTCCGTCGGCGAGCGCGACCTCCTTCCAGAGGTGATCGACGACATCGGCGAGGTCCTCGTCCACGGCGTCGGTCTCAAGCCCGGCCACCCGGTCTGTCTCGGCCTCGTCGAGGACACGCCCGTCCTCGCGCTGCCGGGGTATCCCGTCGCCTGCATCGTCAACGCCGTGCAGTTCCTCCGGCCGGCGCTGCGCTGGTTCGAGGGAACGACTCCCGATCCGCACCCGACGACCCAGGCACGACTCGAGCGCAAGATCCCGAGCGAACCCGGAACGCGAACGTTCGCCCGAGTTCAGGTGTCGCGACGCGACGACGACACAGACGCGGCCGAACCCGCGGTCGTCGCGACGCCGACGCGGGCAAGCGGATCGGGCGTGCTCTCGAGCGTCGCGCTCGCGGACGGCTGGGTCGTCGTTCCGGACGGCCGCGAGGGAATTCCGGCGGGCGAGACGGTCGCGGTGGAGAACTGGGAATCGAACCCGTAAGGAGCGCCACGATCGGCAGACGGACCGACGGACCGACGTTTTTACCGTCCGCGCGCGAAGGACCGCTATGAACCGCAAGGAGTTTCGCGATCTCGCTTCACCGACCGAGGCGCGCGAGGCCATCGACTCGCTATCGCTCGAGGGCGGCATCGAGCGCGTGCCGCTGACGGATGCCCGCGGCCGAACCCTCGTCGCGCGGCTCGACGCCGAACTCGACGTGCCGGGGTTCGACCGAGCGAGTCTGGACGGCTACGCGCTCACCGCGCGGGATACGTTCGGAGCCGACGAGGCCGATCCCGCCGAACTCGCGGTCGTCGGCTCGGTCCACGCCGGCGAGGAACCCGCGGTCGAACTCGAAGCCGGCCAGGCGGTCGAAATCTCGACCGGCGCGGTGATGCCCGACGGCGCGGACGCGATGGTTCCCGTCGAACGAACGGACACCATCGACACCGACAGCGACGGCGACAACACGACCGTCCTCGTCCGCACCGCCGTCGCCCCCGGCGACAACGTCATGTTCGCCGGCGCGGACGTCGCCGCCGGCGAGCGCGCGCTCGGCCCCGGCACCCAGATTACGCCGCGGGACATCGGACTCCTCTCCGCGCTGGGTATCGACGAGGTCCCCGTCCGCAGTAAACCGCGGGTCGGCATCGTCTCTACCGGCGACGAACTCGTCCGGCCCGGCGACGAACTCGACAGCGACCGCGGCGAGATCTACGACGTCAACAGCTACACGATCGCCGCCGGCGTCGAGGATGCCGGCGGTGAAGCCGTGCTCTACCCCCACGCCGGCGACGAGCAGGACGAAATGGAGCGCGTCCTCAGAGAAGCCGCGGCGGAGTGCGATCTCGTGCTCTCCTCCGGGTCGACCAGCGCGAGCGCGGTCGACGTTATCTACCGGGTCATCGAGGAGCAAGGCGAACTCCTCCTCCACGGTGTCAGCGTCAAACCCGGCAAACCGATGCTCGTCGGGCGGCTAGCCGACTCCGCCTACGTCGGTCTCCCCGGCTACCCCGTCTCCGCGATGATGGTCTTTCGAACGTTCGTCGCACCCGCGATCCGCGAAGCCGCGGGAGTTCCCGAGCCGGAATCCGCGACCGTCACCGGCCGAATGGGTCGCGAGGAACGCTACGGGGAGGGTCGGCTTCGCCTGATGCCCGTGGGTCTCGTCCAGCGCGGTCCCGACGCTGAAGACGACCGCGACACAGCCCCACGTGTGGACGACAGCGACAATGCACCCCTCGTCTATCCCGTCGACAAAGGCAGCGGCGCAACGACCAGCCTCGCCCAGGCCGACGGCGTCGTCGAGGTCGGCCCCGAAACGGACTACCTCGAGGCGGGCGAATCGGTCCGCGTTCAGTTGTTCTCGCCCGCCGTTCGTCCACCCACGCTGCTCGGCGTCGGCGAGGACGACCCGACGCTCAACCGTCTCCTCGATCGTCTGGAGAACCCCCGCTACCTCCCGGTCGGCTCCCGCCCCGGCCTCCGACGACTCCGCGACGGCGTTCCGGACGTGGCCGTCACCGCCGGCCCGATCGAGCGCGACACCGACGCAACCGAACTCGGCGGCTGGACCCGCGAGTGGGGACTGGTCGTCAGACCCGGCAATCCCGCCGAAATCGAGGGCCTCTCGGATCTGATCGACCGCGACCTCCGGTTCGTCAACCGCACCAGCGATTCCGGACTTCGGGTCAGTCTCGAACGGGCACTCGCCGAACTCGCCGACGACCGCGGCGCGGGGCAACACGAACTCGCCGACTCGATCAACGGATACGACATCGGGCTCCGCGCCCACGAAAGCCCCGCCCGAACAGTCATTGCAGGCGAAGCCGACGCCGCCCTCGGACTGCGCGAGACGGCGGACCACCTCTCGCTCGAGTTCGTCCCGCTCGGCGAGCAGTCGGTGCGAGTGTTTGCGAACCCGGACCGGACGGCGAAGGCGAGCGTTCGTGAACTCGAGACGGCGCTTGCGGAGAACTCGAACGAGGGCACGTAACTGGGTCTGGGTCCGCACGTTCCCGAACGAGACAGTCAGGGCAGCCTGAACAGCGATTTTTAGGGGATGGTGCTGTACATAGCGTGATGTCGACGATAGCCGAGCTTCGGCTTCCAGCCACTGAGACGACCCTCGTGACCGCGTTCGAGCACGCCCCCGAGATCACCGTCGAACTCGAGTCATCGGTCTCGAAGACCCGGCCCTGCCTCTGGGTTGCGGGCGTCGATCGAGAGCGGGCAACGGGTGCGTTCGATGTGGACCCAGCCGTAATCGAGTATGATCTGCTCGTCGAATCGGACTCCAGACTACTGTTCGACGTCGAGTTCGCCGATGGAGCGGGAACCGACCAGTTGTGTGAAGAATTGCTTATCGACGGCGGCTCACTCCTCGAGATGTGGGGCACCGACGGCTGGTGGCAGGCCAGAGTTCGGTTCCACAACCGAGAGACGCTGACGCAGGCCTATGATCGACTCAACGAGATGGGGATCAGTGTCGATCTCCGGCGAATCACGGACGTTGCCGACTCGGAAAGCGGCGAGACGCGACTGACGCCCGAGCAACACGAGGCGCTGGAGGCAGCACTCGAGTACGGATATTTCGAGATTCCGCGGCGGATCTCGATGGAGGAGTTAGCAGATGAACTCGGTATCTCCCATCAGGCGCTCTCCGAGCGGTTCCGCCGCGCGTACGAAACGCTGGTCAACGAGGAGTTACAGCATGTCGAACAATCGTCGTCGTAGTTGTCGTAGTAATTGCAGCCGTAGTCGTAATCGCAGTCGTAGTCATACGCTCACGCGCTGAGCGGTTAGAAAAGTTCGTCGAACGACTCGACGCGGTAGTCACCGAGGACGCACCGACCACGGCGGTCGTGGCCGACCCGTTCGACGTGAATGGCGTCGAGACCAGCGTTCCAGGCCGCGCCCACGTCGTTTGCACCGTCGCCCGCGAGCACGCCCAGGTGGCCGTTTTCCCCGACGCCGAGGTCGTCCATCACCCGCTGCACCGGCTGTGGGTCCGGTTTCCAGCCCGTCTGTTCGGTACAGCACAGTCGCGCATCGAACCAGTCCCGAATGCCGACGTTGTCGAGGACGGGTTCACAGAGGAACTCCTGACAGTGCGTGACCAGTCCGACCGGCGCATCGAGTTCGGCGACGAACGCAGCGTCCTCGTGAAGATAGGTCTGTTCGGCACGGACCAGCGGGTCCTCCTCCGCGTGGAAAGCCTCCCAGAACGTCGTCGGATCGACTCCCCACTCGAGGAGCTGTCGGTCGCGAGACCCGGTCAGGCCGCTCCAGAGGATATCCGCTTCCTGATCGCTGAACTCGCGACCGAGACGATCGCCGACCCGGTCGAAGACGCCCCGGGTGTACGACCACTCGACATCAACGAGTGTGCCGTCGAGATCGAGAAGCCAGAAGTCGTAGTCGTCGTCGACATCGAAGGCGTTGTCATCGGCGTCGAAAGCGGATGCAGATGCGGACGCAGAGGTGGCAGCGGAAGCGGGACTGGAGGCAGCGTCGACTTCGAACTCGTTTTCGTTCTCGTTCTCGGTGACCATCGGGACACAACCGTACGGGAGTGGCGAGTAAATGTGTACCGATTTCCTGAACGACTGCTGACTCGTCGATTCGTCACGGTGGCAGTCGACAGGTCGGAATCCCACAGCGAGATCGGCTATACGTCCTGCACTCTGATACTCGAGCCGAGGTACTTCGAGAGCGTTTCGGAGACCGTCTCAGCGTTGAACGCGTCGAGGTCGGCCGCGATGGCCGATTTCATGGCGTCGAAGTACGCCGTATCGACTTGCAGTTCGCTGAACGAGACCGATTCGACGGGCAGATCGAGCCAGTCTTCGGCGAGCCGTCGGACGTGGGCCTCGTCGGCAACCTCGCCGCGCCAGAGCGTGTCGCGGAAGAAACGCCAGCCATCGGTTCCCGGTTCGGGTGCCCCACGACGGACGGTAACCGTCGTCGTTTCACTGCCGGGTTCGAGCGAGATGGACGGCTGCGCGGGTTCGAGTCGAACGCGAACCGTGAAGACGTACTGGCCGTGCATCGCGTGTAGATAGACGATGGAGCCACTCAACTGTTCAGGCGACTCATCCAGGTCCGGACCCGAATTCAGGTTCGGGTTCGGGTTCAGCTTCGGGTTCAGGTACCGGTATCGGTGTCGGTACAGACACAGCTACAGGGACGGAGAGACCAGAGACAGAGACCCAGCGACCGCACACGCCCGAGACGAACAGCTTTGCCAGGAGTTCAGGCGTTGCGTTCGGACTCGATCAGTTCCGCCATCTCGATGTCGTCGTCCGTAATACCGCCTTCCTCGTGGGAGGTCAGCCGAATCTCGACCTCGGAGTAGCGGATGATGATCTCCGGATGGTGAAACTGCGATTCGGCGATCTCGCCGACCATCTGCGCGAAATTGACGCCCCGAAGGTAGTCGTCGAACTCGTACGTACGGACGATCTCGTCGCCGTCCCGGGTCCACTCGGCGGGAAGCTGTGCCTCGATTTCCTCGTCTGAAAGGATGTCAGCCATGGTCGCCCGAACGAAGGCCAATCAAATAATGATTGTGCCACGTGGGTTTTCGTGACACGCCGTCGTGATCCACCCCGACACACTGAGGTGTCGACAGCATAACTGAACTCGGTCTCCGAAAACCATTGTAAACCATTGTGGACGTTGCGATTCCGCGATGCCCCGCCCACTCGTTAATCGTCGTCGGTCGCCTCGAACTGCACCGCCGAGCGCGTTTCGGACCTCGCGTTCGCGAACAGCGACGGCACCTCCTCGTCGCCGAAGTCGGGATCGAACAACTGGAGTGCCGTATTGATCGTGCTCCAGTCGTCCTCGGCCGCCGCCTCGCGCAAACTTCTGGTCGGGGGCGCAAGCAACTGGTTGACCAGCGCATCCGCCATCGACTCGATAACCTCGCGCTGTGCCGGCGTCAGCGAATCGTCCTCGAGCTGTGAGATCGCCGTCTCGAGTTCACGTTCCTTGATCCGCGCTGCGGACTCGTACATCGCGCCGATGACCTCGTCGGCGCGGGCCCGTTTGTACTGGTCGCAGAGCAGATCGAACTCGCGGTCGATCATGGTCTCGACTTCGCGAGCGGCGTCGGCCCGCTTGACGTGTGTTTCCTCCGTAACGGTTTCGAGGTCGTCGAGATCGTAGACGGTGACGGTTTCGAGCGTGTCGGTTGCGGGAGCGACGTCGCGGGGCTGACCGAGATCGACGACGACACGACCGGCGTCGGTCGGAGTCGTGGCGTCCCGGTCGCCAGCCAGGTGCCAGCGTTCGAGGAGCGGCTCGTCGCTCCCGGTCGCCGTCACGATTACGTCCGCCTGGATCGCGATGGTACCGAGGGATTCGAGCGGAACGGCGCGCGTTTCGGCGTCGGTCCGGTCGCCGAGTTCGGTAACGAGGTGGTCGGCGTGAGAGACGGTACGGTTTGCGATGATAAGTTCGTCGACGTCGGCGTCCGCGAGGCTTCGGGCGGCGAGTTGGCCCATCTCGCCCGCGCCGACGACGAGTGCGGTCGCGCCGTCGAGCGAGATTGTGGTGGCGGCGAGGCGCGTCGCGGCGGAGCCGAGGGAGACGACGCCCTCGTTGATCGCGGTTTCGGTCCGGGCGCGTTCGCCGACGTGGATGGCCTTCGTCACGGCGGATTCGAGCATCGAGCCGATGCCGCCGGCGACGCGGGCGTCCTCGTAGGCGGTTCGGACCTGGCCGATGATCTGGTCCTCGCCGAGGACGACCGATTCGAGGCCGGCCGCGACCCGGAGCAGGTGGCGCAGGCTCTCGTCGTGGTCGGTACGAACGATCGCCTCGTCGTCGATACCGGAGAAAAGTTCCGCGAGTGCGGCACGGCCGACGGCGGCGTCGGTGCCGACGACGTAGGCTTCGACCCGGTTACACGTCGAGAGGACGTAGGCCTCCTCGATTCCGTCGACCGAGACGAGGTCGGCGACGGCGTCCTGCTGACTGTCGGGACTGGCCGCTGCAAGGTCGTCGACGCTCCCGCTCTCGTGGGTAACGCGGGCGGCGGTGATGACGCCGGCCGACATCACGAACGATCACCCGCAGATGGCAACTTCTCGCCCAACACGTCCTCGATCACTTGTCGTGTGTTTGGGTCTCCGTTACGTAAAGCTGTCCAAACGGCCGGAGAATTGACGACATCGGTGACGAGTTCGCGTCGCCGCGCCGGGGCCACGTCGCGAGCCTTGAGTTCGGCCCGCAACTCGCCGCAGAGCGTCGCCATTGCGCCCGCGCCGTCGAGTGTCGCTTCGAGTTCCTGTCGGAGGTACTTGCTGAGCGCCGGCGCGGTTCCGCCGGTTGCGACAGAGACGACGACAGGGTCCTCGCGGACGGTCGCGGGGACGACGACGCTGCCCGGCTCGCGGCCGCCGGCGCGGTCCGCGCGGTTGACGAGAATGCCCCGCTCCTGCGCGGCCGCCACGACGGCGTCGTTGACCGCGTCGTCGTCGGTTGCGGCGACGGTCAGGGCGGGAGCCGTGCGCTCGATCCAGTCCGGCACGTCGTCCGGGTCAGGGGCGGCCCGACACCGCTCTGCCCCGCCGAAATCAGCGTCGCTGAACTCGGGGCTGACGACGATCACGTCGGCTTCCCGAGCGAACCGGCGCGCCTTCCGCGCGCCGACGGGGCCGCCGCCGAAGACAAGTATCGTCGCGTCCGTAAAGTCGTGAAGCAGCGGAATCATCGAGTGCAGTTACTCCGTGCGCGTGTTCGCCGCGGCGCGTTCGTCGAGTCGAATCCCGGTCTTCTTCAGGATCTGCGTCGAGAACAGCGAGTCCCAGTCCTCGTCGGTCACGTCCCAGAACTCGGCCATCGTCTCGCGAACCTGCTCGATGCGGCGTTGGCTCTCGGCCTCGCTGCGGCCGTGGGTCATCGCGAAGAAGTTGTATGGCCAGACGCCCTCGTGGCGCGGGCGTTCGTAGCAGTGGGTGACGAAGGGGAGTCCGGCGATCTCGGGGCCGACTTCGGGGACGAGTTCGTCCGGAACGTTCCAGACGGTCATGCCGTTCTCGGTGTAGCCGAGCGCGTAGTGGTTGGGGACGACGCCGATGCGGCGGATCTTCCCCTCGCGTTCGAACCGTTTCGTCGTCTCGAGGACCCACTCGAGATTCTGCTCGATAGCGGCGGCCACGTCCGCGTACGGCGTGTCGGTGAGCGGGAGGCCATCCTGAATTTCGAGGACGAGGTCGCGTTCGGCGGGCGACAGCGTGGACTCGTCGCGCGGCGAGACGTCGGGACCCAGTTCCGTGAGGTCGATGCCGGCGTCGGTCGGATCGCCCGCGTCGGCCGGCGAAAGCGGACCGTCGACGTAGAACTTCGCCTCGACGCGGAACTCGTGCTGTTTGGGGAGGTTGTACGTCTCCTGTCCGGTTTCGTCCTCGATCGCGGCAAGCACCTCTTCGACGCGCGATTCCTCGGCGACTGAGACGACGAACCAGACGTTTAGATGCGGGTGCTCGCGCTCGTAATTGTGCGCGACCTCGCGGTGGTCGTTGACCCGCTCGACGATCTCGTCGAACCGGTCCGCGGGGGCGTGCATCGCGACGAGCGTCGCCGTGCCGCCGATCTCCTGGGCGTTGACCAGCGGGCCGAATCGAGAGAGAACGCCGCGGTCGTCCAGGTCGCGAATCGTCTCGAGGAGTTCGGTCGCGGTAATGTCGACCCCGCGTTCGCGCACGGCCGCTGCGGCGGGTTCGAACGGCCGGTCGACGACGGGAAAGCCGCCCTGAAAGGCGTTGACGACGGCCCGTTCGCGGTCCGTGAGGTCGACCTCGGGTGTCATATGGTGTACTCACGACTGGCGGTGCATAAGCCAATCGGGGTAATCGAACGACCGCTGGCGTACGTGTTCGGCCCGGTTCGGTTACCGCTCTCGTTCCGGTGTCCGCGTCTCGTCCGCATGGTCGGCGGCATGATTATGACCCCGACTCGGCTCTCGTTCGGTCCCAGCGGTGGTTGCATCCGTGCCGGAAAGGAGTTCATCAATCCGTTGTTCGAACGTCTCGTCATCGATCTCGCCGGCCATGTATCGCTCTCTGAGTGTCGCAACCCGATCGTCGGACGCGTCATCAGATCGTGCGTCGTGACCGCCATCGCGTTCGTCCTCACCGCCTCTCAGTGCCAGCACGACCGCGATGGTCGGAACGGTAACGATGGCGAGACCGAGCAGTGCGGCGAGAACGCCGAGCATGGGGCTCCCGAGTTCCATCCCGACGGCGATACCCGCAAACACGATCCCGAGAACCATCGAGAGCCCGGTCAGGACGACCAGGAGCCCGAGCACGGACGCGAGCACCGCCGCCCACGCCGGCAGGTCGCGGAACCGGTCGGGTAGGTCCATACTATTGACATTTGTGGCAGAGACGCATATACCTTCGGCTCCGGTCGGTTTCGACGACTCGGCGGAGCGCTGCACGTATCGCCCGTTACGGTGGTGAAAGTGCAGATCAGCCGCGTTCGAGTTCAGGTTGAGTTCGGTTGCGGCGTTCGGTATCGGTCGCGCGTCGCGATTACGGGCCGAGTTGTGCGGTGGTGTCGGTGGTTTCGATGGTGGTTGTGGTGGTCCTCGAACAGCCACCGACAACTCGGCTGGCCGCCGCGACCCGAGTTCACCGTCGCAGGTTGCCGTGTGGCTGCGGTGAACTCGTCTCGCGGTGGCTCAGTCGGATCGGTCGGGGACCGGCGGGGCGACGCGACAGCCGCAGGGACCGGCGATCGCCTCGGTCGGGCCGATCACGGTGGTCCGCAGGATGGGCGTATCACAGCGGGGACAGCGCCGTCGGTCGTCCGAACCGGGGCTGTCGTCTCGGTCGGCACTACTGTCCGGGTCGCTGTCCGTTTCGGCGGTCGACCGATCCGACGCGAACTCGTCGGTCATACCGACTGCCACCCCGTTGGTCCCGTTCTCTCGGTGAATAGCGCCGCTGCTCGCTGTTTGTGACGATGCATCAGGCGTGCGGGATGTTTATATCCCGTGAGAATGTACGCAATCATGGCTTCAGCCGCGATTGGAAGCCACGTCTCGGATGTTCCAGCATCCGGGGCACTTTCGTACCCTGTTATGGCTTCCGTCCTAATTGTTGAACGGTAGTGACTTATATCTACCGCTGAGCGGCGGGAAGGAGCCCATTCTGCTCCTCAATTACTGTCTCACGCCGCAGAAGATCGACCGATCGCTTGGAGATACCGATTGTCGATTCCGGCTTCGTCCGTAAACGCACCGCTCAGGCGTTGGCAGATATGCGCCGATCCGAGTTCGCGGATTGATGCGCGAACGCCGCGCCGGCGAAGCCGATCAGCGCCGACTGGATTCCGAATCCGATCGTTTGTCCGGTAACCTGCAACAGAGACAGAGGCATTCTCACCCCACCCAGCGCCGTTCCACCGTCGACCACCGACAGGACGACGACGACGGCGATAACCGGCAGCGCATACCCGATCACGCTACCGAGACCAACGACTAGTGCCAACCGACGAGCGTCCGCACTGAACTCGAGTTCAGCGCCAGCCCGGTAGCTGAGCGCGAAGATGCCGACGACGCCGAGGGCGAAGGTAGCGGCACCGACGACCGAATGGTACAGGATGAGTGTGTGGCTGACCGGCTCGAGTTGCGGGAACCACCACCAAGTCCGTCGACGATCCGCTGGATTGTGTACGGCGGTGAGAGGTGGAGGAGCGAAACGACGAGACCGAGGATGCAAGAGCCGACGCCGCTCACGTATGAACCCATACGCAACGGTAGGACAGAACGACACTAAAGTGTCTGCGATGTTGATTGTACTGTACGATAACTGGAAACGGAGATCGATCCCGTCTACTCGCCTTCGACACCGGTCACGTCGAAGCCCAACGCCTCGATATCTGCGAGGATCGCCTCGTGGTCGGCGCTGGCCTCGTAGTAGATCACAATGTCGAAACTCCCCTCGCGCAGCAGTTGTTGGCACTCCCAGACGAACGCCTCGTCCTCCAGCGTGAGCCCTTGGTGCTGGTTCGAGGAGAAGTCCGTGTCGTCGTTGCCGGAGTAGACGTAGCAGTCCTGCGGATCGTATCCGGAATGCTCGGCGATGATGTCCCCCACGTCGATCGTCGCCTGCATCATCTGTACGTCCTCGCTGCCGTCGTACTCGGTGTGAACGATCGCGCCGTTGAGTCGAACGTCACCCGGTTCGAGCAGCGCCTTGGTCCGCTGGTACAGATCGTCGTCGATCGCGTTAGCCATTGGCCGACTCGAGAACCTGCGGACTGATAGCCATCACGATTCAGTTGCAGCCCGCTCGATCGATACCGCACACCCCCTGCAGTCGATCGTGCGTCAGAGCCACGGGCTCTCACTGTCGGAGAATACCACACAAGACACATAATCCTCGATACCGTCTCGTCAATCGATGAAGCGGTGGTTCCGTCAGCACGTCGATGCCGTCTACGAGCGGTTACTCTCCCGTGAAATCGCCGGTGCGCCGACCCACGTCGCGGTGATTCAGGACGGCAACCGCCGGTATGCGCGACAGAACGGCGGAGACGCCCACGACGGCCACCGCGCCGGTGCCGAGACGACCGAACGAGTTCTCGAGTGGTGCCAGGATATCGGCGTCGAAGAACTGACGCTGTATACCTTCTCGACGGAAAATTTCGAACGGGCGGACGAAGAAAACGAGGCGCTGTTCGACCTCCTCTGTGACAAACTGTACGAGTTCGCCGACGCCGACCGCGTCCACGACAACGACGTCTGTATTCGCGTCATCGGCGAAACGGAGATGCTTCCCGACCGGGTCCGAGACGCCGTCGACTACGCGGAGGGAAAAACGCAGGGCTACGACCAGTTCGTCCTCAATATCGCGCTCGCCTACGGCGGTCGATCTCGACTGCTTGAAGCGACGCGGGGTGTCGCACACGATGTCGAGGCGGGTGAACTCGATCCCGACGAGATCGATGTCGAGACCATCGAACAGCGGCTGTACGATCAGCCGGTCCGGGACGTCGACCTGATTATTCGTACCGGCGGTGCCGAGCGCACGTCGAATTTCCTCCCCTGGCACGCAAACGGCAACGAGGCGGCCGTCTTTTTCTGTACGCCCTACTGGCCCGAGTTCTCGAAGGCGGACTTCCTGCGCGGGATTCGGACGTACGAACACCGCGCGGAATCCTGGCGTCGCACGCGGGCTCGACGAGCGCTCGCCCTCCTCGGAGCCGTCAGCGAGACGGAACTAACCGAGGCCCAATCGATCGTCAACCGGTTTCGCGACTCGCTGCCGACGGGCGAGCGCCCGCACGAGGACGACATCGATGCGACGGCCGTTCGCGAATCGGACGACGCCGGCGGGACGGACGGGGATAGCCTCGATTCGAGTAGTCGCGCAGCTGACTGATCCGGAGACGTTTCGCCCGTCCATCCCGGAGCTATCGCCGGAGAAGCGATGTATTACCGAGAACTCGTCAGCTAGATAACCAGAAGTATTTTATTAATTAGTATGACAATAGTAGCTGAATGTCGTCTCGCAGCGCTCCCGTCGACGTCCAACGGTTCGTACGATTGACGGACGTGCCACTCGACGAGGCCTATACGCTCCTCGCGAACGTCCGGCTTCGTATCACACTCCACGTCCTTTCAGCGTGTGAAACGCCCGTTTCGGTCGACTGGTTGAGCGAGACGCTCGCCCAGTGGGACGACGACTCCCCCGAGGCGATCGAGATCGAACTCGTCCACACTGTCCTGCCGAAACTCGAGGATTTCGGTATTCTCGAGTACGATGCACGCTCGGGTATCGTTCGAATGGATAACCCCGTCGTCGCGTTCGATCACCCGCGCGCAGAAAGCCTACTCGCTCCCGTCGACGACGCCCGCGACTCGACCGCCTCGACACGGTCTGATTACGCGTACTGACTGACCGGCGTGCCAAGCCAGCAAGCCGCGGAGAAACAGCCCGACGACTCAACGGCCGAACCGTCGCGACCGATTGCAGTACTCCCGAACCGCTCGCAGGAAGTCCCGCTTGCGAAAGTCCCGCCAATTGATGTCCGTAAAGTACAGCTCCGAGTACACCGACTGCCAGATCATAAAGTCCGAGAGTCGCTCTGCACCCGTCTTGATCACGAGATCCGGCTCCGACGGAAACACCAGATGGTTCTCGACGCGCTCGTCATCGATCGCCTCCGGCTCGAGCGAAGCGTCGTCAACGCGCTCTGCGAGCGTCCGGACCGCGCTCGTGAACTCGTGTTTGCCGCCGAGGCCGATTCCGATCTGGATGGGGGCATCAGCCGGCGTTCTGTCGTCGGGACCGCGGACCGCAACGTCGCGCGGGGCGTCGATTGCTTCGAGTTCACGACGGAGCGCCGGGACGGCCGCGGCGTCGAGGACGCTGACGTAGACGGTCAGTTGAGTGGCGTACTCGAAGGCCCACTCGAAGAAGTCGACGAGCGTCTCGTAGGCACCGCGTTCGAGGAGGTCCCGCTCGGTGATGACGAGCGCGACGTGCTCGGGTGGAGCGGCATCGTACTGGCGGATTCGACGGGCGAGATACCGTTCGTACAGTCCCACACGTTGGCTTCTTCGTGAGATGCCATACAGGTTACGGGACCGGTTGACGGCGTCACCGTCCCAGATCACAGGTAGAGGAACTGTCGACGGTGAAACACGGGAAGAAGCGTGTTCGGGAACCTTCAAGTAACCGCCACAGAAAGACACCGATATCGTGACATCACCCGTTCGGCGAGCCGGCGTCTTCGCGGCTCTCAGTACGCTCTCGCTTGCCGTACCGCTTGCCGGGCCGGCGATTGCAACGGGCGTCGCGGCCGTCGTTCTGCTCGGTGCCTTTCTCGTTACCGACGTTACCGGCCCGGCGTTCGAGGCGCTTGCCTACCCCGGCGACTACGAGGACGGTCGCCTCTACGGACTCATCACATTCGTCCTTTCGGCCGTCGTCCTCGGCCTTCTGGCGGTCGGGTCGTCGATGCCGCTTTCCGTCTTCGTCGGGACCGTCGTCCTCGTCGGCTACGGCAACCTCGCCGAGCGGCTCGTCCGCGCTCGGACGGCGACGGGCACAGACGCGGACAGCGAAACCGAGACCGAGACCGAGACCGATACCAATACCGACAGCGACACTGACAACGAAATCGCCGCCGTCACCGGATTCTGCCTGGTCGCAACCGTCGCTGCCGTCGCCGGCCAGGCCGCCGTCTACGCCCTGACAAACGTCCCCATCGAGCCCCGACTCCCGACCATCCTCTTTCTCGCCGCAAGCGGTGCGCTCCTTGCCGCGCTTCTTCGCGACGCCTTCCTGATCTACGACGACCCCGTCGTCATGCTCTCGGTCGGCCTCCTGCTCTGGCTGCTGGCCGAACTCGGACCCGAACTCGGAGCGATCGAAATCGTCGGCGCACTCGCAGTGACCGTGGCGCTCGGCTACGTCTCCTACGCCCTCGATACCGCCTCCATCGCCGGCATGATCACCGGCATTCTCCTCGGCCTGTTGACGGTCGTTCTCGGCGACTACAACTGGTTCGTCGTCCTCATTGCCTTCTTCGGCATCGGCGGCCTCTCGACCAAGTTCCGCTACACCCGGAAAGAAGAACTCGGCGTCGCTGAGGAGAACAACGGCGCTCGCGGCAGCGGCAACGTCCTCGGCAACGCCGCCGTCGCCATCGCCGCCGTCCTCGGCTACGCCGCGAGTTCAACTGCCCTCCTGTCGATCAGCGCCGAACTCTTTCTCTTTGCCTTCGCCGGCTCCGTCGCAACCGCGATGAGCGACACGCTCTCGAGCGAGGTCGGGAGCGTCTTCGAGACGCCGCGATTGATCACGACGCTCGAGCCCGTCGATCCCGGCACCGACGGCGGCGTCACCTGGCAGGGCGAAGTTGCCGGTCTCCTCGGCGCAGCCATCGTCGCGGGCCTGAGCTACGTCCTCTTTCCCGTCGTCGATCCCATCGGTGCGGTGATCATCGTTGCGGCCGGCGTCGCCGGCATGACGGTGGATAGCCTGCTCGGAGCGACCCTCGAAGGGTCGGTCCTCGGCAATCAGGGCGTCAACTTCCTCGCGACGTTAGCTGGTGCGCTCGTCTGTGCGCTGCTCATGATCCCGATCGCCGTGCTCGGGTGACCGCGAGAGATCGAAACCCCATCTCACAACGAGGACGGCGGTCACGAGTGTCCCCACACCCGGACAGAAGAGTTCCGGACGGAGCAACGTCACCGGTAACGGCAACTGCACGTCACCGGCTGCCGCCGCTATTACGAGACGAGCCTCCACAGTGACAGTACTACCAGGATGACGAGGATTCCGAGCGCAGTTACCCGCAGGGCACTCGCTACGTATCGGTGGTCCGTTGGGAGCAGTTCAGCGATCCCGGACATCCCCGTTGCGGTCCCGAGTACAAGCGTCGCGACTGTCCCGCTAGCATGTAGAAGTTCGAAATAGGCGTAGATACTGAAGAACGCGAGTGAACTTCCAAGCGATATGCGAGCCGCTTCCCACCCATTCGGCTCGGAAAACAGTGGCTTGAGTTCCATTACGAAACCTAGATGAGGAATTCTGAAGGCGAAATGATAAGTCTACCGTTCCGCTCCTGTTCTCGTCTGTCGCGATGATGCGTTCCCGCTGTACTGCTTGCCGATCCATAATCGAGGCGGGAAACGAGAACGAGTACTCACGCCGACAACTGCAACTGCGATGACAACACGGAACCAACGCCAACACGCCGATACGCCACGCGTTTTCTCGCTCGGAAGCTACGCCACCCGGTATATATACGACCGGTCGAGACATCGGGTATGGGATCGAGACGTGCATTCGTTCGGCGCGCGACCGCGGCCCTCGGCAGCCTCTCACTGATCGGCCAGGCCGCCGGCAGCGACCGAACGCAATCGTCCGCACAGACTAGTCCGGCAAATACCGGCACCAAGGGAACCGCGACACGCACCGCCAGTCGGACCGACCGCTCGTCGGCCGGAACGACCCTCACCGCCAGCGCCAACCGCACCGCCCTCCAGGCCGCCCGCATTCCAACCCACCTCAGGCCGCTCATCGCCGAACTCGAACGGCGACTCGACGGCGTCTCACTCACCGATCTCGAGCACGCCACCGGCACTGCGACCGTTGCAGGTGCCACCCCCCTCGCGGGCGCAGCCGTCGTCACCGGCTCGCTCTCCCGACCCGCGCTCCGCGCGGAACTAACCGACCGCGAGTTCACCGCCGTTCCGGAGTCAGGGGATGGCCGGCCCGCCTCTCGGTCCGCCGAACGGTTCGTCGACGACGAGTTCGCCGTCGCGCTCGCGGACGGTGCGATCGTCCTCGGCTACGACGCGCGGTCGGCGACCGGAACGAGAACGCAGTCACCCGCCCTCACACACGTCGACGCGGCCCTCGAGAGTCGTGCAGGCGAGTCGTCGCTGTCAGCAACGCCAACGGCGTCCGCGTCGGCCACCGCGTCGACGCCGACGGCAGCGACCCTCCCGCGCCGGACGACCGCCCACGAACTCGCAGGGACGCTCTCGGGAGACGTCGTCGGTGCCGGCACGCTCGATGGCCGAACTCGCGCCCTCCTCAAATACGCACTCGACGGGGCGTCAGAAACGGACGCACTGTTCTCCGTTATCGATGCAGCCGAGGCCATCGGAACCGCCGCGACGGTGCATTCGGCCGACCGAACGACGGCAACCTACGGCGTCGTCGCCGATCCATCACAGCTATCGACCGACACCGTCGCAGCAGCGCTCGAAACGGACCGCGAGGACGCCGCTGCGCTCCGGAACGTCCGCGTCGAACGCGAGCGCGGCAGCCGCCTGTTCCGTGCCACCGCCACCGTCGACACCGAGACGGCCCTGCAGGCTCACGCCGCGACCATCGGCATCCAGCGCTGAACTCGACTGCAACAGCGACAACGGATAGTGACGGATGGGGATGCGACGGAACTCTTTCACAGCGTGTTGGGCCGTATATGGCCGACGCGTGATCTCGCCGTCCATCGTTCGCCTCCGGTGGGGGCGGATGGACAGGATGGAGAATGATAGAACGGATAGAAAGGTTTGGGTGCTATCCATCCCAACGTTCGAAAGAGGAATCCGTTCGTGGACGACCCAGAAACTAAGCCCAGCCCCTTCATCGAACAGACACCGACGCGAGAGGTTCTCGATTCGTTGATCGAAAGCGGGCTCCACGAGATCAACCGTGAGCGATCCGGGCTGTTACTCTCTAGCCTCTCGGCGGGGCTAGATATCGGATTCGGTCCGCTGATGATGGCCGTCGTTCTGACGCTCTCCCAGAACGGTCTCGATGCTCCCACGACGGAACTACTGCTGGCGAGCGTCTATCCGATCGGGTTCGCCTTCGTGATCCTCGGGCGCTCGGAGCTGTTCACGGAACACACGACGTTAGCCGTCATTCCGGCGCTCGACGGGCAAGCATCGACCCGGCAGGTCGCCCGTCTCTGGGGGCTGGTATACGTCGGCAACATCGTCGGCGGCCTCCTGTTTACCTGCCTGGCCGTCCTCCTGATGCCGGGCGTCGGCGTCGTCTCTCCGGGCGCGTTCGAAACGATCTCCCTGACCCTCGTCAGCCACGAGTTCCACTGGTTGTTCGTCGGCGGGATCTTCGCGGGCTGGTTGATGGGGTTGTTGGCGTGGCTGATCACGGCAGCACAGGGAACGACGAGCCGGTTGCTCATCATCTGGATCGTAACCGCCACGATCGGACTCCTACATCTTCCGCACTCGATTGCGGGCAACGTAGAGGTCCTCTTCGGTCTCGTCACCTCCGCCGCGGTCTCGCCGCTGGATTATCTCGCGTTTCTCGCGCTCGCGACGCTCGGCAACGCGTTCGGCGGGGCGATTTTCGTCGGTGTCCTCAAGTACGGCCACGTGGTCCGTGGCGCGCGATGATTCGCCGGGTCGAACCTGCAGCGTTCGCCGACAGCGCTTTCATACTCACTGCAGCGGTCGAGACGAAACGCGGGGAGCCGCCACCGAGATCCTACTCCGGCGGTTCGGACGCAATGTCTTCGATCGCGTGAATCTGGACGCTCGTCGGTCGCTTCGTAAACTGCCCCAGCGACCGCGCGATAATCCGATCGACGCCTCGATCGGCCGCCAGATCGAGTACCTGCTGACTGAGGATCCCATCTAATACGATCGTCGTCGGGACCGACTCCGACACCGACTCCGACTCTGGTTCTGCCTCGAGTTCAGCGAGTTCGTCTCCCACTGAACTCGCGTCCGTTTCTGCGATGATATCGTTCTCGGCATCGAGAAACCGAACGCGGTCGGTTTCCGAGCGGATAATCGCTGTTGCGTGTTCGTATACCGTTTCGAGCGACTGGTCGTCGGCCGTCGCAGAGTCGGGCTGGCGGGCGTGTTCGTTCGGGGTGGACGAGGACGCCGTGTCGGCGTTGCCGTGCGTTTCGGCATCGTCCTCGGTCGTCGAGGGGTGGGTAGCCGTTGTGGGTTCAGCGAGTGTGTTCTCGGTTGTGCTCTGCGCATCGGTGTCCGCTTTTGCGGACGAGGGGGGCCCAGATGCGTGGGGAGTGTCGTCGGTGGCGTTGGATGCAGTATCCGTGCCGTGGGGGGATTCGACGGGAGATCCGCTGTTGAGGCCGGGACCGGTATCAGATCCAGGGGCAGGAGCGGGACTCGTACTGCCGTCGGTTGCGGCGATGGCTTCGCGGGGTTCGTTGAGCCCCGAAACGGTGTCATACGGGACTTTGTTCCGGAGGGCGGCGAACAGTTGGTGGTGGTCGAGTTCTTCGACGGAGGTGCCCGAGGGGGCGAATGCGACGTAGTCGACGTCGCCGACCTGTGAGAGTTCTTCGAGGATGAGGTCGCCGCCGCGGTCGCCGTCGAGGAACGCGGTGACGGTGCGGTGGGCCGTGAGGTCGGCGATGGGGTCGGGGACGTTCGTGCCTTCGACGGCGATGGCGTTTTTGACGCCGTATTTGAGCAGGGTAAGGACGTCAGAGCGGCCTTCGACGACGATGATGGCGTCGCTGTCGGTGACGCGTGGACCGGCGGGGAAGCCGTCGTATTCGGTGATGTCTTCGACGCGGACGTGTTGGCGCACCTCGGTGAGGATTTCTTCGGAGGACATGACGGAGTCGTCGAAGCCGGTCCGGAGCAGTTCCTTCGCGCGGTCGACGACTTCCTTGCGTTTGGCTGCCCGTACGTCTTCGATTTCGCTGACATCGAGGGTTGCCCGGCAGGGGCCGACGCGAGTGATCGTTTCGAGCGAGGCGGCGAGCGTCGCGGTTTCGACTTTGTCCAGACTCGTCGCGATGGTGACGTTGCCGTGGGATTGGCCCTGTGTGCTCGTGATTTCAACATCGATACGGCCGACTTTCTGTGATTGGCGGAGATCGCGCAGATCGAGTTCGTCGCCGAGCAGGCCTTCGGTCTGCCCGAAGATAGCGCCGACGACGTCGCTGCGCTCGACGACCCCGTCAGCCGTGACGTCCGCGTGAATGAGGTATTTCGAGGTGTCTTCCATGGGAGATCTGCCCCGGTGTGGGGCGCGGTGACGCGAGAGACGCGTGCAGAGACCGGTTTACTGAATAATTGGTTCGTGAGCGGCAAATAGCTGTTGACATGCGAAACTGCTGTTCGGTCGGTTGGGGATCGAACGACGTGTCGAGGATCAACACACAAAAATATGGATAAACTGAGAGGTTGTGTGCGAAACTGGCGGAAGGGCGATCGTTCCGAGCCGGCCGGTCAGCGGACGGGGCGGGGAGAGAACCAGTACCAGTAGGCCGTGACGGCGAGCAAGACGGTGAGTCCGCCGAGGAAAAAGAGCAGTCCCGGCGGCATTGTCGTCAGAAGGGGGTCCGTAACGTCGGTTGCGAATCCCTGCACGTGATCGACGATATCGGTCGCGAAATCGTGAACGTGATCGATGATCCCGTCGTTGCCTCCGGTGTCGCCGTGGGATGCGCCCGGATCGGACGTGTCGGTGCCGGTGGCGTTGTGCGAGTCGTTCGGAGTGGCGTCGGTACCGGTACTGCCGTCGGCCGCGTCGCTCGTTCCGTTCGAATCGGCGGTTCCGTTCGAATGGCCGCCGTCGGTTCCCGCGATCTCAACGTCCGCATCGTCGGCGCCGCTACTGTTCGAATCGGTTCCGACGCCGGTATCCGCATCACCGCTCGTCGACTCCGCCTGATTTCCACCCCCACTGTCGCTTCCCTGTTCGCCGGTCTCCCGGCTCGACCCCGGCGAATCGGCTGGGTCCGATGAAGCCGAATCGTCCGAACCCCAAAACGGTGCCGACTGCCCGCCGGTAGACGATGCTCCGGCCCACCGAGCCACGCCGTACTGAACGAGCAGGCTTCCGCCGGCGAGCGCGCCGACTCCGCCGATAAGGCGCGAAAGAGCCGTTTTGAGCCGCGAGCCGGTCGACTCGTCGCTCGTCACGATCAACGGTCCGTCGGTCGTGGCGTAGACGCTCATCTCGTTGCCGCGCGAGGAGTACCAGGTGTCGACAACCTCGACGAGACCGGCGTCCTCTAAGTTCTCCAGATGGTACCGAACGTTCTGGATCGACGAATCGATCGCTTCGGCGATATCACTGGGCGTTCCAGGCTCTCCATCGAGACAGGAGTAGATTTGGCGAGCCGTCGTCGAAGACAGCGCGCTGAACACCGCGTCAGCGTCCTCGCCCTCGAGATCGACGATTCGGGGTTGCCCGTCCTGGGCGGGTGTCTCGCTCCGGCGTGGAAACAGACGGGCCATATCGGTCGTATTCTCATTCTCTCGCCGACACATATACTCCTTTTCCTACGTGAAAGAGCGATTTTACCTACGAGAAAACGCAAGACGGAGTCGACCTGCCGTATCGAAGGCTATCTGTCTTCAATACCGGCTGTCGAAGGAAAGTTATTACTCGTCGAGGCTGCGACCAGCGGGTATGGGGTCTCTCGAACTCGTCGGCTGGATCACAGTCGGTGTCGTCCTCTGTGCGCTCGCAATTCCGTGGTTCCTGTGGGGGAACAGCACTGTCGTCGCCGGCTTGCCCGTGTGGCTCTGGTGGCACGTCGGCTGGATGGGACTCGCGTCGATCGTCTTCTGGTATTTCGCCCGCCGCGCGTGGGGACTCGGCATCGGCATTGATCCGAGGCCGAATCCGAGTCCGAGTTCGAATTCGGGACCGGAATCAGAACGGAAATCGAAACCAAAACCGGCCGACGCTGAACTCGAATCTGAACGGCGAGGTGAGCCACCGTGACGCTGTCAGCACAACTCGGGATCGTTGTCGGCTATCTCGTGCTGGCGCTGCTGATCGGACTCAGCGCGTACCGACTGACGGATCGAACCGCGGCAGACTTCTACCTCGCGAGCCGAACGCTCGGAACGGTCGTTCTCCTCTTTACGACCTTTGCCACGCTACTCTCGGCGTTTACGTTCTTCGCCGGCCCGAACATCGCCTACCACGAAGGACCGGAGTGGATACTGGTCATGGGGCTGATGGACGGCATCATCTTCGCCATCCTCTGGTACGCTATCGGCTACAAACAGTGGCTCCTCGGCCAGCAGTACGACTACGTTACGCTGGGTGAGATGCTCGGCGACCGGTTCGGATCCGGGCCGCTCCGGGGCCTTATTGCGGCCGTCAGTCTGCTCTGGCTCTTTCCGTACGTCATGCTTCAGCAGGTCGGTGCCGGCACGGCCCTGGAAACGCTGACCGACGGCGCGATACCGTACTGGGCGGGCGCAGGGCTGATCACGGCGTTTATGATCCTCTACGTCGTCCTCGCCGGGATGCGCGGGATCGCCTGGACCGACACCCTGCAGGGCGCGTTCATGCTCGTCGCCACCTGGATCGCGATGCTCTGGCTCCTGACTGTCGTCGGCGGACCGACCAGCGCCACGGCGGCACTCGAAACCGAGGCGGCCGCCCACGTCGCGCTCGGAAGCGACCACTACACGCCCCAATGGATGCTTTCGAGGGCGCTCGTGATCGGCTTCGGCGTCGCCATGTTCCCGCAGGTCAACCAGCGCTTTTTCGCCGCCGGCTCGCAGACCGTTCTGAAGCGATCGTTCGCGCTCTGGCCGATTCTCTGCGTGCTCCTGTTCGTCCCCTCGTTCATGATCGGCGCGTGGGCGCACGGTCTCGACGTGACGGTTCCGGCCGACGGAAACGTCCTCCCTATCGTCCTCACCGAGTTCACCCCAGGTTGGTTCGCCGCGCTGGTCATCGCCGGCGCGATGGCCGCGATGATGTCGTCCTCGGACTCGATGTTGCTGTCCGGCTCGTCGTACTTCACGCGGGATCTCTACCGCCCACTCGCTGAGTTCAGCTCGCGCGACGTATCAGACCGGCGCGAAGATCTGCTCGCCCGTATCGGCGTCGTCGTCTTCGCGACGGCGGCGTTCCTCGTCAGTCTCGTGAACCCGGCAACGCTGTTCGAACTCGGCGATGCGGCCTTTAGCGGATTCGCCCAGCTCGCACTGCCGGTACTGGCCGCGCTCTACTGGCGGCGGACGACGCGAGCGGGGATCGGAGCCGGAATCCTCCTCAGTCAGGCGTTCTACCTGTTGAGTCACTTTACGACGGTCGTTCCCGGCACGTACGCGGGATGGTCGGCCGGGGTCGTCGGCATGGCACTCGGACTGGCCGCGACCGTCGCGGTGTCGCTGGTGACGACGCCAGCGGCGGCCGAACGACGCGCGCTGTACTTCGATAGGAACGAGACCGGCGCGGAGTGACGAGAGCGACACACCGAAAGGACCCACCGCCGTATCCACGGGCGATGCCAACCGATCTCCCTGCAGCCCTTGCCGAAACCTGGCGACCGCTCGGCACTCGAACCGGACAGACCACCGTCCTGGTGGCGTCGATCACCGCCGAGACGACGCTGTACGAGCCGGCCGAGACGACGCCCGCCGCCTCGCTCGGTCCGAGCGACGTCCCGCTCCGATCGCTGTTCGCCGTCGATCTGTCGATCTCCCCGTCGCTGTCGACCGTCGGCATCGCGCCCGACGCTGCGCTCTCGAAAGCCGCGCCGAAGGCGAAAGCGCAGTTCGCTGAAACCCTCAGGGATGAGGGACTGACGATCGAGGGCACCCGGGAGACGCTCGAGTTCGAGGGCCCGAACGGGAAGGCGGGCCGCTGGTACGTCCTCGACGTAGCCTATCCGATTCCCGCCTCGGCGAGGGATCGAGGCGACCGAAAGGGCAGTGACGGGGGCGAAACCGAAACCGAAATCGAGTCCGGGAGCACGGACAACGAGCCGGACGGAACCGGGATCGCACACCTCGCCGCCGAAGCCAACGTCGCCGTCTGGCCGACCGAAACGAGCTACGGCGTCGCCGGCGGCATCCTTCCGCTCGAATCGACCACCGTCGCAAGCGGGACCATCGAAACCGCTCCCGAACGGGACCGCGAGACGATTTCCGAACTCGTTCGGACCGTCGAGTTCAGCCGGGACGAAGGCGAGGAAGAACACACCGACGACTAGTCAATGTGGATAGCCCTGTCGTACTAGGTGGTTCCGTCGCACCAGTGTGGTCCCGCCGGACACCAATACTGTTAGGGGCGAACCCACCCAAGTCGGGGCCATGCAAACGCACATCGTCCCGGTCGGCTTCGACTACGACCGGCTGATCGCCCCGCTCGTCCGCGATCAGATCGACGTCGACAGCGTCATCCTTCTCGAGGGAGCCGTCGGCAGCGAGGCCAACGTCGAGTACTCCCGGCATCTCTCTGAGAAACTCGAAACCGACTTTCGGAGCCTGCTGGGGGCCGAAACCGAGCGGTTCGTGCTCGAAGACGTCTACGACTACGACGAAGCCTTCGAGCAGGCTTACAACCGCATCACCGCCGAACTCGACCGCGGCAACGAGGTCTGGGTCAACGTCGCCGCGATGCCCCGAACCGTGAGCTTCGCCTTCGCGACCGCGGCGAACTCGCTGATGGTCGAACGGGAGGACGACCGCGAGCAGATCCACACCTACTACACCGCCCCCGAGAAGTACCTCGAAACCGAACTCGCGGAGGAACTACGCGAGCAGATCGACCTCCTCGAAACGATCGATGCCGACGGCGACGCCACCGACCTCGATGCGGAGCGGCTTACGACCCGTCTCGAAAGCGCCCGCGCGCTCCTCTCGGAGTTCGACGAACGCGGCACCACGATCGGCGCGAAGGAGATCGGCGGCAGCCACATCGTCGAACTCCCCGTCACCTCCTTCTCGAACGTCAAACCGTTCGAGGAACTGATCCTCTACAAACTCGGCGAAGACGGCGAGTTCGACTCCGTCTCTGAACTCGCGGAGTCGCTGGCCCGCGAGTTAAACGAGGAGTACACCGATAGCTTCCGTTCGAAGGTCATCTACAACGTCGACCGACTCGGGCCGGGCGGCAAGGAGTACATCGAACGCGAGGAACACGGGAAGTCCTACCGAACGCGCCTCTCCCGGATCGGCGAACTGTGGGTGCGGGCACACTCGGGGAACTCGGAGGCCCAGTGACCGCCGGGTCGGAGTTCGTCGACGACCAGTGACGGCACGGTATCGACGACGGCAATCGGGCGGCAATCGGGCCGCTACGACGCGAAACACCTAACACCGATCCGATGGAATAACACTGTATGACCGATTCCGTCGCGGTCGTGCCCGTGGCCAGTCAGTCTGACGGCCCGCGCGAGACGGTGTTCGTAGGGGCCCCGTAGCCCCCTATCCCCACCCTGTTTCGACGGATGTATTGTCGGCGACCAGCATTCACCGAGCAACGACCGGTATCAGCAATGGATCACAGTCACTGCTACATCGCACTGACGACGTATCGACGACGCCCGATTCGGGCGGTGAGAGCATGAGTATGGACGCACAAACGGACGAAGACCCCGAACCATCGCTTGAGGGCGGCTACGACCCCGAAACGGTCGAGTCGCGTTGGCAGGACCGCTGGGTCGACGAGGAGATTTACGCCTACGAGAGCGACCCCAAACGCGATCCGAACACTGTCTACGCCATCGACACGCCGCCGCCGACGGTCTCGGGCAGTCTGCACATGGGCCACCTCTACGGCTCCACCCTGCAGGACTTCGCCGCCCGGTTCCAGCGGATGGCGGACGGCGACGTGCTGTTTCCGTTCGGCTACGACGACAACGGGATCGCGAGCGAGCGCCTGACCGAGAAAGAACTCGACATCCGCCACCAGGACTACGAGCGCCGCGAGTTCCAGGAACTCTGCCGCGAGGTCTGTACGGAGTACGAGGCCGAGTTCACCGAGAAGATGCAAAATCTCGGCACCTCGATCGACTGGTCGAATACGTACAAGACGATCGAGCCGCGGGTTCAGCGGATCTCCCAGTTGTCCTTCCTCGATCTCTACGAGAAGGGCCGAGAGTACCGAAAGAAGGCCCCTGCGATCTGGTGTCCGGAGTGCGAGACGGCGATTTCCCAGGTCGAGATGGAAGACGACGAGCGCCACTCGCACTTCAACGACATCGCGTTCGACATCGTCGGTGACGGTGCGGACCGCGACGAGTTCATCATCTCCACGACGCGACCCGAACTCATCCCGGCCTGCGTCGCCGTCTTCGTCCACCCGGACGACGAGGACAATCAGGATCTCGTCGGCGAGACGGCTCGCGTGCCGATCTTCGGCCACGAGGTGCCGATCATCGCGGACGACCGCGTCGACATGGAGAAAGGAAGCGGCGTCGTCATGTGCTGTACCTTCGGCGACCAGAACGACATCGAGTGGTACCAGGCCCACGACCTGCCGCTTCGCGTCGCCATCGACGAGTCGGCGACGATGACCGATCTGGCGGGCGACTACGAGGGTCTCTCGACGGAAGAAGCGCGCGAGGCCATCGTCGAGGACTTAGACGACGACGGGTACCTGCGCGACCGCTGGGAGATCACCCACGCCGTCGGCGTCCACGAGCGCTGCGATACCCCCGTCGAGTTCCGCGTCTCCAAGCAGTGGTACGTCGAGATTCTGGACCACAAGGAGGAGTACCTGGAGGCCGGCCGGGAGATGGACTGGTACCCCGAGAAAATGTTCACCCGCTACAAGCACTGGATCGAGGGCTTGGAGTGGGACTGGCTCATCTCGCGCCAACGCGACTCGGGGATTCCGTTCCCGGTCTGGTACTGCGCCGAGTGCGACCACGAGATCATGGCCGACCGGGAGGACTTGCCGGTCGACCCGCTCTCGGACGAGCCGCCAGTCGACGCCTGTCCCGAATGCGGCCACGACGAGTTCAGCGCTGAAGAGGACGTTTTCGACACCTGGGCGACCTCCTCGCTGACCCCCCTCATCAACGCCGGCTGGGACTGGGACGCCGAGGCTGAGGCGTTCCGGATGGACAAGCCGGAACTCTACCAGTTCGATCTGCGCCCGCAGGGTCACGACATCATCTCGTTCTGGCTGTTCCACACCGTCGTCAAGTGCTACGAGCACACCGGCGAGGTTCCCTTCGACGCAACGATGATCCACGGCCACGTGCTGGACGAGAACCGCGAGAAGATGTCCAAATCCAAAGGGAACATCGTCGCCCCCGACGAGGTCCTCGCGGAGTATCCGGTGGACGCTGTGCGCTTCTGGACGGCGAGCGCCGCCGTCGGCGACGACTTCCCGTACCAGGAGAAAGACCTGCGCGCCGGCGAGAAACTCCTGCGCAAGCTCTGGAACGCCTCGAAACTCGTCGACACGCTCGCGCCCGCCGAACCTGGCGAACCCGAGGAGCCAGCTGAACTCGAGCCGATCGACCGCTGGCTGCTCGCCGAACTGGACGACGCGGTCGACGAACTCACCGCGCAGTTCGAGGACTACGAGTTCGCCAAGGCGCGCGACCGCCTGCGCACGTTCTTCTGGAACACCTTCTGCGACGACTACCTCGAAATCGCGAAGGGCCGCGAGGACAATCCCTCGACGCAGTACGCGCTGCGGACCGCACACCGAACCTTCCTCGAACTCTGGGCCCCGTTCCTGCCGCACGTGACGGAGGAGATCTGGCAGGCGGTGTACGCGGACGGTGACGCTGCTCTCGACGACACGAGCATCCACACTCGCGACTGGCCCAGCCCGCAGGGCTACGAGGCCGACCTCGAAGCCGGCGAGACCGCACTCGAAGTCATCGGCGCGCTCCGACGCTACAAGAGCGAGCACCAGTTGCCGCTGAACGCCAACCTCGAATCGGTCTCCGTCTACGGCCCGATCGAGGGCTTCGAGGACGCCATCCAGAACGTGATGCACGTGCAGGACCTCGCGGTCCTCGAGACCGAACCGGAGGTCACCACCGAAGTCGCGTCGATCGATCTCGACTACTCGACGCTCGGACCGAAGTTCGGCTCCAAAGTCGGCGACATCGACGCCGGCATCGAAAGCGGCGAGTACGAGATCGACCGCGATGTCGGCGTGCTCCGCGTCGCCGGCGAAGAACTCGACGACGAGTTATTCGAGGTCGAACTCGAACGCACCTACTCCGGCGAAGGGGACATGATCGAGACCGAATCGGCGGTCGTCATCGTCGACTAATCGACGGCGACGAACTCGCCGGCTCGGTTCGCTTCGAGTTCAGCAACGGAGCCGGCGGGAAATTTCCGATGCTGGTGCTGACCGGAACCGGGCGCGAAACCGCGACAGTCAAACCGTTCTTTCAGTTATCCGTATCCTCTTGAAGACGGGTTGCGTTCGCGACGCTATGCAACGAGTCACCCGCCGCCGCGTGCTCGGACTCGGCGCGGCGAGCCTCGGGGCCGTCGCCGGTTGTCTGGACGAAACGCCGGGGACGGCCTCCGAAGACGGACCGAACAGCACTGGGGGAGACGAAAACGGAGACGGCGAGTGGCACCGCGTCGCCCCGCGCAGCTACGCCGAGCCGCTGATGTACCTCGAATCGGGCGAGGCCCACATCTGGACCGTCACGCTCGACAACGACGGGATTGCGGACGGCGATTACGTCGCGTCGATGGGCGGGACGGACGAACTCGCGCTCGAAGGCGTCGGGCCGGGAACGTACGCGTTCCGTGCTCGCGGCTGGTTCGAGGACCGTCGGGAGGCGGAGCAAATCGCGTTCGCGGCGACGTTCGAACTCGAGGCCGATGAGTTGACACTGACGCCGACGGACGCGATCGCGGACACCGAAATGGAAGCCGAGGGCGGCGGCGATACCGACGCGCTCGTCGCCACCTCGACACGTGGCGATCCCGACGACGAGTACCAGCGACTGTGCGAGTTCGAACTCGAGGTCGTCGACGAACCGGACGGCGGGACGGAGCCACGGCGGCTGATCACGGAGCAACTGCTCCGGCACAGCCAACTCTGGGATGCGGTCGCACTCGCAGCCGAGCGCGACGTATCTACCGTTCGCATCGAGGAATACAACGGCACGCACCCGGCGTTCGGTCACGACAGCGACGGTCTCTACGAGTTCCGGGGTCGGTACTACCGCGTTCGGACAGCTGAACTCGAGTAGTCGGGCGATGAACTCGTTTTCCAGAACTCGTTTCCGAGAAGGTGTGGCCGCCGTCCGTTACGGTCGCGTCGTGCTCTCGACGCCGCCAGCCGGCTCCGTTTCTGTCTCGGACGCCGCTTGAGTCGCCCGCTCCCGGTCGAGTTCGCGTTCGCAGTGTTTGATGCGCGTCGCCAGCGCGAGAAAGAGCGCGAGGAGGGTGAACGTGACTTCGCCGCCGGCGACGACGCCGAGCGCGTCGGCGCCGAGGAACATGGGGGTATCACGCGCCACGGGGATAATCGTGTGATGGAGGTCGCCGGCGACCGGGACGAAGTAGTCGACGAGGAGGTTGCTCGCGTACCAGACGAGTGCGACGGCGACGGCTCGAACGGGGAAGTCGGTGATTCGGTGGAGGACGAACGCCTGGACGACCATCGCGAGGTGGCTCCAGAACAGGAACTGGTACATGAGCGGATCGAGGGGGGCGTAGGCGTCGGCGAACGCGAGCAGCGTGTACGGCGTCCAGAGGCCGAGGATGACGTTCCCGAAGAACGCGAGTGCGGTCAGCCACGGGAGTTCGTGGCCGAGCTTCCAGGCGGCGATGGCAAGCGCGATCAGCAGGGTCGCCATCGGACTGTCGGGAACCCACGGCCACAGTGCCGGCGGCGTTCCAGCGAACTGGCCGGAGTAGTACCAGAACCCGAAGGCCGTTCCGGCGAGATTGATCGCCACGACGAGCCACGCGAGGCGGAGTCCCAGATTTTCGATCGATCGCGGGACAGGTGCGAGATACCGCGGCAATCGGTCGCGGTCGCGGGTCGACTGCCTGGTCGACGGAGTCATCGGTTTCGTCCAGTTCGACGGACGGAGTCCGCAAAACAGTAGCGATTAGGTGCGAGCGGAGTTTCAAACACTGAACTATGTCCAAGATGATTCTATAAAACTGGACGTGGGCCGACCCACCATGGACCACGATAAACGAGTTGTAACAGAGACGTATCCGCAACAGACACGCGTAAGTGCGATGGGTGAAAACCCCACACTATGGCCGAGACCACCGATCTCGAGGAACTGCGACGCGGGACCGACCTCGTCAAGCGCGGCTTCGCACAGATGCAAAAGGGCGGCGTCATCATGGACGTCGTCAACCCCGAACAGGCCCGAATCGCCGAGGACGCCGGTGCAGTCGCCGTCATGGCGCTGGAAGCTGTCCCCGCAGATATCCGCAAGCGCGGCGGCGTCGCCCGCATGGCGGACCCCGCCGATGTCGCGGAGATCGTCGAGGAAGTCTCCATCCCGGTGATGGGCAAGGCCCGCATCGGACACACGAAGGAAGCCCAGATCCTGGAGGCCGTCGGCGTGGATATGATCGACGAGAGCGAGGTTCTCACGCCCGCCGACGACGCCTACCACATCGACAAGCGCGACTTTACGGCACCCTTCGTCTGCGGCGCGCGCAACCTCGGCGAGGCGCTGCGCCGAATCAACGAGGGTGCGGCGATGATCCGTACCAAGGGCGAAGCCGGCACCGGCGACGTCAACCAGGCCGTCCACCACCAGCGGACGATCAAGGGCGCGATCCGCGAGTTAGAGGGCATGACTCACGAGGAGCGTGAGGCCTACGCGCGCGAGATCGAAGCGCCCGCCGAGTTGGTCCACGAAACCGCGGAGATGGGCCGTCTCCCGGTCGTCAACTTCGCCGCCGGCGGGATCGCGACGCCCGCAGACGCGGCGCTCATGATGCACCACGAGTGCGACGGTATCTTCGTCGGCAGCGGGATCTTCGGCGCGGAGAATCCGCCCGTGATGGGCGAGGCGATCGTCCAGGCGACGAACAACTGGGACGACCCCGAAACGCTCGCCGAGATCTCGAAGAACCTCGGAAAAGGGATGAAGGGCGACGCGAACGCCGACCTGCCAGAAGAAGAGAAGTTGCAGGGGCGGGGCGTCTAAGACGAGTTCACCGTCGAATTGGTCCCGAATTGGCTGTCGGCGCAAAGATCTTCGGTACGTGGCCTCCAGTCGAACGACGGCTGCGCAGGTGACCGGTTTCTACTATCGACTCGAACGCCTGCGTTCGGCCAGTGTCAGTCCCAGGAATCCGAGATACGTTACCAGCGCACCCGCCATCGCCGAGAGGACGGGCGAGGGTGCGACCGTCGCCCCGCCGACGATCGCGAAGAGTGCAAGGCCGACCGCCGTGACCTGCACGGCCGGCCGCTCCCAGTACTCGCGGACGAGGGCAGGGTCTCGAGCGGCGATGAACTCGAACGCGATCGTTCCACACCCGCCACCGGCGGCAGAACGCAGCGATACCGACGCCTCGACGATCGCGAACGCGAGGCCGACGGCGGCGAGAACGAGTACCGAAAGAACCGCGTCAGTTCGTGTCCCCATTCTGCTTGCTCGGGCGAGACGACCGTACTCACTCCCGGTACAGCTGCGCGCCCGCACCGACGCGCGTCTGGTAGGCGCGACTCTCGATTCCTGCGGTGTCGAAGGCGTCGAGCATCGCCGAGGCGACCTGCCCTCGGTGGTCGGGGTGGCGACAGACTGCGAGCACGCCTGGCCCGGCACCGCTGACGGTCACGCCCGTGGCACCTGCATCAAGGGCGGCTTCTCGAACGTCCCCGTAGCCGTCGATGAGCGCGCTGCGTTCGGGCGTGACGATTTCGTCCGTCATACCCTGTCCGACGAGTTCGGGATCGTTCCGGGCCATACCGACGGCGAGCGTGGCGGCGCAGCTGACGGTGTCAACGATGTCGGAAAGCGGTGCCTGGTCGGGTACGACGTCACGCGCATCGCGCGTCGAGACGGTCGTTTCGGGAAGACAGACGACGAGCGGCAGGGAAGCGTCCACCTGTGTGACGTTACTGCCGGTATCGATATTGGAAACGATGGTAAAGCCGCCGAGAAGCGACGGTGCGACGTTGTCAGCGTGGGCTTCGCCCGAGACGAGCGCTTCGCCCTCCGCGGCGATCGGCACGAGTTCGTCGCGCGAGTAGCCGCGGTCGTAGAGTTCGTTGAGCGCGACGGCTGCGCCGGCCGCGCTCGCGGCCGAAGAGCCGAGGCCGGACGACGGGCGGATGCCCTTGTCGATCTCGATCCGAGCGGGGGCGTCGAGTGCGTCCGCGACGGCCCCGACGGTGTTCTTTGCCGGGTCCTCCGGGATGAATTCGCTGCCGGTGCCGGTCACGGTGATCGTCGTTTCTGGCGCGCGTTCGACGCGAACGATGTCGGCGGGTGCGCCGAGCGCGATACCGAAGACATCGAAGCCGCTGCCGAGGTTTGCGCTCGTCGCCGGAGCCCGCACGGTGAGCATGCCGTCTCATTTCCAGACTGCAGGCAAAAAGGTAGCGGACCGGACCGAACGCGACGGTGAACGGGTTCCGTTTCCAGTGCTGGTTCGGGTTCGGTTTCAGTACCGGTTCTGGCGTCAGTGCCAGTTCTGAGTGCAGTACCGGTAGCGGTGCCAATGACAGACAATCAGTGCTGGTCTCGAGACACTGACTGTCGACGGTGATCGTCAGGCGTCGTCGGCTGTGTCGTCGTCCGCTGCGTTGCCAAACGTGAACACGTCGTCGTCGGTCTCTGTTTCGTCGGTCGACTCCGTCTCTGTGTCCGCGGACTCGTCGACCTCACGATCCGCTTCGACTGATCCAAGCGGATCGATACTCTCGGTGTCGTCTTCGTCGAACGTGACAGCCTCGTCGGCCGTATCGTCACCGACGGCATCGTCAGCAGCCGCACCGTCGCTACCCACACCGAGTTCGGAATCGGTTTCGGCCGCCCCGTCGGCGTCGGTCTCGAACGCCAGCGGGTCCGGCGTCGCGTCTCCCGCGTCGGTCTCGTCACTCGTAGCCGTCGAGTCGTCGAACACCGGTCCGTCGAACGCCGACTGCTCGACCGTCTGCTCGCTGAACTCGTCTGCGTCGGAGCCGGACTCGCGCCCGGTTGCGACATCGGCAGTATCGACGGGTCCATCATCGTCAGTCTCGGCTTGAAGTGCAGCCGCGGATTCCGGTTCTGGCTCGGGTTCGTCTTCGACGGTGATGCTGTCGGTGGGGGTGTCGTCCGTGGTGTCGGTATCGGTGTCGGTGTCGACGGCACCGTCAAACGTCGGCTCATCGAACTCGAGTCCCGTTTCGGTCTCCTCGATCGTCACGTCCAGATCGAGTGCAGCCTGCTCGACGTCGGTCTCGAACCGATCGAGGGCGGCGGAGAGCTGGGCGGACTGCTCGGAGAGGTTCGAGGCGGAGTTCGTGACTTCCGTCAGCGCCGTCGTCTGTTCCTCGGCGGCCGCGGCGACGTTTTCGGCCTCCGAGGTCGTCTCCTCGGAGACGGTTGCCGCGTCGTCGACCATCGCAACGACCTCCTGGGTCGAGGCCGCCTGTTGTTCGGTCGCCGCGGAGATTTCCTGTACGCCGATATTCGTCTCCTGGGCGAGATCGGTGATTTCTTCGAGTGCATCGACGGCCGCCGTGACGCGCTCGCTCGCGGCGTCGATGTTTGAACTCGTTCCCTCGACCTCGGCGGCGGACTGTTCGGTGCGCTTGCGGATCGCTTCGAGGCGGTCTTCGGCTTCGTCGGCCGCCTCCGCAACGTCCTCGGAGAGCGCCTTGACTTCCGTGGCGACGACGGAGAAGCCTTCTTCGTCCTCGCTGGTGACCGTGCGGGAGGCCTCGATATTCGCGTTCAGCGCCAGCATGTTCGTCTGGCGGGCGATTTCGGAAATCGTGGCGATCAGGTCGTCGATCTGCTGGACCTCGTCTTCGAGGCGCTGTATTTCTTCGACAGCACCGCCGGCCTCGGACTCGATGTCTTCCATCGCGGTGATTGCTTCTTGGGCGGCTTCCTGGCCCTCCTGGCCGGTTTCGACCGTCCGTTCGGCGATGTCTGCGACCTGGTTCGAGGAGGCCGCGATCTCTTCGGTCGTCGTCGAGAGGGCACTCATCTCCTGGTTGACCGACTGCAGCGACTCGTTCTGCTGTTCTGCCCCCTCGGAGATTTCCTGAATCGACTCCGAAACCTGTTGGGAGGCCGATCGGACCTCCTCGCTCGAGGCGGTCACCTGCTCGGAGGCCGTCGCAACGTCGGTCGCGAACTGGTTCAGTCCGGCCACCGTCTGCTCGATTTCCTCGAGCATGACGTTGAAGTCCGTCGCGATGTCGGCCATCGCCTCGTTCTCGCTGTCGGCGTCCATCCTGGCGGTCAGGTCGCCGTCGGCGGCCGCCTCCATCACGTCGCTGTACTCGTCCGCCTGCCGTTCGAGGTGCGTGTTGATCTCCGCGATCCGCTCGCGCTCGAGTTCAGCTTCTTCGCGGGCCGTCTCCGCCTCCTCGATCTGTTCGCGCAATGCGCCACGCATCGAGTCAAACCCGTCGTAGAGGCGGCCGATATTGTCGATACGCTTGGTCTCGAGGTCGACGTCGAGATCACCCTCTTCCATCTGTCCGGCTTTGTTCGTTAGCCGGTCGATCGAAACGGCCGTATTCCGGCCCAGCACCGCACCGACCATTCCGACCATCAACACGCCGATGAAGGTCGCGATGTATCCCCACTCGCTGATCGTGCTGACGAAGCCGTAGGCCTGATCGGTCGGCTCGTGGGTGAGGACGACCCAGTCGGTGCCGTAGACCCGTGCCGAACTGGCAACGTACTCCTCGCTATCGAACTCGTACGTGTCGAGGACGCCGGCGGCCTCGCCGGAGACCTCCCGCGTACTTGCACCCTCCGTCAGTGCCGAATCGATCAGGTCAGTGTTGCCGTCGTAGGGCTGACCGAGTGTCTCGTAGTCCCCGCCGTAGTCGGCGTTGTCGAGGATGATTTCGTTGTTGGATCCGGCGTCGACAACGACGGTTGCGACCTGGTCGTCGTCCTGGAATTGGTTGCCGTACGCTTCGAGTTCAGCCGTGTAGACGAGCGCCCGGTCGTCCGCGTTGGGAACGGAGAGGACGTAGGTGATGACCGACGACTCCTCGCCGAGTTCACCTTCGAGAACCTGTGGGCTGGAAACCCAGGGGACCTGGGTCGTTGCCTGGTCGTAGGCGTCGTCCGAGACGGTTTCGAGTCCGGTTGCGGATTGGCCCCGGAGTTCGTCCTCGGTGCTCGCGAGGACCGTCTCGTCGGCGGTGTCGACGTAGCTGATCGAGAAGGTGTCGACATCGAGGTGTTCCTCCCAATCGAGGAGGCGCTGTTCGATCGCGTCGGCGTCGTCGCTGGCGACGACATCGGAGTGAGCGAACGTCGCGATCGTCTGTTCGTTCTGTTCGTTCCACATCTGCAGTCCCTGTGCTTCTTGGCCGGCGAACGCGGTCTGATCGGCCTGGGTGCGCTGTTCTACCTCGTTGGTAATGCCAGCGGTCGCACCGATTCCGATCAGGCCGATCGACAGTCCGATCACCAGCAACGCGATCCCGAATTTGACCGCGTACCGGCGTCGAATTGCCGACGGCACTACACGTCGAATATCCATCGATAGTCAACGCGTGCGGTGGTCGGTACATAAAAGGTGATCCACAGTTATCAGCACCGATAATCGAACGGGGGTGTTGCCCGCTCGTCTGGCAGCATCCTGGTATGTGCGAACGTGACTCGTATCAAGCGTCACAGTGAGGGTTCGTGTCGGGATAGTTTCTAAACGAGCTTTTGAGTGATAGTTGATAAAACGGGGTGACGGTGTAGATGCGCGCCAGTCCCGCTCTCGCGTAAACCTCTCCGGAACCGTTAAGAAACATAGGTCGAAAGAACAGTCCAGTATGACGGACTTTGATCGGGAACGGACGACCCCGACCGCTGCTGGGAAGCAGTCCCAGCACAGTCTTCGGCGGCGTCAACTTCTCGCGACGGCGGCCGGCACGGCCGCGCTCTCCACGGCAGGGTGTACGGACACGTACGAAACTATCGTCGGCAGTGAAACCGAGGACGGAGAGACGGTGACGATCGGCGTCCTCGCTCCCGAACCAGAAAGCGACTTCAACGGTCGCGCGATCGCTCGCTCGGCCCGTGTCGCCCGCGATCTCCTCAACGAAACAGGCGGTATCAACGGTCGCACGGTCGAACTGGCGGTCGGGAACACGAGCGGCAGCCCGCTTGAGGCCCGCCGGGAATACCAGCGGCTCGTTCTCGAGGAGGACGCGGCCGTCACGATCGGCGTCTCGACGAGCGAAGTCCTCGAGGCGATCATCGACGATATCGCGGAACAGGAGACGCTTCACATCACCGCCGGTGCCGCAACCTCCAGCGTGAGCGAACTCGTCCGCGAGGACTACGAGCAGTACAAGTACCACTTCCGCGCCGGGCCGGTCAACGACTACGACCTCGGGCAGGCCCAGATCGACTTCCTCGGCGACATGGCACCCGACCTGGGCTGGGACTCGATCGCGCTGCTGGCCGAGGATTACGAGTGGAACCGCGGCGCGTGGGAAACCTTCCACGACGAACAGTCGGCGATCGATCTCGAGATTGCTATGGAAGAGCGATATCCGCCGGCAACCGACGACTTCTCGGGCATCTACGAGACGGCCGAAGCCGAGGGTGCCGACGCCGTCTTCATCTCGACCGCCCACACCGGTACCGACGCCGTCGTCGACTGGACGGCCCAGGAACCTGAACTCGAGTTCGGCGGGATCCACGTGCCGATGCAGCTGCCGACCTACTACGACGCGGTCGGCGGCGCCTGTCGGTTTGCGGTCGGACAGAGCAGCGCACCGCTCGGTGCGGAGGTAACGGCGGAAACGCCGACCTTCGAGGACGCGTATCAGGACGCCTACGGCGAATCCTCGCCGGTCTACACTGGCTACTTCGCCTACGACGCGGTCGCGCTGTTCGCCGAGGCGGCCGCGCAGGCGGAGACAGTCGATTCCGCCGACCTCGTGCCGGTGCTCGAGGACATCGAGTTCACCGGCAGCGCCGGGCAGATCGAGTTCTACGGCCGGGATCACGAGTTCCCGCACGACCTCGCGTACAACCGGGGCGACACGCTGTACTTCCAGTGGCAGGAAGACGATGCAGGGAACGGCACCCAAGAAGTCATCTGGCCTGACGAGCACGCGACGACGGAGTACGTCGAACCGGACTGGCTCTACTGACCGGTTCGAAGGCGAGCTGAACTCGACCGCGGTTGACGCATCTCGAGCGATTGGTCAGCGCCCGGAACTGATACTATCCGTGACTTATTATGTGAGGAGTGAGGCGAGTGCCGGCGGTCAGCAGGGGTGAAGCGGGATCGACCACACTGGCCGCGTCGGCGAAGCACCGTCTCGGAAACAGCGCGAGGTGATCGACCGTCCCGGCGCTCAGTTCTCGCCGTCGCCGCCGCTCTCGTTTTCGTTCTCGGGCGCGTTCGTCCCGGCGTCATCGCGGACGCCGACCGCCTGCGAAACGTCAACGTCAGCGGGTTCGTCCCGCCCGCCGACGACGGTCTCACCCGACTCGGTTTCGACGTAGACGTCGTCCGCAAAGCCGCCCTCCGCGTGGGGATGGACGGGATCATCGAGTTTCTCGGGCGTCGATGGGGCCTCGGTCAGTCCCGCCGGCGGCGCGAACTGGCCGAGCGGCTCATCGATCGTAATGTCCCAGCGCTCGAAGAACTCGCGGTAGCGGTCGTAGTGGGCGTCGAGTTCGTCAGTGGGGAATTCCATCATTTCGGTCCAGCCGTGGTTGTAGAAGTCGAACGCGGCCTGGATGTGGGTGATTTCGCGGGCTTCGGCCTCGGAGTAGCCGTCCTTGAGCGCCCGCAGGTAGGTGTCGATCGTGGCCTCGAAGAGGTCGTCGAGGTGGTCCTCGCGCTCGTCGGCGTGGGCGGGGTCTGCTTTGTCGAGGAAAACGCCCGTGTGGAGACGGACGAGTCCGGCGGTGGCGACGGATCGAACGACGGGCGTCTGGAGCGCCGTTCGGGAGGCGAAGTGGCGCGCGTTCTGGCGGAGTTTCATAGCGGATAGTACGGTGGCGTCCCTAAAGAGCGGTTCGGGACGGTGTTGATCACGCGGTTCGGGTGTCGGTTCAGCACCGGACTGGTATTACCAATGTTCACAAGCATCGGGCTGAAACTGACAATTGTTGCAATCTTCAGGGTCGAACGGGAAAATGAACGAGATAGCAATCCACTTTAACCCGCATTACGAACGGTCGAGATATGACAGACTACGTCATCATCGGGGACGGTATCTCGGGCAGTTCGGCTGCCGAGACCCTCCGGGAAGAAGACCCGGAGTCATCGATCACCGTCATCACCGATGAGGGGGAGTCGCTGTACAATCGCATTCTCATCAAGGAACACGCGAAGGGCAAACTTCCCGAAGCACCGATCTCGATTCACGACGAAGAGTGGTACGAAGAGCGTGACATCGACCTCTCGCTCAACACGCACGTGACGACGGTCGATCCGGACGAGAAGATCGTCCACACCCACGAGGGGGAGGACATCACCTACGATAAGCTGCTTATCGCGACCGGCGGAACGCCGACCCAGCTGCCGGTCGACGACAGCGATGCCGAGGGCGTCCACCACTTCTGGACGTTCCAGGACGCCCGTCGCATCCGCGAGAGCGCGGAAGCCGCGGAGAACGGCGTCATCGTCGGTGCTGGACTCCTCGGTATCGACTTCGCCGCCGTCTGTGGCGCACAGGGCGTCGAGGGCAAGTACCTCATGCGCGGCGACCGCTGGTGGCGCTACGCGCTCTCCGGGGACGGCGCGGAGATCATGCACGAGGGCATGCGCGAGAAGGGCGTCGAACCGGTCTTCGACAGCGGCGTCGACCACTTCGAGACCGACGCGGACGGACAGGTCACCGCCGCCGTCGACCCGAACGGCGAGCGATACGAGTGTGACTTCGCCGGCGTCGCGATCGGGCTGACGTTCAACACCGAGTTCCTCCGCGGGGTCGGCCTCGAGATGAACAACGGCATCGTCGTCGACGAGTTCATGCAGACGAACGTCGACGATATCTACGCGGCGGGAGACATTACTCGCTTCTACGACGTGCTGCTCGACGAAGAGGCCCAGAACGGGTCCTGGGGATCGGCGAAGGAGCAGGGTCGCGTCGCGGCGGTCAATATGGCTGCAGACGACGAGGACGAAGTGTTCGAGTGGGTTTCGTCGTACTCGATTACGCACTTTGACTTCCCGTTTCTCTCCTTCGGTCATCCGACGCTCGGTGACGAACACGTCGAACGCCGGTACAGCGACACCGAGTGGCGACGCATCGCGATCAAGGACGGCAAGATCGTCGGCGGTGTGCTCATCGGCGATCTCTCGCCGCAGCGGACGCTCAAGCAGTTGATGCGCGAACAGCGCGATATCGGCGAGCAGGCGGAGGTCCTTCTCGAGCCGTCCGTCGAAATCGACGACCTCGCGCCTGCACAGAGCCAGGAGCAGTAAGGTTCCTTCGCAGTTTTGCGTCGGTACCGATCTCAGCCCGTCATCGAACGATCGTCACTGGAACCGGTGCTCGACGAACGACCTGTTCCGCGACACTTCCCAGTAGCGCCCGCGAGACTCCCGTCCGGCCGTGACTGCCGATGACGATCCGATCGACGGCGTGTTCGCGAGCGTAGTCGACGATCGTGCGGGCCGGTCGTCCCTCGACCAGTTCGGTCGCCACCGACTGCTCGGCCGCCGCGGCGCGGTCGTGAGCCGCCTCGAACAGGCCCGTCGCTCGCTCTCGGCGTTGCTCGAGCAGCGGTCCGGCACCCAGATGCGCGAACTCGCCGTAGCTGCTCTCCGAGAGGGAGATGGTGTGAAGAACGGTAATCTCGTCGTCCGGGTGCTCCCTGAGGGCGTACTCGAGCGCGGCCCAGCCCGGCTCGGAGTCGTCGAGCGCGACGAGCAGGTGCATAGGTGGTTCTACGGCACCTGGCTACTTGAATGACACTTAGTGACACACGCTCTGTGAACTGGGACTGTAAGGACGCGATTTCGAGGAGTGCGTTGGTCTGTCCCCTATCCGATCCTTGCAAGGCCAACGCTCGAAACAAACTGTGTCGCTGCGGTACGACGTGTGAGAAACTCACAATGAGCACGAAATCACCCACCGAGGCGGACGTGCTTCGGCCGATCCGGCAAACATCGACCGTATACTACGTTCTCGTTGCCATTGCCGGGTTGGCGTTCGGGCTCTTTCTCCTCGGGTGGGGCTATCAGCTCACGGAGGGGATGGTCGTCACCGGGCTGGGTGACTGGGGGACCGGCGGCGGCGTCACGTGGGGAATCTACATCGGCGCGTTCATCTGGTGGGTCGGGATCGCCCACGGCGGCATCATCCTCTCCGCTGCCGTCCGACTGCTCGGCATGGACCGCTATATGCCGATCGCTCGCCTGGCCGAACTGCTTACCATCGGTGCGCTCTCCGCCGCCGCGTTCTACATCGTCGTCCACCTCGGCCGACCAGATCGGATGGTCACGAGCATCGCCGGTCACTACCACATCACCGTCCACGCGTCGCCGCTGGTGTGGGACGTGACCGTCATCACGGCCTACTTCGTGCTGACGGCGACGTATCTCGCCCTGACGCTTCGGTACGACATCAGCCGGCTGCAGTCCGATCTGCCGGATCGCTTCAATCCGATCTACAGCATGCTGACAATCGGCTACACCGAACGCGAGGACGAGGTCGTCCAGCGGATGGTCTGGTGGATCGCACTGGCCATCATCATCATGGCACCACTGCTGCTCCACGGCGGCGTGATCCCGTGGCTGTTCGCCGTGCTCCCGACTATGCCGCGGTGGTTCGGCGGCGTCCAGGGACCGCAGTTTCTCACCATCGCCCTGACCTCCGCGATCAGCGGCGTTATTCTCCTCGCCAGCGCCTTCCGTCGCGCATACGACTGGGACCACATCATCACCGACGACATCTTCCGCGGACTCACGCTCTGGCTCGGCTTCTTCAGCCTCCTGTTCCTGTGGCTCCAACTACAGCAGATACTCACCGGCACCTTCTCCCCGCCGACCGACCTGGGTCACGTCTGGGCAGCGTCCCTCGGTAGCCCCATCTACCTCACCTCGATGACGCTCGTTAGTCTCACCCTCGCGTACATCTTTGCACAGACGATTCGCCCCGCGCTGTTTACCCGCCGGCGCGCCGCCATCGCCGCCGTTGCGATCCTCCTCGGGACGATCCTCGAGAAGGTCCTATTCGTCGTCGAGGGCCTGGAGTACCCCGCGTTCGAAATCTACGCCGCAACACCCGGCCACTACATTCCCAGCCTGATCGAGTTCGCCTCGCTCACCGGGACGATCGGCATGGTCTCGTTGTTCTTCCTCCTCGTCGCCAAGGTCGTCCCCGTCGTCGAACTCCACGCGATCGAACACCTCCGCCTCGAACGCGGCGAAGACGACGAGCACCGAGAGTCCGGCACCGGATCACCGACGCGCGACTGACCGAGTCACCCTCCCGCGTCGCCGTCGCGCCGTCCCTGCGCTCGCCCGCGATCCCGTTCCAGACATCGAAACGCAATCATCCAACAGGCACCGTGCACCGAAACTTGATTACCCAGTAGACGGATCGTCGCCCATGGTCGACAAGACCGCCGTTCGACGCGGGTACGACGAACTCGCGGAGACGTACGCCGCGGAACGAACGGCGAACGAGGACGGGCGCGAACGCGACGTGCTCACGACCGTTCTACGCTCGCTGGAGACGCCGACGCGGGTGCTCGACGCCGGCTGCGGGCAAGGAACGCCCGTTCTCCGCGACCTCGACGGGGACGGACCTCGAACCGGCGACGGGAACGGAGACGGGAACGCGAACGAAGACGGAAACGGAGACGGAGACACCGACGAAAACGGAACCCGCGACGCAATCGGCATCGACGTCTCGCGCACCCAACTCGAACTCGCCGCGGAGAACGCGCCGACGGCATCCCTCTCGCAGGGCGATATGACGCGACTCCCCCTTCGCGACGACTGCTGTGACGCCGTCACCGCGCTCCACTCGCTGATCCACGTGCCGCTCGCGGACCACCGGGCGGTCATCGACGAGTTCAGTCGCGTCCTGCGGCCGGGCGGTCGCGTGCTCGTCTCGGAGGGGGCGAGCGAGTGGACCGGGACGAATCCCGACTGGCTCGACAGCGGTGTCGAGATGCAGTGGCACATCGCCGGCATCGAGGCGACGCGAGAGCAGTTACGGGCGGCCGGCTTTACGATTACCGACGAGTGGGGGACGACGGAGTCGTTCGCCGACCAGGACGAGCACTGGCGGTATCTGGCCGCTGAACTCGACGCCAAAAGAGCGACGTCCGGGCTGCCGACAACGCGTCACTCGGAGTAGCCTTCCTGCAGGAAGGTCCCCTCCGTCTCGTACATCGACACCAGTTCTGCGATGAGTTCTTCGGGGGACTGGCCCGGCTCACGGTGTTCGTCGAGTCGGTCCTTGAGATCGTCGCTGATTTCGAGTGTGTGGCTCATTGTAGCGTTGATCTGGTGGTCTGCTCTATCGAGCCGAGGCTCCGATTCTGCGTTTTGGCTCGAACCGCGCTCGCGGCGGTCAGCGTGGAAAGAGCACCGCAGTAGCGTCCACGGGTGCCAGCAGTATATACTCCGGGGACGCTATTGCCACGCCGTGCGAGCCAGCAGGAGACGGCCGGAGCGTTATCCGCGATATCGACCTATCGGTTCGTATGACAGCACCACTGACCGAAGACGACGTCGGCAAGACGGTCGTCGATGCGGAAGGAAAAGAACTCGGGATCGTTGCGAAAGTCGACGGGAATCGCGCCGCCGTCGATCCCAATCCGTCGATCGCAGAACACCTGCTTGCCTCCCTCGGCTGGGAGGGCAAAGACGAAGAGGACTACACCGTCACGGAGGAGATGCTCGCGTCGGTCGGCGACGACGTCGTGCTTCGAGGCGACCTTTAACTGTTCTCGTCCGGCCGCTTGTCACCGCCGGTGACATCGCTTCCGTCCGCCGGCTCGCCGCTCGAACTCGCAGCCGCGGCCTCGTACACCGTCTGCCGATCCTCGAAGTATACCGGTGCGTCGCGGTCGGCCTCGAAGTGGATGACCCGTTCCAGCGCTTCCTGCCCGTCCGTTACGTCCGACTGGAGTTCGGCCCCGAGTTCAGTGTAGTCGGCCGCGAGTTGCTGGAAGGCTTCCATTCGCGTCTGCTTTGCCTCGACGAGAAACTGTTTTTCCTCGACGTCGTTCTCAAGGGCTTCGATCTCCTCGAGATCGGTATCGGTTGCGTTCGGACCCGCGGCTCCGGTAGCGCCCGTCGGCGACGGTGTCTTCGTCCCGTTGACGCCCGACGACTGCGCCTCGAGTCGCGACCGGATCTCGGCCATGTCCGCGTCGATGTCGTCGAGCAGGTCGTCGGCCTCCTCGCGCATGGTCTCGACGTGACCGCTGAGCAGCCCCGCCTGCGTCCGACAGTACTCGACGAACTCGTCGACCGACAGTGTCGGCTCGTTCCCGCTGTCGTCGCTCATGGATGACTGTTCGGGCTACCGACCGAAGATACTTTGGTCGGACCGGGCCACCGCACAGTACAGCAGGAATAGTTACCAATGACCACGTCATTCGGCTTTCAGACCCGTTAAGTTGCTTCGGCTACTGACACAACTACAATGAATCGAGCACCGGTACTGCGACCACCGTTCTCCCGTCGTCCGACGAGTGCAGACCGATGAGCAAGGAGACAATCGAAGTACGCGGGGCGGAAGAGCACAACCTGAAGGATCTCGACGTGACGATCCCCCGCGAGGAGTTCACCGTCGTCACCGGCCTCTCGGGATCGGGCAAGTCTTCGCTGGCGTTCGAGACCGTCTACGCCGAGGGCCAGCGCCGGTACATCGAGAGCCTCTCGGCCTACGCCAGGAACTTCCTTGGGCAGATGGACAAGCCACAGGTCGAGACCGTCGAGGGCCTCTCGCCGGCGATTTCGATCGACCAGAAGAACGCCGCGAACAATCCGCGCTCGACGGTGGGGACCGTCACGGAACTCCACGACTACCTTCGCCTGCTGTACGCCCGCGTCGGCACGCCACACTGTCCCGAGTGCGGCCGCGAGGTCGGCGAGCAGTCGGCCCAGAACATGGTCGAGCGCATCCTCGAACTCCCCGAGGGGACGAAGGCCAAACTCGCCGCGCCCGTCGTCCGCGACCAGAAGGGGGCCTTCGAGGACCTCTTTGATGAACTCGTCTCGGAGGGCTACGCTCGCGTCGAGGTCGACGGCGAGGAACACGATTTGACGCTCGATACGCCCGACCTGGACGAGAACTTCGATCACACCGTCGACGTGATCGTCGACCGCGTGACGGTCTCGACCGAGGATCGCCCGCGGATCGTCGACAGCGTCGAGACGGCGCTGGACGAAGCCGAGGGCGTGCTGAAGGTCATCCTCCCGGACGCGCCCGAGGAAGTTGCGGCTGAACTCGGCGAGGAGGCTCGTCGGACGGGCGCGCTGGGCGAGGAAGTCGAGGAAGACGACCGCTTCGTCGTCGAGTTCTCGAAGGATCTGGCCTGTACCCACTGCGGGATCGACGTGCCGGAGATCGAGACGCGCTCTTTTTCCTTTAACTCGCCCCACGGAGCCTGTCCCGAGTGTGAGGGCCTGGGCGAGACGAAGGAGGTCGACGAGGACCTGGTCGTCCAGGATCCCTCGAAGCCGGTCAAGCACGTCTTCGAGGCCTGGAGCTACAACCGGTCGTACTACCAAACTCGTCTCGATTCCGTCGCCGAGCACTTCGACGTGTCGCTGACGACGCCGTTCGAGGACCTCGACGAGGACGTACAACGGCAGTTCCTCTACGGTACCGACCGCGAAGTCGTCTTCAAGCGCAGCACGAAAAACGGTACTCGACGCAAACAAAAGCGCTTCGAGGGCGTTATTCCGAACCTCGAACGGCGGTACATCGAGACCGATTCGGACTCGACCCGCGAGCACATCGAGGACTACATGTCGGTCACGGAGTGTCCTGCCTGCGACGGAACGCGGCTGAAGCCCGCCTCCAGAGCAGTGCTGGTCGACGACGCCGCCATCACCGAGATCAACGCGATGAGCATCGGCGACGCGCTCGCGCACTTCGAGTCGATGGAAGCCGACCTCACCGAGCGCGAGCGGGTCATCGCCGAGGAGATCCTAAAGGAGATCCGCGCCCGCCTCAGTTTCATGGTCGAAGTCGGCCTCGAGTACCTCACCCTCGATCGGGAGGCCTCGACGCTCTCGGGCGGCGAGAGCCAGCGCATCCGCCTGGCGACCCAGATCGGTTCCGGTCTCGTCGGCGTCCTCTACGTGCTCGACGAGCCCTCGATCGGGCTCCACCAGCGGGATAACGACCGGCTGCTCGATACCCTAGAAGAGCTTCGCGACCTGGGCAACACCCTGCTCGTCGTCGAGCACGACGAGGAGACGATGCGCCGCGCGGACAACGTCATCGACATGGGGCCCGGCCCCGGCAAGCGCGGCGGCGAAGTCGTCGTCAACGGCTCCGTCGAGGACGTCAAAGCCTGCGACGAGTCGATCACCGGCGACTACCTCTCCGGCCGCCGGCAGATTCCGGTCCCAGAGGAGCGCCGCGACCCCGACGGGGCGCTGACGATACTCGGCGCGCGCCAGCACAACCTCTCGAACCTGGACGTGGACATCCCGCTCGGAAACTTTACGGCGATCACCGGCGTCTCGGGCTCCGGCAAGTCCACGCTCATGCACGACGTGCTCTACAAAGGCCTCGCCCGCGAGATGAACGACAACACGAGCGTCATTCCCGGCGATCACGACGAACTCGAGGGACTCGACCAGATCGAAACCGTGCGGCTGATCGACCAGTCGCCGATCGGTCGTACCCCCCGCTCGAACCCCGCCACGTACACCGGCGTCTTCGACTACATCCGAGACCTGTTCGCCCAGACCAAACTGGCGAAACAGCGCGGCTACGAGAAGGGCCGCTTCTCCTTCAACGTCAAAGAGGGACGCTGCGAGGAGTGTGGCGGACAGGGCACCGTGAAGATCGAGATGAACTTCCTCTCGGACGTCTACGTCCCCTGTGAGGAATGCGGCGGCGAGCGCTACAACGACGCCACCCTCGATGTCACCTACAAAGGCAAGACCATCTCCGACGTGCTCGATATGAGCGTCGAGGAAGCCTACGAGTTCTTCGAATCCTCGAGCCAGATCCGCCGCCGGCTCAAATTGCTGCAGGATGTCGGACTCGATTACATGAAACTCGGCCAGCCCTCGACGACGCTCTCGGGCGGCGAGGCCCAGCGGATCAAGCTCGCAGAAGAACTCGGCAAGAAAGATTCCGGCGAGACGCTGTACCTGCTCGACGAGCCGACGACCGGCCTGCACTCGGCCGACGAGCGTAAACTCGTCGACGTGCTCCACCGGCTGACCGACAACGGCAACACCGTCGTCGTCATCGAACACGAACTCGACCTCGTGAAAAACGCCGATCACATCATCGACCTCGGTCCCGAGGGCGGCGAAGACGGCGGCAACGTCGTCGCCACGGGCACCCCCGAGGACGTGGCCCGACTCGATGACTCCCACACCGGGCGCTACCTACGCGACCTGCTGCCCGACGTTGAACTCGACGGACCGCGCGGCGAGCGCGTCGAACCGGTTTCGGCACCGATGGACGACGACTGATACCGCGCGCAACGCCATCTCGCACACAGCCGCAAATCCGAACGATTACCGAGGTCGACTACAAAGACGGACAACGAACGTCGAATGTCGATACTCACGACGAACTCGCTTCGACGGCGACTCGGTGTGTGCGGAGGAGTGACGCTTGCGGTCGTCGCCGGACTGTTCGCACTCGGCGGGCCGACGACGACGATCGATCTGTTTCTGATCGGGTGGCTCGCGTTCGGCGGCCTCGCGCTGCTCGTCGTCGGCGTCCGCGATCGTCTCGCGCTCGGCGTTACGACGGTTGGCTGGCCGCGAATCGCCGCAGTCGGGCTGGCCGTCCTGTCGGTCGCGGCGAGTTCAGCTGGCTTCCTGCAACTGTTGACCGCGCCGGGCGGGTGGGGGATACTGACAGCCTGTCTTGCCCTCGGAACCTCGCTAATTCTCGCGTTCGGGGCGCTCGAGTGCGGATTGGGCGGGGTGCAACTCGACGAGGAACTGTTTACTGTCGAGTAACCGGCCGTGCATGCGAACGCACCGCGACTCGTTTGAGGATCGAACGCCTACGACAGTGTATGCGTATCGCTATCGCCCTTCGAGATCGGCTTCTCGTCTGTACGACTGACGCTGCAGCGCAGTCGTCATCACAGTCCTCGTTCTCGTCCTCGTCGGACACAGCCACCACGTCGGAGACGACGAGCACGGTGGAGACGGCGGCGGAACCGACCGCCGACTGGACGACGACCACCCGGCTCTCCGGTCACAAACTCCGGTGCGTTGCGGCCTCCCCCGACGCGCCCGAACGATTGTTCGTCGGCACATTCGAACATGGTCTCTTTCGAAGCACCGACGGCGGCGAGACGTTCGATCGACTCGAAACCGGCGACGTGTTCGCGAGCGAAGCCGTCATGTCGCTCGCGATCAGCCCGCACGACCCGGCCGTGCTTTACGCCGGCACCGAACCCAGCCGCGTCTACCGGAGCACGGACGGCGGCGACTCCTGGACTGAACTCGGCGGGCTGACCGACCTGCCCTCGGAATCGGAGTGGTACTTCCCGCCGCGGCCCCACACGCACCACGTCCGCTGGCTCGAGGTCGATCCGTTCGACCCGGATCGACTCTACGTCGGCATCGAGGCGGGCGCGTTCGTCTACAGTACCGACGGCGGCGAGACGTGGCACGAGCGGCCCGACGGCTCGCGGCTGGACAATCACAGCCTGGCGACGCATCCCGATCGGGAAGGACGACTCTACGCCGCAGCCGGCGATGGCTACGCCGAGAGCGACGACGGCGGCGAACACTGGGAGAATCCGCAGGACGGTCTCGGCCACCGCTACTGTTGGAGCGTCGTCCCGAACCCCGCCGATCCGGACCAGGTGCTGCTCTCGAGTGCGAGCGGGGCGTCGACGGCTCACACCGCCAGCCGCGCCGAGTCGTACGTCTACCGCCGCACAGCGGGTGCGTCGTGGGAGGGTCTCGACGACAACGGATTGCCGACCGGCGACGGCGTCGTTCGCGCCGTCTTCGCGACGACAGGCGACGACACCGTCTACGGCGTGAACAACCGAGGGCTGTTCGTCACCGATGACTTCGGGGACCGATGGGAACGGGTCGACATCGAGTGGCCCGATGAACTCGAGATGCAGACGCCGCGAGGAATCGCCGTCGTCTCGGCGTAACGCGATACGCCGTCACCGTCACACCCAAGCAATACGACGATCACGACGGCGTAAACCGGCGCGACGACGGCAGTGCTCAGGACGGTTCCGAGAGTTGGAACACTTGCGAGGAGTTCCGCCGCGAGTAGCAGCAGTCACTGGTCGCTTCGAAATCCTTTTAGGCGCTACACGGGGATAGTAGGGTAACTGAGTGATATCATGGACGTCGACATCATCTCCGAATCGGAGAACCCCATGTTGCACCGGACGGACGTGACGTTCGAACTGACCCACGAGGACGCAACCCCGGAGCGCCTCCAGGTTCGTGACAGCCTCGCGGCGAAACTGAACAAGGACGCCGACGAGGTCGTCATCCGCAAACTCGAAACCAAGTTCGGGATGCGAAAGACCGTCGGCGAGGCAAAGGTCTACGACACCGCAGACCACGCCCGGGACGTCGAGCAGGACCACATGCTCGAGCGAAACAAGATCGGCGTCGAGGAAGAGGCCGAAGCAGACGCTGATCCGGAGGAAGCATAAATGGCGCGCTACGAACTCTACGGCGACGACGGCAGCATCGAGGGCGAGCAGTGTCCCCGCTGTGGCGACGTCTTCCTCGCCGACCACGGCGACCGCAAGCACTGTGGCAAGTGCGGCTACACCGAGTGGGCCTAACGACGAGCACCGCTGAGTCGTGAGCCCGAGTTCAGCCCCGCGAGTACTCGGCATCGAAGGCACCGCCTGGGCGGCCAGCGCGGCCGTCTTCGACGCCGAGACCGACGACGTTTTTATCGAAACCGACGCCTACGAGCCGGAAAGCGGCGGCATTCATCCCCGCGAGTCAGCAGAGCACATGCACGACACGATTCCGGCGGTGGTCGAACGGGCACTCGACCATGCCCGCGAGACGTTCGGCGGCCCCGATTCGGAGCCGCCGGTCGACGCCGTCGCCTTCTCCCGCGGTCCCGGGCTCGGCCCCTGCCTGCGAACCGTCGGAACGGCCGCGCGGGCGCTGAGCCAATCGCTTGGCGTCCCACTCGTCGGCGTGAATCACATGGTGGCTCACCTCGAAATCGGCCGCCACACCGCCGACTTCGACTCGCCGGTCTGTCTCAACGCCAGCGGCGCAAACGCCCACCTGCTGGCCTACCGCAACGGCCGCTACCGCGTCCTCGGGGAGACGATGGATACCGGCGTCGGCAACGCGATCGACAAGTTCACCCGCCACGTCGGCTGGTCCCACCCCGGCGGGCCGAAAGTCGAGGCGGCCGCGGAGGACGGCGAGTTCATCGATCTCCCCTACGTCGTCAAGGGAATGGACTTCTCGTTTTCGGGGATCATGAGCGCCGCGAAGCAGCGCTACGACGACGATGTAGCGGTCGCGGATATCTGCTACTCGCTCCAGGAGACCATCTTCGCCATGCTGACCGAGGTGGCAGAGCGCGCGCTCTCGCTGACCGGCAGCGACGAACTCGTGCTGGGCGGCGGCGTCGGACAGAACGCCCGCCTGCGCGAGATGCTCGCGTCGATGTGCGACCAGCGCGGGGCCGACTTTCACGCGCCCGACCCCCGGTTCCTGCGGGACAACGCTGGCATGATCGCCGTCCTCGGCGCGAAGATGTACGCGGCCGGCGACACGCTCGCGGTCGAAGATTCGCGCGTCGATCCGAACTTCCGGCCGGATCAGGTGCCGGTCACGTGGCGAGGGGGAGCCGAGCGAAGCGGGGACCTCGAAACCGCAAGCGGTAGCGGAGGGGACCGCGAACAGAGCGACGAACCCAAACCCGAACCCGAACCCGAACTCGCCCCCGGACGCGGCGCTTCTCGCGACGATCAGGTCCGCGGTGCCGAGGCGCTCGTCGACCTCGACCCCGCAACGGGGCGGGTGCGCAAACGCCGCAAGCCGAAGACGTACCGCCACCCGACCCTCGACGATCGACTCCGCCGCGAGCGGACGACCCTCGAGGCCCGGCTGACGACCCTCGCGCGCCGCGAGGGCGTCCCCACGCCGGTGCTCTCGGATGTCGATCCGCTGGAGGCGCGACTCGAACTCGAGTTCGTCGGCGCGGCCGATCTCCGCGACGAACTCGATAGTGATCGCAGGGTAGCGTACGTCCGCGATGTCGGTCGCCACCTCGCACGATTGCACGAGGCGGGGTTCGTCCACGGCGATCCGACGACGCGAAACGTCAGGGTGAACGCGGATCGGACGTACCTCATCGACTTCGGACTGGGCTATCACACAGACCACGTCGAGGATTACGCGATGGATCTGCACGTTTTCGATCAAAGTCTCGTCGGCACCGCCGACGATCCCGAGCCGCTTCGGGACGCAGTCCGCGAGGGCTATCGCGATGTCGGTGACGAGCGGGTACTCGAGCGGCTTCGGGATGTCGAAGGTCGGGGACGGTACACCTGAGTCGGGAGGAGGCCGACGCTGGGACACATCACATGAGGACGAGAACGGAATCGAACTCGGATGGTCGAAGGGCCGTTCGGGTGCTTCTCGTCGCGAATCTGCTCCCGCTTGCGGGCCTCGTCGGTTTCGAGTGGCAAGTGTCACAGGCGCTGTTCGTCTACTGGGTCGAACTGGGAGCGACGGTACTCCTCTATTTCGGCGTGGTACTGTTCGCACAACGAGAGTCGAAACCGAATCTGAAACGCGGGGGATCGTACCCTGGACCGATACCGATCCCCCGTCGGTCCGGGTCGATACAGTTGGGTTCGTGGCTGCCACCGATCCGCTATCAAAACGTCCGATTCGTTCCCGCAGCCTTCGTCCTAGTGGCTCTCGTCTGGTTCGTTAGTTCTCGAGCGTTTCTCGAATACCCGAATTTCGATCTCTTTGTAACCACCGACGGAAATATCGAAGCGTACCAGGCGTACATTACCGCGGCGTACTCGCTCGAGGGACTCGCGATGGCCGTGGCCCTGTTCGGCGTCCGGGCCGTCTTCATCGCTCGCGACTTTTTCGGTCGCCGGCTGGTCGACCAGTACTCGGCAGCGATGGTGGTGGAGATTCCCTGTCGGATCGCACTCTTCTGGTTCGGCGTCCTCATCCCCCTGACTCCGATCTATCTACTGGCAGCCGCCACTGGTTCCAGTTCTGGTACGTTTCCCGCGATTGCAAGCGGTAGTATCGCCACGATCGTCGTCCTCTCGAAACTAGCAGTCGATCGCGCGCTCGTCCAGCACCGCCATCGAGACGAGCCCGGTCGATTCGCCGACCTGTTCGCTCCGAACCAGCGCAAGCCCGAGTCCCAGCTCGATACGGAACGGCCGTCTAACGATCGACTGCAGTGATTGTCTCGATCCCCTCGTCAGGAGCTGGGTTTACCGACCTGCTGTACACCGCTCGTCACGTTTCGGCGACGACGGCCACGGACCACGAGTTCAGCGCCGGCTTCATCCACGTTCCGCTCTCGCACGAACAGGCGGCGGTTCGCGACGAGGGCGAACCGAGTATAGCACTCGAGACGATGGAGGGGGTTCTCGCGGAACTCGAGGTGGCCTGTTCTCATACTGTTGGACAGAACTACGTGAAGATCGGTCGCTCCGCTGCGGCCGTCGTCGGTGGAGACAGCCGCGAATTTGCGACCGACTTCGTATTGACTTCTGCCCAATAGTATCAATAACGCGCTGTGCGGGCGACGCCGACGCGCTGTGCGGGCGACGCCGCAACTGATCGCGTATCGAGAGTGACCAATTTCCATAATCGAGGCGAGCACACAATACTCTTAATACGGGAGGTCGTACTGGCGGGTATGGCAGACAAACCGACCTCCGGTGAGATTCTCGGAGTACCGTACAACTTCGAACGGCCGAGCATCGGTCGCATGCTCTCGTCGTACTGGCAGCCGGGCGAGGGAATGCTCGTCGAGAAGCCCTTCGGCGTCGGCTACACGCTGAATCTCGCGAACTGGCGCTCGTGGATCGTCGTCGTTGTCGCCGGTGCGCTGCTGTGGCAACAGGAGCAGGGCTCGTCCACGGACACCGAGGAGCAGGAAGACGAACCCGTCGAAGTCATCGTCGACGACGACCACTGAGCGGCGAGTTCAGTTGCACGCGCCGTTTCTCTCGGTTCTGTAGGTTCTGTAGGTTCTGTAGTGGATAGCGTAGCGGGTAATAACTGCCACACCGCCCGTGATCGGGGCGTCTGTGCGTTCGAGTTCGCTCTCGCGTTCAGTCACAGTCCCAGGGTCGAGTGTCTCCTCGTGCTCGGTTCGAGCGGTCGGTTGCCCGTCGGGCACCGATTCGACCCACAGCGGGCGCAACCGACGGCTATATTCCCGCGGCGACCGCTGCCTCGAATATGGCCATTCGGTTCGTCACCGGGAACGACGGAAAGGCGCGCGAGGCCCAGTCCTATCTCGAGGGGATCACCACCGTCGAACAGGTGCCCTACGACTACACGGAAATCCAGAGCGACTCGCTCGAAGCCATCGCGATTCGCGGCGCAGAGGAAGCGTACGAAGAACTCGGGGACGGCGATCCGATTCTGGTCGGCGATACGGGCCTGTTCGTCGATGCGCTCGGAGGCTTCCCGGGGCCGTACTCGGCATACGTCGAGGACACGGTCGGCGTCGAACGCCTCTGGCGACTCGTCGAGTCGGAGGACGATCGCAGGGCACGGTTCAAGACGGTTCTCGGGTTCACGGACGGCGACCGGACGGAAACGTTCGAGGGAACGCTTGCGGGGACCATCGTCTCGCCGCGCGGCGACGGTGGCTTTGGCTACGATCCGATCTTCGAGTTCAACGAGCAGACGCTGGCCGAGATGGATGTCGAAGAGAAGAACGCGATTTCACACCGCGGGCGGGCGCTGGCGGCGTTTACCGAGTGGTACGCCGATCAGTAGTCGGTCAACTTATTCGCGCGGGTCGCGGTCCGGTCCCGGATATGTTCCGCCTTCGACCGCCGGATAGAGGTTTTCGGGATCGAACACAGTCGCGAACGCGTCCGGCGTCCGTACGCTAAGCGAGAGCCGCGGCTGCATGGAGAGTCCGGCGGCCGCCGAGTTCAGCGACTCGTCGTAGGAGAGTAAGTGCGCCGCCTCGCCGCGGTAGGCCGAGGCGAGCGCCGGGTGATCGTCGACGGGGTGGTCAACGGCGACGCGATCGGCTTCGAGGCGCGCTCGATGGTCGGCCGCGAGGTCGGGGTCGGCGAGGGCGGCGACGAGGCGTTCGGTCGCCGCGAGCAGGTGATCGCTCGCGACGAGATCGATCCAGGAGTGGCGGCGGACGTGATCCAGCGCCCTGCGGGCGTCGCCGTCAAGCAGGAGATCGGCGGCCAGAACCGCGGGATCGGCGGCGATACGGGCAGGATTCGGTTGCGCGGATGTCTGATCGGGATCGGAATCCGGATCGGGATCAGGATCAGTCATCCCGCTCACCTGAACTCGACGCCGGATGGTCGTCCAGTTCGTCGGCGGTCGCGCGGATCCGGTCGAGGTCGACGTCGTAGCTCGCTCCGCGGTCGAAGAGGTCGCCCCAGGTGGTGGTCATCGGCGGTGGTTTGTCCTATCGGGAGAAAAGTCGCCCGGGTTTTCGCGCCCGGTTTTCCCACCGCGTTTGCGGACGATTCATACGGACTGCTGTAAGTCATTTCCGGCGCAACCGCGCCCGTCCTGCGGTTGTGCCGGCAAATCGTTACAGCAGACCGTATCACGCGTAACGCGACAGCAGCCAGAACGCGACGGCACCGAGGACGAACGCGACGCCGACGTTCACCGCGAGGCCGACGACGCCGACGCCGACGACGAGGCAGAGCGCGCGGGTGTCCGCGGCGGAGATCGGAGCGAACGCCGCGCGGCCGAGTTCGATTGCGACGACGACGAGCAAGACGCCGAGCAGGGCGACCGGGAACGCGGCCAGCAGCGCGCCGGTTGCGACGAGCGCGAGGGCGACGTACCCCAGGCCGAGGAGGACGTTCGCGCCGGCGGTTCGCGCGCCGAAGGCGTACTTGCCGGCGAGGCCGCCGCTGCCGTGACACATCGGGACGCCGCCGAACGGAATCGCCGTGAGACAGGTCACGCCCATGCTCTGAGAGAGCCTGTCGGCAGAGATATCCCGGTCGTAGAGGTCGCCACAGAGCAGCGCGGTCGCGATAGCCGCGTTGCCGACCGTCATCCCGAGTTGGGCGACGGTGCCCTCGATCGCCGCGGCGGAGAGCGTCGGCGCGCCGGCGGGAAAGAGTTCGGCTGCGGGAACGCGGGGCGTCGGGACGCCGGCGGCGAAGATCGCGGCGACGCCGCCGAGTGCGAGCACGACGAGGACGCTCGACTGCCGGTAGCCCGCGAGGGCAAGCGCGCCGACGACGGCGAGGCCGGCGGCGGCCACGCCGGGCGCGCCGACCGAGAGGTCGACGGCGGCCTCGAATAGGAGCAGGGCGACGGCGAGTTGGATGCCACGGATCACGGGTTCGCCGACGACCCGCTGGAGGTAGCCGACGAGGCCGAGCGACCCGACGCCGAGCAGGACGACGCCGGCGAGCAGCCCGGCCGCCGCGAGTTCGGCGTAGGAGAGCGACCCGACGATGGCGAGTCCGATCAGGGCTTTCATCGGTTCGACGGAGAGCGGTAATCCGTAGTACAGCCCCCAGACGAGCTGGAAAACGCCGAAGCCGACGAGGACGTGGGGTAGCGAGACGGTCGTGGTAGCGGCGAGGGCGATCAGCAGCGGCAGGACGGTAACCGAATCACCTAGCGCACCCGAGAGCTCACTGACCGAGAACTCGAAGTCGGACCGAGTCGGCGACGGGAGCGAGTGCGCCATTCACACGCCCTTTGGCGGGGATCGGTTTTACTGTTTGCAGAAACTGGTTGTGGTTTCCTGTTCGGCGTGAGTGAATCGTTGGTGGTTACGCCGCGTGTCGGGCTCGTGGACGAACGGAACGGTCCGCGTCGGCGGCGAGAACTCGTCCGGGGCGGGCGTGCACGTCGGCGATCAGTACGCTGAAGATCGGTCGGCCGGCTGGTTTGCGTATGACCGACCTCGGGAAGATCGACCGCGAGTTCTTCGAGCACCGGATCGCGCCGAATCTGGGCGCGTCTCGTGATGATGTCGTGATCGGGCCGACTCACGGCGTTGATTTCGGCGTACTGGATATCGGTGGGCAGGCGCTCGTTACTGCGACGGACCCGCTCTCGATCCTGCCGGCACTCGGCTTCGAGCGCGCGGCTCGGTTCGCGCTCGATCTCGTGCTCGCGGACGTTGCCGTCAGCGGCGTCGCGCCGTCGCATCTCTCGATCTGTTTTACTCTCCCCGAGACGATGACCGACGACGAGTTCGCGACCGTCTGGGAGACGATTCACGGGGAGTGTCGCGACCTCGGCGTCTCGGTCGTGACGGGCCACACGGCCCGGTACTCCGATCCGTCCCACCCGTGGGTCGGCGCGGCGACCGCGATGGGCGTCGGCGAGCACGACGAAGTCGTCCGTCCCGACGGCGCGCGCGTCGGCGATCGGCTCCTCCTGACGACCGGGCCAGCCGTGGAGGCCGTCGGTCTCCTCAGCACCCTCTTCGGCGACCAGTTGGATCTCCCACGGACTGTGATCGCCGACGCGCAGGACCGCCTCGACGAGGTCTACGCGGTCAGGGACGCGCTTACGGCGGCCGCGTCGGGACCCGTCACCGCGATGCACGACGTGACCGAGGGCGGGCTCGCGGGCGCGCTGAACGAGATGGCGGCGGGTGCCGACGCCCGATTCGCGATCGACCGGGAGGCGGTGCCGGTGCGTCCCGGTGTCGCCGAGGTCTGCGAACGCCTCGAACTCGACCCCTGGGCGATGACCAGCTGCGGCTCGCTCGTCATCGCGGTCGACCCGGACGGCGTCGACGCGGTGCGGACGGCGCTCGAAGACCGAGGGACCGTCGTCGCGGATATCGGCCGCGTCGAATCGGGGTCCGGGGTCGCGGTCGATGGCGAACGACTCGAGCATCCGCGCACCGATCCGTCGTGGGCGGCCTACGCGGAGCTTGCACGTGAGTAGCACAGACTGAACCGCTTCCGAGTCGTCGAGTCGACCGATGAGGGCTCACTCCATCCGTCCAGCGAGTTCGTCGATCGGCTCGGGTTTCGGACCACTATCGATTTGTATAACCAGCGAATATCCCTGGCTATGAGAACTCCAGCACCCGACAGTCGCCCCGTCGCGCTGACGATCGCGGGCAGCGACTCCGGCGGCGGGGCCGGCATCCAGGCCGACCTCGCGACGATGACCGCCCACGGCGTCTTCGGCACGTCGGCGATCACCGCCGTCACCGCCCAGCACACCCGCGGCGTCGAGCGCTCGTTCGCCCTCCCCGCCGAGGAGGTCGACGCCCAGATCGGGGCTGTCACCGGCGACTTCGACGTCGGTGCCGCGAAAACGGGGATGCTCGCGACGACCGAACTCGTCGAGACCGTCGCCGAGCGCGCGAGTTCGTTCGCGTTCCCGCTGGTCGTCGATCCCGTGATGGTCGCGACCTCGGGGGATCGGTTGCTCGAACCCGAGGCCGAACGGGCCTACGAGGATCTCCTGTCGGACACGACGCTCGCGACGCCGAACGCGGACGAGGCGGAGGTGCTGACTGACATCGCGGTGACGGACGAGGAGAGCGCCCGCGAGGCCGGCGAGGCGATCCGCGAACTCGGCGTCGACGCGGCGCTCGTCAAGGGCGGGCACGTTCCCGGCGAGACGGTTCGAGACGTGCTCGTCACCGACGCGGGCACCACGACGTTCGAGCACCCGCGCATCGACACGGCGGCGACCCACGGCTCCGGCTGTGCGCTGTCGGCGGCGATCGCAGCCCGCCTGGCGACGGGGGACGACCTCGAGACGGCCGTCAGCGGCGCGACCGACTTCCTCGTGCGGGCGGTACGATACGCCTACGACGTTGGCGAGGGCGACGGGGCGGTCAACCACGCCGTCGAATTGCGAAACGCGGCCGCCCGGGAGGCGACGAGCGAGGAAGTGCAGACCATCGTCGACCGACTCGTCGACGCCGACGTCTCCGAACTCGTCCCCGAGGTCGGGATGAACGTCGTCGGCGCGACCCCCTACGCCGAAGCGGTCGACGAGACGGCCGCCGTCGAAGGCCGGATCACGCGCACGCTCTCGGGCATCCAGCCCAACCGCGGCGTTCGATTCGGCGCGTCGAGCCACGTCGCCCGCTTTCTCCTCGCCGCCCGCGAGTTCAGCCCGGACTGCCGATTCGCCGTCAACTGCCGGTTCGGCCCGGACGTGGAGGCGGCGCTCGCTGAACTCGGGTGGGAGCGCGCCGAGTACGACCGCGCCGACGAGCCGACGGCCGACGAGGAGGGCGAGACGATGGGCTGGGGCGCGCGGCAGGCGTTCGCTGATCGGAACGACGAGGAGCCGCCGACCGCCGTGATCGACCGCGGGGCGGTCGGCAAGGAGGCGATGACGAAATTGCTCGCGGACGACGCCGCGACCCTCGCCGAGCGCGTCGTCACACTTGATTCGGAGGTGCGCCGATGAGCGCACCCGACGCCGCGGTCGAGACGGCGACCGAACTCGACGTCGGCGTCATCCTTCCCCAGTACGGAACCGAGATCGACGCGGTTCGCGAGACGGCGATTCGGGCCGAATCGCTCGGCTACGACGCGGTCTGGCTCGAGGACCACTTCCAGTCGTGGATCGGCGACCCGCGTCGCGGGGCCCACGAGTGCTGGACGACGCTCAGCGCCGTCGCCGAGGCGACCGACCGGGTCCGCGTCGGCACGCTCGTCACGAGCCAGTCCTACCGACACCCCGCACTGCTGGCGAAGATGGCGGCGACGGTCGACCGGATCAGCGACGGCCGACTCGACCTCGGCCTGGGCGGGGGCTGGTACGGCGACGAGTACGACCGGTTCGGCTACGAGTTCAGGGAGCCGCCGGCAGAGCGGCTCCGGCGGCTCGCCGAGACGGTCGAAATTCTACAGAGGCTGTGGACCGAAGAGAGCTACAGCCACGAGGGCGAGCATCTCGATATGGAACTCGAGGACGCGTTCTGCGAGCCGCGGCCGGTCCAGGACCCGCACCCGCCGGTCTGGATCGGGGGCGGCGGCGAGGAGTTCACCCTCCGGTACGCGGCCGAACTGGCCGACGGCTGGAACTTCGGGACTCTCTCACCCGAGGGATTTCGGGAGAAACTCGACGTACTGCGAGGCCATTGCGAGGACGACGCGCGGTACGACGAGATCCGCAAGTCCGCCGAACTGTTCGTCTTCGTCGGCGAGACGACCGCGGACGCGGAACGCAAGCGGGCAGCGTTCGCGGACGAGTTCCTGCCGGACGAGCCGAGTGAGCCACGGGAGTTCTTCCTTTCGGGATACGTCGAGACGGCACCGACGGGGACGCCGGCGGAGATCCGCGAGCGCCTCGATGCGTACGTCGACGCCGGAATCGAGACGGTCATGCTGGCGGTGCCGGACGCGGCGGCCGACGAGGACGAGAGCCTGGCGCTGCTGGCCGACGAACTGCTCGCGTGAGCCCGCGGTCCGAACGCCTCGCTGCGGTCCGCAAGACTACCGGAAACCGAACGCTCATTCGCCGGGCGGACGATAGCACTGTGCATGGTCGAGAGTCCATTCGACGCCGAGATTCGCGTCGGCGAGGTACTGGAAGCCGAATCGTTCCCCGAGGCGAACAAACCGAAGATGACCAAGCTGTGGATCACCCTCGGCGAGGACCACGGCGAGATTCAGTCCGCGGCGCAACTGGATCACCACTACGACCCGACTGAACTCGAGGGCCGGCGGGTGCTGTGTGCGACGAACTTGGGCTCGGTGCGGATCGCGGGGTTCAAATCCGAGGCGCTGACCGTCGGCGTCCCCGACGAGGACGAGTTCCCGGTGCTTGTCGAACCGGATCGGGATGTGGATGTCCCGCTCGGCGGGTCGCTGTATTAACTCGACACCGATCCCGTCTCGGGTACTGATCGGGCTGTTCGGGTCGTTTTCCGGCGAACTCTTCACCGAAAACGTATTCGAAAGTGTGATGTTTTTCGACCCGATTTCGGTCCTTCGAAGAGAGCGTGTTTCCCGGTCAACGAAGGAACGTAGCGGCCGGCCAGTTCCCCAAGATCAGTCGACGGTGGAACAGTCAAATGATCTCCAGATACTGAGTCCAGCGCCACTGTCTGCTCGTGCGTCGCCAATATATATCCGCACCTGAACACATTCCTGATCGTACGCGGCGAAATCAAGAGTTACGGCGTCTTCCTTGGATTGATCACCTCGCCACGTGTGTAAAATATACGAACCGGGCTCTGTCGGATAGTCCTCAAACGCTACTCCGCTCCACTTCCCGTCTCCCAATCCAGTCGATTCATCCGCAGCTGACGGGATTTCGACCGCTCTCTCGTATACCACCTCACCGTTCTCAGTTATTTCAACAGAGAGCTCATACGCATCAGATTCATGATTGATCGCCTGAAGGTGCAGCAATCGGGTATCTACTGTGGAACTCTCGCGGCCGGAACAACCAGCGAGTACCACAGGGAGACCACCGCCCATCAACAGTAGAGTTTGCCGCCGCGTACGGAGGGACATACGAGTGAAACTCGTAGATATTACATATGCTTTCCTAAATGAATCGGTTTGAGAAAGACGATACTAACCGGTAGAAGGGGCGGTCACGGTTGTGGACGAGAGAGGCGAGATTCTTCGGGGAGTGATTCGGGCGCTATCCCGAGTGGGCGTTTCCGGTCAGTTCCGCTCGAAGAGATCTCGTCCACTCGACAGGTGTCCCGCGTTCGGTTTCGATCACTTCCACCACGGATCCCGCAGGGTTTTTGTGATGGAAAGCCAGGCTCCGAGTATGACAGAGGCGACGGGCATCGTCGGCGAGTTCTTCTCGCTCAAGGAGGACACCGACGCGGAGCTGTTGGCGATGCAGTGTGGGGATTTCTACGAGTTCTTCGGCGAGGACGCGGAGACCGTCAGCGACGAACTCGATCTCAAGGTTTCCCAGAAGTCCTCGCACGGCTCGTCGTACCCAATGGCTGGCGTGCCGTTAGACGACCTGACGCCGTATCTCAAGGCCTTAGTCGAGCGCGGCTACCGGGTCGCCGTCGCCGACCAGTACGAAACCGAATCGGGCCACGCGCGCGAAATCGTTCGCGTCGTCACGCCCGGGACGCTGCTCGAGACGAGCGACGCCGACGCGCAGTACCTGGCGGCGGTGGTCGACGGCGGCACCGCTGCGAACCCGCGCTACGGGCTCGCCTTCGCCGACGTGACGACGGGGCGCTTTCTCGTCGCCGAGGCTGCGGACACCGACGCCGCGCTGACCGAACTCTACCGGTTCGATCCCGTCGAGGTGCTGCCCGGCCCCGACAGCCGGACGGACGACGACCTGTTGGGGACGGTCCGCGAGCGCATCGACGCGGCGCTGACGCTTCACGAGACGGAGGCCTTCGCCCCGAAGCGCGCCGCACACGCCGTTCGCGAGCAGTTCGGCAGCGAGACCGTCGAACGCCTGGCGGTCGGCCCCGAGGCGACGGCCGCCGCGGGCGCGATCCTCGCCTACGTCGAGGAGACCGGAGCCGGCGTGCTCGCGTCGATGACGCGCATCCAGGCCCACCACGGCGACGATCACGTCACCCTCGACGCGACGACCCAGCGGAACCTCGAACTCACCGAAACCATGCAGGGCGAGCGCGACGGCTCGCTGTTCGCGACGATCGATCACACCCAGACCAGCGCCGGCGGCCGGCTGTTGAAGGAGTGGCTTCAGCGCCCGCGGCGCGCGCTCGAAACGCTGGAGCAGCGCCAGGAAAGCGTCGCGGCCCTCTCGTCGGCGGCGCTCGAACGCGATGAGATGCAGGATACGCTTGGCGAGGCCTACGACCTCGCGCGCCTGGCATCGAAGGCGACCCACGGCAGCGCGGACGCGAGAGACCTCCTCGCGGTTCGAGAAACCCTCGCCGTGCTCCCGGTGCTCGCGGAGACCATCGACTCGACGCCCGATCTCGCAGAGTCGCCGCTGGCCGAAATTGTCGACCGACCGGACCGCGCCGCCGCAGCGGACCTTCGGGAAACCCTCGAAGACGCCATCGCCGAGGACCCGCCCTCGACGGTAACCCAGGGCGAACTCTTCCAGTACGGCTACGACGACGATCTGGACGAGGTCATTGACCGCCACGAGGAGGTAAAACAGTGGCTCGACACGCTCGACGACCGCGAGAAGCGCCAGCACGGCCTCTCGCACGTGACCGTCGACCGGAACAAGACCGACGGCTACTACATCCAGGTCGGCAAATCCGCCGCCGACGGCGTCCCCGACCACTACGAGCAGGTCAAGACCCTCAAGAACTCCAAACGGTTCACCACCGACGAACTGGCGGAGAAAGAACGCGAAATCCTCCGACTCGAGGAGCAACGCGGCGAACTCGAGTACGACCTCTTCGAATCGCTTCGCGACGACGTGGCCGCGCGAGCCGAACTCTTACAGGACGTCGGCCGCGCCCTCGCGACGGTCGACGCGCTGGCGAGTCTGGCGACCCACGCGGCCGAAAACCGGTGGGTCAAACCCGACCTGCACCGCGGCGACGCGCTCGACATCGATCAGGGCCGCCATCCCGTCGTCGAACAGACCACCGAGTTCGTCCCGAACGACATCCGGATGGACGACGAGGATCGGGGCTTCCTCGTGGTCACCGGCCCCAACATGTCAGGGAAGTCGACGTACATGCGACAGGTCGCCTGCATCGTCCTGCTCGCCCAGATCGGGAGCTTCGTCCCGGCGAAGGAAGCCGAGATCGGCCTCGTTGACGGCATCTTCACCCGCGTCGGCGCGCTCGACGAACTCGCGCAGGGCCGCTCGACGTTCATGGTCGAGATGAGCGAACTCTCGAACATCCTCCATACGGCGACCGAGGAGTCACTCGTTATCCTGGACGAGGTCGGGCGCGGAACCGCGACCTACGACGGCATCTCGATCGCCTGGGCGGCCACCGAGTACCTCCACAACGAGGTCGCAGCCAAGACGCTGTTTGCGACCCACTACCACGAACTCACCGGCCTCGCGGAGAACCTCCCGCGGGTCGCGAACGTCCACGTCGCGGCGGACGATCGTGACGGCGACGTAACCTTTCTCCGAACCGTTCGAGACGGCCCCACGGACCGATCCTACGGCATTCACGTCGCGGATCTCGCCGGCGTTCCCGGTCCCGTCGTCGACCGCGCACGGGATGTCCTCGAGCGTCTGCGCGAGGAGAAGGCCATCGAGGCGAAGGGAGGACACTCGAGCGACCCCGTCCAGACGGTGTTCGACGTGAGCAACGGGCAGTTCCGTGGCCCAGCGAACGCAGATGGTGGGGAACGGAACGACGACACGGGCGACGTGATCGACCCGGAGACCGAAGCCGTCCTCGACGACCTCGAAGAACTCGACGTGAACGAGACGCCGCCGGTCGAGTTGATCACGAAGGTCCAGGAGTGGCAGGAGAAACTATCGGAGTGATGCTCGACGGAAGGACGCGCGAACCCGTCCATTGTACAGTTTTCGACCAGCTGTGTTTCCATCGGTAAATCTATAGGCGAATGCGGCATCGGGTAGCACGATGCACGAACCAGACTACGGTGTCGCGGGCGAGACCGCCATCGTCACGGGCGCGAGTCAGGGAATCGGAAAGGCGATCGCGGAGACGCTCGCCGCGAGCGGGGCGAACGTCTCGATTTGCTCGCGTTCGATGGACCGCATCGGGCCGGTTGCCGAGGCGATCACCGACGCCGAGGACGTCCCGGGCGAGGCCCTCGCGGTCGAATGCAACGTCCGCGAGCGCGACCAGGTGCAATCGTTCGTCGACGAGACCGTCGAAACGTTCGGCGACATCGACGTACTCGTCAATAACGCCGGCGGTGAGTTCGTCGCGAACTTCGAGGACATCTCGGAGAACGGGTGGAAGACGATCGTCGACCTCAACCTCCACAGCACCGTCCACTGCACCCAACTGGTCGGCGAGGTCATGCGCGAGGGCGACGGCGGGTCGATCGTCAACCTCTCGTCGGTCAACGGCCAGCACGCCGCACCGGGCGAGAGCCACTACGGGGCCTCGAAGGCGGCGATCATCCGGTTGACGGAGACGCTGGCGACCGAGTGGGCCGGCGACGGCATCCGCGTCAACTGCATCGCACCGGGATTGATTCAAACGCCCGGCGTCGCCGAGACGCTCGGCATTCAAAGCGAGGACATGCCCTCGCGCGAGAAGACCGAGCGCCGGATCGGCCACGCCGAGGAGATCGCAGACGCCGTCCAGTTCCTCGTCAGTCCGGCCGCGTCGTTCATCACCGGCGAGACGCTCACCGCGAAGGGCGTTCCCCGCGCCGGGAACTCGATGTCCCAGGACCTCGGACTGGAGTAAGCCGCTTCGAGACCGCCCGCGGTCGACTCCCGCGCTTGCACCGACACGAGACGTTTTGTCGACGGCCCCGGAAGACGGACGTATGCCACCCACCCTCACCGCAGCGCTGTCCGGAATCACCTGTCCGCTCGTGACGCCGTTCGACGAGAGCGGCGACATCGACGCCGACGCGTTCGGCGACCTGGTCGAGTTCACCGTCGACGGCGGTATCGACGGGATCTTCCCCTGCGGAACGACGGGCGAGTTCGCGAGCCTCTCCCCGGCCGAACGCCGACGCGTCACTGAACTCGCGGTCGACCATGCTGGTGGCGAGGTGCCTGTTCTCGCGGGGGCGGCCGCGACGAGCGTTTCCGAGACCGTTGCGGCGGTCGAGGACGCCGCCGCAGTCGGCGCGGACGCGGCGGTCGTCACGCCGCCGTACTTCCACACCGCGAACGACCCGGCGGGCAATCGACGGTTCTTCGAGGCCGTCGCCGACGAGTCGCCGCTGCCGCTGCTGTTGTACAACATCCCGTCCTGTACCGGTCGGGGGCTCGCACCGGAGACGATCGACGCGCTGGCGACCCGCGAGGACGTGATCGGACTGAAGGATTCGAGCGGCGACCTCGAGTTCGTCTGCGATACGATACGACGGACGCCGGCGGAGTTCCGCGTGGTGCAGGGCTACGATGCGTTGCTCGTCCCGGCGCTTCGGATGGGGGCCGACGGCGGGGTGAACGCGCTCGCGAACGTCGTTCCCGAGGTCTACGCCGAGATGACGGAGCGATCTGCCGACCAGCGCGGCGGCGAGTTGCAGGGGGCCGTGTCACGCCTGTTCGACGCCTGCGGCGAGTACGGGTTCGCACCGGCGACGAAGACGGCGCTTACCGCCCGCGGAGTGATCCCGGCGGACGCGGTTCGCCCGCCGCTGGTCGAGGTGCCGGCGACGGGCCGGACGGCGATCGAGAACAGCCTCGAGGAGGTGCTGTCGCTGCGCGCGTAGGGGAGCGAGGATCTCGGGGACTTCCATCGTTCGGCGGACGGGTACGGAACCGCAATTCTGACCACCCTCGAGCACCAGTGGAAACTAGACACCGATCGATCGGAACGACGGAGACGGGGCGAGACGAGTTCACGACGCCGCCCCGCTCGGGATCTCCGCGTTCGGGAGCCACCACCGCCGCCACCACACCCACCACAGACCATGAGCGACACACAACCGCCACGGGACGAGACGGACATCCACCGGCTCGACGACGATACCGTCGCCCGCATCGCCGCCGGCGAGGTCGTCGAACGGCCCGCAAGCGCCGTCAAAGAACTCGTCGAGAACAGCCTGGACGCCGACGCCTCGACCATCGACGTGACAGTCGACGCCGGCGGCACCGAACTCGTCCGCGTCGCCGACGACGGCCGCGGCATGTCCGAGGCCGACGTTCGGGCGGCCGTCAGAGAACACACGACCAGCAAGATCGACGGGCTCGACGACATCGAATCCGGCGTCACCACCCTCGGCTTCCGCGGCGAGGCCCTCCACACCATCGGCTCCGTCTCGCGGCTCACCATCCGGTCGCGCCCGCAGGACGGCGACGACGCCGGCACCGAACTCGTCTACGAGGGTGGCGAGGTCGAGTCGGTCGAACCCGCGGGCTGTCCGGCGGGAACGACCGTCGAGGTCGCGGACCTGTTCTACAACACGCCCGCCCGTCGGAAGTTCCTCAAGACGACGGCGACCGAGTTCGCCCACGTCAACCGGATCGTCACGCGCTACGCGCTCGCCAACCCGGACGTGGCCGTCTCGCTGACCCACGACGGCCGCGAGGTCTTCTCGACGACGGGCCAGGGCGACCTCCAAGCGGCCGTCCTCGCCGTCTACGGGCGCGAGGTCGCCGCCGCGATGATCCCCGTCGAAGCCGACGGCGACGAACTCCCGCCCGGACCGCTCGAGGGGGTTTCCGGGCTCGTTTCGCACCCCGAGACCAACCGGGCGAGCCGGGAGTACCTCGCGACGTACGTCAACGACCGCGCCGTCACGGCGGACGCGGTCCGCGAGGGGATCATGGGTGCCTACGGAACGCAACTGGGAAGCGATCGATACCCGTTCGTCGTCCTCTTTCACGACGCCCCCGGCGAGGCCGTCGACGTGAACGTCCACCCGCGAAAGCGCGAGGTGCGCTTCGACGACGATGATGCGGTCCGCCGGCAGGTCGACGCGGCGGTCGAGAGCGCGCTGCTCGACCACGGCTTGCTCCGTTCGCGGGCACCGCGGGGTCGATCCGCGCCGAGCGAGGCGCGAGTAACACCCGACCAGCAAACGCCCGAGCGAGAGAGAGGCGGGCCGGAACCGGAATCAAACCCGAGTTCAGCCGGCGATGAGGACGGGACTGGGAGCGAGTCTGGCGGTGCACCCGCGGCCGACGATACCGAGAACCGGACCGAGGCGACGCCGACGGGGACCGCGACCGACGATACCGAACGGGGCGGCTTCGAGTCGGCGGCCGAACGGCGGGAGGCTGAGTCGGCGGATGCTCGGGAAGTGGCGGACACCGATTCTGCCGACCGCGCGGCGGGGCAGAAGCCGGGACGGGAGCCGAATGACGGCAGTCCCACGACGTCCACCGCAGCGGGCGCATCGTCGGATACGGACACGAACACGGATCCGGATTCGAGCGCCGACGCCGCACCCGCGGCGCACGACCGACGAGCGCTCGATCCCGACCGCAAGTTCGACGCCGCGACCGAACAGCGGACGCTCGCGGGCGACGCCGCGACGGGCGCGGGCCGCGATCACGAGTTCAGTTCGCTCCCGCCGCTGCGGGTGCTCGGCCAGTACAGCGACACCTACCTCGTCTGTGAAACCGACGACGGCCTGGTGCTGATCGACCAGCATGCCGCCGACGAGCGGGTAAACTACGAACGCCTGCAGGATGCCGTCGCCGAGGACCCGTCGGCCCAGGCGCTCGCCTCGCCGGTCGAACTCGAACTGACCGCGGCCGAGGCCGAGGCGTTCGCGGCCTATCGCGACGCGCTCGCGCAACTCGGATTCTACGCCGACCGGGTCGACGACCGCACGGTCGCCGTGACCACCGTTCCCGCAGTGTTCGAGGAGACGCTGGACCCGGATCGGTTCCGGGACGTGCTCGCCTCGTTCGTCGAGGGCGACCGCGAGGCGGGTGCCGAGACTGTCGACGCGCTGGCCGACGAGTTCCTCGGCGACCTGGCGTGTTATCCGTCGATCACGGGCAACACCTCGCTGACCGAGGGCTCGGTCATCGATCTGCTCGCCGAACTCGACGACTGCGAGAACCCCTACGCCTGCCCGCACGGCCGGCCGGTGATCGTCCAGTTCGACGAGGGCGAAATCGAGGACCGGTTCGAGCGGGATTACCCGGGCCACGGTGGCTAGCGTGGTCCGCGAACTCGACGGCGCAAGCGCCGGCGGCCAGTTCCTGCGAACGGCGCTCACACTGGCGATTCTCGAGCGCGAGCCCGTTCACATCACGAACGTTCGCGGCGACCGCTCGACGCCCGGACTGCGACACCAGCACCTAGCGGTCCTCGAGACGCTCGCCGAACTCGCGGCTGCCGACGTATCGGGTGCCGAACTCGGATCGGAGACGGTCGAGTTCAGCCCGGGCAGGGAACGGCTCGCGGGCGGCGACTACGCCGTCGACATCGGTACCGCCGGCAGCGTGACGCTGCTGTTCGACGCCGTCCTCCCGCTCGCGACCGAACTCGAGTCGCCGCTGTCATTGACGGCAACCGGCGGGACGGACGTGGCGTGGTCGCCGCCACTCGACTATTTTCGGCGCGTGAAGCTCCCGCTGCTCCGGCAGTTCGGCCTCGCGGCGGCCTGCGAGTGGAGTCGACGCGGCTTCTACCCGGACGGCGGCGGTCAGGCGACGCTCCGCCTCGCGCCCTCGACGCTCGAACCGATCGAGTTGACCGATCGTATACGACCGACCGCGATCCGCGTGCAATCGACGGAAGCCGCCGCGCTGGCCGATCGAAACGTCGCGCGTCGGCAGGCCGAAGGTGCACTCGAACGACTCGACGCGCGCGACCGTGACTGTGACTGTGAACTCGTCGAGCGATCCGCGACGACAGTAGCGAGCGACTGTCCCGGATCGGCCATCGTGCTCAGGATCGACGACGGTGGCCGTGGCGGCGACGAGAGCACCACCTCGCTCGCCGGATTCACCGCCCTTGGCGAGCGCGGCGTGCCAGCCGAGCGCGTCGGCGAGAATGCGGCGGACGCCGCGAACCGGTTTCTCGACGGCACGGCACCTGTCGACCAGCACATGGCGGACCAGTTGCTCGTCTTCCTCGCGATAGCGGGCGGGCGCGTTCGCGTTCCCGCCGTCACCGACCACGTCGAGACGAGTTGCGCCCTCCTCGAATCGTTCAACGTTCCGATCGAGAAGCGCCCCGAGAACGGCGCGGCCGTCATCGCGGTCGACCCGGTCGCACCCGGAATGGCCGCAGACACCTGAGCGCGCTGTCACGCGGCCACGTGACACCGGAACAACTTATACCGGGAGCGTTCGATTGTCCCGATATGGTAGCCACAGACGGTTTCGACCAGCTCGGGAGGGCCGAGCCGTGAGCGAACTCGTCACCTTCGGCGAGACGATGCTCCGGTTCTCCCCGCCCGGCAAGCAGCGACTCGAAAACGCGAGCGAACTCGAGGTTCACGCCGGCGGCGCAGAGAGCAACGTCGCGATCACCGCCCAGCGACTCGGAACGCCCGCGACCTGGCTGTCGAAGGTTCCGGAGACGCCGCTCGGTCGACGCGCCGTCGGCGAACTCAGACAGCATGGCATCGACACGGACGTCGTCTGGAGCCATCGCGGGAGACAGGGGACCTACTACGTCGAGCAAGGCGGCTCCCCGCGCGGGACGAACGTCGTCTACGACCGCGCGGACAGCGCCATCACGACCGCCTCGGCCCACGAGTTCGATCTGGATCGAATCCAGGACGCACAGGTTTTCTTCACGAGCGGGATCACGCCCGCCCTCTCCTCGTCCCTGCGTGATGCGACGGCGAACCTGCTCAAGGCGGCGAGACAGGGCGGGACGACGACCGCCGTGGACTTCAACTACCGGCGCAAGCTCTGGTCGCCCGAGGAGGCCGAGGGAACGATGACGAAGCTGTTCCCGGGCATCGACATCCTCGTGATCGCGGCCCGAGACGCCCGCACCGTCCTCGGCTTCGAGGGCGATCCGCGACAGTTAGCGCACAAACTCGGCTCGCAGTACGACTTCACGACGGTCGTCGTCACCCGCGGCGACGAGGGCGCGATCGCCTGGCACGACAGCGTCGTCCACGATCACGACGCCTACGAGACCGAGACCGTCGACGCGATCGGGACCGGCGATGCGTTCACCGGCGCGTTCATCGCCCGTCGACTCGACGGGGACGACGTGCCGACGGCACTCGAGTACGCGGCCGCAACAGCGGCGCTCAAGCGGACGATTCCGGGCGACGCCGCGCTCGTCACTGCAGAAGAGGTCGAAGCGGTCGTCTCCGAACACGGGCAGGATATCTCTCGGTGATCTCCACTTCCAGCGGGAGATAGCGATCCGGAGACGGCGAGAACGACAGCACCGACGGCGAGTTCAGTCGGCGATCGCGTGCCGGGCTTCGGCGTCGTCACCGGCCTGATTGCGGTGCTCCTCGGCGTCGGCGCACGCGTTCAGGACTAATCGACGACTCAGATTTCGAATTCGAGTCGGCACGCGCCCGACCCGGACGGGCGAACGATTTTATCGAAGAGCGCAGATGGTCGCGCATGGACTGGATCACTCGGCAAGCGACGGCGGCGGCTGCGCCGACCGTTCGCGAAATCGCCCGCGAGAGTTGGCACGCCGCCTACGACGAGTTCCTCGGCTCGGCACAGGTGGAGCGGATGATCGACGAGTGGTACGCACTCGACGAACTCGAGGAGTCGATTGCCACCGCGAGCGACCGGGACGACGAACGCTTCCTGCTGGCCGTGCCCGCCGGCGACGCGCACGCGAGCGACCGCGAGACAGCTGACGCCGTCGGATTCGCTCACGCCGGCAGCCACCCGGACGAGCCCCCAGTCGCGTCCCTGGCCCGACTGTACGCGCGGCCACCCGTCTGGGGCGAGGGCGTCGGAACAGCCCTTCTGGAACGCGTCGAAGCCGACCTGCGGGCGACCTGCGAGCGCCTCCGACTAACCGTTCTCGCGGACAACGATGTCGGCGTCTCGTTTTACGAATCCAGAGGATTCGATCGGGTGGCAACGCAGATGTCGGATCTCGAAGGAGTCGACGGACCTGGTGAACTCGAGGAGTTCGTCTACGAAAAACGGCTGTGAACTCGGAGGTATCGAGTTCGGAGTCGGTTCGGTTTCGGCTGTAGTCTCGGTTTCGGCCTGATCTCGGTCTCGGTCTCGAGTTCGATCTACAGCGTCTTCTCGGCCTCGCTCTCGTCTACAACTTCGATCCCGCGGTTGTTGACCGCCATCGGATCGAGGCTGACTTCCTGGAGGAACTGTTTGTACTCGCGTTCGCACTGTTCGGCGTCTTTTTGTTTGTCGCTCGCGCGGTCGCAGAGTTCGATCAGGTTTTCGGGCACGTCGTTTTGGTAGACGATCCAGTGGTTGATCAGGTCCGAGAGACGACGGATCGGACTGGTGAAGTGGCCGTAGATTTCGAAGTTCAGCGCGTGGTGGCCGCCGAAGGGGTCGTTCATGTACTTCGCGCGCGGCATGACCTTCATCACGGCCCACTGGATCTTATCGAGCTGGCGGCCGGGCGCTTGCTCCAGAGTGGCGTTAACCGCCTTCCGGGGATCATCCCAGGTATCGCCGGGGATCGAAACGCCGTCTAAATCCTGGATCTCGCGGAGGGCTTCGGACCACTCGTCGGGACTGGGCTGGGGGTGGACGCGGTACATCGCCTCGACGCCGCGGTCCCACATCAGCGTGTGCGTCACAGCCTTGTTGGCTTTTAGCATGCACTCCTCGATGATCGTGTGAGCGCGGTCGCGGGAGGGGTTGAGTACCAGCGAGCCGTCTTCCTTGCGCTGTTCGTGCATCCGATCGGCGAGTTCGTGGACGAGTGTGTTTTCCTCGTGCAACGGGGCGTCGGGATCGTCGAGGCGGTTCTCGGCCTGGGAGTAGGTGAGCCGTTCGTCCGACTCGATGACGGACTTGTAGATCTCGATGTTCTCGTAGCCCAGATGCTCCTTGTCCAGGTGCATCTCGACGGTGTGGGCGAGTCGCTCCTCGTTGGGCACGAGCGAGCAAACGGTTTCGGCGAGCACCGGCGGCAGCATGTGGATCGTGTAACCGGGCAGATAGACCGTGTTGCTGCGTTCGACGGCCTCCTCCCACATCGCCGATTCGGGGTGGACGTAGTGGGTCACGTCCGCGATGTGAACCCAGAGGACGTACTCGTCCTCGCGTTCTTCGATCGAGATCGCGTCGTCGAAGTCCTGGGCGTCGATCGGGTCCGTCGTCCAGGTCGTCAGATCGCGTAAATCCGTGCGGTCGTCGATCTCGTCGGAAATTTCGGCCTGAACGTCCTCGGTTCTGGCCTCGGCCTCGTCGAGCACCGCCGACGGGAACTCGTCGCGGATTTCGAACTTCTCGAAGAGTTCGTCGCGCTTGTTGTCGAGATGGCGGGCGAGGTCCTCGGAGATTTCGACGGGACCTTGCCCTTCGGCCGTACCGGCTTCGGCCTGTGCGTCGTCGCTCATGACGTGGCCTACGGACGAGAGGGTGAAAGTCGTGTCGGGATTGACGTCGCGCGAGAATTGCAACAGTGATAGCGACGGCTGCAGTAGCGAAGACGATACAGGGGCATGAGAGGCGAGTTCAGCGCCGGTGTCCTGTCGGCGGCCTTCACGCGGAGTCAGTCACCGCCGGAAGCGTAAAGGAGAACGTCGCTCCCTCGCCGGGTTCGGATTCGACCCAGATGCGCCCGTCGTGTCGCTCGACGATACGCTTACAGAGGGCGAGACCGATGCCGGTTCCGGAGTGCTCCTCGTGGCTGTGGAGCCGTTGGAACACCTCGAAGATCCGCTCTTGATCGTCCAGATCGATTCCGATCCCCTCGTCGTGAACGGAGAGTTTCCATTCTGCACCCTCCGCCGCCTTCTCGGCGGTAATCGTGATCGCCGGGCGTTCCTCGCCGCTGTACTCGATCGCGTTCGATAGCAAATTCTGAAACAGTTGCCGCAGCTGATCGGCATCACCTTGCACCCGAGGCAGCGACTCGGCTTCGATAGTAGCCTCGTGCTCGCCGATCATCATCCGGAGGTCCTGGCGGACGTCTGCGAGCACGTCGTCCAGTTCGGTCGGCGTCAGGGGATTCCCCTCCGTGTCGATGCGGGAGTACTCGAGCAGCGCGTCGATCATGCTCCGCATGCGATCCGCGCCGTCGATGGCGAACTCGAGGAACTCCTCACCGTCCTCGTCGAACGTGTCCCCGTAGCGTTGTTCGATAAGCTGGAGGTAACTCGAGACCATCCGCAGCGGTTCCTGCAAGTCGTGGGAAGCCGCGTAGGCGAACTGCTCGAGGGACTGGTTCGAGGCCTCGAGCTGTGAGATGTAATGGAGCAGATCCTTCGACTGCTCGCGGCGGACGAGCAACGAGTTCAGTCGGCGCACGAGCAGCGACCGGTCGATCGGTGCGTCGACGATGTCGTCGACGAGGTAGGGCGGCTCGCGCTCGTGGAGGTCCGGCAGCGAGGCGTGGTGGTTTCTGTCGGCTCGGCGGATGAGGACGACGGGACAGAAGACGGGATCGCTTCGGTCGACGCGCTCCTGGAGGGCGGTGTGGTACTCGGGAAACGTGTGGTCGTCGACGAGATAGAGGTCGGCCTTGCCGATCGATTGCGTCGTGCGGATCTCGTAGTGATCCTCGAGGAGTTTCCGGAGCGCGGCGCGGTTGCCCGTCTCCTCGATGAGTAACTGGACCGTGCTCGTTGTCGGTTGCTGATCGTGTGGATTCAGCGCCATGCACGATCACCGGTGTGAGAGCCTGGACACACACGACTGGACAGCGTCCGACTGCGACCACAATCGCGGGCGAGTTCCTGTCGTCGTGTCATTCGTATCGGGAGAGATCCGTTGGTCCGCCGGATCGAGGGACGCCCTGAAGAATACCGTGGAGTCCGGTCAGCGGATCGCCGACGCGGATTCCATCGGACGTGATTTCGAACTCGCGGAGGTTGGGCTCGAAGTTGCCGGAGCGTTTCTTCAAGATCCCGATGACTTTCTGGAGGCTGCCGTCCATCTCGACGTAGCTCAGGAACAGGAGATTGTCCGCGACGTAGCTCAGGTTGTTACTCGTCGCGTTCGAGATGCCGGTGATCTGCGAAATTTCGTTCGTCACCAACACCGTTATCCCGCGGTTTTTCAGGTACCGGGTCAGCGCGTGGAGCTTTCTGACCAGATTCTCCTCGTTCCCTTGAATCGAGGTCGTGTAGCCGTCGAGGCCGTCGATCATCACGATGTCGGTTTCCCGCTCGTCGATTTCGTCTTTGACCATGTGGGCGAACTCCTCGCCCGAGAGCGTTCGCGGCTCGATTTCGGTCACCGAAAGGAGACCGTCATCGCGCATCTTGGTGACTGGCATCCCGATCGACTCCGAGCGGTGTTGGTACGTCTCGATGTCCTCTTCGAAGAGATAGACGGCGGAGTTCAGTCCGTTCGCCGCCGCTTGCGTGAGCAATTGTGTGCCGGTCGAGGTCTTGCCGGCACCGGTCGGACCGCTGATGAACGTCACGGTGCGCTGATCGAACCCGCCGCCGGAGAGTTCATCGAGGCCGGGGATACCGAACTCGAGGTGGTTCGATTCGAGGGGGTGTTCGTGGCGGTCGGGGACCAGTTGCGGGAACACTTCGATCCCGTTTCCGCGGATTTCCATCGCGTGGTCGCTCTTTCGCTGCCCGAGCGCTCGGTGTTTTGCGACCTTGATTCGGCGGCCGCCGTCGCCGCGCGTGAGTTCGATGATGCCGTCGCTGAGCGACCGGATTTCGGTATCGTACTCCTGTTCCGTCGAAGGCGTTGCGGTCGTGAGAACGGTGATCTCGCGCTGTTTGAGAAAGCGCATAAACGCGAGAATGCGCTTTCGGAACTGGTAGTCGTTGGCTTCGACGTACCGAAGCTGTGTGATCGGATCGACGACGACCCGATCGGGATCGATTTCGCGGATCGCCTCGTGGATGTCCTGCGTGTAGCGATCCTGTTCGATATCGCTCGGATCGACCAGGTCGTAGGAGTAGTCTTCGGTGAAGAACTCGGAGTCGGGACCCAGATCGAGAAACTCCGCGCCGGAGACATCGATATCGACCGCGTCGCCGTTCATGCGGATCTCGTCTTGGGACTCTTCGCCGTGAATGAAAAGCACCGTTTCGTCGTTGGTCAGCCCCTCCTGAAGAAAGTGCATTCCGAGGAGCGTCTTCCCGGTGCCGGGTTGGCCGTGAACGAGATACATGCGGCCAGGAACGAACCCGCCATGAAGGATATCGTCGAGTCCAGTGACCCCGCTACTCAATGGGGGAGCACGATGTTCCATGTGAGCGTTGAATGCACTTGCCAACCATTAATAACTGGCTTGCGTCACGTTACCGGCCGCTTTATCATGTGGCATGGAAGCAACCAACAACTAGCAGGCGTTACAGCGTGTAGGTCTCGCCGTCGAGTGCCAGTGGCTCCTCGAAGGCCTCGGCTTCCGGATAGAAGTGGGCGAGGTGGACCAGGCGAGTTCGTGTCGCGTTCAGTTCGTCGGCGAGCGCCAGCGCTCCCTCTCGGGTCATGTGTTTCGTCCCGAACGTTCGTGGGACGCCGTCGTCGTTCTCGTGTCTGCCGCCGATCGGATGCGCATCGCAGAGCGCTGCAGGGACGATGGCGTCCGCAAGGAGCAAGTCTGGCTCGGCGAGAACCTCGCGCGAGCGGTCGGGAACGGCGTAACTCGTATCTCCGGACAGTGAAAGTTTCGCACCGGTCTCCGGATCCTCGATGGCGAGTCCGTAACAGATCAGCGGGGGATGGTCCACCGGAACGAGCGTCACGTCGAACCCGCAGATCCGGACGGATTCGAGCGGCGTCGTCGGAACGACCGTGATGGGATCGAGATAGTCGTAGTCGTTGGCCACCGTTTCCGCGACGCTCTCGCCCGTCTGCGGGTCCGTCTCGTTTGCCGCGTACACGTCGAGTGCATCGAGTACGCGAAAGACGTTGCCGAGGCCGTCGAGGTGGTCGAAGTGGATGTGGGTGATGATGGCGGCGTCGGGAAGCGGAACGGACTCGCGAAGGAACTGGTAGCGAAAGTCGGGGCTAAAATCGACGAGCAGCGCCTCGCCGGTGCGCTCGTTCTCGACGTGGACCGAAAAGCGGGTTCGCTCGACACCGCGCTCTCGGGCGGCCTCGCACGTATCACAGTCGCAACCCACGGTCGGCGTGCCGGTGGTATCGCCGGTTCCGAGGAGGGTGACGCGCATCAGCGGTTCCCCTCGGGTGGCACGGATGTGGTCGCGGGCGTGCTTGTCCTTGAGAGCGCGCCGGGACTACAACCGCCGAGGCAACGCGGCGAGTTACCGCTCGTTGCTTTCCGGAGTCGGCGAGATGAACTCGGTCCCCTCCGCGATAGCCCGTTCGATGAACGGATGGTCTTCGTTCGCTTCGAACCGTTCGATCGGCAGAACGTGTACCGTGAGGACGATACCGTGTTCGAGCCCGATGTCGTGTGCGAGTTCAGTGAGTGCGCGCTCGCAGTCCGTCGCCTCGTCTGCTCCTGTCGCCACCTCGTCGTCCTCGATACCGACGAGCAAATCGGCTTCCGTCTGGAGGGTACTGTTACCGCGGACGGCCGGGCCGAACGCGATAAGGCGGCGAATCGACTCGCTGAACTCGGTTCGAACGCGGGCGGCGATGGTTTCGATCGGACCGTCAGTTCGTGCGGATTTCCCGGGCCGTGTGTCTTGTTCGGCCGGTGTCCGTTGGATAGTCTGGATAGTCTGGGCAGTCCGGGACGTTTGGGAAGTCTGAGCAGTCTCGGCGGTCTCGAAAGGCAACCCATCATCGGTCATCGCCTGCACATTCGAAGCCATCGCATAAAGGCTGTTCCCCGCAGCCGTTGGCGACTCTCGGACTCTCACCCGCAGTCGGCGAAACGAATGTCCGACGGCCGGTTAGTGGTCGTGATCGTGGTCGTGGTCGTCGTGGTCGTGGTCATGATCGTGCCCGCCGTCACTCGCCTTTCCGATATCGCCACCCGCGACGAGCGCGTCGTGGTCGCCCTCGATCATGTCCATGTTCTTCAGATTATCCCGCTCTTCGAACTCCTCGACCGCGTTGAGGAGATCCTCCTGGGTCAGCGTCGTCCGGTCCTCGGTCAACGCCTCGAGCACCGCCTCGCGAAGCACCATCCGGAGGTCGCTCCCGGTCAGCCCCTGCGTCGACTCGGCGATGAGTTGCGGATCGAACTCCTCGATGTCCATCGTGCGCGTGATAACCTGGAGGATGTCCGCGCGCATGCCGTAGTCCGGCTTCGGGAAGTTGATGATCTCGTCGAAGCGCCGCCAGGCCGCGTCGTCCAGTTGGTCGGGGTGGTTCGTCGCCCCGATCAACAACACGTCGTCCTCGATCAGCGAAATGTTGTCGATGCTCTTGAGCAACGTGTTGACCGCGCGCTTGAGCGCCGCGTGCTCGTCGCTGCGGCGAGTCTTGGCCACGAAGTCGAACTCGTCGATAAAGAGGATACACGGCGAGAGGCGCTTTGCCACCTCGAAGGTCTTGTCGACGTTTTTGGCCGTCTCGCCCAGGTACTGGGACGTGATCATCGAGAGTTTGACCTCGACGAACGGCAGGTCCATATCCCGCGCGAGCGCCTGTGCAGTCGAGGTCTTGCCGGTCCCCGGCGGGCCGACGAACAGCAACTTGCCGATCTCTCGAAGACCGATCTCGGCGAGGTAATCCCGGTGCTCGATCGCCTTCGAAATCTTGTCGATTTCGGCCTCCTGATCCCCGGTGAGGACCAGGTCGTCGAGCGTCACGTCGACCTCTTCGGGCGCGCGAACGTCGACGAGGTCGAGCATGTCCTCGTCGTCCTCGTCGTCGAAGTACTCCTCGAGGAGACTGTCGATCCAGACCCGATCCGCCTGAATCGGTCGGTTCTGCTCGCGAGCCGCCTCGTGGCTCACCGTCCCGTCGAACGCCTCGTGATCCTCGAAGTGCTTCGCCAGCGTCGGATTCTCTTGCAATCGCTCCGTCTCGACGCGCTCTGCGAACCACGATTCGGCCATCTCCTGCTGAGTGAGCGAAATCGAGCCGGAGAACTCGTCGCGCTCGGTGAACATCAACTCGGAGACGGCATCCCACGGTCGGTCGACGCCCGTCGCCTCGCGCGCGGTACTATTCGTCGCCGAGAGCGGTCGACGAATCCCGGCGTGGCGGCGACCGGCGTTCGCACTCCCGCTCCCGCCAGCGCCGCCGGTACCATCGTCGCCGCTTTCCTCGCCGTCACCGCTCTCATCGACGCCACCGGTCCAGAATACCCGGCGGAACGACGGCGGAAGATCGTTCTCGTCAAGCGTCCTGTCATCCGAATACACGCTCGTCGTGAGCAGAAACTCCACGACATCGAGCGCCGCATTACTCATTCGGTCATCGTATTCACCACACGCTCTTAACAGCGTCGTCACGCAATCGTCACGTACCCGGACACACGACAGTCCCCATCAGAGACTCTCCCCCAGAACGCGACGACCTCTCTCGTCGCAGCGTGCGGCGCTACCGCTCGCCGGGAAACGACCTCACGACAGCCATATCGCCATATCGCCATATCGACTTTCGGCTCTCGGACCACGACACCGGCACAACGACTTTCGTCCCCCGGCCCACACCCATCCGTATGGACGTACTCGTGGGACTCGGCGGCAGCGACGAATCGATCAAAACGCTCCGCCAAACGATCGACCGAACACAGGCCGTCGGCGACGACCTCACCGTCGCCATCCTCGAGAAACCCGAGGCCAAACGCAGTCAGGACGAAATGTACGAGCAGGCCGACACGCTCCTCACCGAGGCCGACATCGACGCCGAACTCGTCCGGCTCGAAGGAGACCCCGGCAGCGCCCTCGTCGACTACACGGAACAGGGCGAGTTCGACCAACTCGTCATCGGCGGCGGCACCCTCAGCCCGATGGGAAAAATTCAACTCGGCCCGATCACCGAGTTCGTCCTGCTGAACTCGCCGACGACGGTCAAACTGGTGCGATAACAATGGAGCCGACGCGAATCTACCCCGACGATCACTCGGGACCGTTTCCGTCGCCACCGACGACGATCGACGACCGAGAGGGCCGCCCGATCGAGATCCGGGCCGCCGACGATCTGACGACTGAACTCGAGGACGTCGTCGCGATGTACGACGAGTTCGATCCGAGCGATCGAGCGCAGGGGATTCCGCCGACGGGAGAAGAGCGGATTCGGGACTGGCTCGAGACGATCGCCGAGGAGAGCGTCAACGTGATTGCGCGCCACGATGGGGCCGTCATTGCCCACGCGACGCTCGTGCCGGACGTAGACGAACCGGCGGCGATCGAAGAGCGAAACGAGATCGAATGGGAACTCGCGATTTTCGTCCTGCAGGCGTACCAGCGGGCGGGGATCGGGACGCAGCTACTGGAGCATCTGCTCGGGCACGCGAGCGACGTGGGTATCGAGCGGGTCTGGTTGACCGTCGAGCGGTGGAACAATCCGGCGATTGCGCTCTACGAGCGGGTCGGATTCGAGGCGACGGGGTCGGAGAGTTTCGAGCAGGAGATGGCAATCGTGCTGGAGGGCGAGGACGGGGACGGGAGCGGATAATCTCTCCTGAAACGTGCGACTCAGACGGAGAGCACCGGCTGGCTCGCGTAGGAAAGGACGTACTCGGCGACTTTTTCGAGCACTTCGGCGGATGCGGTGTCGGTCACGGGTTCGCGCGGCAGGACGATGAAGTCGGCGTCGATATCGTCTGCAGTGTCGAGAACGACGTTCCCCGGGTGTCGCGTCTTCCGGGTCTGTGAGAAGCCGTCGTCGATCGATGTCGAGAGGGGGACGTCGCCATCGGCGGCGATCGACTGGATGTCTTCGAGAAAGCCCTGGCTGCTGTCTGCGACCTCGGTTTCGTCGACGGTGCCGGCGTCCATTCCGCGGATAACCCCCCGACCGAGGATGTACAGGACGTGGACGGAGGCGTCGTAGCGGTTTGCGATGGCGACGGCGTACTCGACGGCGGTCGCGGATTCGTCGCTGCCGTCGACGGGAGCGAGAACGGTATCGACGGCAAACGGCTCGCTGTCGTCCATGCGGGGAGATGTGCGCGCAGTCGACAAAAAGGCTCGGCCCGGTAGCAGGCTGGTAGAACCGATTCGTTTGGCGGGCGATCAGCCGTCTTGCAACTGCTCGATGCGATCGAGTGCGGCCTGTTCGTGTTCCTCGGAGTGGCCTTCGGAAACGGCGTAGAAGACGGCCCCGAGTACGCACCAGAGCAGGACGATCGCCCACTCGTAGGGCCACAGCAGCGCGGATTGACCCCCGGGTAAGTAGAGGTAGACGAAGAAGACGGTCAGTCCCAGTCCGAGGAGCCCGACGGCCGTGCCGCCCGGGACCTCGTACGGGCGGTTCATGTCGGGTTCCCGGAAGCGTAGAACGAGGAAGGAGACGGCGACGAGGAGCCAGGCGACGACGATGCCGAGCCCGCCGGCGTTGACGACCCAGGTGAGCATCTGCTCGCCGAACAGCGGTGCGAGCGCGGAGAGGCCACCGATGAAGAGGATCGCGTTACTCGGCGTGTTGTACTCGGGGTGGATCTTCGCGAACGGTTTCGGGAGCATTCCGCTCTCGGCGAGCGCGAAGATGGCGCGGCTGCCGCCGATGATGAAGGCGTTCCAGCTGGTGAGAATGCCGGCCACACCGGCGAGTGCCATGAGCTGCCCGATCGTCTGACTGTTGAACAAAGCGGCCATTGCTTCGGCAGCCGGGAGCGTACTATCGACGAGTTCAGCGCCGGGAAGGGCGCGGCTGGCACCCCAGATGACGGCGATGTAAAACAGCGTCGCCAGGCCGACGGCGGCGATGACGAGGAGGCCGAGCGAGCGCGGGGAAACGTCGGCTTCTTCGGCCGATTGGGGGATGACATCGAAGCCGACGAACATGAACGGCGTCTGGAGGATGACGGCGAAGATGCCGGCGGTGCCGGCGGTGAACGCGGGGTCGGGGGAGGGAGAGCCGTTGCCGATCGCGCCGGCGATGAGGACGGCACCGGCGAGCGCGATCACGAGGGTCATGATGATCTGGAACTGGACAGCGGGGCGGATGCCGACGTAGTTCAGGGCCGTGATGAAGACGGTGCCGAGAACGCCGACGAGGATCCAGGTGCCGTAGACGGGGTCGCCGGCGACCGACCAGAGTTCGATCGCGTCGAAGCCGGGGACGAGAAAGGCCATCGCGGAGGGCAAGGCGACGGCTTCGAAGGCGACGACGGTGACGTAGCCGAAGACGATCGCCCACGTACAGACGAACGCCCCGAGGGGTCCGAGCGCGCGTAAACTGTAGACGTGTTCGCCGCCGACGAGCGGCATCGCGGAGGCGAGTTCACCGTAGAGGATGGCGACGACGCCGACCATGAGGCCGCCGATGACGAAGGCGACGATCGCGCCGAGGGGGCCGCCCTGGTCGATCCACGTGCCTGAGAGGATGATCCAGCCCCACCCGATCATGGCTCCGAACGCGAGGACTAACGTATCCCGTTTGGACAGCGTACGTGCAAGTCCGGTCTCGGTAGTGTCTGACATACACGTGCTAATACGATCAATTGCATAAAATTCTATCGCTACTGGTGTTATTAGACATCGTTCTACATTCTATGTGGGAAAGAGACCATAGACAATCAAAATCATCAATTCGATCTATCGTGCAGTGAACTTGTTCTGCGTTCATTGCCAGCGAGAGAAACAATTACAGCAGTTGCGCAGACAGAGTAGAAAGAGACCGGTGTCGTCCTCCCGCGGGAGGACGGACACGGGAGGAACCCACAATGAGCGATGACACAGGACGCGATACGGTCGATCTCGACGAAAAGGACGTTCGAATCCTCAAGGCTGTCGCATCGACGGGCGTCACCAGCCCCGACAAGATCCACCAGGAGACTGGCATTCCGAAATCGACGGTCCACTACCGACTCGATCAGTTGCAAGAGGCCGGCGTACTCGAGAACGACCGCTACGACATGAACCTCGAGAAACTGGGGCTGTCGATCACGCTTGTCTCCGAAATCTGGGCGACCTTCGACGAGGGCTATCACCAGACGGTCGGCGAGAAACTCACCGCCATCGAAGGCGTCAACCAGGTCTACTTCACGATGGGCGAGACGGACTTCGTCGTCATCGCCCACGTTCCGAACCGGCAGATGGTCGAGTCGCTCGTCGCCGACTACGAGGCCATCGACGAGATCCGCCGCACGAGTTCGAAGTTCGTCATCACGACGCTCAAAGACGAGCCCCTGGCGGTCAACGACTTCGAGTACGAGACGCTCGTGAACGCGCTCACCGATGCCGAACTCGACGACGATACCGCCGAGTGACCGCAGGGGTGCGAACGGAGAATTGGTCGGGGGCCGTGACTTTATACCGGCCGCCGTCCAACCACCGGCCATGTTCGATACCGTCGTCGTCGCTACGGACGGCTCCGACAGCGTCACGCGGGCCGTCGACGTTGCGCTCGACCTCGCGGACCGGTTTGACGCCAACGTCCACGCCCTCTCGGTCGTCGACGCCAGCGAAGTCGACGCCTCCCCACAGCAACTTCGGGACGAACTCCGGACCGCGCTGGAGACGACCGCCGACGCCGCGCTCGCGACCGTCGAGAACCACGCAGACCACGCGGTCACGACCGCAACTCGGGAGGGACGTCCGGCAGTCGAAATCTGCGAGTACGCCCGCGAGGTCGACGCCGACGTCGTCGCGACCGGCACGCGCGGTCGTCACGGCGAGAACCGACTGTTACTCGGCAGCGTCGCCGAACGAATCGTCCGCACCTCGCCGGTTCCGGTGCTGACGGTGCGACAGCTCGAATCCATGCAACAGCCCGACGAGGACGCGGACGAGTCGACGGCCCCCGTCTGAGCACCCGTCACTGTCACGTCACAATCCGTCTCCGCATCCAGCCCCTGACGGGCCACCGGAGACCAGCGAGTACTTCCCCCTTCACATCCGACTAGTCGCCATGTACGACGAACTCATCGACAGCGGCGACCTCCCGCTCGCCCGCAAGTCGGTCCTGCCGGGCACCGGCTTCTTCCTCCCCGACGAACTCGAGGAGGACATCGAAGACGAACAGATCGAAGCCGTACTCGAGGGAGCCGACGCCGCCGTTATCGCGGACCCCGACGCCGACGGCCTCGCCTGCGTCGCGCTGATTCGAGAAGCCTACGACGACGTGCAGGCCGTCCCGGAACCGGACCCCGGGGGGGATGACGACGGCGAGGTCGCGGACGCGGTCGACGACGCCGACGAAGCAAACATCGCACTCGCCACCGGGGACGCCGACCAACCGCTCGAGGAACCCGAGCCAACACCTCACTCCGTCGCGCTCGTCCCCGCCAGCCCCCACAACGTCGAGGACGCACTCGCCCGCGTCGCCCAGTTCGGCCCCGACGGCATCGACCTCTTCGTCTGCGACCTCTGTCCCGACCGCTACGAGTACGTCGAGGCCGAACTCGATGCCGCGCTCGAAACCGCCGACAGCGTCGCCTGGTACGACCACCACCAGTGGGACGACGAGGTCGCCGCGGCCGTGCGGGAGGCCGGCGCTGAACTCGTCGTCGGCGACTCCGACGAGGAGTGTACCGCCGACGTGGTCTACCGCTCGCTCGAGTTCGAGTTCGACTCGATGTACGAAGAACTCGCGGCGGTGACGCGGGATCACGACCTCTGGCTGCGCGAGGATCCGCGCAGCGACGATCTGGCGGACTATGCTTACTGGACCGATCCGGCGGAGTACGTGGAGGTCGTCCGCGAGTACGGCGTTGACTTGCCCGCGTGGGTCGAGGAGTTCATCGCGGAGCGGCGGATCGAAAAGGAACAACTGATCGAGCAGGCGCTCGGGCGGGCCGAGTTCCGCGAGATCGGCGGCTACACGGTCGGGATCACCTACGGCCGGTGTTCGCAGAACGAGGTAGCCGAGGCGATGCGCGAGGACGGAGCCGATGCGTCGGTGATCGTCAAGCCCGCCGGCTCCGCGTCGATCCGCGGGACGGACGAGTTCGACCGCTGCCACGAGGTTGCGGGGAAGGTAAACGGCGGCGGCCACCCGAAGGCGGCGGGCTGTAAGCCCGATATCTACGACGACATGCTCGATTACGCGACCCACTGGACGTCTCGCGGTGCGGTGACGAAACAGGTGATCCTCGATGCGTTTCGGGCGGTCGTCGCTGAGGAAGCCGACAGGGGAGACGACGAAGACGCGAACCCGGACGAGATCGACGCCGAGTAAACGGAACGAGCAGATACGAACGGAGTTCGTGTGGATCTGCGGCAGTGGCGAGCGTTATGTCTCGCGAGGGTCGAGTTCGCTCGCGTCGAGTTCTTCATCGAGGAATGCGCGTCCAGCGTCAGTAAGCCGATAGAGTCCCTGCGAAATTCGCTCGACGAGCCCGTATTTTTTGAGTGTCGAAAGCCGGACGCTGGCGTGGCTGCGTGAACAGACGCCGAAGTTTTCCACGGCCTGCGGCGTGAGATTGCCTTCGTCGCGCATCGTTTCCATGATGCGTTCGTCGACTGGACGCATCCAGTCGGCCCGTTGTCGTACCACGGTTACAGTGGCTCGATTAATAGCTATATGTCTGCCGATACGTACGATAGCGAGCCTGAATCGTTCGAATATGGATTCTAAGTGTTGTTATACGATTGCGAATCGTTAGGTAACTATTTGTAAGAGTAAGACCAATACTAATTCGATCCGGCCCTTTCAGATCAAAATTCCGACGTGTCCCTAGCACGCCGGGGTCGGGTCATCTCTTCGAGGAATTTCCGACCATGCAAACCGACTCTTCGCGGGGTAAAAGTAATTCCCCAAGAGACCGCGGCACAGTTCGCCGTTTGGACGGCCGAAACACCGACTCGGGGACCGTTTACTCGCGGAAGGCACGACAACGCGAGACGACAACGACACAGCCGAGCGACCGAACCGCCATCGGCATCGATCTCGGCGAACACAACCTCTACACGGCATGTCCAGTATCCGTAACCAATCCAACGGATGCGTATACTGTTCGCGGAACCGCCCTCTGTACCTGTCTCGATGAATTACGGGCACAAACAGCACGCCTGCTCGGAAGCGAGTACGACCGCGACACGATCGCCGCGTACGTCCAGCAGCGCCGTGACGAACTCGTCACCGATATCGACGCCGCCGCTCGCGACATCTGTGAGTACGCACTCACGTGCAAGGATCCGATATTGGTTACCGAAGACACCCACTTCGAACCCGATCTGTGGTTGTGGCTGACTGCCCCAACTGCCCACTGCGGAAGTTCCTGGCTCCTCGCAGCGGCTCATCTCCGCCTTCGAACGATTGCCGCCGAGTACACCCTCGAAGTCCGGACAGTACCCGAAGCCTACTCCTCACAGGAGTGTCACGCCTGCGGCGTTCTCGGAGATCGACACCCGAACGAGACGTTCTGGTGCTCAAATGTGGACTGTCAAATAGACCATATCGATGCAGACTTCAACGCTGCAAAGGTCCTCGCACAACGATACTACGCTGGGAAGCGATGTGCACGTCGGTCTCCTCGCTCGTGAGCGGTGATGTCTCGCCAAGTGAAGCGAACGGTTCGAGAAGACAAACACACGCGATCCGGGAGCCAACCGGCGACACCGACTTCGCAGATTGAGAGCGAGAGGGCAAAGCCGAAACCGGCCTCAGTCTGTGCAACTCCGGTCGTCACTCCTGGGAGAGCACGTACCGCAACACGAGCTGGAGCACGTGGACGAAAACGCCGGCCACGGCGATGTAGACGCCGATCGTTTGCAAGCCGATCGAGGCGTTCCGGTTGTCCCTGACCTGCCAGATTTCGTAGCCGAGCCGAAGCAGAAAGCCCAGGAATACCAGCACGAAGCCGACGAGCAGCAACTCCGGCAGGACGAAGCTCCCGATCGCGATGACGCCGATGCCACCGAGGAACGCGAAGTTGGCGAACTTGCCCCAGTGCTCGAAGGTCGTACTGCGCGCGTAGACGTACCCCGAGATCAGCGCCGTGACGACGGCGACGACGACCGCCGTCAGTCCGAGAATCTGAAGCTGTGCGTCTGCAGGCGCGATCGAGAGGACGCCGGCCCCGAAGACGCCGAACGCGAGTTGCAGGAGGAGCATTCCGACGAACGCGATTCCCGTGTCGCCGTTGGTGACGCCCCGTTCCGCGACGAGCTGGCCGCCGGTGATCGCCGCACCGTAGACGACCACGCCGAGAATCGGCGCGATGCCGAACAGGTAGTCGTTGACGACCGCAAGCGGCGTCGTCACGAAGGCGTACATCAATGCGACGTTGATCGCCATCAGCACGCTCGCACCGCCGATGACGCGCACCTCTCGGCCCGTGAGGCCGAATCCCCGCGCCGTCTCGTGTGGGGTTTCGACGGAACTCATGTGTCGTGCGTACCTCGCCCGCGGGGAAAAGGCTGCACCTTACAGGCGGCCGACGAGCGGACGACAACCGGTCGAGTTCAGCGTCGGTGCCGGCACGACCGACCCGCCAGCCCGACGGTCGCGGCCGAAAGACTGTCGGCACCGCCACGGAAAGACTCGCTATCTGCGATGGCACTCCTAGACGACCTCTCCGGTTACGAGTTCGAGGATCTAATGGTCGACGTGTTCCGTCACCGCGGCTACGAGAACGTCAGCCAGTCGGCACGGACGGCGGACGAAGGACGGGACGTTCTGATGGAGGAGGTCGTCGACGGCCGACGGCGCGCGGTCGTCGTCGAGTGCAAGCACACCGATACCGTCAGCCGCCCCGTCGTCCAAAAACTCCACTCCGCGGTCGCGACCTACGACTACGACGGCCCGAAACGGGGCATGGTCGCGACGACGGGGCGGTTCACCGGCCCGGCCCGAGAGTACGCGCAGGAACTCGGCACCGAGAGCGACGGGGGCGTTGCACTCCTCGACGGCAGCGATCTGCGCGACATCGGCGAGGAGATCGGGATGGACCTCTACAACGGCCGCATCGAAATCCTCTGCGACGAGGCGCTCGCCCCGTTCCCTCCCAACACGGGCCCTGCAGCGCCCGTCTTCGACGTCGTCCGCGAGATCGAGAACATCGATCCCGCCACGATTCCGACGCCCGAGACGAGCGTCACGTTCCAGCCGATGCTCGCCATCTCGGCCAGCACGAGCGCCACCTTCGAAACGTCGGTCGGCGTTATCCACAGTCTGAACGAGACGACCGACCTGGTCGTCCACGCCGCCGACGACAAGCCGCGCGTCGCACACGGCGAGCGCAGCGCCCTCGTCACGAACCGGGCCGCACCGCACATCGATCTCGAGGACCGCCGAACTGAACTCGACGCGACCGTCGCCGCGGTCGAGCGCGAGCGATTCGGCCGAACCGAAACGGCGTACAAGGAGTGGGCGGTCGACCGCCTTCGCCAGGCCCACACGACGACCGTTCACTACACCGGCGACAACAACGTCGACTACGAGAAAACCTGCACGCCCTCGCGATCGGACGTGTCGATCCGGTCGATCGATCCCGTCTACCTCCCGCGAGTGAACTCGCGCGTCGAACTCGGGGAGTACGCGTATCGCTACGCGTTCGACGCAGCCGGGTCGGCACGGTCGACGACCAGGAACGACTTCCGGGAGTGCGTCCACTGCGGGGCGGACGACGTAGACGCGACCTACACGTACTGTGCGAACTGCGGCAGCATCAACTGCGACGACCACATTAAGACGGAGCGAGTCGAGAACGAGCCGGTCTGTACCGGCTGTGCGGTCACCGAACGGTTCGCGCTGCGCCGGAAGTACTTCTACGACGAGGCGAACCGGGAAGCGTTCCGCGAGGAGTACGCGGCGATGGCGGTTCACGAGAAGGCCATGGAGAACGTTCCCCTGGCTGTGGGAAGCGTGCTTGCGCTCTTGGTCGCCTGCATCGTCGTCGCGAGTTCGGTCGGCGTCCTGTGAGTGGGGTCGCCGCGCGGGTCCGGGTTCTCAGGCGTCGGACCAGCACCAGCGGTCGCCGCGTTCGGGGGCGCTCGCATCGAAGCCGTCGGCACGGAGCTCCGCTGCGAAGTCCGCACAGCGGTCGCCGTGATTCACGAGGATCGTCTCATCCCGATAGGACTTGATGAACTCGAGTAAGCCCGCTCGGTCGGCGTGGGCGGAGAAGTCGAACTGTTGGACCCGGGCGCTAACGGGCATCCGTCGGCCGTCGATCTCGGCACTGCCAGTGTCGAGCAGGTCGCGGCCGGGCGTTCCCTCGACCTGGTAGCCGGTCATGGCGATCTTGTTGACGGGATTCGAGCGGATCGCCGGGACGTAGGTCATCGCGGGACCGCCGTGGAGCATCCCGCTGGTCGTTATAATCGCCGTGTTCTGCTCCGCAATGCGCTTGCGCTGGCCGTCGCGGCCAGTGACGAATCGGGCGTGGGATTTCGCCCGCTGAAGCGCGTCTGCGTCGCGGACGAACGTTGGGTGGTGCTGCAGCATCTCCGTGATTCGTTTTCCCATCCCGTCCACGTAGCAGGGAATATCGCGTCGCTCGCAGATCAGTAGCATCTCCTGGGTGCGTCCGATAGCGAAGGCGGGGATCACGACGGTGCCGCCCTCCCAGAGCGTCCGCTCGACGCTTTCGACGAACCGGCTTTCGACCGTCGATCGTTCCTCGTGTTCGACATCGGAATAGGTGCTCTCACAGACCACCACGTCGGCGTCGGGGCGGGCGGTCGTGGCGGACACTAACTGCTGGTCGTCGGTGTGGAAATCACCCGTATAGAGTAGCCGGGTCTCCCCGTCGTCGACGAGCACGTGTGCCGATCCGGGGATGTGGCCAGCGTCGAAAAACGTCACCTCGTGACCGGCAGCCTCGTACGTCTCGCGGTAGCCGTGGGTTTCGGACACCTGCGTGACGCGCTGGATATCGGTCTCAGTGAACGGACACCGAAAGGTGCCGCCGTGGAGTTTCAGCGTATCCCGGGCGAGGGTGAGCGCGAGTTCACGCGTCGGCGGCGTCCAGTGAATCGACGGCCGGGCGTCGCCGCTCAGCAGCGAGGGAACCGCGCCGGCGTGGTCGAGGTGGCCGTGGCTCACGACGACCGCCTCCGGATCGACGTCCTCCGGGAACTGCGGCGGCTGTCCCGACTGTATTCCGTAGTCGAGCAGGAGGCGATCGTTGACGAGAATCGCGCTCCGGCCGACCTCCCGTGCGCCGCCCAGGAACCGAATATTCATTGCGGGCAGCTAGCGAGTCAGGCCGTTTGATACCGTCGGTTAGGTCCAGTTACGGGTACAGCTCCCCTGCTCGTATCGTCCACACCGGGTGGCGAAGTTCCCGACCACGGCACAGCTACAGGTTAGACGTAGTCGACTCCTCGGATGACCGGGCCGTCACGAGCCCGAGCAGATAGACGTCGAGAAGGCAGACCAGTAACACGGCAAGCGGGACTGCAACGTCGGCGTAGGTTACGGCATCGAACTGCAGCGCGGTAACGACGAACGGCTCACCGGGTTCGAACGCACCGGAAACCGTCCGTGCGCTCAAAAATGCGAGTGCGAGCACGTAGAGTCCGAACCAGCTCGCACCGCGTTTCCAGTAGCCCAGATACCAGTGTCCGAGGCCGGCGATAAATACGGACAGCAGGTACGCGGGCCAGTACGGCCGTTTCGACGATTGGTTCTGAATCTGTGGCATCGGTATCGATATCGGTGTGGTTCTCGTCGGAGTCAGTCTCGTCTCTCGTGATTGCTGGCGGTTTCAGTCCCCGATCTCGTTCTCGAGTTCAGTCTCGACATCGGTTTTCCGTCGTGCGGTCACTCCGCATCGTCACGGACAGCCCGTTCCTGCCCGTCGTCCGGCTGTCCCGACCTCCCGCCATCCGTCTCGAACGGAAGGCGTGTCGCCCGATCGAGGCGGGTTCGGAGCCGCTGAACGCCCGACTGCGTCGCAGCCTCGACAGCGATCGCCTCGGCTGCCTCTCGTGCGCGTTCGAGGGTATCAGTATCAGTATCAGTATCAGTATCAGTATCGGTACTCATCGCACGTTCGTCATCGGCGTCCATCTCTCTATCGATTCCCGACGGTTCGGCCCCCGGCCCTGTCGTTGACTCCGGCTCCAGAGACTGACTCACCGGCGGCACCGACTGTGAGACCAACGCTAACGAGGGCCAGACCGACACCTGAGCGGGATCCCCGCTATCGGCGTTTGGCTCCCATGATTCACTGTCCGTGGCGTGGGCTCCATCCGCGTCACGATCGACCCCATCTACCTCCCGCACCCCGTCTCGCTCACTGCCAGAGATGGCGGTGTAGGACACGACAGTGAACTCGTCGGCCACGACGGCCGCTGATCGTCCACGGTCGTGTTGACCCGAGAGTTCTCGGAGCGCGATTTCGAGTGGTCCCTCGTCGTCAGCCGCGACGGAACGGGCGGCGAGCGCAGCGAGAAGCGAGCGACTGTAGGTCGCTACCGAAGTTCTCGTCTCCTCCGGTGCATCGACGGCGGCGGCACCGAGTTCAGCTGCGGTTGCGGCGAGGGTGGATATCGGATGCGCGGACAGGCTGGTGGCAGCGGACGGAGACTGTGGCGGCGTGGGCGTGGAAGGTGTGGCATCTGACCGGGAGCGGGCGCGCGAGGACGGCTGCTGTGATCTGTCGGAGTGGTCCCCCTGGGAGGGTGCGTGAACACCAGACTGTGAACTCGAGCGTGACGCTGTTGGGTGGTCGATAGCGGACGCGGCGTCCTCGCCCGACTGCGGGTCTTGCACGCGATTTTCCACCTGGGTAGGGAGGTGAGAGTCGGTCGAATCGACGAGTGCCAGGAGTTGCCGGGAGAGCGTCGTCGAGGCGGACGTAAGCGTCCGGTACAGATCGAGCGTGCGGGCGTCGGGAATCGGGGCGTCAGCGATCGCTTCGTACGCCCCAGCGTGGAGGTAGTCACTCGCGAGGATAGCAGTATCGCGAGATCGGTCGCCCGCATAGCGGTCACCAGCAAGCAGTTCGAGTCTCAACTGGACATATCCCTCGAAGAGCGAGACGGCGGTCGTCACCGACTCGAGGACGGGATCGGTGGGAGACGAGGAGCCGAGTTCAGCTGCGAGATGACAGAGTGTAACGGGAAGCGAGCGCTCGTGCGGTGGTACTGCATCGGCTACGACGCCCCGCATTGGGGAGGAAAGGTCGGAAAGCAGGTCGTCAGCGGTCCGAATCGGCTCGTCTGTGGAGGGGTGGTCGCTCATAGCTTGCTGGGTACGTGGTGGCTAGTGGGTTGGTCGACCGTCGGTCATTCCGTTGGATCGGTAGTGTCGCGGTCCGGTTCTTGGCCAGTGCTGGTGTCTTGGTTCGGTTCGCGGTCGGTGCTTGTGTCTTGGTTCGGTTCGCGGTCGGTGCTGGTGTCGTCGGTATTGCTTTCCCGCTCGCTCTCTGAAGCGGACTCGATGGAGACGTGAGCGGGAGAGATATCGTCGCGAGATAGTTTGGACGGGAACTCGATATCAGGTGCCAGAATGTCCGCAAAGAGCCGCGTGACCGTGCTGGCACGTACCTGGTCGAGATACCGATCGCGGTCGAGCGTGAGCTGGCGAATGCGTGCGCCGTCGAGGGTTGCGATCAGCAACAGCGCGATCTCTTCCGTATCGTGGTCGACGAACTGTCCCGCCTCGATTCCGTCCGCAAGGATTTCCTCGATCGTCTCTCGAAGGTGGTCGTCACTCCGGCGGAGTTGCTCCAGGTACTGCTCGTTGTGCGGCGCCTGGGTCCGGAGTTCGAGCATGGCCGTGTGAAATGACTGGCGTTCGTTGTCGACGTCGGGTGACCCGTAGAGGAACCAGTCGACGATCATCGCGAGCCGATCGACGGGCGGCTGGCCTGCCGTCTGGGTGACGCGTTCGTCGAACCACTCGGTCAGGTAGCCGATAAAGTCGGCGATGAGGTCCTCCTTTGAGTCGTAGTGATAGAACAAAAGGGACTTGCTCTTGTCCGTTCTGTCGGCGATGTGCTGGGCCGTGAGATCGGTGTAGCCGTGCTCGCACAGCGCCTCGTAAGTTGCGGTCATGATCGCGTCACGAACGTCGGTCTCGGTCACTACTGACCTTTTGGTCAGGAACGCATAAAAGTCGTTTCGTTCCCTCCCACTGTCACGTCCGATACCGCCGGATACTGAACCGTTCGTAGCCGCCAAAGGCGAGTTCGAGCGAGCCGATCCACCAGTTCCATCGGTCGGGGACCGTTCCCGACGGCGCATCGCCGAGTTCAGCCACGACGACGGCAGTAGTCACCGCTGCGCCAACGTCGGCCTCGTACTGGCCCGCTTCCGCCAGATCGATCGCCTGTCGGACGACGACCCGAACCTCCGGTTCCGTCGCGCTGAACTCGTCGTGGAGGCGGTTTTCGAGTTGGTCCGGATCGAGTTGCATGGGCAGTGTAGGGGTTCGAGACATCTACATTTTGGTTGCGCATCGGAGCTTGCCGCGATCGTTGATATCTAACCGTGACCGTGTTGTGTCGACGGTTCTGTGTGGTGGGCGTCGCTGCGTGACCCGTCCCTGTGAGCGAGTCAGCGCGTTCCGGTTGACGGTGCGGTGCCGTCGATTCCGCTCGCACACGCGGGCTCGATCACCGCTATCCCGACGCGATGTGGCTTATGTTTCGATGTGTTTTTGAGCACTGACCGTTTTTTCCCGTGCATGGCAAGTTTCACTGTTGTCGTTGGCGACCCCGACTCCGGGTCGTCCTACCAGCTCGAGGCAGCAGAACAGGATGCAAACCGATTCGTTGGGAAGGCCATCGGCGAGGAAGTCGACGGCAGCGCCGTCGGCCTCGACGGCTACACGCTCGAAATCACGGGCGGCTCCGACGACGCCGGGAGACCGCTCAACGGAGAGGTCGCCGGTGCGAACCTAACGGAAGTCCTGATGGAGGGCCGACAGACGGGTTTCCGCCCGTCCCGTGACGGCGAACGCCGTCGGATTACCGTCCGCGGTAGCGAGGTTTCGGACGCCGTCGCACAGATCAATGCCGCAATCGTCGGCCGCGGCAGCACCGACATCGACGACCTCCTCGGCGACGACGCCGACGAGTAACGACCCGCCGACATTTTTCCGCCAATGGCAGATCGAATTGCGAGCGACCATCCGTCAGTACAGACGGTTCGGTCGACGTGTACGGAGACCACAACGGGCGTCCAACTGGAACTTCCCGCCGACGAACAGGACGCGTTCACGGCGGACGAAGTCGTCAGAATCGTCCTCGACGGCGACGAACTGTTCGCCCGTATCGAGCGCGCGCTAGTCGACGACACCCTCATTGTTACCGGCATCTACGAGACGCCGTCGCTCGCCCGCGACCCGAGCGGCGGCACCGATCGACTCGCCGAGTGGGCCGATAACCACAGCATCGATCCCGGCAGTTCAGTGCTAGTGGATATCGTCGAACCGGACTACCTCTACGGGCTCCGCGAACCCGGCGCAACGGCGTACTACGACGCGTACGAACCGCCAAGCGAGAGCCTCTCGTCTATCGCGGAGAATCTCGACGAATAGCGGACGAGAAAAGACGCACTCGAAAACGAATCACGGACCTCAGTACCGCGCCAGGAACGCGGAGAGCAACAACCCGAACGCCAGTTGTTGGATCATCGTCTCTTCGACCATCGACTGAACGGTCGCGTCCTCGGCGATCGAGTACTCTTTGGTCCGTACCTTCTGCTGCAATGTGAGATACCCCGCCTCCTCCAGGGCGTGTAACGCCGGATACACCGTCCCCGGACTCAACGTCGTATCGAAGTACCGCGACAGATCCGACAGGAGTTCGTCCCCGTGGGTGCCATCGTGGAGTGTGATGAGCACCAGCAGGATCTCATCGAGGTTCTCTTTGATCAGTTCGTCAGTGAACTCGATATCCTCGGTCGGCAAGACTGAAAGCGCCTGTGCCAGTAGGTCGTCGAGTTCACGCTCGACATCGTCAGGTAGGCCGTTGGTTGTGGCGGGAGACGGCGATTGCCCCCCTGCCGTCTCGGCCGCGGCCGTCTTCGAGAGTGCTTCGAAGACGGACTCAGTATTCTGTGTATTCTCACGCATGCACGATCACCCATTTGTGAATGGTATCGCCCGTCACCCAGCCACGCACTGCCGAGAACGGCGAATACCAGTCACGTCGAGTGAAGGTCTGGGTCTACCGGTGTATAAACGACAGGGAACCGACCATACAGAATACAGATAAATCAAGAAATCTGAATTAACATAATAACTGTCTGTTGTCTCCGATAGTGTGGATATAATATTCTATAGAGAGTAGTGTAGTGTATGTTTAGTTATATTCCGAATAGGACTACATACAAGCTTATTTTGGTGGGTTAGTTTTATTTTGATAAGTGTTATGGCCGTCAAGGGAGTAATTACCGCTGACAACCAATGTAGCCACGATACCCCGCGCATCTGGAAGCTACAGCGTTCGTGCTGAATCGACATTCGTACGCTACTAGACAGATCGGAAAAATGAGCCGAGAGTTCGGGTCCGACTCCCTAGTAACGGTCGCAGTATCGCGACTGCGTTGCAGAGTTTTCCCTGCAGTCTCAATCGACTGGTAGTTTTCGAACTGCACACCACACCATGTCGACTGACAACGGCGGCCTTTTCCACGTCCAGAGCCAATTGATGGGCATGACGACCGCACGCGAGGAGTTCCTGGCCGGTGACCGGCCCGACGATATCGCACTGTTTCTGGCCGACTCGTACGTCTCGGACGACCGACTCGAATCGTTCGGCCAGGCGGTCGATAACGGCGTTCTACTCGTCGTCGACGGGGAACGCGGCCGGAACGCGTTCCAGGCAGCGACCGGAAAGCAGGCCATGGAGTTCGCCCAGTCCGCAATGAGTGTCGAAGGGGTCATCGACGGCGATCTCACGGACGGACAGTGTCCGGACGACGGAGCGAATGATGAACCCGAAGCGGAGACCACCGCCTCCGGCGACACCCACGATCCGCAGTTCATTTTCGCTTTCGCCGAGGAGCAAAACGACGACGTTGGCGGCATCTACGCCGAGGGGGATGTCGTCCACGCCTACGCACAGTGTACCTGTGGAACAGCTTACTCCGACCGCTGGGCGCTGCAGAACTAACTCGCCGTCCCTTTTTCCGTTTCACCGCGAACGACTGAATCGCCGCGCTAGACAGTCGATTGAACTCGTGACTCGGAACACGATGCAATCGGCGTTCCGAATCCGGGAGTTGCTCTGGTGCCTCGTTCAGCGAATCCGCCACGTAGGCGTTCGCGTATCGCTTGAGGAGAGCCTCGTCGCCCTGCACGACGAGTTCATACGTCTCCCCGAGATCCGCGAGGGATATCCTGGTCGTATAGGATTCGTGGAGGCAGATGCTGGAATCATTAAGCGGGGACACGAGCCCTCAAAAGCGGTAGCAGTGCTGCGTTCACACGCAGCCGTCGTCTCCGATCCGTTTCAACCCGTTGAAAATTACTCGACAGTCACCGTTGGCTGAGGGTCCGTCTGACGTAAGAACTATACTGGCGGCCCCGGTGGGTAACGCCAATGGGACTTATGAGCAAAATTCTCGGCGGCAGCCAGTCCCGGACCGCCGAGGACTACGTCGAACTGAATCTCGACGACGTTTCGGCGAGTTCAGCCGACGCGGCGGCGATGCAGGTTCACATCGCGGAAGTCGGCAGTCAGGCTGATGCGATCGATATCAAGGACGCGATCTACGACGGCGATATCGTGATTGCGGACATCACCCGACTGCGCACCGAGGATAGTACGGTCGAACACATCGTCGACGAACTCCGGCAGGTCGCACAGGAGGTCGACGGCGACATCGTCCGCAAGGGCGACGATCAGATGATCATCACGCCGACCGGCGTGCGCATTAGTCGCGAGAAGTTGGGACAGCAGTTGTAATCGGTGTCTCTATCTCCGTCGCGATCGATTTCTGTACTGGACTGAACTGGACCCACTTTTACTGCCCGCTTTGTCACCCGCACCCGATACAGCGTCGTGACCGTCGGTAGTGCTTTGCCGCTCGAACACATCACCGAAACGCATGGATGTCATCCACACGGCGCTCTGGGTCTCCGATCTCGACCGAACGCGCGAGTTCTACTGCGACGGCCTCGGGCTGACCGAGAACTGGTCGTTCACGACCGACGACGGCGTCGAAAACGTCTACATCGGCGGCGAGAACGCGGAGTTCCAGTTCAAGTACGATCCCGAGGGCGGCCCCGATATCGACTCGGGAACGATGGCCCACGTCGCCGTCGGCGTCGAGAGCGCGGACGATACCTTCGAACGCCTGCTCGAACGAGCGGACCCGGCCGTGCAGGCGGAGCCGGAGACGATGGCCCATATCGACCGCCGCGTCGCGTTCGTCGAAGACCCGAACGGTTACGTCGTTGAACTCGTCGAGCGACTGGATCGGTGACGATTCGGCCGGTAGCCGCCGTCTGAGCGAGGGTCGCGGCAGCGAATCAGACACGGTATGTCCCCACAAACCATTGTGAGAACCACTCAACGGCCATAAATCGGCCAGTACACCGGATAGCAGCAGATCTGACCGGTAAGAAGGAGAAAACGATAATACTTTTCCATGGGCGACGGAAATTCCAGGGTATGGCAGACGACCTTAAAAAAGGGCTCGAGGGTGTGCTGGTCGCAGAGTCTGACCTGAGCTCGATCGACGGTGACGCGGGACGGCTGATCTACCGCGGCTACACGATCGAGGACCTCGCCCGTGGCGCATCCTACGAGGAAGTCCTCTACCTCCTCTGGCATGGCCACCTCCCGAACGCGGACGAACTCGCGTCGTTCACCGATGCGCTGACCGAGGAGCGGACGGTTAGCGACGACGTGCTCTCGACGATGGAACGCCTCGCCGACGCCGAGGAACGGCCGATGGCCGCGCTCCGAACCGCCGTCTCGATGTTCTCGGCGACCGAACCCGAGTCGGACGCCGATCCCGAGGATCTCGATGCGACGCTCCGGCAGGGGCGGCGCATCACCGCCAAAATCCCGACCGCACTCGCCGCCTTCGAACGCTATCGCCTCGGTGACGAGCCAGTCGATCCCCGCCCCGACCTGGGACTGGCTGCCAACTTCCTCTACATGCTTACGGGCGAGGAACCGGACGACATCGCCGCCGAAACGTTCGACCAGGCGCTCATCCTGCACGCCGACCACGGCCTGAACGCCTCCACCTTCACGTCGATGGTGATCGGTTCGACGATGGCCGACATCTACAGCGCCGTCACCGGCGGCGTCAGCGCGCTCTCCGGCCCGCTCCACGGCGGCGCGAATCAGGACGTCATGGAAGTGCTGATCGAAATCGACGAGAGCGACCTCGATCACCGCGAATGGATCGAACAGGCCACCGAGGAAGGCCGTCGGATTCCTGGCTTCGGCCACCGCGTCTACAACGTCAAGGACCCCCGAGCGAAGATCCTCGCAGAACGCAGCGAAGAACTCGCCGAAAACGGCGAATCCAAGTGGTACAACTACACCACGACCATCGAACAGTACCTCACCGAGGAGAAGGGCTTAGTCGAGAAGGGAATCGCCCCGAACGTCGACTTCTATTCGGGCTCGGTCTACTACCAGCTCGGCATCCCGATCGACATGTACACCCCGATCTTCGCCATGAGTCGCGCCGGAGGCTGGATCGCACACGTCCTCGAATACCAGGAAGATAACCGCCTCATCCGCCCACGTGCCCGCTACACCGGTCCGGACACACGGGAGTTCGTCCCGATCGACGACCGATAACGGGCATCGCGTTCGACCGATCGATCGGTCTTTTTTGGCGAGCATCGAGCACCGATGCAGTGAATTGCACTTCCCTACAGGGAGAGAGACGTATCATGCTCGAAATAGTACACCTCCTTTCAGCCACAGATGACAGCCGTCCGCCGGATGTCTGACACCCCATCTTTCCCGCCGCAGTCCGGCGATTTCACTTTCACTTTGGAGGGGTGGGTTTTATGGTTCCTGCGTTCCCGTCTACACTCGCACGTCACACGCCGTGCATTCCCTGTTCCCTGTCGTGTTGCCGGACCGGCAACACGCTCCTGTCCTGTCGGGGTGGGGGTGGGGCCACCCGCTCGAGTCTTCCCCGACAGTCTTACAGTAGTTGCCCGATAGTCACGCATATGCTCGATCTTACTGCCGTTCTCGAGGCTATCGACCGAGTCCGTGAAACATCCCGACACACACCACTGGAATATTCACACACCTATTCGTCGATGACCGGTGCCGACGTCCACCTGAAACTCGAGACCTTCCAGCGCACTGGCTCGTTCAAGATCCGCGGTGCGACGAACCGCGTCGCGACGCTCTCGGACGCCGAGAAAGACGCCGGTGTCGTTACCGCGAGCGCGGGGAATCACGCCCAGGGCGTCGCCCTCGCCGCGACGCGCTCCGGCGTCGATTCGACGATCGTCATGCCCGAGCACGCCCCCATCTCGAAGGTCAAGGCGACCCGCAATTACGGTGCCGAGGTCGTCCTCGCCGGCACCGACTACAACGAGGCCGCCCAGCGCGCACACGAACTCGAACGCGAGGAGGATCGGACCTATGTCCACGCCTTCGACGACGAGTTCGTCATGGCGGGCCAGGGAACGATCGGCCTCGAGATTCTGGAGGACTGTCCGGACGTCGACACCGTGGTCGTCCCGATCGGCGGCGGGGGACTCATCAGCGGCGTCGCGACCGCAATCAAGGAGCGCAACCCGGACGCCCGCGTTATCGGCGTCCAGGCGGACGGTGCCTCGAGCGCGGCGAAATCGCTCGAGAAGGGAGAGCGGATCGCGCTCGACGGCGTCGACACGATCGCCGACGGAATCGCGACGCGGAGCGTCGGCGAGAAGCCGTTTCGCCACATTCAGGAGTACGTCGACGAGGTCGTCACCGTCTCGGATCCCGAAATCGCCGTCGCGACGGTCTACCTGTTGGAACGGTCGAAGACGCTGGTCGAAGGCGCTGGCGCGGTCCCGCTCGCCGCCCTGCTGTTCGAGAAGTTCGACTACGACGAGGGCGAAACCGTCGTCCCGGTCCTCTCCGGGGGGAACATCGACCTCAACACGCTCACCAACGTCATCGTCCGCGGCCTCGTCGAAACCGGTCGCTACCTGAAGATTCGGACCGTCCTCAAGGACCAACCCGGCGCGCTCGAACAACTGCTCGAAATCTTCACCGAGTACCAGGTCAACATCTACGCGATCCACCACGACCGCACCTCGCGGGAGGTCGAGATGAGCGATACCGAAGTCGAAATCGAACTCGAGATGCGCGGTCCGGACCACGTCGACGCGTTCCTCGAGGCGCTTCGCGAGGAGGGGTACCCGGTCGATACGCTGGCATAACCAGGCCGCTCATCGCGGAGTGAAGCCGTTTCGCTTGCATTTAAGGCCGGTCGGAGAGAGGTGGTGCCTATGAAACGGATCATCGAAACCGACGCGGCACCCGCCGCCGTGGGCGCGTACAGCCAGGCGACGACCAACGACTCGCTGCTGTTTACGGCCGGCCAGATTCCGCTTACGACGGACGGCGAAGTGCTCGACGACGAACCGATCGAAACGCAGGCCGAGCAGGCGCTCGACAACCTCGTCGCGGTACTCGAGGCCGAGGGCGCGGCTCCCTCGGATATCCTCAAGGTCACGGTCTTCCTCGACGACATCGAGTCGTTCGACGCGATGAACGAGACGTACGCGAGTTACTTCGACGACGAGCCGCCGGCCCGGAGCGCGATCGAGGTCGCCGCGCTGCCGAAGGGCGTCGGGATCGAAGTCGAAGCGATTGTGTCGCTCGAGTGACCGGCCAGCGACTCAGTCAGACTCCAGTGAGCGCATGAATCCACGGCTCAAATCAGCCTTCCTGTGGGGTGCGGTCGGCGCGATGGCGTTTCTGACCCTCCTCCAGGGGTACGCCCTGGTCGTCGAGCCGCTGGTGTCGATCGGCGCGGGAGTCGTCATCGCCGTCTGCGTCGGAACCGCGGCGGGTATCGGCGCCTACGTTCTGGAGCACCGTCTCGCAGCGCGGGCGACGGCAAGGTCGGACCCCAACTCGTCGTCCGACGGTAAAAGTAAGAGTTAAACGACGGACGTGGTTACGGATAAGTGAGCCAGGATGGCCGAACGGTAAGGCGCACGCCTGGAAAGCGTGTTCCCTTTGGGATTCAGGGTTCAAATCCCTGTCCTGGCGCTTTCCATTACGTTCTCTCCGAGGGTGTTTGACTCCGAGCGGAGCCACCCGTCAGCCCCACGTCTCGCACGTGTGTCGCTGCGTCGGATACCGGTGCATACGGACCGCTGACAGTCGGTTCCAGCGCATCCGCGCCCGTCTTGGGGTGGCCGGGAAACCGGTACAGCCGACCGTCCGAAGCCTCACCGCTCGAGTTCAGCGGGCGCGTCCGTTGCGATCCAGCAGTTGGCTTCGTCGCGGTCTCTGATCTCGAATAGTCCGTCTTGCCTGACCACGGTTTCGTAGCGGCCGCCCTCGGTCTCGGTTGCGGTCATCCTGTCGCGAACTCCGCCGAGGATCCCTATCGTAACGATGGCCCTACGACCGGCGCTCGTGATGGTAAGGAGGACATACGCGGAACGAAGACCGTCTTTCGCTCGCGATTGTCCCGCACGCAACAGTATCGCACTCGCGAGCGGACAACGCTTTAGCCGTGCCACGCGATGGGGACAGTATGTGCGGTCGCTATACACTCACCCTCGAGCGAGATGAACTCGAGGATCGATTCGGGGCACGGTTCGCGCCCGGGGCCGACGCGACGGCCGACTCGAGTTCGGGTTCGAAAGCCGAGTCGTTCACCCCGCGGTACAACATGGCTCCGAGCCAACAGCTGCCGGTCATCACGAGTGACGCGCCGGAGACGATCCAGCGCTTCGAGTGGGGATTGGTTCCCTCGTGGGCGGACGACGATGCCGGTGGGATCATCAACGCGCGTGCGGAGACGGTGGCCGAGAAGCCGAGTTTCCGGGATGCGTACCGACAGCGGATTCCTGGTGGCGAAACGGCGGAATCCGGAGTCGGGTCCGACGCCGGTTCCGAACCCGAACCCGAACCCGAGACGCCGGCTGCAGGTCGCTGTCTCGTGCCGGCAGACGGGTTCTACGAATGGGTCGAGACCGACGACGGCAAACAGCCTTACAGGGTCGCGTTCGAGGACGACCGGCCGTTCGCTCTGGCCGGCTTGTGGGTCCGCCGCGAGCCGGAGCAGGGGGCCGAGACGACCCAGGCCGGCCTCGACGCGTTCGGCGGCGGCACAGCTGACGCGCCCGAACGCGGTCCGCTCGAGACGTTCACCATCATCACGACCGAACCGAACGAACTCGTGGCGGATCTGCACCACCGGATGGCCGCGATTCTCGATCCGGCTGACGAACGGCGGTGGCTTTCGGACGACGACCCGTCGGACGTTCTCCAGCCCTATCCGGCCGAAGAAATGCACGCCTATCCGGTCTCAACCGCGGTCAACGACCCGAGTGTCGAGTCACCGTCGCTCGTCGAATCGACGCGAGCGTGACTCGGTTATACTTAAATATGGAGGGGTTTTTCGTTCCGTGACCCATCCTCGTGCGTGAACGAGTTCATCGCTGTGGATCGATCACCGGCGCGCACTACTGTGGTTTTCTCGGCTTCGGGTGGGTCTCGTTCGACAGTTGAAATGCGTCGATAGCGATGGATTTATGTAGAATCACAATCAATGGTTCGTCTGACTATGAGCCAGCGAATGCAGCAGGGACAGCCGATGATCGTCATGAGCGAGGACTCCCAGCGCGTCAAGGACAAGGACGCGCAGGATTACAACATCAGCGCCGCTCGCGCGGTCGCTGAATCCGTCAAATCGACACTCGGCCCGAAAGGGATGGACAAGATGCTCGTCGACTCGATGGGGTCGGTCACCATCACCAACGACGGCGTCACCATCCTTCAGGAGATGGACATCGACAACCCGACGGCCGAGATGATCATCGAGGTCGCCGAAACGCAGGAAGACGAGGCTGGAGACGGCACCACGACCGCCGTCTCGATCGCCGGTGAACTCCTGAAAAACGCCGAGGACCTCATCGAGCAGGACATCCACCCGACGGCGATCATCAAGGGCTTCCACATGGCGAGCGAGCAGGCCCGCGAGGAGATCAACGACATCGCGACCGAAGTCGACACCGAGGACGAGGACCTCCTGCGCTCGGTCGCCGAAACCTCGATGACCGGCAAGGGCACCGAGGTCAACAAGGAACACCTCGCCGAACTCATCGTCGAGGCCATCCGCCAGGTCACCGTCGAGGACGACGAGGGCAACAACGTCGTCGACCTCGAGTTCCTGAACATCGAGACCCAGACCGGTCACAGCACCGGCGAATCCGACCTCCTCGAGGGCGGCATCGTCGACAAGGACCCGGTCCACGACAACATGCCCACCGAGGCTCAGGACGCCGACATCCTGCTGCTGAACGAGCCCATCGAGGTCGAAGAGACCGACATCGACACCGAAGTATCGGTTACGGACCCCGATCAGCTCCAGCAGTTCCTCGACCGCGAAGAGAAACAGCTCCAGGAGAAAGTCGAGCAGATCGCCGACCTCGGTGCCGACGTCGTCCTCTGCCAGAAGGGCATCGACGACCTCGCACAGCACTACCTCGCCAAGGAAGGTATCCTCGCCGTCCGCCGCGCGAAAAAGAGCGACCTCGAGTTCCTCTCGGAGGTCGTCAACGCGGCCATCGTCTCCGACCTCGGCAGCGCGACCGCCGCGGACCTCGGCCACGGAGACCTTACCCGCGACGATGAAGACGAACTGTTCTACGTCGAGGGCGAGGACGCCCACGGCGTCACCCTCCTGCTGCGCGGCTCGACCGACCACGTCGTCGACGAACTCGAACGCGGCGTCAACGACGCGCTCGACGTCGTCGCACAGACCGTCTCCGACGGCCGAGTCCTGGCCGGCGGCGGCGCAATCGAAGTCGAACTCGCCTCGCGCCTGCGCGACTACGCTGACTCCGTCTCCGGTCGCGAACAGCTCGCCGTCGAGGCCTTCGCCGACTCGCTCGAACTCGTCCCGCGCGTGCTTGCCGAGAACGCCGGACTGGACTCCATCGACACGCTCGTCGACCTGCGTGCGGCCCACGACGAGGGCGACGTCGAAGCCGGTCTGAACGTCTTCACGGGCGATATCGAAGACACCAACGAGACCGGCGTCGTCGAGCCGGCCCACGCCAAAGAGCAGGCAGTCACGTCCGCCGCCGAAGCGGCGAACCTCGTGCTCAAAATCGACGACATCATCTCCGCCGGCGACCTCTCGACCGACAAGGGAGACGACGAAGGCGGCGCACCGGGTGCCGGCGGCATGGGCGGTATGGGCGGCGGCATGGGCGGCATGATGTAAGTCAGGCCGCGATACTCACTGCCAAAACCCTACCCGCACTCGCAACCGAACTCGACCCGCGTTTCGACCACGCATTATCCGGTCCCGACGTGACATTCACATTTTCGTCCGTACTCCGTACTCCGTCCTGACTGAAGCACACGCTTTGGACTCTTGGGACCCTTTGACCCCTGCAGAGCGAAACCAGACCAGACTACGATAACTACCGAACCGACAACCCCGATCCGTCTTCGGCCTCGCTGAACTCGAGTTCGATTTCGAGTTCGCGCTCGCGCTGTTTCGTGAACTCGATTTCGACTTCGATTGGTTCGCGGTAGTCGAAGGGAATTTCCCAGTCCGAGCCGGCGACGGTGACGGTCGTCTCTGCCTCGAGTTGATCCGCGAGGTCGCGAAGGAACGTGGCGGTCTCCTGTCGGGACAGGTAGATTTCCCGTTCGAAAAAGCCGTCCGTAATCGTTCGGGAGTCGCGGTCAGTGTCGTCGGGGACGTTGACGCGGTCGCTCATACGAACGGAGTACGACGACGACGGGTATAAACCTGGACCGACGTACACGAAATCCGGTAAGTACGAGTTCCGTACCGGCACAACGCTTCTGTGGGCACGCATCAAATGTGAACGTATGTCACTCATCGAGGCGATGGGCAACGGCACTCGACTCGAGATCCTGCGGGAACTCTCTCGGGAACCGAAGTACGTCTCGGAACTGACGGACGCGATCGGGATGGACGGCAAGACGGCGGCACACCACCTCTCGACGTTAGAGGAGGCCGAACTGGTCGATTGGTATATGCGGGGGAATCGGAAGTACTATCAGCTCACGGCGGCCGTGGAGTTGCAACTCGCGCCGCCACCGGAACGGACGTTCGTCCTGCAGGCCGATCCGATCAGCGAGACGGATCACTCCAGTTCACAGCCGTAGGTATCGACGGGTGCTACCGCTCGTCTCGGCAGTGTCTCACCGCCGTGTATAGAATTCCACTGAACTCGTCTATACGGGCTGATAGCTATATGCGCTCTTTCGTCGTGGAATAGGTATGATCGAGGCCGCGCTCGAAGAGCTTATCGAGTCACAGGGGGAGTGGATGGCGTACGTGGTACTACTTCTGGGGGCCATCGTACTGACGTATAGCGTCGAAAAGCTCATCAGCTATCTCACGCGCGCGGCGCTCGGTCTGGGCGTCTCGATCTTCGCACTGGCGATCGTCTTTACGGGCATCGAGTTCGACGACACGGCGATCGCACTGGTGTTCGGGGCGGGAGAACTCGAGCAGGTGGCACTGGGAACGGCGCTCGGGACTGCGCTGGCGATTACGGGGATTACGCTCGCCGGTGCGGCGATCTATCGGCCGTTCCCGGCCGAGATTCCGCGGGATTATCTGCTGTTGCTCGCCGTGTCGCCGCTCGTACTGGTCCCGTTTCTGTTCGTGGAGACGTTAACCGTCGTTCACGGAGTGGCGCTTGTCGGCATCTTCATCGTGTGTTTCGGGTATATCGTGTCCCGAGAGTTCCAGCGCGACGTGCCGGTCTTTCGGGACTCGGAGATCGCAGAGCGCATCGAAGCGGACGGTGGCGTCGCCATAGACGAACTCAAGATCTCGGATGTCAATATCAGGACCGTCTTGGAGGAGATTCCGGAGGATCGGTACGTCGCCGACCGGGCGTACGAGGGGCTGTTCTGGCTCGGACTGGCGATCGTGTCGCTCGTCGGTATCGTCGCAGGGGCGATCCTGCTCGAGACGAGTTCGGAAGTGATCGTCGAGGCGTGGGGGATCGAGGAGACGGTGTTCGGTGCGACCGTCCTGACGCTGGTGTTGACGTTCGAGAACCTCCTGTTGACGATCGAGCCGGTCCGGCGGGGCATTCCGGAGATCGGGATCGGTCACATCGTTGGGAGCGTGATCTTCTCCGTGACGGCGAACGTCGGCGTCATCATGTTCGTCGGAGACGTGGTGATCCCGCGCGCCGTGATCGTCTTTCACCTCCCGGCGGTGATTGCACTGACCGGACTCGCCGCGTATTTCGTTTCGACCGGACGACTCCGCCGGTGGCACGGATACACGCTCGTCGGCCTCTACGTCGCCTACTGGCTCGTCGCGCTGCTCGTCTTCGGCGGGATTCCGGCTCCGGGCTAAGGACGTTTCACGTCGTCTCGAAACGTCTTGCATCGTCTCGAATCGGCTCGCGTCGTCTTGCATCGGCTCGCGGCATCTCACATCGTCTTACAACAGCTCGCAGTATCTCGAATCGGCTCGCAGCGCGTAACCGATTTGCTCACAGACCACCGCTTTCGGACCGGCGTTTCGAATTAAGTGTCTCCCCACGTTTAGACGCGTATGGTCGCCCAGGAAGCAGCCTTCCTCGGTCTATTCCTTCTCGGGGTGGTGACGGTCATCTACTCCGTCGAGGTGTTCATCGACGCCGTCGCCCGAAGCGCGGTCTCGCTCGGCGTCTCCGGGTTCTTCCTCGCGGTCGTTCTCGCCGGTGTCGACCTCGAAAACGGCGTTCTCGGCGTTACGGCAGCCGCGGTCTCCCTGCCCGATCTCGCACTCGGAACCGTCTTCGGTGAGGCGCTGTTCGTCCTCGCCGTCGCCGTCGGTATCGCCGGGCTGCTCGTCCCGTTCCGCATGGACGTTCCGACCGTCTATCTCGCGCTCCTCGTTCTCGCCCCGCTCCCGGCGTTCGTGTTCTCGCTCGGCGGAACGATCGATCGAATCGACGGCGTCGCGCTAACGTTGCTGTTCGTCCCGTTGCTGGTCGGCATCTACTGGTACGAGCGCCGATCCGAGACGACGTACCTGCTCGCGGACGAACTCGAGGACGTTATCACTTACACGGACGAACCGAACGGCCGAACCCCACCGACGGAATCGACCGACGGCGAGACACCCGTCGAGTACGACGGCTCCGGCGACGAAGCGGACGGTCACTCTCCCGTACCCCAGGACACTACCGATGACCGACCGCCGGTGATCGCCGACGAGCAGTCGGAAGCGGGCGAGGCACACGACGGGCGAGACTTCGATCTCGACGAGTTCATCCTCACTCCGACCCTCGACGAGCGCAGTGGCGCGTTCGCCCTCGGCGTCGCCGTCGTCGCGACCGTCGGTCTGACCGCGGGTTCGCTGCTCACCGTCCTCAGCGCCGAGGCCATCTTCGTCGCGTTCGGCATCTCCGAACTCGCCTTCGGCGCGACGGTCCTGAGTTTCGTCGCCTCGATCGAAGAACTCGCACTCACCGTCGAGCCCGTTCGGCGAGGCCGCCCTGAACTCGCGGTCGGGAACATCGTCGGGAGCACAGTCTTCTATGTGACCGCAAACGCGGGCCTCATTGCCGCTCTTCACTCGGTCGAGACGACGGGCGCTGTGATGACAGTTCACTGGCCGGTCTTTCTGGTCTGTTTGTTCATCGTAACGAGCATGCTGGCGCGTGGCCGCGTAACCCGTCTCGGCGGTGCAGTGTTGCTCGTCATTTACGGCGGCTACTGGGCCCTAAATTACACGTTATGAATTATGACCGCGAATACACACGAGAACGATCACAGTTGGAGCGGACTGATACGGACTGCTGTAAGTCATTACCGGCGCAACCGCGCCCGTCCTGCGGTTGCGCCGGTAAATCGTTACAGCAGACCGTCTGAGACAACGCTGTCGAGTCCGCCGACGGTCACGCCGATGATGACCAGTAGCCGAGCCACTTGTCCGGGTGAGCGGCCCGAACGGTTCGTTAGGAGCGGTCGACGTCGAGTTCGAACTGCTCGTTCTCGGAGACGGCGTTGAGGACGACGCTCGTGTTCGAGGCTTTGATGTCCGGATCTGTCAGTAGCTCCTTGATCTGGTCGTTCATGCCGTCCGTGTCTTTGAACTTGCCGATAGCGATCACGTCGTAGTCGCCGGTGACTTCGTAGACGCTGATCATCTGGCGGTGGTCACGGAGCGTGTCTGTAATGTCCGGGAGCGCGTTCCCTTCGACCTGGAGCTGGATGACGGCGGTAACGTCGTAGCCGACCGCATCGTAATCGATTCGAGGGGTGTAGCCCTCGATGACGCCCTGGTCCTCCAGATCCGAGAGGTGGTTCGAGACGGTCGTCACGGAGACGTCGAGTTCTTCGGCGAGGCTGCGGAGGCTCGCGCGCCCGTCGCCCAGAAGGGCATTTACTAATTTTGCATCGAGATTTTCGTACGTCATCACGTCCATCCACTCAGCCTGGCCTTTAGAAATTTACGAATATACAATTCCGACGGAGTGATCGAAGATTTGCTTAGAGCAGTAGGGTTTTAGTCGGCGAGTTACTTGGCTACCACGACGAGAAAGATGACAAGCGGAAACATTACGAGTGCTGAACAGGAGGTTCTCGACGAGATCGAGGCGAACAATATCGACTTTCTTCGTCTCCAGTTTACTGATATTCTTGGAACGGTAAAGAACGTCTCGGTCCCTGCGCGTCAGGCCGAGAAGGCATTTACCGAGGGCATCTACTTCGACGGTTCTTCGATCGAGGGGTTTGTCAGGATTCAGGAATCGGACATGCGACTGACGCCCGATCCGGAGACGTTCGCAATCTTGCCGTGGCGCGATCGCGACGAGGGCGCATCCGCCCGGCTGATCTGCGATGTCGTGAACACCTCGACGGGCGAGCCGTTCGAGGGCGATCCGCGCTACGTGCTCAAGCGGGCTCTCGACCGCGCCGAGGAGATGGGGTACACGGTCAACGCCGCGCCGGAACCGGAGTTCTTCCTGTTCGAGGAGGACGAGGTGGGTCGCGCGACGACGACGACCAACGACGCGGGCGGCTACTTCGACCTCGCGCCGAAGGACCTCGCGAGCGACGTGCGCCGGGACATCATTTACGGCCTCGAGAGCATGGGCTTCGAGGTCGAGGCCAGCCACCACGAGGTCGCGGAGGGCCAGCACGAGATTAACTTCGAATACGACGACGCGCTGACGACGGCGGACAACGTCGCCACCTTCCGCACTGTCGTTCGCGCCATCGCCGCCCAGCACGATTACCACGCGACGTTCATGCCCAAGCCGATCCCGAAGATCAACGGCTCGGGGATGCACACTCACCTCTCGCTCTTTACGGAGGACGGCGAGAACGCGTTCCACGACGGCGACGACGAGTTCGACCTGAGCGACGAGGCTCGCGCCTTCACCGCCGGCATCCTCGAACACGCGCCGGCGATCACGGCGGTCGCGAACCCGACGGTCAACAGCTACAAGCGGCTGGTTCCGGGCTACGAAGCGCCGGTCTACGTCGCCTGGTCCGACCGCAATCGCTCGTCGTTGATCCGCAAGCCGGCCGCGCGCGTTCCCGCCGCCTCGCGCGTCGAACTGCGCTCGCCGGACCCCTCGTGTAATCCGTACCTCGCCATCGCAACGATGATTCACGCGGGCCTCAACGGGATCGAGCAGGACCTCGAGTGTCCCGATCCGGTTCGGGAGAACATCTACGAGTTCGACGAGGAAACGCGCGAGGAGTACGGCATCACGACGCTGCCGTCGAACCTCGGCGAGGCCGTCGACGCCTTGGAAGCGGACGAGGCTATCGTCGACGCACTCGGCGACCACGTCAGTTCGAAGTTCGTCGACGCAAAGCGCCAAGAGTTCGAAGAGTACCTGGTCGACGTCTCCCAGTGGGAACTCGATCGGTACCTCGAAACGTTCTAATCAGCCGATACCGAGCCGTTTTCTACAGCGTTTCCCGCCGATCGGGCGCGTTTCTCTCGCCGTTTTGTGCGATCGGTCCGTTTCGGTCCGTTTTCAACGTTCGAAATCGCCTTCCGACAGAATCAGGACCGCCACTGCCCGATCCGATTTCGCAACCGGCCCGGCAAGCCAAGCAGCGAAACGCCCGCGCCGATCAGGACCATGAGGATGTAGACGCCGAGCGTCGACGTCCAGACGACAAACATCGCGAGGATCGCCCACCCGCCGTCGAGGAACCGAAACGCGGCGATCGCCATGAGCGTCCCGTAGAGCAAGACGAGATACGGCCCCCAGCCGTGTGCGTGGCTGTGTCGAACGCGACTGCGAACGTACCGCTTGAGTTCGCCTTCGAGGGAGTCGCGCTCGACGGTTCGGCGTTCGACGTTCGACTCGAAGGTATCGACGCGGTCGCGCAGGCGCTCGATCTCCTCGCGGAGCGCTTCGGGGTCGTCCGATCGGTCTCGCGTTCGAGCGCTCGCGCGACCCCGCCCGGCGCGACTGAACTCGTCAGTCGGTCCGTCCGGTCCGTCGCTCGCGGTCGTTTCGGTCGGGTCCGAGCGGTCCGCCGGCGTCCCCTCGTCGGCCCCCGTGGCGTCGTCGGTCATCGCTTCTGGTCGAATCTGTCGAGCGCCGGGACTTTGTAGCTGCCGATCCACTTCACGGTCGGCGAGGACCGCGTTACAGACCGCCCCGAAGACGAGTATAATCGCCCCGGCGTACAGCCAGATGAGGACGAGAAAGACAGCTCCGAGGGCCCCATACAGTGCGTAGCCGCCGGCGAACTCGACGTACAGCGAGAAGGCGTGACTCAGCACATACCAGCCGACCGCGGCGAGAAGCGCTCCCGGCGTCGCCTCGCGAACGTCGACGCCCGCGTCGGGAAACACGACGTACAGCGGGAGAAACGTGACGAACAGGCCGAGCACGATAAACAGCGGCCCGATGACGCGAAGCAGTGGGACGAACTCGACCAGTACTTCGAGCGTGCCGACCAGCGTGAGCCCGACCGCGATCACGAGCAGGACGACCATGGCGTCCCAGAACGTATCCAGAAACGACTTCGACGCCACCGTTCCGTACACCGCCGAGAACGCCCGATCGAGTCCGCGGAACACACGACTCGAGCCCCAGAGCACGCCAAGCGCCCCGACGACGGTCGCGCTCTGGCGACCCGTCTCGTCGACGATCGTTTCGGCGAGCAACTCTTGGGCCGCCGGCGTGAGAACGTCGTTCGCTGCGGTCGTTATTCGGTTCGCGAGCGTTTCTCCACCCAGCGTCGCGGCGACGCCGAGTGCGAGCAACATCAGCGGGACGAGCGAGATGAACGCGTAGAAGGCGACGCCGGCCGACAGCAGCGTCAATTGTTGGGTCCGTGCGAGGCTGACGATCCGTCTCGCCGTCTCGAGTTCAGCTTCCCTGCGATCGAGCACGTGCGTCTAGACGCGGGGAGCGACCAAATACGGGTGGGGCGCGGCTTCAGGGCCTCACTCGATCACTCGAGGCTCGCCGCCGTCGCCTCGCGGATCTCCCCGACGCTCGCGTCCGTCTTGAACGTCGTGCCGCCGTAGTGGGCCCGGGAGGCGGCATAGCCCGCGTCCCGCAGGTCGGTCAGGAACTCGTCCATCGCGTTCGCGGGGAGTCCCCAGTTGCGACAGAGTTTGTGCTGGTCGTAGTGGGTCGGCTCGTCGAGTTCAGTTTCGAGCGTCGTGCACAAATCCCGCGCCTTCTCGGCCGTACCGAACGCGTCGGGGACTTCGTCGCGAACCGCGGCGACGAACTCCGAATCGCAGACCGAGCCGAGCCAGACGGGTCCCGCGGTGAGCATACGATTCCCGCCGCAGTGGGGGCACTCCTCGATCGGATCTGCGTGCAGCCCGAACTCGTGTTCGCGGTAGAGGCAGTCCTCGCAGTGGGAGATGTGGCCGAGGGTGTCGATCGCGGCGTCGGCGGCGGTGGCCTTGTGCTCGAGTTCGAGGTAGGTTCGGACGTAGTGGCTGGTCGCGTGGGTGAGGACGGGTTCGACGCCGACGTCGAAGCGGGCGGCGCTGCGGGCGAGCGCGGAGAGGAGGATGCGGACGCCCATTTCGGCGTGGTAGTCGGTGTTTCGGGGTACTGCGGAGTACGACCGGACGCCGCTGTTGAAGTGTGCGCCACACAGCGGGGCGGTGTCGGTCGCGGTGACACAGACCAGGTCGCGGCAGTTCGCGAACGCGGCGTCGGCGAAGGGCATCGGCGTTCCGTAGGGGTCGAGGTCGATCACGTCGAAGACCTGCTCGTGCATGAGGGCGTTGACGTTGCGGTGTTCGACGGTCGCTCGTGACTCGCAGTCGTTGCGAGCGAGATTCGCCCGTGCGAGTTCGACCGCGTCCTCGTTGACGTCACAGCAGGTCACGTCCCAGCCGTCTGCGGCGGCTCGAACACCGCGGATTCCGCTGGCGGTCATCGCGTCGAGATAGGTTTCTGCGCGGTCCTCCCGCTCGCGGTAGGCTCGCAACGTCGCGATCGTCAGATCTCGATTCAGTTCTTGGCGCGGGTTGTAGAACACCGACTCCTCGATACCGTCCGTCTGCTCTCCGGGGACCTCGAGTTCGAGTTCACCCTCGGTGACGCGCATAGTGATTCTCGTCGGTAGCGGACGAAAAGCGACGTGGTCTGGCCTGCCGGTGTCCGTGGCGCGCGGACAACCAAACCGACTTTACAGTCCGGGACACAGTCACGACTGTGCCGGATGCGACGCCCGTCGAGCGCTGGCAGGCCCGACTCGAGGAAACCAGCGAGTTGACGCCCGAACTCGTCGATCAAATTTCGCGTCTCCACGGTGATCGCGGCGTCCGGGCGATCGAGGCCGTCGGCGAGAACCGGGTCAAGACCTACCGCGACTTTACGATCGTCGTCGGCTACGACGACGAGTACATCGTCGAGGACGGCGGCTGTACCTGCAAGGATAGCGAGTTCAATCTCGATGCCGACGACCCGACCGACCTCTGCTGGCACGTTCTCGCGGTTGCGATCGCTCGACGGGTGGGTCACGTCGACTATCACGATATGTGGTATTCGGACGTTCGAGAGCTGCTGTGACTGTGAGTGGGACTGTGGCTGTCCGCTGTCTGCGACCGTGACTGTGAACGTGTGAGAAGCGGGCTGGGGCGGAGTGGGGTGATTTTCCGCGGCGCAGCGTCAGTGGAGACCGAAAAAGAGCTGGACATACAGAACCGAGAAGATCACCAGCACACCGCTGACGATGACCGTCGTCGCCGTTTCGACCGGAAACGGGTCGCCGTCAGCCATTTCCGCTGGCGGCTCTCGAGTGAGTCGAACGGCTCCAAACACCAGCGTCGCAACGGCGACGGCAAGGGCCACGAGCCCGGACATCATCTCCGGTTGAACCGTCGAAAGCAACGGCCCGATCCAGCCGAGCGCCAGCAGGCAGAATCCGACGTTCATCCACTGCCACCAGCCGATCTCTCTGCCCGCGAGCCGTACCGATTCGCGCCACCCGGCGACGAACAGTGAACTCGTCCCAAGGAGGACCAGTACGGCTCCGACGACTGACAGCGGCGCGAGTGGCGCGCCCTCGGGGTGGATCGGTCTGTCGGCCCTCTCATCGACGCCCGGTCCGGGTCCGGGCCCAGTTCCGGTTCCGAGTTCAGGCAGCGGCATGAGACCCCGCTCGACCGCGAGCAAGTCGCCGGTGATGGTGACGCCGAAGACGACGAACAAGACGAGTCCGAGCACGAGGCTGACCTGGCGCTGGAGCCGACTCATGTTGTCGTGTCGTACGCGCGTGAGAAACAAAAGCGATCAGCCATCGTGAGCGCGCCGCCATCGCCTGTCGCCGGGACCGCTCACCGAACAATTATCACCGCTGTCATATAATTGCGGGCCCATGGACGGATTTGGGCCCGCCGTGGACGGGTACGTCGACGTTGCCGACCAACTCCCGCGATACATCTCCACGCGAGCAGCCGTACATTTCGAAGCTGAGCGCGCCGAGAAACGGTCGACTCCCGCGCTACGTTCGAGGAGCGGCGCAACCGGCTACGAACGCTGTTTCGGTCGCGTCTCGGCGGCCTTCCCGACCGCGTCACCGAGCCGACGGTCCGGACGGCTGAACTCGTCCGACGGGACGGCTACCGCATCGAGTCGGTCATGTTCGAGAGCCGACCGAATTTCCACGTCACGGCGAACTGCTACGTTCCGGCCGGCGACGGGCCGCATCCGGCGGTGCGCTTTCTCTGTGGCCACCACGACGCCGCCAAGGCGCCGACGGAGACGGTGTCGACCGGGTCGTGACGCGCGATTTGGGCCCGAGTTTCGCCGAGATGGCCACCAGCCGGCTGCCGCCGTTTCAGCCACAGCTCACCGCGGTCGATATGCTCGGGGCGTGCGATACGCCGCAGGTGGTGGCGGCGCTCGAGCGGTACGGCGTTCGAGTGCAGCAGGAGTCGCGGTGAGACCGCGATCGATCGCTTCGAGTCTCCAGTCCCAGGATTCCCTCTGAGCGAAAACAGCCGCGCTGGTGAATGTTCCTACGAGTCGGTATCGGTGTCGGCGTCAGCGCAAATCTCCACGAAATTCCGTAGAATCTGTAACCCCGTCTCGCCGCTCTTCTCGGGGTGGAACTGCGTCCCGAAGACGGTGCCCGCCTCGTTGGCAACGATCGACGGGAACTCGCGCTCGTAGTCGGTGCTCGCGAGCGCGCTGAACTCGTCGTCCGGTACCGCGTAGTAGGAGTGGACGAAATAGGCGTACTCCCCGTCGATACCCTCGACGAGCGGGTGATCGCGCTCGACGGCGAGTTCGTTCCAGCCCATGTGCGGGACTTTCTGTCCGTCGTCGAATCGGACGTTGGTTCCGGGGATGAGGTCGAGTCCTTCGACGGCGGCCTCGCCGTCGGTTGCGCCCTCCTCGCTCGCGGTCAGGAGCATCTGCATGCCGAGGCAGATGCCAAACAGCGGCTGACCGCGCTCGGCGACCGCGAGGAGGTCCTCGCGGATCGGGGCGGCGTTCTCGACGCCCTCGCGGAACGCGCCGACGCCGGGTAACACGACGCCGTCAGCGTCTTCGAACGCATCCGGATCGTCGGTGATCTCGACGTCGGCACCCGCCCGTTCTAACCCGCGCGTGACGCTTCGCAGGTTCCCCAGTCCGTAGTCGACGACGACGACGGAGGCCAGGGACTGCTCGGTGTCAGCAGCAAGGGTGCTCATACCTGAACTCAACGCGGCGCGTTGAAGTGTATTGCCATTCGCGCAATGTTCGACGCACGATTCGCGGCTCTCGGCTTATAACTCGCAACTCTTCCCCCGCAACTCCGGAAAACACAGCCATTAGGCTTCCCGACAACGATGCTCCCGTATGGCAGATACCGACACTGATGCCGCCGACGCAGACCCGGAAGCCGTCGTCCGCGACTACTACGACGCCGTCGACGCCGAACGCTACGACGAACTCGTCTCGCTCTTCACCGACGACGTTCGATACGAACGCCCCGGCCAGGGCGCGATCACCGGTCGCGAGGAGCTCCGCGAGTTCTATCTGACCGGTCGCCCCCTCGAAGACGGCAGCCACGAAATCCACGACGTCCTCGTCGACGGGACCACTGCAGCGGTTCGGGGTACGTTCTCCGGCGTGCAGGACGGCGAGCGCGTCGAGTTCGACTTCGCCGACGTTCACGAACTCGAGGAGGGGCAAATCGCCCGGCGGTATACGTTTACGGATCGGGACGAAGTCTAGAGCCGTTAGAAGCCGTCGAGTCGCGTCTGTCCACCGGCGCTGCCGTCGACACCGGCGAGGTCGGCGGCGCGTTCGAGCGCCGATTCGAACGTCTCCTCCTGGCTCCGATCGTACAGCGTCGCCGCCGGATGGACGCAGATCAGCAGCCGGCGGGGCGTGCCGCCGAGACGAATCTCCTCGACGGAGCCGGCCTCTTTCGTGACGGCAACCGAGCGGTCGAGCAGGTGTTCGCTCGGGACCTTCCCGAGCGTGACGATTACGTCTGGGTCGAGCAGGTCGATTTCTTGCTCGAGGTAACCTCGACAGTTCTCGAGTTCGTCCGTATTGGGATCGCGGTTCTCAGGCGGGCGACAGCGAACGCAGTTTGTGATGCGAACCGAGTCGCGATCGAGGCCGACGATTCGGAGCTGGTCGTCGAGGACGGAGCCGCTGCGGCCGACGAACGGTTCGCCTTGGCTGTCCTCCTGTGCACCTGGTCCCTCGCCGACGAACAGGATATCGGCATCCTCGGGGCCGGTGCCGTTGACGATTTGGCTGCGTGAGTCGACGAGTGCTGGACAGCGCGTACACTCGGTGACACAGAAGTCCTCCATCTCTCCCATGGGTGTGGGTCCGCGGGCCACCTACTACGTCTTTCGGGTCGCAGCTGCTGTCTCGGTAGCCGAACGCTCGCTCACCGTGGTCACGTCAGCCGCCGACTCTCGCCGCGGCTCCTCGAGGTCGCCGGCCTGTGCGCACTCGCTAACGGCTCGCGGTGACTCATACGGTCTGCTGTAACGATTTGCCGGCGCAACCACAGGACGGGCGCGGTTGCGTCGGAAATGACTGACAGCAGTCCGTATCACTCCTGTCACTTACTCGGCCCGGACCGCATCGACGTACGAATCGCCGGCCCGCGCCGCAAGCCGCGCGACGCGAAGCGGCTCTGGACGCCCGCCGTCCGGCGTAAACGCCCGAAGAACGGAGACGGCCTCGTCGCGATCGCATCCCAGATACCGCGCGTAGACCGTCTCACCGTTGACCGTCAGTTCGGTTCGCGCCGGCAACCGCCGATAGACCGCGAGCCGCTGCCGAAGTTCGGGACCCGAAAACGCGTCACGAAGCCCCGATTCGAGTCCTGAACTCGACTCGAACGTGACGGCGATCACTGGACGAGCCGCGGCCTCGTGAATCCGTTCGAGGTCGAAAAAATTGTACCAGGCCGGGGCGATGGCACCGAGCAGGACGTATTGCACGTCGGGACGACACGCCGTCTCGAGGAGCGAGCCGACGCTATCGGTTGCATCGGTTCCGCCGACGCGACAGTGCTCGTAGGCCAGCCCGTCGACGACGCAGTCGGCCCGAACGACGGCACCTGCGAGCGTACTTCGATCGCGGTCGCTCGTCGAATCGTGACTGTGGTCCCTGCGATACGACTCGGCGATTCCCAGTGCTCGTCCCCCGGGTTTCATCGGCACTGACTGAAATCGAGTTCAGCGTTAGCCGTCGTCGTCCTCGTCTTTGATCTCCTTGAGGCGGTCGAGAAGTTCGTCACTGGACGCGCCGTTTTCGAACTCGATCGTTCCGTCGTGGCTGTTCTCTCCGGATTTGACAGCGTCATCGTCGTCAAAATCAGCATCCACTTCCTGTTGCTCGGATTCGTCGTAGCTCCCGAATCCCATACAGTATCTACTTGGACCTACCGGTTCAAAAGTTCCGGGGGTACACGTTTATATTCGTTTATGAATTCTCGGATATCGAGGGGTATACCGGGAGGAACGGCGAATAAGCCATTTCAGCGGGAAGACGACAGGCGACCGCGGACGGCACGATTTTGATGCCGGGTCTCGACTGGGCACACATGGAGGTCCACCACGTTACGGAAGCCGCAGAAACGTTCACGTGTAACGCGTTCCTCGTCGTCGGCGACCGAACGACGCTCGTCGATGCAGGTGCCTGGGACGGCGTCGTCGACGAGATTCGCACGTACACGGACGATGTCGATACTGTCGTGATGACCCATCAACACGGCGACCACGTCAGTGAACTCGAGGCCGTCTGCGATGCCTTCGACCCCGAGGTGTACGCCTACGATCACCATCCCGAACGGGACTATTCGATTGATGACGGGGAGACCGTTCAGATCGGTGACGACGAGTTCACCGTCGTCTACACGCCGGGTCACGCTGACGACCACGTGTCGTTCGTCTCGGAGACGGCGCTGTTTTCGGGCGACGTGGTCGTCCACGACGACGGCGCGTTCGACTACGGAAGTTTCGGGCGCACCGACATGGCGGGACAGTCCCGCGAGCAACTCATCGAGAGCATCGACCGGCTCCTCGATCGACTACCGGATGGCGTCGAGTACATGTACGCGGGCCACGGCGACGTTTTCCAGGGTGACGTTCGCGATGTCGTCGAGACGGCACTCGACCGAGCGGAGAAACGCGAGCCGAAGTATCCGGACGAGTGACGCTGGCAGTACCTACCGCTGGCACTCCACACCGCTCGTCGCACGCGTTTTGCGGGACGAGCATCCCTCGATAGCGGGAAAATCGACGGTCAGTCGTCAGTCGTCGTCCGAAACCGCCGCTGGATCGGCGCGCGATTCCGGAGACTGGCCAAACCAGTCGTCAGCGTTGGCAGCGACGTATTCTTTGCCACCCCAGCCGAAGGCGATGCCGATCGCCAGGGCGATACCAAGCGCGGCGGCGAACGCAAACGCCTGGCCGAACGTATAGAGGATCGCCACGTTCAGCCCCATCGTATCGAGACCGATAACCGCGGCTACGAAGCAAACGAGTGCCTTCGTCACACCGCCAGCGAGGGGCGCAACTCTGCTCTCCTGAACCGCCTCCGCCTCGCGGACGATCGTCGCAATCGGGTCGGCAATGACGAACCCGACGACGAGGATGGCGAAGCCGGCGACGACCGTCGGCGCGAAGCCGACGATGAACTCGATCCAGTTGCTCACGGACGACAGACCGAGATACGTCGCGGCGGCGAAGGCCGCGAGAAGGACGACGTAGTACTTGGCAAGTGTTCCTGCAGCGTTCGAGACCGCCGTTGACTCGTCGGCAAAGAGTTCACCGAACGGCGTTTCGCGAACGCGGGCGTCGAGTTCGATTCGCTGGCCGAGCCGACGAACGATCGGCTGTAGTTTGCGTCCGGCGAAGACGCCGACGGCGATGAAGATGGCGGCGACGAACGCGGCCATGAGAAACGCGAACGCATCGACAGTGACGGCCTCGAGTTCGGTTTGGAGCGCGTCGACGACGAGCGGCGTCATTAGCGATCACCGTACTGACTGCGGTATTTATCTTCACAGACACTCACGAAATGTGATGTGTACATAGTAGCAAGTTAGTCATAGATAAATTAAATTCTTCGATACGAGCGAGCAGAAAGATGGGGCTGAGCTACCCATAAACTAAAGCGAGACACTATCGGGTGCGAGAGAACGCGGAGAGAGACGGTCAGATTATGCTGCGCGCGGTTCCTTGGCCTTCGGTCGAAGGTTCTTGTAGCCGCACTTGCGGCAGCGGTCGGATTCCGGTGCGTTTCGTGCGTTACAGCGCATGCAGATCAGTTTCTGGAGCATCCGATCTTCGGCCGCGTCGAAACTTGGCATGTCGCTCCGTTTGCTCGTGGTGCATATAACCGCTGTGGTCCTGTCGTGGCGTCGTATCTGCTGTCGCATGGAGCAGGCATTGACCTATGTCACCTCCTCGCCAGATGAGGGGTCGTCGTCGGCCAGATAATCGTCCTGCACCGCGACGACGTCGCTCGAGTTCACACATTCGCTGTATCGGCGCAGCGGCTCTTCGTTGAGCGTCAGGAAGGTGTCGCCCCAGCGGAAGGGTTCGAGAAGGTCCTCGGCCCGGCTTCGGTCACCGAAGATACAGCACGCGCCGGCGAGTGCCTCGACAGTTGTGAGCTGAAACGGCCGGCCGTAGTTGATCGGATTTGCGGCGACGAGAAAGGGAAGGGCCCGGTGGACGCCGTTCATCTTGAAGGAGGCTGCTTCGGCGGACTCCCAGGAGCAGTCGAGGGCGACCAGTGTCCCGAGGCCGTCCTCGGCGTCGGCCGGCGAGAGTGCCCGGTCGGCGTGGGGGTTGAGGACGACGCCGTAGGGAACCTGCCCCATCGTGCGGTGAAGCGTCGCCTCGTCGAACTGCTCGAGGCGGCGGGCGGTGCACTTCTCCGGGTCGTCGTCGCCCTCGTAGTAGATGTGACACTCCACGTGCGTGTCAATGCAGGGGTGAACCAAAAGCGCCGCGACCGACATCGGTGCTGAGGCCGACGCCGATGCTGACGCCGACGCCACTGCTGACGCCGACGCCACTGCTGACGCCGACACTACCGCCGGCGACGCCGTTCGCCGCACTGATCGCCCGATACCGGCTTACGCTTCGTGGATCGTCTCCCCGCGGTTGAGTCGCGCGGCGATCGTAAACGTCTGTTCGGCCTCCCGGCGGGTCGGGAAGTGGGCAGCCATATAGCGGGCGGTCGCGATCAGCGGGACTCGCCGACGCTGCTCACGGCCGGGAACGAACTCGTCGTCACCGTCGCTGTCGTCGTCGCCGTCACCGTCCTCGCCACCCTCGCTGTCGTCTACCAACGCGGGGACCGACGACGATTCGACGAGTTCAGCCTGCCGGAACGCCGCCTCGACGTTCTGGAGCGTGTGGAAACCGGCGTCCTCGCGCAGCAGGCCGTGGCCGAGCGTCCGCTTCAGGTCGGCAGCGTCGCCGCCGCAGTCGAAGAACTCGGCGACCAGCCGTCCCGCTCTATCTACCTCTCCCTCGGCGTCGAACGTCTCGAGCAGGTCGTCGAGTACGGCATCGGGATCGCGGCCGGTGTCGTTCTCACCCACCGTCGGAATCGGCGCGGGCGGCGTGTTGAGGAACCGATCCAGGTAAACCGAGAGCGCGCCGTCGAAGACGCCGCGATAGAGTTCGATCGCGTCCGTTCGGCGCGCGAACCCGTAGACCGCGTTGGCGTAACTGAACGTGTGGTGGACGGTATTCCAGTCGTTGAACTCGTTTGCGGTGCCGAACTGGGCGACGCGCGTCGCGGCGGCGTGGGCAACCTCGGCGGCGAGATGTTCGGGCGTCGCCCCCTGTCTGATTGCATCGGCGAGCGCGTCGACGATGGCCTCGGGGTCGTCGCCGAGGAGCGTTTCCTGGAGGTCGGCGGGTGGGCTCCACGAGCGGTCGTCGCCCGCTGCCGCGAGTTCTTCGAGGTCGCTCGTCTCGGTAACGCTCCCGCCGTAGGCGTCTTCGAGCAGGGAAATGAGATCGACGGGTTGTCGCCAGGACGACTGTTCGTCGCTGCGCGAGGCGGTGACGAGCGGTTCGACGAGGCTCGCGAGCGTCGTATCGGCGTGGTCCCAGCCCGTGTGCTCGAGGCTCTCGAAGGCCTTGTTTGCGAAATCGAGGACGTGGCCGGTCGTGAGGTAGGGGTGGTCGGTCGCGCCGGCGACGACCAGTTCGGCGACCTCGGCGTTCGAATAGCCTGCCGCGACGGCGGTGCGGAGGCAGCGCTCGGCTCCGTCGGCGTCTCGAACCTCGATGCAGTCCCGAAACCAGGATTTCAGGCGGTCGAAGGTGACCTCTGTCGTGTCGAAGGCGGGCTGATCGAAACTCGGTGGTTCGCCCGCGCAGTCGTCTGCAACGTGGCGAACCCCGGTGTACAGCGCCCGCTTTCGGTCGTCGGGGTCGATGTCGTCGATCAGGTTCGCCATACAGCCGAGAATCGTGAGTCCGGGTCCCCAGCCCGAGTCCCGATATTGGGTCCCGAACGCGAGCGTCGTCGCCACCGGTTCCTGGTAGTCGACATCGGCGTCGACCAATCCGATCGCGGACTTTGCGGTGACGAGTCGCAGGTTCTCCTCGAGCCCCGTTTCGAGGCGGTCGGCCCAGTGCTCCGCGGGCGGCAACTCGTGTGTCGGCTTCGGATTCACGTAGACCGTGCCGTCTCTGACCGCGACGGGATAGGTCTGTACGTCGTCCGCCCAGGGATCGAACGTATCGCCGCAGGAGAGTTCGAATCGCGCGTGGTGCCAGTGACAGGTGAGGATGCCGTCGTCGACCGTGCCCTCGACCAGCGGGAACCCCATGTGCGGACAGCGGTTGTTTACGGCTCGGATCTCGCCTTCGTGGTGGAAGATGGCCAGCGGCGTGCCGTCGATACTCGCCAGTTCGCGACCTGCCTCCTCGAGTTCATCGAGTGCGACGACGGGACTGAACTCGTCGTCCGGTCCGTCGCCGTCTTCGTCGGTTGTTGCCATACCGAACACGTCGACGCAGAACCGTGTAAACGTTCGCTGAACGTCGTTTTGGTAGCCTATCTGATGCTATCGTCTTTCTCGGGAGAACGTAGCCGAGTTCGGCCGTTCGAGATCCGGTGAGAAGTGCGGAACGTAGTCATCGCGTTCACTCTTCGGCCGTCTGGTGTAACCCGAATACACACTCCGAACTGAACATGACGAGCGCCATCGTGAGAGCCTGAACGAGGGCGAACTCGGCACTCAACAGTAGATTGACGACGAGAACGCCGGTGCCTGCCGACAGCCCTAAGAAGGCTGCATACGACACACGAGAGAGCCTCTTCGCCCATTCATCAGCGTGATTGTAGAGCCCTTCACAACGTTCATAGTAACGATGGGTTTGATATTGGAAAATATGCGACGGGTGAGCACGCACGTACCGAATCAACTGCCTTAGTTTGAGGCGGGGATTCTACACGAGAAAACCGGTTCTGTTGAAACTCCGTTGTTATCAGGATTAGGGGGCTGTCCGTTAGGTACAGACGGCACATAGAGCAGAAAGCCAACGGACGCATATACTAGTGCGTTTCTCGGACATAGACTTCTTGTGCTTGAATAGCAATTGCAAATATGATGGAGGCTCCGCAGTTCTACATCCGTTTGAGGAGTGGGCACAGGCCAAGTCTCGCAGTGGGTTTGCTCTCCTCGTCGGTGTAGGGTCAGCGGTAGGACTGCTTGTTGTCAGCCCGCTATTCAACGATATCGGGATTCTAAATGCTGTTTCGTTGGGTATTATGATGACTGTGGTGTACTACGCATGTGACCCGTTGAACAAAGGATGAAGCGCTACATTTGTACACCGACGGACCGGCTGTTTCAGTAGTGGGTTTGTCCCACCAATAGGATTTCAACAGAACCGGAAACCAACTCATCAGCACGGTTAGGCATAGAACTGGCCAAGGGCCGCAAAGACCCAGACAAGGACGTGTGCGCCGGCAACGGGAACGAGCGTCCGCCGACGGAGGTAAACGACGGTAAGAACAGCGGCAACCAGTGCGGTCTGAAGGAGGCTCCCAAGTGGCCAATTCAGAGCGTGTGCGACCGTGAACGCGATCCACGTGATCCCGCCGGCGACAAGCGAACTCTCCGTGTACGCAAGCAGTCGCTCGATAGGGTATCCTCGGTACAGAATCTCCTCGACGATCCCGACTGTCACAGACTGAGCGAGCGCCATGCCGATCCCGACACCAGCACCCATCGTGCCAGCACCCTCACTCACCGGGAGGCCCACCGCCTCGATGAGCGGTGGCGTCACGATGTATACGAACAGAATGCTGACGCTCGTCACGAGGATATATCCGAGATCGACGAGGGCTGGTCACCGAAATCCGAGGTCGGGCAACGAGAGGTCCTCGCCGCCCACGGCGATCCCGATAACGGTGAGAGCCAGCACCCAGTAGATTCCGATCGTAACGACCGGCGTGATCTCTGTATTAGTCACTCGTAGCAGGATAACAACTAGCGGTAATCCAAAGAGGGCGAGGGCCAGATTCCCGATTGTGAGCGGCGGGAGGCGAGTCACGGCGACCACAGACCGGTATCTGTTTTCCTCCATATTCGAATATTGACAACACGGTTGATTAAATTTTTGATATATTGAGGATCTACCGTTGTACCGTTGTACCGTTGTACTGAACACGAGTTCACGGCCCGCTTGCAACCGAAGTTCGGTCTCAATGCCGGTACCGATACCGCAGGCGCGCATCCTTTTTACGGTCGAGCCGAAAGCAGCCAGCTATGGACGCTACCGGTCTGGTTCGACGCTACTACGACGCGCTCGACGCCCACGACTACGACGAACTCGAGGCGGTGCTCGCTCCCGAGTTCACCCAGCGCCGCCCGGATCGGCGCTTCGAGAGCCGGGCGGCGTTCATCGCGTTCATGCGCGAGGAGCGGCCGAATCCGGATACGACGCACGAACTGGAGTTAGTGTTTGCAGGTCAGAAAGCACGGGACGGTGAACCGAACACGGGAGACGACAGTGTTGCAGTCGCGGTTCGCGGACGCGTATGTGACGAGTCTGGAGAACTGTTCGAGTTCGCGGATTTCTTCACGGTCGACCGCGAGGCGGAGCGACTGGTGCGTCTGGAGACGTACTCCCGGTAGTTGCAGTATCGGTCTGTCCGTCGTCTGCTGTCCGGTATTCTTGTCCCTCGTCGATATGTGGTGGCCGCCGTTCGTCAGTCGTCGACAGTGCTCGTGTCCGTCAGGCGAACACAGCTCTAAGCGCGCTCGGCACCGAGGCCGACCGCGCTGACGGCGACCGATGCGAGGAGAAAGAGGCCGGCGACCCGTCCAGCCTCGACGAGTGTAACATCCGACGCGAGCAGGGGAGCAGTGATCACCGAACCCATGAAGATGAACGGCAGCGCGAACCTGCGCACCGCGGGGTGATCGTCGAGGAACGGTCGAACCGGGTGAACGCGGTCGGACCACGCCTGTGGGGTCATGTCTCTTCAGCCTACATTCCGGTACAAATATTTTATTTTTCGCACATACTGGCACTCAGTATGGTAACGGAGATCGTCTTCAGCTACACGACGCTGGTCGCGCTGGTGTCTCTCGTCGCCATCGGACTCGCGTCCTACATCGGGGCGAGCGCTGTGATCACGCGCCACCTCGACTCGCACCAGTCGAGTGCCGGCGAGTCGTAGCGTCGAGCATCGTCAGAGCCCCGCCGAACAGCTCGGACACAACCAACCCGCTCGCTCTCGGTGCGAGCAGTCACTCCCCACTCGCATCACGCCGAACAGTTGTTCGGACCGAGTTCGAGTTCGACTCTATCCTCGGGAGCCAGGTCGAGTTCGCCGCGGTTGCGGTCGATGATCTCCTCGTAGTTCGAGGGCTCCTCGCCGGCGTCGGCCATCCGCTCGACGAACGCCTCCTCGTCCATCGCGAGCAGATCGATGCCGGTCCGGGCGTCGCGGACGGTCGTCGCGATCGGGTCGCCGGGCGCGCCGTGTTCGAACTCACCCTCCGGCGTGACCGTGACGTGGCCCGGCAGGACGACGATACTCTCGGGTTCCGCGAGGATCGTTCGATGGAGGGTTTCGTAGAGCATCCGTGCACCTTCCTCGCCCTCGTCTTGATTGAACTCGAGTTCGGTTCGCCCCGTCGAGTCGACGTGTAACGTGTCGGCGGTCAACAGCGCGGCGTCGTCGACGAGGAGGTTGATCATCTCGCTCGTGTGGCCGGGCGCGGCGAGGGCCTTGAGTTCCCGCTCGCCGACGGGAAGCACCTCGTTGCGCTCGAGTCCCGTGAAGTCAAACGCGACATCGCGTTCGTCGGCTTGCGCGCCAAGATAGTAGGGTACGTCGAGGCTGTCCGCGAGGTCGCGGCCGCCCGAAACGTGGTCCGCGTGGACGTGCGTGTCGATCACGCCGACGATGGAGAGGTCGGCCTCTTCGGCTGCGACCTCGAACTCGTCGACGTCCGCGGTTGGATCGACAACCACGGCCTCGCCGGTCTCCGCACACCCGACGAGGTAGCCGAGACAGCCCTTCGCGCGGCGCTGCAGTTGGACGATCGTCAATTCGCGCTCGTCGAGTCCGAATTCGAGTTCAGCGCCGAGGTCGACGTGATCGTAGACGCCGCTCCAGCCCTTCATACCGCCGTCGACCGTCTGGACGTCGTATTCGTCGGTGGCCGACTCGAGTTCGGTCGCGAAGTTCCCCGAGGAGAGCCCCTTCGCGCAGATGGTGATCACCCGCTCGGCGTCGCCGACCGTTTCCTCGAACTCCGAGAGCCGGCCGTCGAGTGCTTCGTCGAGCCCGAACGGGAAGTTGATCGCGCCGGGGGCGTGCCAGGCCTCGTAGCTGTCCTCGGGTCGCGTATCGACGAGGGTGAACTCGGCACCTTCGTCCTGGAGTTCTGCGAGCCGGTCGGCGGAGAGTGTGGTGACCATGGCTCGGTTTACGGTCGCGAGTGACGTAAGTTTCGCCGCGCAGTTGCCACGACACCGGGATCCGACCGAGCGGATCCGGTCGATGACATTGTCCGTGCGGGCAAGAAGCCGAAAAAGAGGCTCCGTGCTGTCGATAGGTTCATTTAACTGATACTGGTTCGAAGGCGGAGTATGTCCCTTTCCGATGCCGTCGGTGCAGTCGTGTCGGTGTTCCGGCGTCGTCCGTCGGATCTCCTCCCGCTGTACCTGCTCGGGGCCGCGGCTCCGGCCGTCGTCCGCGTCGTCCCGATGGCCGCACTCCTGATCGGGGTGCTCTACCTCGCGGGAACCAGCCGACTCGACTCGCTGTTGACTAGCCTGCAGGAGATGAACCTCGGACCGCCGCCGAGCGACCCGGAATCCGCGGCGTTCGAGGCCTGGGCGAGCCAGTTCGAGCCGCTCGTCGACCTCCTCGTGACGCCGGCGACGGTCGCTCTCCTCATCGCGGCTGTTTTCGTGAGTCTGCTCGTCGTGGCGCTGTTGTACGCCATTACCTCGGCGGCACAGCTCGGAGCCTGTTACGGTCGCGTTCGCGACGAACGCGGACTCATCGCCGGTATCGCCGGCGCGCGCCGCTACTGGCTGCGCATTCTCGGGCTGTTCATCCTCGAGTTCATCCTGTGGATGGTCGTGGCGCTCGCCGTCGGAATCGGAACCGTCGTCGCGACGGGCGCGGTTGCGGCGGCGACGGATGCGACGGCGCTTGGCATTCCCGTCGTCCTCCTGGGCGGGCTGGTCATGATCGCGCTGTTCGCACTCGTCCGAGCGCTGTTCGCGTTCGCGCCGGTCGCCGTCGTCGTCGACGACGCGGGCGTTTTCGGCTCGCTTTCGAAGACGGCGGGATTCATCCGGTCGGAACCGATCGGCGCGCTGTTCTACTACGCCCTCGCCGTCGGCTCGCTCCTCGCGCTGTCGGCCGTTTCGGGTGTCCTGTTTCTCGTCGATGTGGTCACGTTCCCCTCGCTGCTGACGATGCTCGTCCTGCTACCGGCGTTCGACTTGCTGAAGACCGCACTCTACGTCGGCTATCGGGGCCGGCTCACGCCGCCGGCCGCGCCGGAGCGCTCCGTACTGTCCCAGTTTCGGGCCGGTCTGGGCCGCGGCTGGCACGAGATGACCGCGTACGTTCGCCACACGCCGCTGCTCCAACTCACGGTCGTCGCACTCGCCGTCGCGAGCTTCTGGGTCGGCTGGCGGGCCGGTGCCCCCCTCGCCGATCTCGGCGTCGAAACCTCGATCGCCGCCCGTCTCCAGGGCCACTTCCCGCCGGCCGCGGCCCTCGAGTTCTTCGCCAACAACTGGCTGGTCGCGATCACGACCGCCTTCGGCGGCCTCGCGCTGGTGCTCCCGGCGATCGCCTCGCTCGTGTTCAACGGCGTCTACATGGGATTCTACGCCCAGACCGAGGCCGAACTCGCCGATCTCGTTGCGTTCGTCCTCCCGCACGGCATCTTCGAGATTCCGGCGATCTTCATCGCCTCCGCGGTCGGCATCTCGCTCGGACTGACCGGCTGGCGCGCGTTCCGCGGGCGGACCGGCCGCGTCGCGTTCGCCGACGAACTCGAGCGAGCGTTCTGGGTGCTCATCGGCGTGGGACTCCTCCTCGCGATTGCGGCCGTGATCGAGGGCTTCGTGAGTCCGTACTACTACGACGTGCTCCTGTAGGCTCGGCTCTCGATCCCCGGACTACCGGCTCTCGGCTCTCGGTCCAACCGAGCGTTCTCACCGCTACACGGCCGTTTTCGAGGGAACTACTATGTGACACGAGCACAATAGGTTCACCCATGGTCCTCGCACTCGGAGCCCTGGTCGAAACCCGATCCGACCTCATCACGACGCTCGGCGTCCTCGTCGCCCTCGTCGCCGTCGTCGGCACGCAAGTCCTCGGCTGGGAGTGGGGTTCGACCGAACTCGTGCCGACGGTGCTCGGCGTCGCTGCGGCGGTGGTCGCGATCTCGTACGCCGTGTATCGTCGCTCGCGCTAAGTCTGTCGGGAACGGCGAGGCGGCGAACGGGCCGCTGTCGCTCTCAATCAGGCGCGATTTGGCCGGTACGCGTCGAACTCCTCGCCGAACACGAGGAAATACGCGGTGCCGATCAGTCCGATAACCGTCGCGATGGTGAACGCGAGCACCGGGTCGCCGGTGAGGACCGCGTCGCCGGTCAGCGGGTTATCGAAACCATCCCAGAGGAGTCCGCCGAGCGCGGCGCTCGGAATGACGATCAGATTCCGCAACAGGTAGTATGCACCGGTTACCCGGCCGCCGGCACCCGTTTCGGCCGGACCGACGATGAGCGCTTTGTGGGCGGGCAGTCCGGCAAAGCGAAGCCCCGAGAACGCAAAGAGAACCGCGAGAACGGCGGCGTCTGGCGGCGCGCTGATGAGCAATACCGGAAAGACGGCGTACACCGCGAAGCCGAGCGCGACGACCGGCTTGAGTCCGACTCGTTCGGCCGCCTTGGCCGCCGGCACCATCACCAGCAACGCGACGAGCATCTCGATCCCGAGCAGGATGCCGAAGTACGACTGCGGCGAGAGTTCGAGCGTCCCGGCCGCAGGCAGCGAGAGCGTGAGCCCGACCTCGCGAAATCGGGTGACGACGATGACGAAGAAGACGTAGACCATGCCGTTGGCGAAGCGGACGAGCGTATCCCCGATCAGCAGCGGCCGGAGTTCGGCGGGCATTTCTCGCAGATCGGTGATGAGTTGGGAGACGCCCTCGAATTTCTCGCCGAAACCGTCCTCGTCGGCCTCGTAGAGGAGGTGCTGGACGATCGTGCCGAGGACGCCGAAGACGACGGCGACGACGAGGATGAACTGGAACGCGAGTCGTACCTCGCCGTCGGTCGAGCCGAACGGAAAGAACAGCGCGGCGGCGAGCAGCGGGCCGACGAGGAAGGCCGTTCGGCGGAACGTCTCGGTGCTCGCGAAGCCGGCCGCGAGTCGCGAGGGTGTGACGGCCTGTTTGACGATCGCGAAGGAAGCTCCGAGGCCGAAGGATTTCCAGGCCTGCGAGAAGATCAGCCCGACGAAGACGGCGAGGATTCCGAGCGAGGTCGGCCCGACGGCGACATCCATTACCAGCGGCGCGGCGAGCCAGATCGCAAAACCGAGCGTCGAGCAGAGCCCGAACGCGGTGAGGGCGTACCGCGAGCCGATCCGGTCCGAAATCGCGCCGCCGGGATAGGGGTAGACGGCGCTGATGATATTGCCGAACGTCCCGAACAGGCCGACGACGAACGCGGTCCCGCCGAGGGCGTACATGTACTCGCCCATGTACCGACTCGTCATCTGAAAGCCGAGACTGAACGCGAACATCGCGATCGAGAGCACGAGCACGTCCCGTTCGAGCGCGAAGAACTGTCGAAAGGCGTCGAACGGGTCGGCCTCGTCCGTCTCGGAACGATCCTGTTCGAGACTCATACCCGGACGTGTCCGATGCAATGACTTCTGTGTTTACATCATATTAGTGTCACGATAGCCCACGACATCCCGGGGTGACTATCGAACGGTCGGTCTCGCGGGCGGTTCCGACCGATCATTTCGCGCTCGACCCGCGAACCGGACGGAAATTCGATGTCAAAGGACAGTATAAAGACGAACCGGTCCGTCGTCGGGAATATGACGACGACGCTCGGAACGGCGAGTGCAGGCCCCGGTGAGATCGACACGGGCCGTCTCGAGGTGGGTGAAACTCGTGATGGCAGCCCGTTCGGTCTCCCTGTCGCCGTCATCAACGGCGAGCAACCGGGACAGACGCTCTACATGCAGGCGGTGAGTGACGGCGACGAACTCAACGGCGTCGGGGTGCTCCAGCGGGTCGTCCCCCAGCTCGATCCGACGACGCTGTCCGGGACGATCCTGATCGTCGGCATCGTCAACTACCACGCGTTCCAGATCGCCGAACACCGGAACCCGATCGACGACACGAAGATGAACCGGGCCTACCCCGGCACCGAAACCGGCACCTCGAGCGAACGCATCGCCGCCGCCACCTTCGATATCGCGACCCAGGCCGACCTCATTCTCGACCTTCACCAGGGCTCGACCAGTCGCATGCTCGACGAGGTCCGCGTCCGCTGTGGAAAACGCCACCGCCTCCACGACGACTGTCTCGAACTCGCGAAAGCCTTCGGCTGCGGCTACGTCCTGGACCAGAAAGGCCCGGACGGCCAACTCGCCCGCGCCGCTCCCGACGACGGGATTCCGACCATCGACCCCGAACTCGGCGGCTGCGTCGGCTGGGACGAAACGAGCATTCAGAAGGGCGTCGAGGGCGTCTTCAACGTCCTCTCCTACTACGACTTCATCGACGGCACGACCGAACTCGAGCGCCAGACCCGCGCCAATGGCTTCGAACAGTACGGCTCGCCGAACGGCGGCCTCGTCAGCTTCGAGAAAGACCTCGGCGAGCAAGTCACATCTGGCGACGTGCTCTTCGAGATCACAACCCCCTTCGGCGAACCCAAGGCGACCGTTACCGCCGACAGCGACGGCATCCTCTGGCGAACTCGTCGCCTTCCGCAGGTCGCGACCGGCGAATACGTCTGCTCCGTCGGAACCGACATCGACTCCTACTGAAACCGCTCCAAACACGATCTCCGATACTGATACCGACTGATACTACACTATACTACCACCGCCACGAACACTACTAATCCACTACTAACACACTACTACCAACCCACTACCCCACCACTGACACAGACTATGCCAACCGACCTCATCTGCCCCGCATGCGAGACGACGTATCAAGCCGGTCCGAACGAACCCTGGCGCTGTCAGTGCGGTCGCGCACTCGAGTTCAGCGAGCGTCCCCACCCCGAAGGCGACCCGCTTTCGCTGTCCCAACTCGACACGAGCGACGGCCTCTGGACGTTCTTCGAGTTCATTCCGATCGAACCGCACGTGACCTTCCACGAGGGCTTTACGCCGCTGGTCGACGCCGACGAGTGGAACGCCCAGTTCAAACTCGAGTACGTCTTTCCGACCGGGTCGTTCAAGGACCGCGGCGCGACGACGACGCTTTCGCGCGCAGTTGAACTCGGCGTCGACAAAATCGTCGAAGACTCGTCGGGAAACGCCGGGGCTGCGATCGCGACCTACGCGGCGCGAGCCGGCATCGAGGCGGATATCTACGTGCCGGCGGGGGTCAAGCAGTCGAAGCTGATGACGATTCAGCGGGCCGACGCCCGCCCCGTCCGCGTCGAGGGGAGCAGGCAGGACGTGACCGATGCCTGTATCGACGCGGTCGAATCCGGCGACGGCTGGTATGCGAGCCACGCCTGGAACCCGGCCTTTTACGCGGGCACGATGACTTTCGCGTTCGAGGTTGCGGCCCAGCGCGAGTGGACCGTGCCCGACGCGGTCGTCCTCCCGGTCGGTCACGGGACGCTCCTGCTCGGGGCCTACCGGGGCTTTTCGTTGCTGAACGAAGCCGGTATCGTCGACGAGATGCCCCGATTGCTCGGCGCGCAGGCGGCGGGCCACGCCCCCATCGTCGAGGCGCTCGGCGGCGATCCGGCCGGCGAGGACGACGAGGGAGCGGGCGACACCGACATCGCCGACGGCATCCAGATCGAACTCCCGGCGCGCAAGAACCAGATTATCGAGGCGATCACGGAAACGGGGGGCGAGGTCATCGCGCTCGGCGACGATCCGATCGAGGCCGCGCTCGACCGCCTCCATCGCAACGGCTTCTACGTCGAACCGACGAGCGCCGTCGCCCCCGCCGCCCTCCAGCAGTACCGCGAGGACGGCACGCTCGCGCCGGACGACGACGTCGTCGTTCCGCTGACCGGCAGCGGGTTGAAGACGCTTTGAGCGGCCCCTGCAGCGTGGCGTTTTCGGGTCCAGACCCGTTGGTGAAATCGTTTCTGCCGCCCCAGACCAGGGTCAGGGTCTTCGTTTCCGCCAGCAGCGCTCTTTGCGAGTGCCGTTTCGCTCTTCGACCGCACCACCGGCGCGACCGCCCGCCAGAGACACGACGGAGAGACACGACGAGTGCAGATCATCGGATTAATGTCGCCAACCGACCTGGATCGGACGATGAGTATTCCGTCGTTCGCCATCGGCATCGCCGGCGGCACGGGTGCCGGCAAGACCACCGTCTCGCGGACGGTCGCCGAAACCGTCGGCGAGGCAGTCACCCGAATCCCGCTCGACAACTACTACGAGGACCTTTCCCACCTCGACTACGAGGAGCGCGCGGACGTCAACTACGACCACCCGAACGCCTTCGAGTGGGAACTGCTTCGGGACCAACTGAACTCGTTGCTCATGGGCCAGCCCATCGAGATGCCCCAGTACGACTTCGAGCGCCACATCCGGTTGGACGAGTTCGTCCACGTCGAGCCCACCGACGTGATCGTTCTCGAAGGCATCCTCTCGCTGCACGACGATGTCATCCTCGAGATGCTCGACCTCTGTGTCTACGTGATGACCGACGCGGACGTGCGTATCCTTCGACGCATCGAGCGCGACGTGGTCGAGCGCGACCGCGATCTGGAGGGCGTCATCGACCAGTACCTGGGGACGGTCAAACCGATGCACGAGCAGTTCGTGGAACCGACGAAGAAAGACGCGGACGTGATCATCCCTGAGGGCGCGAATCGGATGGCCGTCGACCTGCTGATCGAGAAAGTACAGGCCGAACTGAGCGGCGAGCGTGTCGGACCCGAGGACGAACCGGGTCGCGACGAGGCTGGTGAACTCGAGATGCCCCTGTCGGTTGCCGACTCGTCGGAGTAGAGTTCTATCGGCTGCCGTCTTCAGTTTCCGTTCTCTCGCTCTCGTTTCGCCGTTCCTCACGCAATCGCCGATCTGTGCGCCGATTCGATCCGACCATGACAACGACGAGTATCGAGGACTCAATTACGTGCTGTCCGTCGAATTTGCTACAGCAGTCGCTGAAGCGAACACCAGTTTGCCCTATCGCACAATCGTCGAACTCGGGCGGTCCGAACCGGCGACGAAACCCGACATTCCTTTACTTGCCCCCTGAATACGGGCGGGTATGTTCCTTGCCCTACGCGAAGAGGTCGAGGGCGCACTCGAGGCCGCGCTCGCCGAACTCGAGTTCCCCACGGACGACCTCGGGATCGAAGAACCGCCGGAAGACGTCGAGAGCGTGCTCGCTTCGAGCGTCGCGTTCCGACTCGCCGGCGAGGCCGGCGCGGCCCCGCCGCAGGTCGCCGCCCAACTCGCCGCGGAGATCGACACCGACGAACTGACCTACGTCGCCGCAGTGCAGACCCAGGGGCCGTACCTGAACTTCCTGCCGAGCGACGCCTACCTCGCCGAAACTCTCGAGACCGCGACCGAGGCCGAGTACGGTCACCTCGCGGACCGCGAGGAGTCCGTCGTCGTCGAGCACACGAGCGCCAACCCGACCGGCCCCGTCCACGTCGGGCGCGCGCGAAACCCGATCATCGGCGACGCCGTCGCCAACCTGCTTGATGCCGCCGGCTACGATGTCGACCGCCACTACTACGTCAACGACGCCGGCCGCCAGATCGCGACGTTCACCTGGGCCTACGAAACGTTCGACGAAGACGACTTCGATACCGAACCCGAACGCGACCGCATCGAGTACGACCTCGTGCGCTACTACCGCGTCGGGAACGCGTTCCTCGAAGACGGCCCCGAGGACGAAGTCGAAGCAGCGGAAGCCGAAATCGAGGCCATCATGCAGGGCCTCGAGGAAGGCGACGAAGAGGCCTACGACCGCGTCAGCGAGGTCGTCGATCAGGTCCTTGGCGGCATGACAGACTGTCTCGAACGCCTACCCGCCGAGTTCGACGAGTTCGTCAAGGAGACGCGGTTCATGCGCAACGGCGACACCGACGAACTCGTCGACCGCCTGCAGGAACTGGACGAAGCGGTCTACGAGGACGACGCCTGGCAGCTTGAACTCGACGAGCACGGCATCGACAAGAATCTCGTCTTCCTGCGCTCCGATGGCACCACCCTCTACACGACCCGCGACCTCGCCCATCACGAGTGGAAGTTCGACAACTACGATCGCGCCGTGACCGTCCTCGGCGAGGACCACAAGCTGCAGGCCGACCAACTCCGACAGACCCTCGAACTGCTTGGCAACGATACCGACCAGCTGGAGAACGTCATCTTCTCGTGGGTCAATCTCCCCGGCGGACTCGGGATGTCTACCCGCGAGGGTACCGGCGTCGACTTGGACGACCTGCTCGACGAGGCGATCGACCGCGCCCGCCAGGAAGTCGAGGACCGCCTCGACGACCGCATTCGCGACGACGAACTGACCGCTGACGATGTCGAGCGAATCGCCCACCAGGTCGGAATCGGTGCCGTGCGCTACGACATCGTCTCGAAGCAGGCAACGAAGGCGATCACCTTCGAATGGGACCAAGCACTCGATTTCGAGGCCCAATCCGCACCCTACGTCCAGTACGTCCACGCCCGCTGCTGTGGGATCCTGGCGGAAGCCGGCTTCGACCCCGCGGAACCGCTCGCCGCCTCCGGCCAGCCCGCTGAACTCGATCTCGATGCGCTCGATGCCGACCTACTCGACACGCCCGCAGAACGGGCGCTGCTCGAGACGATTGCGCGCTTCCCGGCCGTCATCGACGAGGCAGCAGCGGACCTCGAACCCCACCAGATCGCGACCTACACGCGCGAGTTCGCCGATCGGTTCAACGCCTTCTATCGGGAGTGCCCGGTGCTCGCGGACGATGTCGATCCCGCGGTTCGCGAGACGCGGCTGGCGCTCGTCGCGGCGTCGAAGCACACGATGGCGAACGCGCTGTCGATCCTGGGCGTCGCTGCGCCGCGGTCGATGTAGCGCGGCGTCATAGTTTCAGTTCCGCGTTGTGGGTCGCACTCGGTCGTGTCAGCCGCGCCGGTCAGCATCGCTCACGGTCGAGCCGAGTCGAGTTGCGGTGTGGGAGGTCTCTCGTCGCCCCACATGCACGTCCGACAGAATAGCGCGGGTGTCCGCGGTCAGTCCGCCGACGCGCGGATCTTGTCGGCCAGTTCTTCGCGCGAAATCTCGTCTTCGAGGTAGTCGAAGACCCACTGGACATCGACGTACAGCCCGACAACTCGACTGCCCTCGTATTCGAGGATCCACTCGACGGTATCGATCTCGTCTTTGAACCTTTCGGGGTCGACGATCGCGGTCACGAGGTCTTCGGCCACGCTCTCGATTTCCGCGTAGAGTTCTTCGGTCTCGGTGACCTGCGTGCTCACGAGGATGTCGACCGTCCCGCCACTTCGGTTGATCTCCATGACAGACAGCTTGTCGCTGCTGAGATCGAACCCGTCCTTGTCGAAGCCGGGGACATCGTCGGAACTCGAGTCCGAGTCCGGATCGGAATCCGACGATCCGTTGCCGCCAGTTCCGGAACCGCCGTCGTCGGAACTGCCGTCGTCGTTCGGTTCGTCTGTTTCGCTACTCGAACAGCCTGCGAGTACGGTTGCGAGTGCGGCGCCACTTCCGAGGAGGATCTTTCGTCGCTCCATGGACGAGCCATCGAGAACGGGTAGAATTAGTAATTAGCTCGTACCGTTTCTCTGAGTGAAGAATCGATTGTGTGGGGATTTGGATTCGGAGATCGATGGATAGAGCCGTGTATCTGTCCGGACAGGGGCGAATTCCGGCGTTCACGAAACCGAATCAGTCAGTTCCAAACACAGTCGTAAAACGACAACAGTCCTGTCGCGGCTGTAGTCATCGAAACCAACAGAACGACGGTGTTGGGTGCGATTTCGGGGGGTCAGGCAGTGCCTACCGACCGAGATCACCGGGATGGCTGTGTCGACGGGAGCGGCGCGTGATGAGCGACGTGCTTCGGCCGTTCGTTAGTGGTCCGATTCAGCTTCTGTGATCGCACTCGAGACGTCATCGGTAGCGGATGTCTCGTCGGCGCTTTCGGGGCTGTTCCCGTCCTCGGTTTCTGATCCAGCCGCGTCTTCAGCGGTGGTTGTGTCGGTATTGTCGTTGTCGTCGGTGTTGTCGTCGGCGTCGGGATCGTCTGCAGTGCCGTCGAGTTCGATGCCGGCGAGTTCAGCGGCGAGGTGTCGGTAGGCCGTTGCGGCGGGACCGTTCGGTTCGTAGGCGACGAGGGGGGTGCCGGCGTAGACACTCTCGCGGGCGGCGCTGTCCTCGGGGATGGTTTCGAGCAGCTGGAGGTCGAGCCGGTCGGCGAGGTCGGGGTGGGAGATGTCGCTGCCCGGGTGGGTGCGAGTGAGGACGAGTCCGGCGACGGTGCCGCCGGCGCGGGCGGTGAGTTCGATTGTTTTCCGAGAGTCCTGAATAGCGGCGGGTTCGGGCGTGGAGACGAGCACGACGGCGTCTGCGAGCCCGAGCGGGAGAACGGTTTCGTGGCTGATGCCAGCGCCGACATCGAGGAGGACGTAGTCGTACGTCGACCGGAGTTCGGAGACGACTTCGCGCAAGCCCTCCGGAGAAGTCTCTGCGTACTCGTCCAAGCCGATGCCGCTCGGGACGGCGACGATGTTCTCCGCCAGTCGATAGGTTGCGTCCTCGACTGATGCGTTGCCGGCCAGTACGTCGTGGAGTGTCGTCGAGTCGGGTGTGAGGCTGACGAATCCGGCCAGATTCGCCATGCCGAGGTCGACGTCGACGATGGCGACGCGCTTGCCCGCCTGTGCGAGCGCGGTTCCCAGATTAACCGTCGTCGTCGTTTTCCCGACACCGCCTTTCCCGCTCGCGATGGAATATACCGTCTCGTGAGACATATTCGATTACTGTCCGGACAGTGGAACGGGAACACCTTAAATCGTCACCACAGCGGACCGCCCGTGACTCCCGTCGAATTCACAGCGATCCGTCTCGGCCACCGTCGAATTCACAGCGCCCCATCACGACCCGCCAGCGAATCAGCTCGTATAGCGCGTGTCTCCCGATACTGTCCCGCATACGGCCGGGTGCGTGTCAAAGAATACTTACCCGCAGCTCCGCTTTGTATGGACAATGAGCCAGGAGGGAGAACTGGAGCAATCCGACCGGAAGAAATACGAGTTCCGGAAGGTCATCGAAGATCTCAAGGATTACGATGGCTCCGGAACACAACTCGTCACGATATATATCCCCGACGATAGACAGATCAGTGACGTCGTTCAGCACGTCACACAGGAACACAGCGAGGCGGCAAACATCAAGTCCAAGCAGACTCGAACGGCCGTCCAGGACGCGCTGACGAGCATCAAGGACCGCCTTCGGTACTTCGATACGTTCCCGCCGGAAAACGGCGTCGTCTTGTTCTCCGGGGCGGTCGACTCCGGTGGCGGGCAGACCGAGATGGTCACTCGCGTCCTCGAGAGTCCGCCACAACCGATCGAGTCGTTCCGCTATCACTGCGACTCTGATTTCCTCACGGAGCCGCTAGAGGAGATGCTCGCGGACAAGGGTCTCTACGGCCTGATCGTCTTAGACCGGCGCGAGGCGAACGTCGGCTGGCTGCGCGGCAAGCGCGTCGAACCGGTCAAGTCCGCCTCCTCGCTCGTCCCCGGCAAGCAGCGAAAGGGTGGCCAGTCAGCCCAGCGATTCGCCCGCCTGCGCCTCGAAGCGATCGACAACTTCTATCAGGAAGTCGCCGGGATGGCAAACGACCTGTTCGTTCCCAAGCGCCACGAACTCGACGGCATCCTCGTCGGCGGACCCTCACCGACGAAAGACGAGTTCTTGGACGGCGATTACCTCCACCACGAGATCCAGGACAACGTGATCGGCAAGTTCGACGTGGCCTACACCGACGAGTCGGGGCTGTACGACCTCGTCGACAACGCGGAGGACGCGCTGGCCGACGCCGAGGTGATGAAGGACAAAAAGCAGATGGAGGAGTTCTTCGAGGAACTCAACGCGGGCGACCTCGCTACCTACGGGTTCGACCAGACCCGGCAGAATCTGATGATGGGGGCGGTCGACCGGCTGCTGATCAGCGAGGATCTGCGAAAGGACGTCATCACCTACGAGTGCGGGGAGTGTGGTAACACCGACCGCGAGGTGATCGACCGGCGCAAGGCCACCCCCGAGCACACCTGCAGCGAGTGCGGAACCGATATCGAGGCGACCGAAGAGGACCGCGAAGACGCGATCGACCACCTTATCGAAATCGCCGAGCAGCGCGGCACCGAGACCAAGTTCATCTCGACCGACTTCGAGAAGGGCGAGCAGTTGTACAACGCGTTCGGCGGCTTCGCCGGCATACTCCGATACTCGACCGGCGTGTAAATCTCTCCTTTCTCCCTCACCTCGTCCTTCCGTTTGCGACTGCGTTTGTCTCTTCGGTCGCCTCCGGAGACGAACCCTCGTGGACGAACCTTTGTGGACGAACCGGCACACGTTTGTCGCACTGGCAACGTTCGTAACGGCCAGTACGCTCTTGGCTCCCGAGCGGGAGAACGCAAACGTCGTTTTCGATGCACCAGTCGAACCCGACCGACGATGTCGTTCGGACGGTCATTCGCCGAACGGAGTTACTCGCGGCGCTTACCGACCAGCCACAGTACAAACGCGACCTCGTCGAAGCGCTCGCGTGCTCCCGTTCAACGATCGACCGTGCGATTCGTGAACTCGAGTCCCTCGAGTTCATCGCGCGGACGGAGGTGGGGTATCAGTTGACGGCGGGGGGACGACTGGCACTGTCGGAGTATCGACGGGTGGAGCAGGCGTTTACGGCGATCGAAGAGAGCGGGAGTCTACTGCGACACGTGCCGGCAGAAGCACCGCTGTCGACGACGTTGTTGGACGATGCACGGACGTACGAGGTGAAGCCACATGCGCCGATCGAACCGCTTCAGGAACTCGTTTCGCGCTTCGAGACGGCGACTCGGGTTCGAGGGTTTGCTGCGGCGGAGCGGATTCCGGCGACGCGGATGCGCTTGTACGAGCGAACTGTCGAAGAGGACCTCACTGTTGAGGCGATTTTCACCGAGGATCTCGCGGAGTTTCTTTTCGCGGAGTATCCAGAGCAGGTGCGCAGTTCTGCGACGGAGGGGGCGTTCGACATGTACGCGATCGAGTCGATACCGTACGAATTGACGCTTATCGAGCAATCGGATGCGCAGTACGTGTTCGTCTTCGTGTTGAACGAACGGACGGAGATACAGGGGGTGATCAGCAACGATACGCGGGCGGCGTTCGAGTGGGGGGAGTCCGTCTTTCGGGAGGTGCGTTCGGCTGCGAGATCGGTGTCACCGCCGGAGTAACGGCGGCCGACTGATGGCGGTCAGTAGTCGACAGCACACGCTTACAGCGTCCCGCGAAGTCGAACGGCGTCGTCGGTGATCTCCTCGATGCTTCCCTCGTCAAGCGGGTGGGCGCTCTCGGTTATATCGCCCCAGCCGAGTTTCGACTTGATCGTTTTCGTGATCGTTGGTTCGGGATCGACGTAGCCGCGCCCGTCCTCGACGGCGACGATCCGACCGACTTCCGTCCCGTCGATATTCAACACACGTTTTCCCTTGTCGGCGGCCGTGAGCGTGTGAGCGTCCTGAGTCATAGCAGTGAGCAGTGGAGTGCCGGGTTGGGTGTCAGTAGCTATACGGCAAGTGCTAGCGCACTGTCGCCCCGGCGTTCGCAGCCCATCACCACGGAGGAAAACGAGGACAATAAATCGCACAAACCGTCATGCTGGCCCACTGAACCGTTATACTGCAACGCGACAGTAAGGTGTAGTTACTGGACAAGGGTCGGCATGTACCCACCTCCTACGCTCGCTTGCCATCGAGCGAATCGTTCGGTTGCAACGGTAACCAGGTCCTTCTATCGTCGGTGTGAACACAACGGAAGCGTTATGACGCTAGTCCCGTATTACTATTCGATCGATGGACGAGTCCCCGTTTCGCCCCGAATCGGTCGACGACCCGCGGATCACCGGGCGATTCTGCCAGCGCATCTCCGGGCCGGCCGGCGACTGCTACCTCCTCGGCGTCGTTCACGACCACCCCGCGAGTATCAACCGCGTCATGCGCGTTGCCGACGCGGTCGATCCCGCCGTGCTCGCACTCGAACTTCCACCGGCAGCCCTCCCGCTGTACCGCGTCTACGCCCGCGACGGCGACTCGAGCGACTCGGGCGACTCGAGTACGTCCGCGACGCATACCTCGCCCGCGACGGATACCGACCCCGATCGCTCGACCGACACGCCGCATACGACGCACCCGACGTACACCCCACCAGCACACGGCGGCGAAATGAGCGCCGCAATCTCCGCCACCGACGCTGAACTCGTCGGAATCGACGCCCCGAACTGGTCGTTCTTGCGGCGACTCGTGACGCGTCTCGTCGCTGACCGCGTCTCGGCTGGAACGGCGCGTCGCCTCCTTTCGAGCCTCGGCGGGGCGACGCGAGATGCACTGCGCTGTCGCGTCGCAGCAACGCTGACACACGCCACCTCGATGACGATCACGCGAGGCGACCCGATCGAGTACGACTGCGACTTCGATGACCCACCGGAAGCGCAGGCTGCTCACGAGCGCGCTCACGTCGCGAGCGTCCAGGCACTCCTCGGAAGCGTCCAGACGGACGATAGCGCGCTCGCCTACCGAGACGAGACCCGCGAGCGCTGTATGATCGACCGACTGACGGAAATCCGCGCGGAGAACGACGGCACTGTCCTCGCTATCGTCGGTATCGACCACCTCGAAACGGTGGCTACTGCGCTCTCGGCCGGCGAGACGGCGACTACCGGGACGAGCGACCACACCGACTCGTCAACGACATCACCGTAATCACGCTCGCTTCTGACCGTAATCACGCTCGCTTCTGACCGTAATCACGCTCATCTCTAACCGAGTCCGGCATCTCGACGACAGTCCGTGTCCGCAACGTCCACGCGTTACCGCCGTAACGTCGTCACACAGTTCCAGCAGTACGTATACGTCTGATCGGCTACGTTCTGTGCCCCGCAGTGGGGACACCGCATCGTCTCCCCGTCGAGTTCGCGATCCGTGTTGCGAGCCGATGGGTCACCGGCATCACTGGCATCCCCGGATTCGTCAGTGTTCCCGGGATACCGATCGGCGTGGCGCGAGGCGTGTGAGGGGCCGCGATTGGGGTCGGCGAGCGAGGGTGATCTCGCCTCGTCACCGTCTGCACGGCGCACGTAGACGTAGTACAATAGCAGATGGAGAAGGGCAAACACGATCACGTATCCGATGAGCCAGCCCCAGCGTTCCATCACTATGACATAGGTTCTCAAGGCACTTGGATATTCCCCGATTCACCAGTAGCTGACGGTCCTGTCGAACGGACGGTCCCGGTTCGGTACCGGTCACGAGTCAGTTCTGGGGCCGCAGGTCGCGGCGGAACTCGTCGAAGACCTCGAGTTCGTCGGGGACCGAGTAGGGAAGGTGGCGCTCGTCCTGACGGTTGACGCCGGCCTCGTCGATGGGGGTGGCGGTCGACTCCCAACCGGGTTTGATTTTGACGCTCGTCGCGGGCATGCCAACGGCGATGTGGTGGGCGGGCACGTCGTGTTGGACGACGCCACGTGCGCCGACGATGGCGTTTTCACCGACTTTGTTGCCGGCACGGACCATCGAGTCATAGGTGAGACGCACGTCGTCTTCGACGATCGTGTGGTAGTTTCGGACCTCGGTCTGGTCGACGACATCGTGATCGTGGCTGTAGATGTGAACGCCGTCGGAGATCGAGACGCGGTCGCCGATGGTCAACTTCCCGCGGTCGTCCAGATGGACGTCGTCGTGAACGATCGTATTGTCGCCGATGGTGATGTTGTGGCCGTAGGTAAACGAGATACCCTTGAAGAACCGGCAGTTCTCCCCACACTCTTCGAAGAGGTGGTCCGCGAGCATCCGTCGAAACCGCAGCGCGAACTCGACGTTGTCCGCGATCGGCAGGCTATCAAACTGCCGCCAGAGCCACTGGAGGTGCTTCGACCGCCGAAACAGGTCTTCGTCTTTCTCGGCGTAGTACTCGCTCTCCAGGGTCGTGTTACAGGGATCGTAACTCTGGAGTCGAACCCGTTCTGCCGCCGAAACCGATTCGCCTGCTTGCCAGCGATCGTAGGCCTCGCGATCACCGGACAGATCGATCAGTACGTCCTCGACGACCGAACACGTGCTCTCGTCGCTTGCAAGCCGTCGGTCGACCTCGTCGATGAACTCGCGCATGCCCGCCTCCGCCTCGTCGGGGAGCGAGACGTACCGCTTTGTCATACACCGGGATATTGTCCGCGGAGTTGATAGGGGTTCGGTTGTGCCGCCGAATCTGCCGAGACTGCTTCGCTACTGGTACTTTCCATTGGATATCGTATCTCGGAGATCGCCGGTTCGGTTCCACGAAACGCGACTACTCGTCGGTACCGTGCCACTCCGCAAACAGTAGCGCCGGGAGCGAGATCGTCCCGATCAGCAGCAACGCTGTGACGACGACCGTTCCCAGCGTGACTCGATGCGGACTGATCTCGAACTGGGTCAGCGCAAGCGGCAGGAGCACGACGACGGCGAGGACGACGCCGAGCAGCCATCGCCCGGTTGTCGTCCGACAGATACCGACCATACGCAAACGTCTCAGTGACGATACAAGAGCGATTCGACTCATCGCTCAGATAGCGCAGACGGTTCGATCAGTTGTTCGCCGTCACGCCGAGTCACCCCAGAACCCACCAGCACGGCAGCAACCCCGAACGAGTTCGGAGTCCGCACTCGCCCGTTCCGTACCCCATAAGGTTCCTCGCTACGAAGGCCCGAACATGCAGCACAGTGAACTCGGTAACTCCGGTGTCGAGGTGAGCGAAGTCGGGTTCGGCGCGTGGACCGTCGGCACCGACTGGTGGGGCGACCGCTCCGAGGAGGAGGCTATCGAGATGCTCCGGTACGCCGTCGATCAGGGCATCACCTACTTCGATACGGGCGACGTCTACGGCCACGGCCGCAGCGAGGAACTGGTCGGGCAGGCGCTGTCCGACGTCCGCGACGACGTGACGATCGCGACCAAAGTCGGCTACGACTTCTACAACAATCCCCAGGCCGGACACGGCGAGATTCCCAAGCAGATGACTCCCGAGTACCTCCGAGACGCCGTCGAGCAGAGCCTCGACCGCCTCGGACTGAACTCGATCGACGTCCTCCAACTCCACAACGCCAACGTCGACGAGATCACGCCCGACGTGCTCGAACTGCTCGACGAACTCGAAGAAGAGGGGAAGATCGACGCCACGGGACTGGCGCTTGGCCCCTCGATCGGCTGGCTCGCCGAGGGTGACTTCGCCATCGAAAACGAGTTCGACTCCGTCCAGTTGGTGTGGAACGTGCTCGAACAGGAGGTCGGCACTCACTTCCTCGAGACGGTCGAGCGTACCGGCTCCCAGACGAGTCTCATCCCGCGAGTCCCACACTCCTCCGGCATCCTCAACGAGCAGGTCACGCCCGAAACCGAACTCGGCGAGGGCGATCACCGCGGCTTCCGTCCCGACGAGTGGTACGAAACCGGCTGGGAGAAACTCGAGAAACTGCGCTTCCTCGAACGCGCGGAGCCCCACTCCGCGAGCGAAGCGAGCGACGGAAGCGACCGCGAGCGGACGATGGGCCAGGCATCGATCGCGTGGCTCCTCTCACACGACGCCGTTGCGACCGTCACGCCGACGTTCCGGACGACCGATGATATCGACGAATGGGCGGCGGCGAGTGACGTTCCGAAACTCACCGCCGAGGAACTGGACCGCGTCGCTGAACTCTACGAGAACGACTTCGGAATCGACCGCGACGACGGGATGGACTCCCTCCGTACATCGGTCGACGGTGCTGACATCGAGTCGGCCGGACTGGACAAGCTTGCGGCTGACTGACGTGCGATAGCGGTTGTGGCTGCGTACTGGTTTGACCGGCCAGCGCTTGGATTTTGCTGGGATTCCGGCTTGGTATCGATTCATTTATCGTCACGCGCACATCCATGGGTGGTTGTGACTATCGAGGCGAGGTCGATCCGATGAACGTGCTGCGACTGGGAGAGCGTATCGGCGAGTTCACGAGCACGTACTTCGTCGTCTGGATCCTGCTCGGGTCGGCCGTTGCGCTGTACTCGCCGGCGACGGTCACGCCGCTCGGTGACCACATCGCCCTGTTCCTCGGCGTCATCATGCTCGGGATGGGGCTCACGCTGACGCCGGCGGACTTCCGGCGAATCCTCGATCGACCACGGGACGTTCTTATCGGTGCACTGACCCAGTGGGTCTGCATGCCGGTGTTCGCGTATCTGCTCGTTACGCTCCTCGATCTCCCGTGGGAACTCGGCATCGGACTCCTCCTGCTCGGGGCCGCACCGGGTGGGACGGCCTCGAACGTGATGACCTACCTCGGTCGGGGCGACGTTGCCCTCTCGGTGACGATCACGTCGGTGACGACGCTCGCCGCTCCGCTCGTCATGCCGGCGTGGATCGTGGTGCTCGCAGGCGAAGAGATCACGGTCACCTTCAGCGCGATGGCCGAAGAGATCCTGCTGATCGTCCTGATTCCGGTCGTCGCCGGACTGGCCCTCCGAGTGCTTCTTGATAGGTATGCGCCGACGGTAGCGAAGGCAGGGCTCTCTATCTTCCCGGCGATCAGCGTGCTGACGATCGTCCTCATCGTCGCGGCAATCGTCGGTCTCAACGTCGATGAGATCTACAGCGCGAGCGCCGTCGTCTTCCTCGCCGTCATCGTCCACAACGCACTCGGCCTCGGGGCCGGTTACGGCGTCGGACATCTGACCGGAATGAGCGAGGAGCGAGCGCGGACCTGCGCGTTCGAGGTCGGGCTGCAAAACAGCGGCCTGGCAGTCGCGCTGGCCGTGGCGTTTTTCGATCCCGTTACCGCCCTCATTCCGGCGCTGTTCAGCGTCTGGCACAACGTCACCGGTCCGGCACTGGCAACGGCGTTCGCGCGTACTGATGGAACGTCAGTTCCGACAGCTGATGGAGCGTCAACAGCGGATTGATACTGTGGCAATGAATTCCAAAAAATAGCACATGCACCCAATTATGGGACCAGTACTAGGGATCCTCCACAACCCTATGCGCGAATTTCCTTAACCTCACTTAATCCCCTTAGAGATATGCTTTTCACGCCGGGCGTTGTGAGACGCGGTAGCATGGCAGACCCCACGTACGTACAGAAGGCGTGCGCCTACATTACTCGCGGATCCGGCGAGTTATTGGTGTTCGAGGGACCGGAACACGACGGCCTTCAGATCCCGAAAGGGACACTCGAACCGGGTGAAACCCCACGAGAAGCACTGTTCAGGGAAGTTATCGAGGAGAGCGGCCTCGGAACGCTCAACGCAACCCGACACCTCTCGACCGATGTCTGGACTCGACGACACTCCCCGCCGAAGTGGTACGTCCGCCACTTCTTCCATGCAACCGTCTACGAACCGCGCGATCGATGGACCCACACCGTCACCGACGGCGGTGACGAACACGGCGCCGAGTTCGAACTCTACTGGATTCACCCGTCGACCGCCCGCGAGTTCGCACTCGATCTCGACGATTACGTGGAGTTGCTCCCACTGCCCGACCGGGCCGGCGACCGCAACGCTGAACTCGCGGCGGCCTCGGATTGACGCGCCTCGCTCGTTGCTATGGGCCCTGTGCTAAACACTACGTCGAAAGCGCCCGCTTGACGGCTGCCGCGACGGTTTTGGCCTTCTCTTCGAGTTCGGGAGAGACGTGACCGTCGTCGACCGCGGCCTCGAGTTCGGCTTCATCGACGATGTCAACGGTGCCGTCAGGGGTACGGATCACGTCGACGTAGAGGTCGACGTACCGGACCGTTTCGGGGAAGAGTTCGACCGGTGTGCAGACGTTGACGTAGGTGCCTTTCGTCGAGCCGTCGGCCGCCGTGTAGGTCGTCGGATACCACCAGCGGCCCTCGCGGAACTTCGTGACGGCGGTGTCGCCCGCTTCCTTCGGCGTGCCGAGGGCGTCGTAGGTGCCGCCGCCGCTCATCGTGCGCTCGAGCGTGAGTTTTCCCTCGGGGTCCCAGTCGGTCACGTCGCCGTACCCGAGCGAGATGCGCCTCCCGTCGGGTTTGCCGTGGCCGATTTCGAGCCGGTCGCCAGAGACGGGACCGAACTGGCGAGCGACGGCGTCGAAGGGGAACGCGCCGTCCGCGGCTGTGTCCAAGTCACCCGCGACCGAGCCACAGATCGCTTCCGCGAAGTCCACGGCTGAACTCGCCGCCCTGTCGGCGGCCTTGGTCCGGTGGTGGCCCGGCATCGTCGTTTCGATGGCGCGGCGGGCGTCGTCCAGGGCGAACCGGGATTGCCGGCCGAACCAGAGCCACGCGGTCGTTCGAGGGGCGGCGAGCAGTCCTGGTTCGCCGGGTTCGGCCGGTGCGTCGGCGAGTTCAGTTTCGAGGGCGCGGGCGCGTTCGACGAGGCGTTCGAGGCCGGCTTCCATCGCTTCGAGATCCGCGTCGGCGGCGGCGTGATGCCAGCGGAGTCCCCAGCCGTCCGGAACGTCCGCGGAGAGCAGGTCGGTCATGCCGACGAGTTCGTCGGCGCGCTCGCCACGAAGTGCGGCTGAAACGCCGGTTCGATCCCGCGAGATGGTTCCGAGGCCGCTGCGAACGGCGAGGGTCGGGGTGACCCGCGGCTCGTCGTCGGCCCACGGCGGAGCGGGTTCCGTGACCTGCACCCGGTATCGGTTTCCGGTGTCGACGTAGCCATCGACGTCGTCGTAATTCAGGTAGCCGCGGCGACCGTCGCCGAGGTCGACGACGGCACCGCTGCCGCCAGCGGCGTCGATCACTTCGGCGTCGAAGACAGCGCCGCGGGGAACGGTCGCAGTCCACCGGAAGGTATCGATCCCGACTGTGAGCGTGTCAGCAACGGGGTCGACGGCATCGCCGTCGCCCGACACCGACAGCCCCTGTCTGTCTCGAGTCGTCTCGATCGCCACGTCCGCCGGCGCGGCGTCGAACGACTGTGCGAAGCGCTCGCGGATCGGCTCGGATGCCTGGACGACCCTGCACTCGTTCTCGGAGTCGTTTCCACCCGCGTCCTCGAGCAGATGCGTTACTGCCGTGGTGTAGATGCCGCGAACGCGAACCGCCGTCTCGGTCATCGAAGGCGAGCCCCCGCCGTCGCGTCGGTCACAATACGGGCAACCGCAGTCGTGGTAGCGGTGGATGGCACAGTTGCGATCACGACGATCACCGCAGCGTCTCGCGGTCCGCCGCGAACCGAACGCGGTCGTTGATCGTCGGCCCGAGCGTCAACTCGACGTACTCGCTCTCCGCGTCGAGTACACGCCCATCCTCGACGTAGACGCCCCACGTATCGAACCGGAGCCAGCCGCGCATCTCGGCTGCATGCGTCGTGATGTCGATGAACTCGACCGTATGTTCGGGGTAGTCAGAGGCCGAGTGAGCCATGTCTATGTCGGAGTAGACGGTGTCGTGCTCGTCGAAAAACGCTTCCAGTGTCCCCGCATCCTCCTCGACGGCCTCGACGACGGCGTCGGACGCCGCCCGGAGGTCGTCGGTGTCGAGACCGACTGCCCGCAGTGCCTGCTGCGTTCGCTGGTCGAAGTGCATACCGGCCCGTTCGGACGGCAGGCCTTTGTGGATTCCGAGTCCGTCTCGTGTGACAGACTACTGAAGGTTTCACTCAGTCGGCGGGCAGTAGCTGTCGATCGTCAGTCGTCGGCAGGAGCCGACTCCGGCGTGTCGGCGGTGTCCGACCGAGACCGATCGGCAGTGGCAGGGTCCGTCCGCTCGCGACCGACGGTGGCTGTCGTGTCGTCGTCATCGCGTTCCCCGTCCGGATCCGGCGGGGCAGTGTAGTGGATGCCGCGGCGTGCATTGTACATGGTATCGGTCATGGCCGATGAACCAGCATAAACATCGCCCTTATACGAACATGAGACTCAATATCATACTAGGATCTCTGACGCCGAACGCTTACCGGACCGGCCGTTGTATCCCCGTTCATGCAACGGAGGCGTGACCCAGTCGAACGAGCAGCCGACGAGTCGGAGGATCTGTACGATATCTCGACGTGGGAGCCGCGGTCAGTCACCGACCGGCTCGCTTACTCGGTCTACAACGGGCTTAACTACGGCCTCCGCGCGATCGTCCTCATCGTCGCCACTGCGATCACCCTGTTCGTCCTCGTCCAACCGGCCGTTCTCGTCAGCGAAGACCCGTCGATAGCCGTCTTCTTCGGCCTCTCGATCATCCCCGCAGCCATCCTCGCGGCGTTCATCTGGTACTCGGATATCACGACCAACGAACCGCTCGGCGTCCTTGTCGCCACGTTCGTCCTCGCCGTCCTCTTTACCGCGTTCGCCGCTCTCGTGAACTCGACCGTCGGGCTTTGGGTCCGGGCGATTCCGGGAATCGGAACGATCCTCTTTTTCTACCTGATCGTCGGTCCGGTCGAAGAAACCGTCAAACTCCTCGCCGTCCGCGTCTTCGCCTATCGCCGGGACACCTTCGACGCCGTCATCGTCGGCGCGGTCTACGGCGCGGTCGCCGGTCTCGGCTTCGCGGCGATCGAAAACGCGACCTACATCGCCAGCACGGTCGCCGAAATTCAGGCCCAACCCCAGACCGGACTCGGCCCGACCGCCGCGGCGACCAGCATCACGGCCCTCCGCGCACTCGTCGGTCCCGGACACGTCATCTACTCCGCCATCGCCGGCTACTACCTCGGTCTCGCGAAATTCAACCCCAAATACGCCGGGCCACTCGTCGTCAAGGGTCTCCTTATCGCGGCGTTCATCCACGCCACCTACAACGTCACCGTCGGCATCGTGCCCGACCTCATCGCCGCCGTCCTCCCCGTCGGCTTCGGCCTGGCGTTTCTCGGCTACGTCATCGCGTACAACCTCGGTGCCGGCTACTTCCTCTACCGGAAACTCTCCCGCTACCGCCGGCACTATCGGGACGTCAGGGACGACATGGCACCTGCGCCGCGGTCCGAACTGACCGAGTTCGAGCCACCACAGCGATAGTCCCGCCGCCCCTCGACGCGACAACCGTTCTTTTACACCGCGGCCCGATGACTCGCGCATGAGCGAAGACACGGTCCGGACGGCATTCCCCGAACTCGATACTATCGAAGACGACGACCTGCGGGCCCGGGTCGTCGATGCCTGGACGACAGCTATCGCGGAAAACGAGATCGACGACCTCACCACAATCCCCTGGCTGCCACCGACACAGCGCGAACTGGGTCTCCGGAACGAGTTCCTGGTCGACCACGTGCGAGACGTGACCGCCTGCGCCGTCGCGCTCGCAGAGACCCTCCTGGAGCGGCGAGCACTTCCCCTCTCGCTGGATACGGTCATCGCGGGCGCACTCGTCCACGACGTGAGCAAACTCGCCGAGTTCAACGGCATGGACGAGACGGCCGTCTACGGCCTCCTCGGACACCCCTACTACGGCGTCCACGTCGTCACTCGGGCGGACTTGCCGATCGAACTCGCCCACATCGTCCTCGCGCACACGAGTCGAACCGCGGTCGAACCGGCGACGATCGAAGCCGAGCTCGTCAGGCGGGCCGACGAGGTCGCGGCGGCCGCCATCCGCTCTCGAGCGACTGACGACCTCCGAACCGTCTGAGAGAACAGACCGGCGCGACGCAACCCGCCACCGCATCACCACACGCCAGCAACGTCACTCGAATCGCGACTCGAGCAACCGCTCGACGTACTTCGCGAGCACATCGACCTCCAGGTGTACCGGGTCGCCGACCGCCTTCTCCGACAGCGTCGTGAACTCGTAGGTCGTCGGAATGATCGCGACCGTCACCCGCGCACGGCCGTCCTCGTCGCGCTCCAAGTCGGCGACGGTCAGGCTGATTCCGTCGAGCGTGATCGATCCCTTCTCGACGACGTACCGGCCGTAGCCCTCGGGAAGTTCGAACTCGAAGAACCAGTCACCGCCCGGGTCGTCAGCGGTCGGTTCGTCCGAAGCGCGTGGTGCTTCGCTTTCCGCTACTGATTCGATCTCCGAAATCGTCGCGACCGCATCGACGTGACCCTGCACGACGTGGCCGTCGAACCGCCCGTCCGCCGGCATCGCTCGCTCCAGATTAACCGCGTCACCCTCCGCGAGTTCACCGAGATAGGATCGATCGACGGTCTCGGTCGCGAGAAAGACCTCGAACCACGCGCCCGCCTCGTAGCGTTCGACCGTGAGACAGACGCCACTGACGCTGATACTCTGTCCGTGTTCGAGGCCGGTAGCGACCTCGTCGGCGGCGATCCGAAGCCGGAGCCCGTCGGCAGTTTGCTCCCGTCCGACGATCGTCCCGGTCTCTTCGACGATTCCCGTGAACATACTCGAAGGTACCAGTCGACTCCTAAATCCGTTCCGATAGCGTCATCCATCCCACTTCTGTGATAGGGCGCAGTCGTCGACCTTTTGATGACACCCACCGTAGTTCGGCGCAATGGCCGGCATTCTCGATACGATCAAGCTCGCGGGCGTCCTCGTCCTGGCGATTCCCGCCGCACTCGCCGGACTCGAGTTCGCCCTCGTCCGCGGCGACCCGACTACGGGCGTGATCTTGCTCGGGTTGGCCGCCGGACTCGTGGTCGTCGAACGATGGATAACGATGCCGTCAGACATTCCTGAACTCGTTGCCAGCCGCGTCGTCGGATCGGTTGTTACAGATCCGGAGTCGACAGACGATGAGAGCGAAACGGAGACGACTGATACCGCGAACGGGCGCTAGTCGGACGGTTCGTTGCCGATTCCGGATCGATCGACCCGCCGAGTGCTTACGAGTTCGGTTCTCGAACGGCGTTCGGATCGAGCGATCGTGACGGTGCGGCGAGCCAGTCGGTGGGGGTGGATTCGCTGTGTTCGCTGTATTCGCCGTGTTCGTCGGCATCGTCAGCCACCTCGGATACCTCACCGACCGCGAGTAGATCCGCGATCCGGAGCCAGGCTCCGTCCGCGACGTGAACCGCCGATTCGAGCCGGACGACGTGGCCGGGTTCGATATCGTCGCCGACGGCTCGCGGGAACTCGGTCGGTTCGAGCCCGACGCCGGAGACGCGGGTCGTGACCGCGTCGGCCTCTTCGAAGCCGAACGCGCGGACCTCGGCCTCGAGATCGGCTTCGACAGCACCGACAGGTTCGGTAGCTGCGGTCAGCATGGCTCGCGCCGAGCGAAACGACTGCGTGACGCCGACGTGTGCCCTGCGCTCGCGGCCCCCGTCGCTGTCGACGACGAACGTGCGGACGAGCCCACCGTGGTACCCGGACGGGCCGCGGGGTGCGGCCTCGATGACGATGAGGTCGTCGGAGGTAAACGCGGTTTCACCGTCCGTGGCAGTTGTGGACGTGTGATCCCGTTCGAGAGAGACGACCGTATTGCCGGCGGGGAACGCGCCCGCTGCGACGATGGCCTCGTCGACCGCCGTTCGAAGCCGATTGGCGGTCAGTGGGCTGTCGTCGGCGACGAGTTCACCGTCGCGTACCGTCGCCGCCGCGAGCAGGGTTGCTGCTCGGCGGATGCCGGCGCTTGCGGCAGCCTGCGCGGCCGCAATTTCCTGGCGGTCGGCCGATGTCTTCTTCGCACGGGCGTGCTCGAGAGCCGCCGTTGAGGCGAGTGCGAGCCCGGCGTTCTCGAGGTAGAGCGCGGCATCGTGTGGAATCGAGGGTGGCGTCAGCACCGTCGCAGAGCCGAGGCGCTCCGCCAGCGTCGTGGCGAGTTCGGAAGCGGGATGTGGCGACGAGTCGTCGGTCGGTGCCCGAGTGCGGACGAGCCACCGGTCGGCCGATTCGGCGGCGGACCCGCTCTCTGCCGGCCGAACGAAGGCGACTGCAACGAGCGTCGACGGTTCCGGGGCGGACGGTGACTGGAGTCTCGGTTTCGATTGTGATTTCGAGTCCGAGACGAACTCGGGCTCGGCTTTAACGCCGACTCCACTGTGCGCCACACAGTAGCGAATCGCCGGTTCTCGAAGTGCTCCGACGTGGACGAACGCCGCGGCCTCGCGGCGCTCGACGGCGTCGCTGAGGAGTGCCCCGCTCCCGTCGTTCGGATCGAATTCGTCCACGGTCACGGTGTGGACTTACGGCGCTTCGGCTTCGAGTTCGTCCTCGCTCGTCGCGTCTGCATCGGCCGGTTGCTGGGCCGTTTCGATCAGCTCCTCGAGCGGCGTCTCGGTGAGCCGGTTGTGGAGCAACACGTCGATCGGCAGCGTCGGCGCGCCGTCGACCAGGTTTTCGAGGATGACGAGCCGTTCGCGGGCGCGGGACATGCCGACGTAGAAGACGCGACGTTCGTTGTCCGTCAGGACGGGGACGGGCGAGGTCGTCTTGGTGAACTCCTCGCAGCCGGGGACGTCCGTGGGGTCGTCGACGGTTGCGACCATCTGTTCGACGACCTTCTCGGTGAGGTCGGTGCCGACGATGACGTGATCCGCCTCACGGCCCTTCGCGGAGTGGATCGTGCCGACGCGGACGCGGTCGGTGTCCATGCCGGTGTACTCCCCGATACCGAAGTACGAGCGGATGCTCTTCTTCTGGAAGTTCGTCACCTTGCGCACCATGTCGCCGGCCGAGGAGGGGCCGGGCATGAACGGCGCGTGGTCCTCGATGACTTTGGCGGGGATCATGAGTTCCTGCAAGTCGTCGATCCCTGCCTCTTCCTGGCGCTCGTCGATCGTATCGAACAGCTCGTCGCGCTCGTTGGTCCCGAAAGCCGACTCCTGAAGCATATCCGCCAGGCGACGCGCCTGCAGGCCCGTTACGTCGTCGCCCGCGTCGATCGCCTCCACGGCGCGAACGTACTGGGTGAGCCGATCGGTCCACATCCGCTGGTCCGTCAGCGAGGTAAACGGCACTCCCTCGGTGATGAACTCGTCGATGAACTGGAACATCTGGTAGCGCGCCCGAAAGAGGATCATGATCGTCCCGGCGTCCGCGGCGAGGGTGCGCCGGACCATTCGGACCACGTCGAGCATCGATGCGTTCCGTCGCGCCTCGACTGCGCCGCCTTCCTTGCGCGGCTTGAGGTCTTTGTCTTGCCGGTGATCGATGTGGCGAATCTCCTGGTTGACCGCGTTGAGCACGTTCGACGGCAGCCGGTAGGAGTTCGGCAAAATCACGTCGTCGTCGACCGATTCTTCGAGCAAGAGTGCGGGGTCTGCGCCCTGCCAGGAGTAGACGACCTGGTCGTCGTCGCCGGCGATCAGGACCTGTTCCATGTGGGATTTCCACTCGTCGTACACGTCGTACTGGAGCGTGGTGATGTCCTGAAATTCGTCGATAACGAGGTAGTCGACGCTCGGGAGCAGCGATCGCTGTCGGACCCGCTCCAGCATGTCCGCAAAGCCGATCTTGCCCTGCTCACCTTTGTACGAGCGCCAGGCGCGAATCGCTTCCGGAACGTCGATTCGGTCGTCGTCGCTCGGCCAGGTCGGCGTGTACTTGTTACCCTCCTGTGCGTTCGGGTCGATCTCCGGCGGCAGTCGGACCTCCTCGTCGTCCCACTGGAACGGCACGTCGTACCAGTCGGAGACGTCCCGTCGCGTTCGCTGGAGCCACTGGCTCGTCGCGATAACCTTGTTTCCGATCGTCGTCGACCGGGCGGTTCGGCGACCGGCACCGCTGTACTCGTCCTCGAACTCGAGGCCGTAGTCCTCGCAGAACTCCTCTTTGTCCGACTCGCCGATAACGTCGCTCCGAGAGAGATCGAGAAGATCGTAGGCCTTGGCGTGCATCGTACAGACGTTGCCCTGCAGTGCACGCGGACTCTCGCCGAGTCGGTCGGCCAATCGTTCGCGAACCTCCTGTGCTGCTGCTCGCGTATAGGAAACGACGAGGATGTCCCGAAACGTCACACCGTCCTGCTCTAGAATATCTTCGACGTGGTCGAGAAGCGCCGTCGTCTTCCCGCTTCCCGGACCACCGAACAACCGGGTCACCTTCGTCTCCGTGGTAGCCATTATCCCTGTTCAGGGGCGCGACACCCATAAGTGACGTGGGTTTTCCCCGAGCGCTAGATGGCCTGTACACGCTTCTCACGGCCGGACACCGGACGACAATCGCCAGCACCCAGATAGACTGCTGTCAAACAGTTCCGGCGCAGCCGCGACCCGTCCTGCAGTTACGCAAAGAAATCGGCACAACAGACCGCCTCACCGCCGATACTGACAGAACGGATCGCAGATCGTTCCGTAGTGCTGTACCAGTAGCGATGGCAGCGACAGTCCCACGGTTAGTATCGAGCCGCCGTCTCGAAGCTGCTCCCAGAGTCTTCTATAGCGTCAGCACCGATACCCACAGCCACAACTCACGTATTCCGTGATGAGCGAGCGGTTCGAACGTCCGCTCCGTCGCGAATCTTATCCTCACACTCCGGACAGACGCGGGGCTCATCGACGTTACGAGGCGTAAAAACGCGGGCGTACGCATCCGTCACGAACGACCCGCAGTTCTGGCATTCCGGCATAGGTCCTCTTCGGTGACCTATTGGTGATCTATCCATTATAATTGTATCGTCACCGACTGGCGGAAATTACCGGCGTCGGCCGTCGTCAGCCAGCCCTATACCGATGGCTCCCACCCACAGACTGTACACGAACTCGCAGAAAGATCGTGCAGCCCGCTACACTCGGGGCACTGTTTCTTGTTATACTCGCGTTCCCAGCCGACTTCATCGACAGCGTGCCCGCGGTCAGTAAGGAACTGGTCGAAAACGTCACCGGCATCATCGGGTGCGGATGCCATAAGTGTGTGAACGACAGGCACAGTCTTAAATTGTGGGGTCACTGAAGACGCTGCCGATATCTTGGGGCTATAACCCACACAGACATAGATGCACATGCACACACTTCTGCTCGAACCACTTCCGGAACCGCACCGACGGACACCACTACGAGAACGAGACAGCGACACCGCACTCTCACTCTGTCCGACCCGCGAACTTTTCCACCTCTCGCCCGAACACTCGATCATGAGCGACCTGCGTCTGGATGCCACCCAACTCGATCGCTACTCGCGACACGTGATCATGGACGAAATCGGTCCCGAGGGCCAACAGCGCCTCCTCGAAGGCAGTATCCTCGTCGTCGGTGCAGGCGGCCTCGGTGCCCCGGCGATCCAGTACCTCGCAGCCGCAGGCGTCGGCCGCCTCGGCATCGTCGACGACGACGTCGTCGAACGGTCGAACCTCCAGCGACAGATCGTCCACCGCGACGACGATGTCGGCTGCCCGAAAGTCGACAGCGCCGCCGACTACGTCGCCGCGCTCAACCCCGACATCGACATCGAAACCCACGAAACGCGTCTGACCGCGACAAACGTGGCTGAACTCGTCGCCAACTACGATCTCGTCCTCGACGCGAGCGATAACTTCGCGACGCGCTATCTGCTTAACGACCACTGCGTCCTCACCGAAACACCGCTCTGTCACGGTGCGATCTACCGGTTCGAAGGACAAGTAACGACGTTCACGAACGAGCGCAGCGGCGACGACGATCCGCCGTGTTACCGGTGTATCTTCCCCGAGGCACCCGAACCCGGAACCGTTCCCGACTGTGCGACCACCGGCGTCCTCGGGGTACTCCCCGGCACCGTCGGCTGCATCCAGGCGACCGAAGCCGTCAAGTACCTGCTCGGGAAGGGAGACCTCCTCGAAGGCCGTCTCCTCCTCTACGATGCGATGGACATGACCTTCGAGACCGTCGACGTACTATCGAATCCGTCCTGTCCCGTCTGCGGCGACGATCCAGAGATCGAATCCGTCGAAGACGTCTCCTACGACGGAACCTGTACGATCTCGGCCGACTAAGCGCTCGCTCGCCGAACGCTCGCAGCCGCCGTTGTGATTTCTTACCGGTTATTCGCCCGAGACGGCCACAGCATCACGCACTTCTTCGAGACCGACGAGGGCGATACAGGAGACGAACGCAGTCGTCCCGAGTTTGCCGCCCGCACCGGCGACCGCTGGCGTCACCGCGAGATAGACGAGTCCGCACAGCCCGCCGGCAACCCCAACGTGACCCGCCGTCGTCAGCCGCTCCGTACTCGACATCCCGACGAAAGAGGCACAGAACGCGACGGTCGCAAGCGTCGTCCCGAGTTCAGCGAGCGCGAGCGGGAACGCGATTCCGGCGACGGTGCCCACGAGCGCGGAGCCGACGACGGCCCCCAGTTCGAGGCGGAGACCCAGGAGGACGGTCGCGACGGCGGCGACAGCCGCGACCGGAACGACGATCGGAACGAGATCCCACGCGGGCGCGCTCGTCGCGCCGTATTCGAGACCCAGACACGCGACTGTTATGATGCAGCCGAATAGGGCGATCGTCCCGAGTTTGCCGCCGAAGCCCCCGAAGGACTCGGCCGTCGCCACGAACGCGAGGCCGGCGAGCAGGCCGGCGACCGCGACGAACTCGGGGCCGGGAAACACCGCCGGCGAGGCCATGCCGACGAACGACCCGCAGTAGAGCGGGACCGCGACCCGCGGGAGGGCGAGGCCGGCAGCCAGTCCGACCGCCGCGGATGCAAGCACCGGCCCGAGTTCAGCACCGACGCTCGCACCGTAGGTGACGAGAGCGCCGACGGTGACCGCGATCGCGTCGCGGCCGTCCGCTCGGTCGAAGCCGGCGGCATCGAGAGCGAACTCGTCGACGACGCGGTTGCGTTCCGCGGCGGCCGCGGCAGTTCCGGTGAGGGTGAGTGCAATCCCCGTTTGTACGCCGAGGCTTCCCGCAGAGAAAGCAGGGAGAGCAGAGAGACCGGCGACGGCGCTGATGAGCAACGCGGCGGGTGTCAGCAAAAGCGCGACGTAGCCTGCGAACTGGACCGGCCGATACACAGACGCGAAAGCGGGCGCGGGCACGGACTCTGACACACCCCCACTCCCAGGAGGGCGACCGAGTACGTTACGATCCGTGACGCTTAACCGAACAACAACTAGCTGCGTAACAACCCCCCGTCGACCGGCACTGCAGCCCCGGTAACGAAACTCGCGCGCGAACTCGCGAGGAACGCGACCACGTCGCCGAGTTCAGTTGGGTCGCCGAGTCGCTCCATCGGTACGTCGCGGTCGAGTGCAGTGGTGTCTCCCTCGGTGTCGGTATCGGTATCAGTATCAGTGCCGGCGTCCGCATCGACCTCGGCCTCAACCTCGGTATCACCCCCACCGCTGACGGCACCACCGGGGACGCCCTCACGAGACGTTTCGAACCGCCCCGGCAGAACCGCGTTCGCACGGATCTCCGGCGCGAACTCGCGAGCGAGCGTCTTCACGAGACCGAGAACGGCCCGTCGGACCGAGTTCGACAGTACCAGTCCATCGCCGACCTCGCGAACGGTGTGTGCGGTGAGACAGGTGATCGAACTGTTCGCCCCATCGAGCAGGTGCGAATGCGCCGCTTCGACCGTCCAGACGACGCTCATCACGAGCAGGTCGTAGGCCCGGTACCAGTCCTGTTCGTCCGTTTCGAGAAACGACGTCCGCGGCGGCCAGCCGGCATCGGTGACGAGGTGGTCTAGCGAGCCGAACTCGTCGGCGGTCCGACTCACGAGTCGCGAGATCGCGTCGGGGTCCGTGAGGTCGGCGTCGAGTGCGAGGACGTCGCCGGCCCCGGTGGCATCGAGTTCATCGCGTGCTTCCGCAAGACGATCCGCGTCTGGGCCACAGATGGTGACGTTCGCACCCTCCCCGACCAGTGACCGGGCGCTCGCGAAGCCGAGATCGCTGGCGGCAGTGACCATTGCCGTGTCATCGGCCAAATCGAGGTCCATAGCCAAGCGACGACGCGGAGAACCAAATTGATCGGGGGCTGTTGGCGTCGAATCTCGCGTTTCCGTTCCCGCCGTTCGTCCTCATTCCCCCCATTCGCCTCATTCCCGCCGTTCAGCCCCGCTCGTCGCGGCACTTACTCGCCGTCCTGGTGGCGAACGCGGACCATCCCCTCCGAGGTCACACCGATGATCAGCGGCGTCGAAATCTGTCGTCCGGTGACTGCCGGCCCCGCCGCGTCACTGACGACCTTCATCAGATCCGGTGCGGTGTGATCGACTTTGACGCCAGCGTCGTCGCAGGCGTCGTAGACTCGGTTCGGGACATCGTACAGGTCGGTACCGGCCGGAACGCGAACGCGTACCGGCGCGCGAAGCGCCTCCGCAAAGGCGACCGTCTCGCGGGCTTTTTCGACGTTCTCGCGGGCGCTCGCCTCGATCGAAGAGACGTTCGCCCGCGAGGTCCCGAGTGCGGCCGCAATATCGGCCTGGGAAGTCCCCCGCTCGCGCAACGCGAGCACCTGGGCCTGCCGATCGGTCAGCACGCTCGTCTCGGCCTCGAAACCGATCTCCGCGAGCAACTCGTCGACCTCGTCGATCATGGATATCGTGACCGCCTCCGTGCACCGGCACCACTACCGGCGGGACGGCTCTTCTCGTCCTGAACTCGCGTGCTCATATGGCGTATTCGAACTAAACGGAGGCGGGATCAAAGCTTTCCCGGTCGCTCCCTCAGACTGACGCTCTCGGGAACGAACCGGTCGCCAACGGATCGCAAAATCGAGTTCATCGACCGCATGACTGTCCAATTGTGGGTTGTGTGCGGATGGTCCGGATGGCCGTCGACGATGATGGGGAATCGGTGTCCCGTGTTCCGTGTCCGGTGACCGACGGTCGACTGTCCACTCGAAACGTGTGGTCCCGGACTCGACAGGCCGATCAGGAGCCCCAGAAGTTCTCGCGGCTGCCGAGGCGTTCACGAGTCTGGCTGCTGTCGGTGTCAGTGTCGGTGTCGGTCTCAGTCTCAGTACCACCGTCGTCATTCTCGTCCGCTGTGTCGTCCGAATCCGCGTCTGCGGTCGTTTCGTCGATGTCGGGTTCGTCCCCGTCCGATTCGTCGAGTTCACCGTCCATCGGAAGCAGTTCCAACTCCTCTGCACGCGCGTGATTGCTGTGTACCCGCGTAATCTCCACGCGAGCGCGTGCCTCCGGGAGCACGCCGTCGACCATGACGATGAACCCGTCCTCGGTTCGCCCGACGCCGGCACCGCTTTCGTGCATGTCGACGACATCGATGACGACTTCCTCGCCGGCTTTGACCGGCTGTGTCTTCAGGTCCTCGATCGGCTGGCTGTAGTGGTTACACCACTCTTTCCCGCCACGGTCACCGTAGTGTTGACAGCCCATTCCCGAGATCCGTTCGGAGAAACTCGGACAGTCGTCGGCCAGTGGACAGTCTGCCATACGGTGTACTACCGGTGGCGGCGTTAAACCGTTTCCGTCTTGTGTGCGCGCGGTGGCCGTCGAGCCGCCGATCCTCGGTGCTCGTGTGTCCGCTGGCCGATGCCGGTCGCACGGATTCGCCTCTCGGCCACGAACGCGGACGGGACGGACCGAGATCGACGTGTCAAGTGAACGCCGACTCCAATACTGTGCGTTTCGAAAACGTTTACGGGGGTGACGTGCGAGTGATAAACGATGAAGATCCTCGTTACGGTCAAGGAAGTTGCGACCGTCGAAGACGAGTTCGAAATCGAGGGAACGGAGATTGCGGACCAGTACCTCGGTGCCGACCTCAACGAGTGGGACGATTACGCCGTCGAAGAGGCCGTGCAGCTCCAGGAAGCTGGCGTCGCCGACGAAGTCGTGACGGTAACCATCGGCCCCGAAGACTGCGAACAGACCATCCGCCAAGCACTCGCCAAGGGTGCGGATCGCGCGGTTCGCGTCTGGGACGATTCCCTCGACGGTGTCGACCTGCTCGATGTCGGTGCCAAGACCGAAATCCTGCGCGCCGTCGTCGAAGAAGAGGACCCCGATCTCGTGCTAACCGGCGTCCAGGCCGGCGACGACAGTTTCGGTGCGACGGGCGTCTCCCTCGCCGCGGACATCGGCTACGAGTGGGGCGCTGTCGTCAACCACCTCGAACACGAGTTCGACGGCGACGCCGCCTCGGTCCGACGAGAACTCGAGGGGGGTGTCGAGGAACTTACCGAAATCGAACTGCCTGCCGTCTTGACGATTCAGACGGGGATCAACGAACCACGCTACGCGAGTCTGCGCGGTATTCGCCAGGCTCAGCGCAAGGAACTCGACGTGCAGACGCTCGCCGATCTCGGCGTCGACGAGAGCGCTGTCGAGTCCGCCCTCGAACTCACCGATATGTACGAACCCGAGAGCGAGAGCGACGTCACAATCTGGGAGGGCAGCGCCGACGAGACGGCCGCGGAGTTAGGTGAACTGCTCCGCGACAAGGGGGTGGCCCCATGACGGACGTCCTCGCAGTCACTGACCACCGCCGCGGCGAACTGCGTGACTCCAGCTACGAACTCATTACCGCCGGGCGCGAACTCGCCGACGAGACCGGCGGCGACCTCCATCTGGCCGTCATCAGCGGCACCGTCGACGAGTTCGCCGAGAAGGTAAACCGTGAGGGCGTCGACGCAATCCACACCGTTTCCCACGGCGAGGAGTTCAACCACGACGTCTACACGCAGGCGATCACGCAACTCTACGACGAACTCGCACCGCAGTACGTTCTCACGCCCAACAGCGTCAACGGCCTCGACTACGCGCCCGCCGTCGCAAACCGACTCGGACTGCCGGTCGTCACCGACACGGTCGACCTCGAGACCAGCGGCGAGACGCTGACCGCGACCCGCGAGATGTACGGGGGCAAGGTCGAGACGACGAACGAACTCGACGGCGAGGCCGTCGTCACGATCCGCGAGGCAGAGTGGCCCGCTGCGGAAGGAACCGGCGATGCGTCCGTCGAAGCGTTCGACGCCGATATCGACGAGGACGCGGTCGGCTCCACCGTCAACGGCTTCGAGGAAGTCGGCGGCGGCGACGTCGACATCAGCGAGGCGGACGTGCTCGTCTCCGTCGGCCGCGGGATCGAGGAAGAGGAGAACCTCGACATCATCCGCGATCTCGCGGACGCACTCGGCGCGACGGTCTCCTCGTCGCGCCCGATCGTCGACAACGGCTGGCTGCCGAAGAACCGGCAGGTCGGCCAGTCCGGGAAAGTCGTCACGCCCGATGTCTACATCGCGATCGGTATTTCCGGTGCGGTCCAGCACGTCGCTGGCATGAAAGGTTCCGATACGATCGTCGCGATCAACACGGACCCCAACGCGCCGATCATGGACATCGCCGACTACGCGATCCACGACGACCTCTTCGACGTTGTCCCGGCGCTGACCGAGGAATTCCAGTAACGAACTCTCCTCACTGCGGCTTTGTGGCGGTTAGTAGTCATAAACGAGGATTATAGAGGGGAATTTCTGCAGGAGGCTGTCTATAGAATATCAGTTCCGCACCGCTGGTTCCGTCTCTCGAACAGCCACGTGTATAGTTAACACCGACCAATAATTAATCATTTGAAGAGAGTGTCAGATATATTTATACAGTTTTCGGTGACTGTACAGCACAATTATAAACCAGTAATCTGATAGCACGGATATGACGTTCCGACCGAATCGCCGGGAACTCTTGGTGGGGGCCGGTACCGCATCACTTGGCGGGCTTGCCGGATGCCTTTCTGACGTTCCCGTGCTTGGCACGGATGAACAAGCCGACGACAGTGTCGGTGGTACAGACAGAACACTCAAACTCGGGATACTGAGCCCGCTCAGCGGCGGCCTCGAGGGGATCGGTGCAGCGACTCGAGATGCTGCGTTGTTACCGATCGAACGATTTGAGGATGAAACGGACTTATCGATAGACTATCAGGTCGGCGACACGGAGACCTCGCCCAGCGCGGGCGTCCAAAGCGCGAACGACCTCGTCAATGCGGGCTACCCGATGGTCAATGGGCCGCTGGCCTCCGACGTGACGCTGCAGGCGACCCAACAGGTACTGATTCCGTACCGGGTCGTCAACTGCTCGGCCGGCGCGACCTCGCCGACGATCACCTCGGTGAACGACGCCGGACTGAGCTTTCGCACCGCGCTGTCGGACTCGTTGCAGGCCGTCGCGCTCGCCGAACAGGCTGTTGCGGACTTCGGTGCCGAAAGCGCGGCGTCCCTGTACGTCGACAACGACTACGGCTGGCAGCTCACACAGTCGTTCTCGCAGGCGTTCGAATCCGAACAGGACGGCACGGTCACTGCTAAAGTGGCCGTCACGGAGGGTGCAGACTCCTACGACGATGCGCTCGATACCGCATTGGCGGACGACCCCGACCTCCTGGTCGTTATCGGCTACCCCGATACCGGGGCGCAGCTGTTCGACGACCTGGCCGACCGCGGTGCGCGCGACGATGTCGACGTCCTCGTCACCGAAGGGATGCAAGAGAGCACGCTCCACGAACGCACCGAGCACTCGCTCGACGGAATCCGCGGGACGGCCCCGCTCGCAAGCGGACCGGGCTACGACGAGTTCAGCGAGCAGTACGTCGACGCCTACGACGAGGAACCAGGGCTTTTTACGGCCCACTCCTACGACGCGTCGGCGGTCCTGTTGCTCGCGAACGCCTACGCCGGGCAAAACGACGGGACGGCGATCAGAAACGCGATGCGGTCCGTGACGTATACGCCGGGGGAGACGATCACGCCGGCGTCGCTCGCCGAGGGACTCGAACGCGCAGCGCAGGGTGAGAACGTCGCTTACGAGGGCGCCTCGAGTTCGGTTACGTTCGACGAGAACGGCGACGTGATGGGAGCGAACTTCTCGTACTGGGAGTTCGACGAACAGGCAGATGGCGGTATTACGGAACTCGAGCGGGTGAGCGCCTGATGTCGACGCTTTCGAAACTGGTGCCGTCGTTCATCAGACGACGCTACCTGTTCAAGTTCGTAATTTCGATCCTGGCGGTCGTGCTCGTGATCGGTGCCATCGGCGCGGTCAGCTACGCCCAGATCGACCAGACGGTGCGGGACGATTCGAGCGACCAGCTCCAGTCGACGGCCGAGTTGCAGGCCGACGCGATCGGCGACTGGATCGAAACCATGAACGTCCAGACGCGGACCGCGTCCGCAACGCCGGCCGTCCAGGACGGCGACGTGCAGGCGATCCAGGGCGCGATCGTCGAAGAACAGGCGCGGATGGGCGTCGACGTGCGGGCGATCCACTACGTCGATACCAGCGAGGGTGAAGTCCTCACGAGTACGGACGCCCAACTTCGCGGCACCGAACTCGACGCCGTCGAGGACCCGTGGTCCGAGACCGATTTCCAAGATGAACTCACGCTCGACGAGGACGTCTGGAACTCGGAGCAGGCCTACGAATCCGCGGCCCTGAACGATCAGGTGATGGCCTTCGCGAGCCCGGTCCCCGAGCGGGACGACCACGTGATGGTCGTTATCGGAACGCTCGAGTACCGCGTCGATCAGCTTCAGCAGGACGGGGCAGCCGGATCGACGGCGATCGTCGACCAGCGCGGTGACGCCGTGCTCCAGACCGGTTCGAGCGAGTTCACGAATCAGACCGACGAGGACGCGATTGAAGGCGCTCTCGGCGGTCGGTCGAGCCAGATCGAAGACGAGGATGTCGTTCAGGCGTACGTCCCCGTCGGGGACACCGAGTGGGTCGCGGTCACGACCGTTCCCACGGAGCAGGCCTACGGCGTCGCGAGCGACGTCGGCACGAACGTCATCGTGATGGTCCTCGTGAGCCTGGTTGCGCTCGGACTCGTCGGCGTCGTGCTCGGACGACAGACCGTCGTCCCGCTCACCGAACTTCGCGACCGGGCGGCGGCGATGGAAGGCGGCGATCTCGAGGTCGACCTCGAAACGTCCCGTATCGACGAGATCGGGCGTCTCTACGACGGCTTCGACAGCATGCGCACGTCGCTGCGAGACCAGATTCAGGAGGCCGAATCCGCCCGCGCGGACGCCGAGAAAGCACGCGCCGAGACCGAGGCGATGAACCACCACCTCGAATCGAAGGCCGACGAGTACCGCGACGTGATGGAACTGTGCGCCGAAGGCGATCTCACGCAGCGACTCGATCCCGAAAGCGATAACGAGGCGATGACTGACATCGCCGTCGCGTTCAACGAAATGGTCGACGAACTCGAGGAGACGACGGCACACGTCAAGTCCTTCGCGGACGAGGTGGCCGCGGCGAGCGAGGAAGTCACGGCGAGCGCCGAGGAGGTTCGCTCCGCGTCCGGGCAGGTCAGTCACTCCATTCAGGAGATTTCCGACGGCGCGGACCGACAGAACAAGAACCTGCAGGCGGTCTCCGACGAGATGAGCGGCCTCTCGGCGACCACCGAACAGATCGCCGCCTCGTCAAACCAGGTTGCCGACATCGCCGAACAGACGGCCGAAACAGGCCGATACGGTCGCGAAGCGGCCCGCGAGGCGATCGAAGGCATGCACGAAATCGAAGCCGAATCGACCGAGACCGTCGAGGCCATCGAGGACCTCACCGCCGAGATGGAACAGATCGACGAACTGATCGAGTTCATCACGGAGGTCGCCCGCGAGACGAACATGCTCGCGCTGAACGCGAACATCGAGGCTTCCCGGAGCGGCAGCGGGGACAAGAAAGGCGAAGGGTTCGCCGTCGTCGCCGCCGAGGTCAAGGAACTGGCCGCCGACACGAAGGAGACGGCCGAGGACATCGAGACGCGTCTCGAGCGGATCAACGACCGCACCGAACGGACGGCGACGGAGGTCGAGAAGACGGCGGACAAGATCTCCTCGCACGTCGACGCGGTCGAGAACGCCGCGGAGGCGCTCGACGAGATCGCCGACTATGCACAGGAGACCAACGACGGCGTCCAAGAGATTTCCGCGACGACCGAACAGCAGGCCGCCTCGACCCAGGAGGTCGTCGCCATGGTCTCGACAGCGACCGACATCTCCGAATCGACGGCGACCGAATCCCAGCGCGTCGCCGCCGCTGCTGAGGAACAGACTTCCGCCCTCTCGGAAGTCACGAAAAGCGCCGGCTCGCTCGCCAACCAGGCCTCACACCTGAACGAGATGCTCGACCGCTTCGACACCGATTCCGCGGTCGAGTCAGCGGGCGTCTCGCCCGGCGAACTCGTCGACGGCGACTACGAGCCAACGCTCGAGTTCGACGAGACCGATCTCGAAACCGACGCCGGTACCGACGACGCGTCGGCTGAACTCGCGGCGACCGGTGCGACCGGTGGCTCGGGCACGATCCTGGACGAATCGACGAGCGACGACACGGCCGATACCGAGGCGGCGAGTGGGGCGAAACCTGACTCAGAATCCGACTCAGATGCTAACTCCGAAACTGAGTCCGCGTCTGAATCCGATTCCGACTCGAACGACGTCGAAACCGAATCCAGCGACGATGCCGATACTGAGACGGATACAGACGACGAGACAGCCGAAACGGACGACGAACCCGTCGATCCGTTCACCTACGACGAAGTCGACGATGGGAGCAACTGACGGCTCGAACCGCGCGAACGGGGCGAACTAAGACACGCACTCACGAACCGTCGACCGAACCGTCACGTACTTTTTCCCACCTTCCCAAACGCTGCCAATGGAACTTCTGGAGCGCAGACGGGCGCTAATCGAGGAACGTCTCCACGACGTGGTCGAGGGTATCGACCCCGAGGCGCTCTCCGAGGAAGTGCGCCACGTCACGCTCTCCGGAGGCAAACGCGTCCGGCCGATGGTCACCATTCTCGCCTGCGAGACCGTCGGCGGCACCGCCGAGGACGCAGTCGAGTTCGGCGTCGGCATCGAACTCGTCCACACCGCCTCCCTCGTCGTCGACGACATCATCGATCGCTCGGAACTGCGCCGCGGCACCGAAAGCGCCTGGGCCGCCTTCGGCCACGGCCCCGCGATCATCACCAGCGACGGCCTCCTCGGCGAAGCCTTCGACCTCTTCGCCGCCGATCCCGACGCGATGCGCGCCGTCAGCGATGCCATGGTCGAACTCGGCGTCGGCGAAGCGACCGAACTCTCCGCCCAGCCCGCCTCCGAAGCGGAGTACATGACGCTCGCGAGACGAAAGACCGGCGCGCTCTTCCGAGCCGCGGCTGAACTCGGGGCGATCGCCGCCGATTCGGAGCCGGAGACGGTCGAGGCGCTCGGCGAGTACGCCGAACGAGTCGGCGTCGCCTTCCAGATCAGAGACGACGTGCTGGACGCGGTTGCCGATGCCGAGGAGTTAGGAAAGCCGACCGGCCACGATGCCGCCATGGAGCGCCCATCGGTCATCCAGGTAACCGACCTCTCTCCCGAGGAGGCAAATGCCCGTGCGCAATCGGAAGCCGACCGAGCGTTAGCCGCCCTGGATCGAGTCGAGGCCGCCGATCCGGATGCCAGCGCGTATCTGCAACAGTTGGCAGAGTTCGTCGTCGAACGGGAGCGATAGCGGTCGATATGAACGCGAGTGGGGATGGAGGTGGGAGAGGATGGGATGCAACCGCAACGTGCACCCGGTGTGACGACGGTGGATTATCGATGGGTATCGAGAATCGTCGAGGATTAGGGAGGGTTGTCCGTCGCATGTCGCTCCTCCGATTCCGCCTCAGCTTCCGACTCCGTATTCGTCGCCGATCTTGCGTTCAGGTGTGCGTTTGCGTTTGAACTCGGCTCCGGCCCCGGACCCGGACCAAGATCCGAGTCCGACCGGGAGCCCGCACCAGTTTCGGTTCCTCTCTCCGATCCCGCGTTCGAGTCGGCAAATTTCGACTCCGCGACTGCAAAGAGCAGGGTGCTTCCGATACCAAGGAGCGTGCCGGCTGTCAGCGCCGTTGCGAGATACGTGATCGTAACGATACCGAGGAAAAAGGCGCTCACGGCGTGGAGGACGATCGCAATCGAGAGCACGTAGAACGGTGCGTTGAGGTAGCGCCACTCGAAGGTCCCCGCGATGTACTCGTCGGTGATTTGGCCGAGACTCGTCGTAATCCCGGCCGCTGCGAGCCACTGGATCGACCCGTAGACGAGCGCGGCGACCATTACCGGCGCGCTCACGCGGCCAGTGGTCTCACGCTGCACTCGTTCCAAGGTGTTCAGTCCGTTCATCCCACCGAGGGTGAACAGCGCGGCGGCGACGACGTACGCGAGCAGTGTCGTCCGACCGGCGTACAGCGAGCGGCGAGCGCGTTCGACCGCCGCGTCGAGTCGCTCGCCGAGACCCAACCCGCGCGAGATGAGATAGAGACCGAGGAGTGCCGACGTCGTTCCAAGCACCAAGCCGGGCATCTCGAGCGCGCTCCCGAGCAGTGCGAGCGGGTAGATGAGGAGGAGAATTCCGAGCGGGATCAACACCGTTCCCCGCGTTTCGGGATCGTCGAGCACCTGCTTGATGGTGTAGTACATCGACTCCAGATTCTGAGCTTGCCTAACCACGACCCGACGGACGCCGTCGATCGGCACTCGCGAGCGGATGATCGGGATCACGGATTCGTCCTGTGCGCCGTCGGTGACGACGAGCGTGGTGACGTCTTCCGCGGTCGAGAGGCTTGCAAGCACGGTATCGACCTCGTCACCGACCTCTCGGTTGGCCTTGACATCGCCCTCGTCGTTCCCGGTGACGACGGCGACCTCGACGCTCTCGTCGCGCTCGTCTAAGTCGTCGTAGATGTGCAACCCCTGGAAGATGACGTTGACATCCGAGTCCTCCGGATCTGCGGTCGCGAGCGCGACGGCTGCCTCTTCGACGGGCTCGCGGCCGATAACCGGCGTCGAAAAGCCCGTCTTGCGACCGAGGTCATCGTCGAGATCAACACACAGGACCAGCAGCATCGATCGGATGTTTGTCGGCGCAGTATATGCCTTTTCTGGGCTGGCCGAGCGTACAGGGATGCCACGATGGCCCAAACAGGCCACGGTCCGATCCGTGCAGTTTTTGAACGCGGCCCGACAACCTGGTATACTGAATGATATCGAAGGGCTGTGAGCAGTGCGCGAAGGGTGGCAAGATGGTGCTGTTCGTCTACGGCTACTGCGATCAGCGCGACTGCTTTTACTGCCCACTCGGCGAGAACCGCAAGAACGTCACCGACGTCTACGCGAACGAGCGACTCGTCGAGTCGGACGAGGACGTCCTCGAGCAAGCCCACCGAATGGACGCGCTCGGAACCTCGATTACGGGCGGCGAACCCCAGGAAGCGCTCGATCGGACCTGCCACTACCTCGAATTGCTCACGGACGAGTTCGGCGAGGAACACCACACCCACCTCTATACGGGCATCCCCGGCGGCCGCGAGAACATGCGCCGCCTCTCCGAGGCCGGCTTAGACGAGATTCGCTTCCACCCGCCGTACGAGCAGTGGGGCGACCTCCACGGAACCGAGTGGGAAGAGATCCTCTACATCGCTCGCGACGAAGGCCTCACCCCGGCCTTCGAAATTCCCGGTATCCGCGCCGAAACGGAGTTCCTCGACTTTCTCGACGAGGGTGCTGCCGACTTTTGCAACGTCAACGAGTTCGAGATGTCCCAGGGGAACTACCGCCGGATGCAAGAGCAAGGCTTCGAACTCAAAGAGGGCCACATGAGTGCCGTCGACGGCTCCCGGGAGGACATTCTCGACGTGATGGGCGACCACGAGCGCGTCTACTTCTGTACCTCGGTGTTCAAGGACGCCGCCCAGCACCGCCGCCGACTCAAGCGCATGGCCCGAAACGTCTGCCGCGAGTTCGACGACGTGACCGACGACGGGACGCTGGTCTACGGCAAGACCTACGCCGAACCGGAGCGCTTCGCTGAACTCGGGGTGCCGGAGGAGTTCTACACCGTCAAATCGGAGCACGTGGAGGTCGCCTGGTGGCTGTTAGAGGAGATGATCGAGGAGGGAGACCTGGAAGGCGGTGAAATCGTCGAGCAGTATCCGAGTTACGACGGACAGGTCGTCGAACGAACGCCGCTGGCCTGACCGCGACCGAGACGACAGCAAACTGTTGTGCCCTTTTGTGCGTGTGAAATACCAGTAGCGACCGGCATAGAGTGGTGTCCGTCGGCAGCCCTGTGAGTCCGTCGGCCGGGGTTGAAATCGGGTCCAACGGACAACGGACCGACCGTTCCACAGCGGCCAACACTTCGGAATCGGCCGGTTCGAGTCGGAACGACTCCGACAATCGGCAATCGAGCCAGTGTCGCTTATCCACGTCGTAATAATGGGCCGTCGGCGTGACCGATCGGTTACGATGCAGTTCAGGAAACTCGCCGTCGTTGCGGTCGCACTACTCGTGGTCCTCTCAGGGTGTAGCGCCTTCGGTGGATCACAGCCGGACGCGTCGAACGAGTCGACGGCAGATGACACTGAGAACGGTGCAGATGCAGATGGGGGCACAGGTGACAACGGAACCGAGAATACCACCGACACGACTCACTCGAACGGGAGCGCGGATACAGGGTCCGAAACGGGCGACAATAGTGGTGATACAGCCGACGACGGCAATGAAGCCGACGACGACGAAGACGAAACGGCCACCGAGGACTGGTCGGCCCCTCAAGAGCCGAACCGGCCACTGGAGGACAAAAGTGAGGATCGTATCGAGAGCGTCGAGTTCGTCGACACGGAACCCGCAGCAGACGGGGAGGGCTACTCGAACTTCAACCTCGAAGTCGTCGCCAATACCAGCATGGAGAACGTGGACCCGCCGGAACACGGCGACGTGATCGGCGAGCCGTACTTCTTCGTCAAGATCAACGAGGGTCCGGGTGAGCGAAAACTCATCGAACGAACCGGTCAGGTCCAGATGGAGGACAACGGCACGTACCACATCGACGTACGACCGGCCGGAATCGAGGAGTTCGCTGACAGAGACCTGTCTCTCGAAGTCTTCTTGATGGACGAGGACAAGGACTGGGACGACATCTACGACGCCGTCGGCACGAGCATTCAGTTCAACCCGGAGACGGAAACCGAGACAGAGGGTGAGACCGAGACGACAACTGACTCAGCGTCGAACGACCAGTAATCCGCCGTAACTGAAGAGCGATTCCGTCCAGATCAGTCGACCTCTGTCGGGTCCACTTCCGGCAGCGTAATCAGGTTCTCGCGCCCGATCCGCAACTTCTCGATCTGATCGTCCTCATCCATCTGTGAGAGTAACTGCGAAACCTTGGCGTTCGACCACCCCGTCTCCGAAACGATCGCAGCCTGCTTCATCCGCCCACCGTTCCTGGTGAGCATCCGTTGCACCCGCTCTTCGTCGCTCAGCAACTCCGGATCAATATCCTCGTTTACCGGCTCGCTGAACTCGAACTGCGCCCCCTGACCTTCCGACGGCGCATCTGCAGCCGGTTCCCGTGGGGGCTCGGTGCTCTCAGTGCCACCCCGGACAGCGTTTGAATCGGCTGTGACACCCGGTTGTTCGCCATCAGGACCCCCATCCCGTTCAAACGAAAGTATCGCTTCGAGCGACGAACGAACCTCGTCCCACGTCTTTCCGCTCCGGGACGCCACCGCCCAACCCAGGACAATGATCGCGATAATACCCACCAATGCAATTACCGCCAGTACCGGTCCATCGGTAATCAGACCCCAAATGCCGGTACTCGGCTGGGCACCGCGGAGGAAGACAATTTCGAGTTCGTTCTCACTGAACTCGTGGGGACCGTTCCAAGTGAGCTGCGTTGGTGTATCGAGGCCGTAGTTGTCCGGCGATTCGATGACGAGCCGCTGGCCGCTAGAGAGCGTCGATATTACGTAGTCGTTCGAATCCGTCTGCAGCGCATCGCCGAAGTAGATACGATCTCCCTCGATTGTTGCAAAGTTCGTCCAGGTGAAGGTGTAGGAGATGACACCGACTTTAGCGCTCTCGTAGGCAGTGTCCGTATCGTCTGTCTCGATGGCATCCTCGTACGGTTTCACGTCGTACTCGTTCCAGCCTGCATCGGTGATCGACATGTCTTGGTTAGTCGAGTCACTGGCTTCGCTCGCCTGTTGACGGAACTCTTGGATCGGAAAGTCGGTGTCTGCATCTCGTTGGCCATCGGTGACCGCCGTTGCATAATCAGTGAAGGCGTCGACTTCATCCTCCTCTTCCAAGATGACGCGATGTTCTATGGACCAGTGTGTGTCGCCGTTATCAGTAACGTTGATGCGTATGATCTGGTCGAGTTGTTCGCCATAGCTCGCATACGCAAAGCGTTTCTCCGTGTTTCCATAGCTATCGGCTAGCGTGGCGGCTTCGGTCGTAGATGCAGTAGGTGACTGCTCAACTGTTGTCTGTGGCTGACCGGTTCCAGCAGAAGGAGTGCCAGCGTGGGCTGACGACGCCGCAGCCACCGAACCGAATGAGGCGGTGGCAAGGAGAGCAATGAGGGCAAGTGTTCCGGCGGTGGACAACCGCATATCTATCAACTGGTGGTTTCCCGGGGGAAAAAACGCTTTCCATCGACAATTAAAGCGTTATCACGACTTGCAAACGGTATCTTCGTCCAACAGCAGTTCGTAGTTTGATGGTTGCATACTATAGAATTCTCACGTGAAACGTCTTCTTCTGTACTATCAGCCGTCTAAAGTCACATGAAAGGTCACTCATAAGACATGGATTCCGATGACGAACTGACCGCTTCACACCGGCAACGAGAACGAAACGTCTCCGGTCACCCGACCGATGATATTTTTGTATTGTATTGGGTACCGGTGATTTCGCAAGTGCGACTCGTTTTTATATCATGAATTCATAACCCCACACAATGAACAACGCGGCTCCTGCTCTCCTCGCGTTGCTTCTCGTCTGTTCGCTGCCTGCGATGACCGTCGTCGCAGCGTCACCCGAACAGGAAGCGAGTACTGACAGTAGCGCGAACCAGCACTATCGTCTGCAAGAAGAGACTCAAACAACGCCGGTAGTAATCGAGAATACGACGAACCAACTTCCGCTATCGGGCGGTATACAAGGATCACACGCGGAAACGGGAGCGGACCTCGGTACCTCACTCGCAAGCAGCAGCATTCAAATGCAGGTCGACTACGAACAGTATGCGCTCGTCGACCAAGAGTTCGCCCAGGCAACTAACGACGAGCAGGTAGCGATGATCCAGGCGGCATACAACCGCACCCAGGAACGAATCGAATCACTTGACGAACGTGAACGCACCGCTGTCAGAGCCCATGCAGACGGCGATTTAAGCGATACAGAATTAATTCAGGTCTATTTAGAGACCTACCACGAGGCAGTTGCGCTTTCTGACTTGCTCACAGACCTAAAGGTCCGGGCCGACCAGGTATCTGATTACTCACTTCCCGCTCAGCAGCCACGTACTGACCAAAAGACCCTCGATTTCTATACATCGACGATACGGACGAATATCGCCGATGCATCACAATCAATTAGGTCCGGTAACACGTATGAATACCGAATCCAGACGTCACAGGACGGATATAGACTCTCGACACTAAGCGGTGATTCGTATCTCATCGAGACGGCACGCTTCGACAACCGCGATACTACTGAACAAAATCAGTACCGGTCTCAAGATGAGGCACAAGAACGCCTCAAAGAACTCTACCCCTGGACGCTCAGCCATCGGGGCTCTCATACGCAGGACAATAGCGTAGAGAATTTCTATTGGCTTTCTCTCGATCATCCACACGGTGAACTCAGTACGTATCTTGATGGCGGGACGGGTGATATTTACCAAGAGATACAAGTAGTCTCAGCCGACTCCTTGCCGACAGTAGAATCCAAGACGAAGTCCTGGAACTCGAGTTTCGAGGTGACGCTGAACAAGACGCCAGCGCATGGTCCAGTCGAATTAACGGCCACCGATGTAGATACGGGTGAGCCAATACAGGCAACGATTATGATTGACGGCGTCGAGATCGGTGAAACCGATGAGAACGGACAACTCGAATATCTGCCACCCACCGAAGCGTATGATCTCGCCATCAACGGTGAATCGAGCCGTGTGAGTACGGGGATCCCGTGGTAGTTGTGGCGAGACTCGGTTCGTGATAACGGAGCGTTGATCCGATACTTTATATCAGAAACCGAATCCAGTCTGGCACGTGAGTATCGGTCCCGCTGTGTCAGCAGCATCAGTACGGGATGGTGCAAGCGCTGACCGTTCGCGTACCCGTGCAATTAGCCCCGTTATTGGGGTCGTCTTACTCCTTGCCGTTACTATCTGTCTTGTTGCAGTTGTCACCGCCGGTATCGCGACGTGGTCGATCGATACGCCGGCGCCAACTGCGGCATTCGAACTCCAGGCCGACGGTGACGATTCGACGATCACCCTCGAACACATCGCTGGCGATTCAGTCACCGTCGACCAACTCTCACTGACGGTCCGTATTGACGACACTGAACTCAAAAAACAGCCACCAATCCCGTTCGTCGGAGCGGAGGGATTTCGTGGAACGCCGGACGGACCGTTCAACGCTCAAGCGGATTCAACGTGGCAAACCGGTGAGCAAACCACCATTACACTCGCTGGGAACAATACGCCATCACTGGAGAGTGGCGACACAGTGGCCGTCACACTCATGTTTGATGACCAACTGCTAGCAGAAGTAGAAACGACCGCAACGTAAGACCGGTCTGACTGCGGGCGATTGGTCTCAAGTATCAAACAACTTCTCGGGACACGCGTTATTTCGGCGCGCGTCCAATCGTTGTAATCGCAACGTCCGGATTGTACGACGGTCCGAGGAACGCGTGTTTCACGTTTTCAAAGCCGGCTCGTTTGAACATCCGGTCGGCCTCGTACTCGTCGTAAAACAGCATGATCGAATCGGCCAGTCGCTGTGCCAGTATGTTATCAGGATAGTTTGGCCCGACAATGAGCACCTGGCCGCCGGGTTTGAGCACGCGGCGAATTTCCCTGAGCGCGAGGATCGGATTCGGCCAGTACTCGATCGATCCGGAGGACCAGACGACATCAAACGTGTCGCTCGCGAACGGGAGGCGTTCGGCGTCGCCACGGTGGAAGTGGATCGGGGGTGCGCGTTTCCCGAACTTCGCGTAGGCCTGTTCGAGCTGATGGTTGCTTTGATCGAGCGCATACACTTCCTCGACGTGGTCGAGAAGGCCTTCGGTCGCGAAACCGGTTCCACAGCCGAGGTCGAGTACCGTCATCTCCGCGTCGAACTCGAGCAAGGAAAGCGCGTCCTCACGCATCTCCTCGTTCCAGATGAACGGATTCACCTGATCGTAGACCGTCGAGAGGTACTTATAGAACAGCCGTGCCCTGGCTTTGTTCTCGAGGATTCCCATTGAGAGTTCGGTTTTCGTCCGATCGGGATATGTCTGCTGTTCCGTCTCGCGGTGTCTGATCAGTGGACCGGCTGGTGTTCGTCGAAATGCTCGTACGTGACACAGAGATCGAATTTCGAGGCCAGTGAATCCGAGACGCTTTCGCAACTACCATATACGCGCTGTCGCAAACGTTCCCTTGCTTAGAGTATGCCGAGGCCACAGGTTCTCGAACGAATTACGTCGGCGGAGGAAGAGGCCGACGAGATCGTCGCATTGGCAGAAAACGACCGCGACGAGCGAATTACCGAGGCCCGGGAACGTGCCGAGGAGATTCGCACGGAAGCGGAACAAGAGGCGCAAGATCTCAAAGAACGCCGTCTGGAGGAGGCGCGTGACGAGATCGACGCAGAGTGTGAACGCGTCCTCGAAGAGGGCGAACAGGAGCGCGAGGCGCTCGCCGAGCGTGCCCAAGACCGGGTCGACGAAGTAACAGACCACGTCGTCTCCCTGTTCCAGGAGGACGTCCATGCTCAGACCTGAGCGGATGAGCAAGGTCTCGGTGACCGGTGCAAAGGGCGTCATGCCCACGGTCATCGAGACGATTCACGAACTGAATCTGGTCCATCTCTCGGACTACGACGGGTCCTGGGAGGGCTTCGACAACGGCAACCCCATCGAGGGTGCCGACGACGCCTCCGAAAAACTCGTCACCGTCCGAGCACTCGAGAGCACGCTGGACCTTGCGGACGCGGAGACCCCCGCTCCTCAGGGCACGCTTGCGGACAACTGGGAACAGCGACTTGAGGAAGTGCGCACCCGAGTCAACGAACTCGACGACCAGCGCACAGAGGTCCGCGAAGAACTACGCCAGGTCGAAGACCGAATCGACCGCGTATCCCCCTTCGCCGAACTCGGAATCGATCTCGACTTGCTCTCGGGATACGAAACGGTTGACGTCCTCGTTGGCGAGGGTTCACCCGGCGAAATCGAAGCCGAACTCGATGCCGCCGAGGACATCCGCGCCTACGAAACGTTCATCAGCGGCGATGTCATCGCGATCGTCGCCGCACCGACCGACGCCGTCGAGGCGGCTGTCGACGAAAGCGAAAGCGAAACCGGAAGCGAAGACGACGGCAACGTTATCGACGATGCCCTCGTCGGTATCGAGTTCACTCGCTACGACGTTCCAGATACCGACCAGAGCCCGTCGAGCTACGTCGCCGAACTCGAAGAGCGAAAAGCCGACCTCGAGTCGCGTCTCACCGAGATCGACGATGAACTCGAGCGCATCGAACGCGAGGACGGTCAGTTCCTGCTTCAACTCGAAGAGGAACTGACGATCGAGGTCCAGCGCGCGGAAGCCCCGCTGCAGTTTGCGACCAGCAACCGAGCGTTCATCGCGGAAGGCTGGGTGCCATCCGACGAGTTCGATCGGCTCACCACGGCGCTGCGGAACGCCGTCGGTGACAGCCTCGAGATCGAAGAACTCGAACGTGCGAGCTATGACCGTCACGGTGCACACTCGCACACGGAAGAGATCCAGAAAGGGACGCCGGAGGGTGACGCGGATGCGCCGGCACAGGCTGACGCAGACGCCACTGCCGACGACGAGGCCGCCGACGGCGAGAAACAGACGGCCGTCACGGACGGCGGATCGGCGGTTACGATGGGCGATGAGCCCCCGACGATCCAGGAAAATCCCTCCGCGGCCAAACCGTTCGAGGTGCTGGTTCAGGCGGTCAATCGTCCGAAGTACAGTGAACTCGATCCGACGATATTCCTGTTCCTGACGTTCCCGGCGTTCTTCGGGTTCATGATCGGGGACGTGGGATACGGGCTCCTGTACGTGGCCATCGGTGCGTACATGGCCACCCAGTTCGACAGTAAGGGGATTACGAGTCTCGGCGGCGTCGCCATCTGGGCGGGGCTGTTCACGATCCTGTTCGGGTTCATCTACGGCGAGATCTTCGGATTACACGTGCTCGGCGAGGTGCTCTGGCACGACACGCTGCACGTCGACTTGCTCCCGCTGAACAAGGGACTCGAGCCGGCGGCCGCCGACTTCGCGCTCGGCTGGATGGTCGTGAGCGTGATCGCCGGCATCGTCCACCTGAACATCGGGTACATCCTCGACTTCTACGAGAATCTGAGCCACGGCGTCAAAGACGCCGTCATGCACAGCGGCTCGTGGCTCCTGATGCTAAACGGGATCTGGATCTGGATCTTCTCGGCGCAGGCCAGGGGATCGAAACCGGACTTCCTGTTCAACACGTTCGCGAGCGACGGCCCGTTCCCGATCGGATTCACCGGGTTCCCGGAGTGGGGACTCGTGACGATTCCGCTGGGAGTCACCGACTTCCTGCTTACGGCACCGTTGCTCGTCTTCCTGATCGGCTTCGGTATGCTCCTCGTCACTGACACCGTCGAGGCAGTCGAGGCGCTCGATGTCATCGTCAACGTGTTCTCCTACACGCGGATGGGCGCAGTGTTGCTCGCGAAGGCCGGCATGGCGTTCGTGGTCAACCTGCTGTTCTTCGGTGCGTATCGGGATCCAGATGGCGCGTTCCACTTCCTTCGAACTCACGAACCGAGCTACGTCGCCGAACACTACGGCGACGGTGCCGAGGTCATCTTCAACGGCCTCATGCACTCGGGGACCGCAGCGCTTGTCGGCGGGCTCGTCATTCTCGTCGTCGGTCACCTCGTCGTGCTAGCGCTTGGCGTAACAAGCGCCGGCTTACAGGCTGTACGCCTCGAGTACGTCGAGTTCTTTAACAAGTTTTATGAAGGCGGTGGAGCGAACTACGAACCGTTCGGACACGATCGAAACGAGACTGAGGACCACTAACAATAATGATTGAAAACGCAGCAGACTTCGCAAATATCGTCCTGCAGAATGGTACCGTCGAAGAAAGTCCGTTCCTGACCGACGCCGGGGCCGCCGCACTGGCCGTCGGTCTCGCCGCGCTCGCATCGGGATACGCCGAGCGCGGGATCGGCGCAGCTGCAGTTGGCGCGCTCGCGGAAGACGACGACCTGTTCGTGCCGGGACTGATCATGACAGTCCTGCCGGAGACGCTCGTGATCCTGGCGCTGGTCGTCGTCTTCATCGTCGGCGCGTAACCACACCCCTTCTCTCACCAATGAGTTTGGACACAGTTGTCGAAGACATTCGAGAAGAGGCTCACGCGCGTGCGGAGGACATCCGTGAAACTGCCGAGACACGCGCTGAGGAGATCGAATCGGCAGCCGAGGCCGACGCCGAAGAGATCGTCGCCGAGGCCGAAGCCGAGGCCGACCGCGAGATTGAGCAGCTTCGCGAACAGCGACTCTCCAGTGCAAAGCTGGAGGCGAAACAAAAGCGCCTGGAGGCCCGCCGTGACGTTCTCGGCGATGTCCGCGAGGAAGTCGAAACCGAACTCGCCTCCCTCGAGGGAGACACCCGCGAAGAACTCACCCGCGATCTCCTCGACGCTGCGAGTTCGGAGTTCGACGAGGACGACGATGTCAGCGTCTACGGTCGAAGCGACGACCAGGAACTGATCGAGTCGATCCTCACGGACTACGACGGCTACGAGTTCGCCGGCGAGTACGACTGTCTCGGCGGCGTCGTTGTCGAGAGCGAACAGTCCCGCGTTCGAGTCAACAACACGTTCGACTCGGTGCTCGAGGACGTCTGGGAAGACAACCTCCGGGAGATCAGCACCCAACTCTTCGATCAATGAGCACGGTCGTTACCACTCGCATGGCTCGTGAGCCACTCCCTGCAAACACTCACCACACGTGGTGGTTCGCGTGAGTGTCGGTGCCTCGAATCCGGAATACGTGAACGCTCGCGTTCGGTCCCGCCGAGCCTCGCTGTTCGCAGACGAAGACTATCGGAAGCTGATCCGGATGGGGCCAAGCGAAATCGCGCGGTTCATGGAGGAAACGGAGTACGAACGCGAGATCAACGCGCTCGGAACGCGTTTTTCGGGGGTCGATCTGATCGAGTACGCCCTCAACCAGAATCTCGCCAAGCACTTCGACGATCTGCTGGAGTGGTCGGACGGACGACTGTACGACCTCATCTCCCGGTACCTCCGGAAATTTGACGTCTGGAACCTCAAAACGATCATCCGCGGTATCTACACCGACACCGATTCCGAGGAGATCGAGACGGACCTCATCCGTGCCGGTGAGCTCGACGACCGAACGCTCGACCGCCTTCTCGAAGTCGATACGATCGAGGACGCGATCGAGATTCTGTCGGGAACGCTCTTCTACGAGCCGCTTTCGGGAGCGTACGCGGAGTTCGAGGAAACCGACACCCTCGTCGCACTCGAGAACGCGTTAGATCGCGAGTTCTACGAGCACTTACTCGAGGACGTTGGACAATCGCCGGGACAGCTCCAACCCCAAACGCTGCCTCAGGAGGGGCCGATGGGGCGCTACGTCGAGTTCCTGCAGGCCGAGATCGACTTCCGAAACGCGCGGAACGCGTTGCGGCTCGCCCGCAGCGGTTCGGATCTCGACCCGGCGGCCTACTACATCGACGGCGGCGTCCTGTTCGACGAGTCCGATTTGAACCGACTCGTCGCAGACTACGATGAACTCGTCGACCATATCGCAGAGAACAAGCGGTACGGCGATCGGTTGACGGGCGCGCTGGATCGACTGCGCGATGCTGACAGCCTTATCCAGTTCGAGCACGCACTAGACGCTGCGTTGCTCGAGTACGCCGATACGCTCTCGAGCATCTACCCGGTCTCGATTTCGGCCGTGCTGTCGTACATCCTCGCGAAAGAACGCGAGGTCGAGAATATCCGTGCGATTGCGCGGGGTCGGGAAGTCGGGCTGACGGAGAGCGAGATCGAAGAGGAACTGGTGATTCTATGAGTCAGGAAATCGCAGTCGTCGGCAGTCCGGAGTTTACGACCGGGTTCCGACTCGCAGGCGTCCGTCGATTCGAGAACGTCCCGGACGACGAGAAGGACGCTGTACTCGATGACGCCGTCACGACGGTGCTCGACGACGACGAGGTCGGGATTGTCGTGATGCACGATGACGATCTCGAGTTCCTCTCGCGCAACGTCCGTCAGAACGTCGAAACGAGCGTCGAACCGGTCGTCGTCACGATCGGCAGCGGAACCGGTGGTGGCGGGCTACGCGACCAGATCAAGCGAGCGATCGGGATCGACCTAATGGACGAGAGCGAGGGCGAAACCGAGGAGTCAGCACAGGCGAACGCAGACAGTGAGTAAACTATGAGCCAGGCAACAGACACCGAAGCCGTCGAGCAAGACGGTGTAATCGAAAGCGTGAGCGGTCCGGTCGTGACCGCCACGGACCTCGACGCCCGGATGAACGACGTCGTCTACGTCGGCGACGAAGGGCTGATGGGCGAGGTCATCGAGATTGAAGGGAACCTGACCACGATTCAGGTCTACGAGGAAACCTCCGGCGTCGGCCCGGGAGAACCCGTCGAGAACACGGGCGAACCCCTGAGTGTCGACCTCGGCCCGGGCATGATGGACTCCATCTACGACGGCGTCCAGCGCCCGCTTGACGTCCTCGAAGACAAGATGGGGACCGCGTTCTTGGACCGCGGGGTCGACGCACCCGGCATCGACTTGGAGAAGGAGTGGGAGTTCACTCCGGAAGTCGACGAAGGTGATGCGGTCGAACCCGGCGATGTCGTCGGGACCGTTCCGGAAACCGTCACCATCGAGCACAAGGTGATGGTGCCGCCGGACTACGAGGGCGGCGAAATCACGACGATCAAGAGCGGCGAGTTCAACGTCGAAGAGACGGTCGCTGAACTCGACAGCGGCGAGGAGATCCAGATGCACCAGGAGTGGCCGGTCCGACAGGCCCGACCCGCCGGTGACAAGGAAACGCCGACCGAGCCGCTCGTGACTGGACAGCGCGTTCAGGACGGTCTGTTCCCGCTTGCGAAGGGTGGAACGGCGGCGATTCCCGGTCCGTTCGGGTCCGGAAAGACCGTCACCCAGCAGCAACTCGCCAAGTGGTCCGACGCGGACATCGTCGTCTACATCGGCTGTGGCGAGCGCGGCAACGAGATGACCGAAGTCATCGAGGACTTCCCGGAGCTGCCGGACCCACAGACTGGGAACCCGCTGATGGCCCGGACCTGCCTCATCGCAAATACGTCGAACATGCCCGTCGCGGCGCGTGAGTCCTGTATCTACACGGGGATCACGATCGCTGAGTACTACCGCGATATGGGCTACGACGTGGCGCTGATGGCCGACTCCACCTCGCGGTGGGCAGAGGCCATGCGTGAAATCTCGAGCCGACTCGAGGAGATGCCCGGCGAAGAAGGGTATCCTGCCTACCTGGCCGCGTCGCTGTCGGAGTTCTACGAGCGCGCCGGCAAGTTCGAACTCATCAACGGCGGCGAGGGATCGATTTCGGTCGTCGGGGCTGTCTCGCCGCCAGGCGGGGACTTCTCCGAACCGGTCACCCAGAACACGCTGCGTATCGTCAAGACCTTCTGGGCGCTCGACGCAGACCTCGCGGAACGACGACACTTCCCGTCGATCGACTGGAACGAGTCTTACTCGCTGTACAAGGACCAGCTCGATCCCTGGTGGGAGAGCAACGTCGCCGGCGACTGGTCTGAAGTCCGTCAGTGGGCGGTTGACGTGTTAGACGAGGAGGACGAACTCCAGGAGATCGTTCAGCTCGTCGGCAAAGACGCACTGCCGGAGGACCAGCAGCTCACGCTCGAAGTCGCTCGCTACCTGCGTGAGGCCTGGCTCCAGCAGAACGCGCTCCACGACGTCGACACCTACTGCGAACCTGAAAAGACCTACCGGATGCTCCGGGCGATCAAGACGTTCAACGACGAGGCCTTCGAGGCGCTCGACGCGAGCGTTCCGGTCGAGGAGATCCAGAACGTCGACGCCGCCCCGCGGCTCAACCGAATGGGGACCGCCGAGGAGTGGAACGAGTTCATCGACGAGATCGAGAGCGACCTCGAGGAACAACTGCGAGCTCTGTACTAACGATGAAAGAATACCAGACTATCACGGAGATCAGCGGTCCGCTGGTGTTCGCCGAGGTCGACGAGCCCGTCGGGTACGACGAAATCGTCGAGATCGAGACACCACAGGGAGAGACCCTGCGCGGACAGGTACTGGAATCGAGTGAGGGAATCGTCTCGATCCAGGTGTTCGAGGGGACTGGCGGCATCGACCGCAACGCCTCCGTTCGCTTCCTGGGCGAGACGATGAAGATGCCCGTCACCGAGGATCTACTCGGGCGGGTCCTGGACGGGTCCGGGAACCCCATCGACGGAGGGCCGGAGATCATTCCCGACCAGCGCCAGGATATCGTCGGCGAGGCGATCAATCCCTTCTCCCGGGAGTACCCAGAAGAGTTCATCCAGACCGGCGTGTCCGCCATCGACGGCATGAACACGCTGGTTCGCGGACAGAAGCTGCCGATCTTCTCCGGTTCCGGACTGCCGCACAACGAACTCGCGCTGCAGATTGCGCGACAGGCGACCGTGCCGGAAGAGAGTGACGAAGAGGGCGACGAGGACGGCTCCGAGTTCGCTGTCATCTTCGGTGCAATGGGTATCACCGCCGAGGAGGCGAACGAGTTCATGGACGACTTCGAGCGCACGGGTGCGCTCGAGCGCTCGGTCGTCTTCATGAACCTCGCGGACGACCCAGCCGTCGAGCGGCAGGTCACGCCGCGACTCGCACTGACGACGGCGGAGTATCTCGCCTTCGAGAAGGACTATCACGTGCTGGTCATCCTGACAGACATGACCAACTACTGTGAGGCGCTGCGCGAGATCGGTGCCGCACGCGAGGAGGTTCCGGGTCGGCGTGGCTACCCCGGATACATGTACACCGACCTGGCACAGCTCTACGAGCGTGCGGGTCGGATCGAGGGCAAGGACGGATCGGTCACGCAGATTCCAATCCTGACGATGCCCGGTGACGACGACACGCACCCGATTCCGGACCTGACCGGCTACATTACGGAGGGTCAGATCGTGATGGACCGGAACCTGAACAGTCAGGGTATCGAGCCGCCGGTCAACGTCCTGCCGTCGCTGTCCCGACTGATGGACGACGGGATCGGCGAGGGGCTTACTCGCGAGGACCACGGCGACGTCTCCGACCAGATGTACGCCGCATACGCGGAAGGTGAGGACCTGCGCGACCTCGTGAACATCGTCGGTCGCGAAGCGCTGTCCGAGCGGGACAACAAGTTCCTCGACTTCGCTGACCGCTTCGAGGCGGAGTTCGTCCAGCAAGGGTACGATACCAACCGATCCATCGAGGAGACGCTCGAACTCGGCTGGGATCTGCTCTCTGACCTGCCGAAAACGGAACTCAACCGGATCGACGAAGAACTCATCGAAGAGCACTACCGCGAAGACGAGCAGGAAGCCGCCGAAGTCGAGGCCTAAGCGCCTTCAGTCGCTGTTTGCGTTCTTTCGTTCGGTTTGCTATAGGTATCTGGCTCGATAACACACGGCCCCGCGAGCCACAGTGGCGGCTAAGTACCACCTGAAACGGTTTATGCACTCACACGACAATTGCGTGAGCAGGTGCGCACTGACTTGCAGTGGCCCTAGGGTACCGATCCGTGAGCCCAGTACTGCCTCAACCACAACAACCATAATTATTGTTGATCCTGGTTGAGGTGTATGCACAAACCACTGCTCGTGACGGATTTTCTCGACCGGGCACGGCGGCACTACGGGGACGAGGAGGCCGTCGTCGCGACAACGGGGGAACAGTTCACCTACGCTGAACTCGGAGCGCGTGCGGATCGGTTCGCGTCGATGCTCCAGGACCGCGGCGTCGAGAAGGGAGATCGCGTTGCGGTGCTCGATCCGAACACGCACTACCAGCTCGAGGCGGCCTACGGGACGATGCAACTCGGAGCGGTCCATACGCCACTTAACTATCGGTTGACGCCGGAGGACTACGCGTACATTCTCGAAGACGCGGGCGTGGACGTGATCTACGCCGACTACGAGTTCGCCGACAAGGTTGAGGCCATTCGTGAGGAGGTGCCAACGGAGACGTTCATTACGAACGACGTCGACGCCATCGGGGCAGAGGCTAGCGATACCGGGGCCTCCGAGCCGGACGGATCGGACGGATCAGACGCAACCGACGAGGTGTGGGAGTCGTTTGACGATCTACTCGCGGACGCGACCGCCGAGTATGACCGCCCGACGATGGCAGAGGACGACATCATCACGATCAATTACACCTCGGGAACGACCGGCGACCCGAAGGGCGTCTGTCGAACCCACCGAACCGAGACGCTCCATGCGTACCTGATCTCCATCCATCAGGACATCACGGACGACGACACGTACCTCTGGACGCTGCCGATGTTTCACGTCAACGGCTGGGGTCACATTTATGCCGTGACGGGAATGGGGGCGAAACACGTCTGTACGCGCGGGGTCGATGCTGAGTGGATTCTCGAGACGATCCGCGAGGAGGACGTTTCCTACCTGTGTGGCGCACCGACGGTGCTGAACATGCTGATCGACCATTACGAGGACGCGTCCTCGCCCCCGGAAACGAGCGGGGAGAGCGACGTGCGAATTGCAACGGCCGGGAGCGCGCCGCCGGAGGCGACCATCCGTACCGTCGAAGACGAGTTCGGCTGGCAACTGAAACACGTCTACGGTGCGACCGAGACCGGGCCGCTAATTACGACTTCGGATGCCCGGCGACACCTTGATGCCGATAGCGACGGCCGGTTTGCCATCAAAAAGCGCCAGGGACTCGGCTTTCTCGGGACCGAGGTCCGCGTCGTTGACGAAGACGGCAACGACGTCCCCCGCGACAAAACGACTATCGGCGAGGTCGTCGTCCGCGGGAATCAGGTCATGGAAGAGTACTGGAACAAGCCTGAGGTGACTGCGGAGGCCTTTTCCGAGCGCCTTGAGGGATACTTCCACACGGGCGATCTCGCAACTATCGACGAACGCGGCATGATCGCGATTCAGGACCGCAAGAAAGACATCATCATCTCCGGCGGCGAGAACATTTCGAGTATCGAACTCGAGGACACGCTGTTCGACCATCCCCAGGTTGCCGACGTTGCGGTGATCCCGTCACCGAGCGACCAGTGGGGAGAGACGCCGAAGGCATTCGTCGTGCCCACCAGCGGGGACGTGAACGACCCCGGCGTATCGGCGGACGAACTGGTCGAGTTCACCCGCGAGAATCTCGCGGGGTACAAGGCGGTCCAGCGGATCGAGTTCGTCACGCAGTTGCCGACGACGGCGACGGGGAAGGTACAGAAGTACGAACTGCGCGAACGGGAGTGGGAGGACGAAGAGGGGATGGTCGGGCAGGGATAGCAACCAAGTGTGTCGTCGGCCGGATGTTACTCGCGGTCGAATTCCCAGCCGGTTTGTGATTCGGCCGACGGCTCCGTTTTGGAATCCTGTTTTGTCTCGCCGCCGGTAGCAGCACTCTCCCGAGTGGTCTCCCACGTCGGACGGTCGGTGTCAGTCTCGTGTTCCCGATCGAGTCCGCCCTGTTTCTTTGCTGCCTGCTCGGCCTGATCTCGGTCCATAACGGTCGGATTCGACGTTTCGCTCTCGACCAGGAGGTACATGCCAGCCATGAACGCGAACCCGATACAGAGGACGATAATGATTGTGACAGCCATGGGCGATCTTCCATTCTCTGTTCTCACGTAGAACACAAAACATTTGCTGACGCTCTTCGTAGGCTGTCGTATGATCGATTCCGGTGACGGACCCGAACACGGCGACGGAAGCGAGACTGACAGCGGCTGTCCCAAGTGCGGCCACACGGAAACCGAAGTCGACGATATCTCGACAACAGGAACCGGGTTCTCGAAGTTCTTCGACATTCAGAACCGCCGCTTTCGCGTGGTTTCCTGTACGAACTGCGGCTACGCTGAACTCTATAAAGGCGGAAAGACGAGCGACCTGGCCGACCTCTTTCTTGGATAAGCTGGATAGCAGACCGGAGAACAGAACCCGTTCGCGAGTGCTACTGTCCGGACGACCGAACCAACTGTAAACAGTTATCCGACTGGGGGCGCAATCTCGCCACAAGATGGCCAACGATGTCAAGCCCACCCGCAAGAACTTGATGGCGATCGAGGATCGCATCGAGCTTTCCGAACGCGGGCACGGGACACTCGAGAAGAAACGGGACGGGCTGATCATGGAGTTCATGGACATCCTGGACAAGGCCCAGGACGTCCGCGGGGATCTGGCCAACGACTACGAACAAGCCCAGCGAAAGATCAACATGGCGCGGGCGATGGACGGCGACGTTGCCGTTCGCGGTGCCGCTGCTGCACTGCAGGAACACCCCGAGATCACGACCGAATCGAAGAACATCATGGGCGTCGTCGTCCCGCAGATCGAGTCCTCGCGCGTCTCGAAGGACCTTGGCGAGCGCGGCTACGGGATCATGGGGACGTCGGCCCGCATCGACGAGGCCGCCGAAGCCTACGAAGACCTCCTCGAGAGCATCATCCTCGCCGCGGAAGTCGAGACGGCGATGAAGAAGATGCTTCGGGAAATCGAGACGACCAAGCGCCGCGTCAACGCACTCGAGTTCAAAGTTCTCCCCGACCTCTACGAAAATCAGGAGTACATCGAACAGAAACTCGAAGAGCAAGAGCGCGAGGAAACCTTCCGACTGAAGAAGATCAAGGAAAAGAAAGAACAGGAAGAAAAGGAAGCGGCAGCCGAGGACGAATCCGACGATTCCGAAGCCGAGGGCGTCGAGAAAGAGGATATGGAACCGCCGGCGACGGGTGGCGTTCCCGGGAACGACGACTAACTCGGCATGGCCTGTCCGGTGTGTGGTTCGCCGACGGTCGCGTTTGCTGTTCCGGCTGACTACCGATTTGCTTGCTCGTCAGCCGACTCTTCTGTGACGACTCAGTCGACGGGTGCTGACGCTGCTAGTGCTGATACCAACACCGACACCGACGACACTACTGAACTCGTGGCCGAATTCTGCACGCACTGTCTGCGACTCGAGTGTCCCGCTGACGGTACTGGTACGGGCGACGCCGACACTGACACCGGCACCGAACCCGGGTTCGCCGCCGTCAGCGAGGCGTTTCCCACGCGTCGAGCACAGGCGATCCCGCTCGCGCTCGCGATCGGACTCGCGAGTTCACTGGCGACGAATCGGTCGGCGATCGAGACGCTTCTCGAAGATGTCGAACGCGCCGGGACGGACCCCCTACTGGTACTGGATCGATTACAGCGCGATCCGTCGGTGGAGCCGGCGATCGATCTCAAGCGCCGACAGCACCAACTCGAGCAGTTGCTGTACTGAGAAGCAATGGAGATTCCAGTTCGGAGACCGTTACTTCGCCGTCGGCGTCACCGCATCGCTGACCGCCCGTTTCACCTGCAGTGCCGCGCTTGCAGCCAGGCCGCGAGCGACCTCGTCACGCTCGTCTGCCGTGATGATCTCCTCGGAGATATCCTCCATCTCCGGCGTAAACCCAGCACTAACAGCGTGACCGACGGGCGGCCGAACGGCAACCGTTACCTGCGGGCCGGTCGCACCTGTCGAGACATCGGCGTCGACGACGTACTCGTTCGGGAGGAACTCGCGAGTTCGGGCGGCGATCCGCGAGACGTCGCGATGAAGGACCCGCTTTTGTGAACTCGAGAGATCGGGGATGTCCGCCGCAGCGCGCTGACCAGCAGCTGTTTCCCCCGGAAGCCCTGCATACGGCGTATTTCCGTTCATGAGAAGCCTGTCTGCTATCAGGGGCCGGCGGGTCAAAAGGGTTCGCCTTCGGACACTCTTTGATGTGGTGGGTGTGGTGGGGTACTGGTGATGCGATAGTGAGACGGACTGCTACCGGCAGCGAGACTGGTGTAGTAGTGGTAATGAGAACGGTAGTGGTAGTGATAGTAGTAACGCCGGCGACAGTGTCAGTAGTCGCAGTGACGGGAGTGGTTCTCAACAGATCGGCTCACTCTCACCGTAGACGGCGAGGACGAGCGACGTGATGTAGACGCCCGGTTCGGCCTGGCTGTGTTCGACGGCGACGCGTGGCTCGCCGAACGACCACTCACGGAGGTCCTGACCGGCGGCTAAACCCTTTCGAACGCGGTTCTCGACGTCCTCTGGATCGGTTTCGCCGGCGACTTCGTAGAACAGACCGGGACCGGAGTCGTCGGCACGGGACCAGGCGAGTGCGGCGCTGACCTGACCGGGACCGGCAGTGGTTGCACAGGCCTCGACGACGGTGAGCCGTTCTCCGGCGGGGCCGAGCTCCGGTGCGGTTCCGACGTCTTCGACGGGAACGTCGGCGGGAATCACGGAGGAGACGGAGACGAGATTGTAGTTTTCGACCCCGGCAGCCGCGAGTGCAGCGTCGTAGGCAGCCATCGCTGTCGGGGCTTCCCCGGTGCCCTGAACGATTCGAATCGTACTCATGCTATCGTAGAATCAGCGACGAGCGGCGTAAGGACTTGCGATCCAGCGTCGATGCCGGTGTTACTGGTAGAAGTAGCCCGCAGAGGAGATAACGTCGCTCGAATCGTCCGTCTCGATCTTATCGAAGGCGTCGACGAAGTCCTCGTGGTGGACCTCATCGCGGTCGTGTCGGATAGCAAACATTCCGGCCTCGGTGGCGAGGCTTTCGATTTCGGCACCGGAGTAGCCCCCAGTCTCGTCGGCCAGATCGGCGAAGTCGACCCCGTCAGCGACGTTCATGCCGCGCGTGTGAATCTTGAGAATCTGCTCGCGGCCGTCGCGGTCCGGTTCCGGCACTTCGATCAGGCGGTCGAAGCGGCCGGGACGAAGGATCGCCCGATCGAGCATATCGAAGCGGTTGGTTGCGGCGATGATGCGGATTTCCCCGCGGGCCTCGAAGCCGTCCATCTCGGAGAGGAGTTGCATCATAGTCCGCTGGACTTCCGCGTCACCGGAGGTCTTGGATTCGGTTCGCGTGGTCGCAACCGCGTCGATTTCGTCGATGAAGATGATTGCCGGTTGGCGCTCGCGAGCGAGTTCGAAGAGGTCGCGGACGAGCCGCGAGCCCTCGCCGATGAACTTTCGCACGAGTTCGGAGCCGGCCATCTTGATGAAGGTGGCGTCGGTCTGGTTGGCGACGGCCTTGGCGAGCATGGTCTTCCCGGTGCCCGGCGGGCCGTGGAGCAGGACGCCGCTCGGCGGGTCGATACCGACTTCCTCGAAGCGTTCGGGTTGGGTCAGGGGCTGTTCGACGGCTTCCCGGACTTCCCGAATCTGGTCGTCGATGCCGCCGATGTCCTCGTAGCTGACGGCGGGGCGGTCGGTGATCTCCATCGCCTGTGCGCGCGCGTCGGTCTCGGTATCGAGGATCGACTGGATGGAAAAGGAATCGTTGACGGCGACGCGGTCGCCGGCTTCGACACGCTCTGCGATGCGCGGGGAGACCTCGGTGAGCACCTCCTGGTTGTTGCCGTGTTGCTTGACGATGACCTCGCCGTCGCCGACGACATCCTCGACGCTCGCGATGTACAGCGACGAACTCTTGAGCGTCTCGTTTTCGCGTTCGACGCGGTCGACGCGCTCGCGAAGGTCCTCGCGGCGCTCGTCGGTGTCTTCGAGTTGCTCTTCGAGTTGTGCGTTGACATCAACGAGTTCCGTGTAGTGTCCACGAAGCGCCTCGAGCCGCTCGTCGTCGGGGAGATCGGGGTCGATATCGCGGTGAGGTCGTTCGGGGAGAGACGGGCTTCGAGACATCTTGACGTGCACGGATAAGTCCCCGACGATAAATGTGCCTTTGGGTCGCGGACGGTTTTCGAACGCCGCGGCCGCCTACTCACGGTTTGGTAATACCCGAACGAGCTACACGAGCGTGATAACCTGTGGTTCGGATGGCCGACGACGGACCGTTACTCGAGCAGCGCTTCGAGTTCGTCGAGTCGGTCGCCGTAGGTCGAGAGCGCGCGATCGATCGGGTCGGCACTGCTCATGTCGACGCCGGCGACCCGCAGGAGGTCGAGCGGATACTCGCGCGAGCCCTGCCGGAGGAACTCGCGGTAGGACGCGGCGGCGTCGCGATCCGGTTCGCCGCCGGCTCCGTCGGGGAGGATCCCGTCGACGATGGCTAGCGCGGCCGAGATGCCGGTCGCGTACTGGTAGACGTAGAACGCGCGGTAGAAGTGCGGGATGCGCATCCACTCGCGGGCGATGCGGTCGTCGACGACCGCGGGCTCGTAGTACTCGCCTTTGAGTCCGCCGTAGAGTTCGTCCAGTCGGTCCGGGGTGAGCGGTTCGCCCGCCTCCTCGAGTCGGTGGGTTTCGTGTTCGAACTCCGCGAAGAGGGTCTGCCGGTAGAGCGTCGAGCGGACGCGCTCTAAGAACTCGTTCAGGACGTGCGTTCTGAACTCGGGGTCGTCGACGGTCTCGAGGAGGTGGTTCGTGAGTAAGGCCTCGTTGACGGTGCTTGCGACCTCGGCGACGAAGATTTCGTAGCCCGAGTAGACGAACGGCTGTTCGTCCTTCGTGAGCTGGGAGTGCATCGAGTGGCCGAGTTCGTGGGCCAGCGTGTACATCGAGGAGATGTCGTCCTGGTAGTTCATCAGGATGAAGGGCTGGGTGTCGTAGGTGCCGCTGGAGTAGGCACCCGACTGCTTGCCCTCGTTTTCGTAGACGTCGACCCAGCGCGAGTTCAGTCCCTCGTCGACGCGGGACTGGTACGGGTCGCCGAGCGGTTCGAGCGCGTCGACGACGTACTCGGCGGCCTGATCGTACTCGACAGTTGGCCCCTCGTCGCCGGTCAGCGGCATGTAGAGGTCCCACATCTGGAGGTCGTCGACGCCGAGGGCTCGGCGCTTGAGTTCGGCGTGGCGGTGGAGTTTGTCGAGGTTGTCGTTGACGCTCTCGACGAGCGTATCGTAGACCTCGACAGGAACGTTGGGGCCGTCGAGTGCGGCCTCGCGCGCCGTGTCGTAGTTGCGCGCTCGTGCGGTCTTGACGTCCGCCTTGACGCTGTTTTTGTAGGTCGTGGCCACGGTGTTTCGCATCGACTGCCACTCGTCGAAGTAGTTCTCGTACACGCGCCGGCGGAACTCGCGGTCGGGTCGCTTGAGCAGGTTCGTGAAGTTGCTCTGGGTGATCTCGACTTGCTGGCCGTCGGCGTCTTCGGCCGCCGGGAAGGTCATGTCCGCGTTCGAGAGCATATTGTAGACGTCGCTGGTCGCGCCCGTGACCTCGCTCAGATCCGCGAGCAGTTCCTCGACTTCCGCCGAGCGGGTGTGGGGTTTCATCCGAAGCACGTCGTCGACGTAGTGGTCGTAGGTCGCCAGCTCCGGTTCCGCTTCGACCAGTTCGTCGAACGCGTCGCGGGTCAGCTCCTGGAGTTCGGGATCGATAAAGGAGGCCGCGGACTGGGCGTCGGCCGCAAGCGACTGCGCGCGCGCCGCGAGCGCCTGGTACTGCTGATCGGTCGTATCCTCGTCGCGGCGCATGCGGGCGTAAGCCGCGACTGTCGACACCTCGCGCATGATCGAATCGCGCAGTTCGAGGACGGACAGCAACGTCTCGGCGTCGTCGGTCACCTGCCCCTCGTAGTGCTGTAACTCCTCGACGCGCTCGGCGACCGTCTCGTAGGCTTCCTCCCAGTCGTCGTCGCTCGCGTACACGCTCTCTAGGTCCCAGGTGTACTCCTGGTCGATCTCGGACCGCTCTGGAACGGAACTCATAGCCGCGGTTTCGGAACGAAGGTGGTAAAGGGTATCGAACCCCGTATCTGACGACACCGATTCGGCGGTCCCTGCGGCCGCACGTGCGCTTTTGTGCGTTCGAGTGAATGTCCCGGTATGGACGACCGCGACCCGCAATCGCCCGACGAGAGACCGGCCGGTCGGAAACCGACCACCCTGCTCGAATCGGCAGCGATCGAACGGGCGATCGGCCGCGCCTGGACCGACGACCGCCCCTGGAACCTGCTGACGAACCTGACCGAACTCCCGAACCGAACGGGCGGCTCGCCCGGCGAACGCCGCGCCGCCGAGTTCGTCCGCGACGCGCTCGCCGACGCCGGACTCGAGGACGTGCGACTCGACGAGTTCGGGATGCGATACTGGAAGCGGGGGTCCTCGTCGCTCGCGGTCGACACCGAGGGGCCGTCGGGCGAACGAGCGTTCGAGACGGTCGCGCTCCCGTACTCGCCGGCGGGTGAACTCGCGGGACCGCTGGTCGACGTTGGCTACGGCACGCCGGCCGAGATCGAGGCGGCGGATCTGGAAGGTGCGATCGCGGTCGCGAGCACGACGACGCCCGGTTCGCAGCGGTTCGTCCACCGGATGGAGAAGTACGGGCACGCGGTCGAGGCGGGGGCGGCGGGGTTCGTCTTCGCGAATCACGTCCCCGGCCAACTGCCGCCGACGGGAGCCCTGCGGTTCGACGGCGAAGCGGAGATTCCCGCGGTCGGCGTCAGCGCCGAGACCGGCGACTGGCTCGGCGAGTACGCGGGTCGGAATCGGGACGCTCGCCTTCGTGTCGACGCCGAGACGACCGCCGGCACGAGTCAGAACGTCCGCGGGACCCTCGGTCCCGCCACCGACGAGACGGTGCTCGTCCTCGCCCACTACGACGCTCACGACACCGGCGAGGGGGCACTCGATAACGGCTGCGGCATCGCTACCGTCGTCGGCGCAACGGCGATGCTCGCCGCCGTCGCGGACGAACTCGACTGTCAGGTCCGAATCGCCGGCGTCGGCTGCGAGGAGATCGGGCTTCTCGGCGCGGAAGCGCTTGCGGACGACCTGCATCCGACACCGGCGTCGATCCGCGCCGTCGTCAACGTCGACGGTGCCGGTCGGTTCCGCGACCTGCAGGCGTTTTCGCACGGCTCGGGTGAACTCGAGGACCTCGCGGACGCGGTCGCGACCGACGCCGGCCAGCCGATCGTCCACGAACCGGACCCGCACCCGTTCAGCGACCACTGGCCGTTCCTGCGGGCCGGCGTGCCCGCGCTCCAACTCCACAGCGAACCGCCCGCGGGCGGCGAGCGCGGCCGCGGTTGGGGGCACACGGCGGCCGACACCCGCGACAAGGTCGACCCGCGAACGCTGCGCGAACACGCCATCCTGACGGCGTTGCTGGTGCGCGAGTTGACGGCGACGGAGATCGCGCGGATCGACGAGACTGAACTCCGCGAGCGCCTCGAGGCGCAGGCGTACGAACCGGGGATGCGCGCGGCCTCGATCTGGCCGACTGGGTGGGAGTGAGCGGCCACCGGTCACCGCCGACGACGGACGAATCGTTACCCGCGGAGTTCGACGTCGACGGCGGTCCGGACGGCGCGCGCAACGCCTAACATCGCGAGAAAACAGCCGACGAAGACGATCGCGACGAACAGGAGGACCCCGAGTGCAATCGCTGGCGGGTTCGGATAGGAAAGCAGCGGCGCGACGACGGCCTGCGACCCGAGGACGACGATCACGATCCCGGCCGCAACGCGAATCGACGCCCGCCAGTACGCACCGTACTCCTCCGGAGAGAGTTCCATAATCCGACGTGTGAACCGCGGCATAAAAAGGGTCCGTCGTCTCGGCGGTCCCGGCGGCCTCGCCGGCCCCGCGTCCACCGCGGCGTGATACCTCCGGATTACTGGAGGCCGTCCGCGACGGTTCGCGCCACTCGCGAGCCGGTGCGTCGCTCGATCCGTCTCGTCTCGAACACCGCCCGCGCGCTCTCGGCCGCCTGCGAATCCACCTCGAATTCGAGTTCAGGATAGCGCACGTCGGTCAGGACGAGCGGTTCCGGCGGTGCCGGGGCGATGCCCTCGTGCCCGGGCAACGGTTCGGGGCCGAGCACGCGCTCGATCTTCTCAAGCGGTGCGTCGCCGGTGCCGACCGCCCGTGCTAGCGAGACGAGTCGGCGAACGAGTTCGCGAGAGAACCCGCCAGCCGTGACGGTGACGACGATGAACTCGGCGTCCCGCGTTGCGGTGAGCGTCGGGGATCGCTCCGTGTTGTGGTCGTCCGGCGTGAGGTTGTGGAAGTCGTGATCGCCGGAGAGGGCGTGACAGGCGCGCTGGAATCGGTCGTCGTCGACGGCGCGGTCGGGGTCGCCGGTGCTGTCGGCGGTGCCCGGCCGCCGTGGTGCCTCGTCCGCGGGCGGCGCGTACAACTGGTAGGTGTACTCGCGGCGGCGCGCGTGGTGGGTCGCGTGGAACTCGTCGGGAGCGTCGGCGGCCGCCCAAGCGCGGATGTCCGCGGGGAGATCGCTGTTCAACGCCCGCGGGGTGAGCCAGTCGGGCGCGTCGAACGCGACCGTCTGGGCGAGCGCGGAAACGCCCGCGTCGGTTCGCCCGGCGGCGGCGTAGCCGGTCGGTTTGTCGGCGTCGGTGGCGAGGACGGAAAGCGATTCCAGTGCGGCAAAGAGTTCGCCCTCGACGGTGGCCACGTCGGGCTGGCGCTGGAAGCCGTGATAGGCGGTGCCGTCGTAGGCGAGTCGAAACGCGCGCATCGCTGGTAGGTCGAGTGAGCCACTCGAGCGGGTTAGCGTCGTCGACTGCGAGGCGTCGACGACCGGAATACAGTTCAACCAATCTGAATTTTGAACGCGTATGCGCCGTCCATCATCGTCCTCTCGGAGAGCCGAGACCTGCTCGCCGCCGGGGATCGGGGGCTCGAACGCCGTTCGTCGACCACCGACGAGGAACGGCGCTGGGAACTCGCGAACGGGTACGCCCGATATCTGCTCGCGAGAGGGATGCTCGACCGGATTCCAGAGGCGGTCACCCTCCTCGCCGACAGAAGCGTGACCGAGTGAACATCCTGAACTCGTCTCCGGCGGCAGGCGACCGGCGTTTTATCCCTGCCCAGTGCCGACCTCTCCAGTATGTCCCGACCAGTGTTGCTCGATACCGACCCCGGCTGCGACGACGCCGTCGCGATTCTGGCGGCGCTCGCTCGCGACGACCTCGATGTCGTCGGCCTCTCGACCGCCCACGGGAACGCCGCCGTCGACGACACGACGGCCAACGCCCGCGCGATCCTCGAACTCGTCGACCGAACCGACATCCCCGTCGCGAAGGGCGCAACGCGTCCGCTGACCGTCGACCTCCAGACCTCGACTGACATCCACGGCCCCGGCGGCATCCTCGGCGATCTGCCCGAACCAACGGCCGCGACCGCCCCCATCGACACGCACGCCGCCCAGTTCATCGTCGAGCAAGCGCGCGAGCACGCTGGCGAGCTCACCCTCGCCGCGATCGCGCCGCTGACGAACGTCGCCCTCGCGCTCGCGCTCGAACCCGACCTCCCCGACCTGCTCGACGAACTCGTCGTCATGGGCGGCGCTGCGTTCAGCCAGGGGAACGTGACTCCGCTCGCCGAGGCCAACTTCCACACCGACCCCCACGCCGCGGCCCGCGTCGTGCAAGACCTCTCGCCGACGATCGTCGGCCTCGACGTGACCAGAACCGCCACGCTCCCGCCGCACCTGCTCGACTCGCTCCCGCGGGACGACCCGATCGGCCGCTCGATCCGGGAGTGGCTCACTTACTACGACGAGGACCGGTTGGCGAAGTACGGCATCGAATCGGCCGCCATCCACGACGCGCTCGTTATCGCCGCCATCGCCGACCCCGCCGTGCTCGAGACGAACGCCTACCACCTCGAGGTTGCCACCGACAGCGACCTCGCCCGCGGCGCACTGGTCTGTGACGGCCAGGGCCTCACCGACGCACCGCCGAACGGCTCGGTCGCGACCGACGCCGACTACGATCGCTTTCGCGATCTCGTCGTGAACTCGCTCGAGCAGTACCTCCATCCCGCACCGACGGCCGAGTAGAGAACCGGTTCGTGGATTGGAACAGAACGAGTGCAATGTAATGCTATCGGCGGGTCGTGAGTATGCCAGCGCTGCTGTGTTATTGTGACCGGTCATCGACGGCAGCGTCACTGGCATATCCGCGGCGTCGAAATACTGGAACCGGTCGAACGACGCCGAAATAGAGCCGGTTGACGGCGATTCCAGCCGCAAGACCGAGGAGCAGCCACGGGATGGCTTCGAATACGAGCGCGTCGGTGATCGTCAGCCAGACGAGGACGACGATGGCCAGGATGCCGACGGCGCTCAGCAGCCACTGTCCTGCCCGCCTTCGGTCCGCGGCGGCGCTAAGCACGCCCGTGACGAGGGCGGCGGCGACGCCGACAGGCCACCAGTCGAACTCGAACGCGACCACGCCACCTAGCAGCAGACAGACAACGAGATTCGAGAGGGCGAGCATCAGATCGAAGGAGACCACGCGTTTTGCGGGCTCAGGATCCGTCTCCATACGCTATCAGTGCGTTGCTCGTAGTTAAAATACAGTAAAGAGACATGATAGCGTCTCGTTAGCACCGAAACGGCCGTTCCGACCGCCGAACGATGGGTTTTCCATGCGAGCGGACGAACGCAATCCCGGCTATCTTGGACTCGTCGAGTTCGTATCGGTCGACGTCTGCTGAATCGCGGTCCACCCGATAGACCGTCCCGTCGTCGGTCATCGCATCGAGCGCCTCGCGAACTCGAGAGTCGGTGAGATCGCACGCGTCGGCGAGTTCGGTGACGGTCTTCGGCTCGGGGTCGGATTTCAGTTCTCCGGCGACGAGGTAGGCGTGGCTCAGCACGAGCATCCCTCGGTTGTGCTCATGTCTTCGTCCGCAGTCGCGGACGGCGTGTGGTCGGTGGCGGCCGAGTTGCGGGCATTGAGGAGGAACCAAACGCCGATGAGGGCGGTCAGGGCGGGGAACCAGGCGGGCAGCACGGCGGTACCGGTTTTCGCATGGATGCCAAAAATAGGGCTTTTCAACCCCTCGTGTGTATTAGTACCATGGAAGTGAGTGGCACGAAGACACCAATAGACGATATAGCGTACCTCGCACGATCCGAACACCGTGCGCCAACGCTTATCGCGCTCACGGTTCGTCCCCGAAGCCGGTCCGAACTCTGGGAGATGACCGGCGTTTCGGAGTCCACGATCAGACGGACGCTCAGCGAGTTCGAAGATCGCGATTGGGTTTACAGGGATGGATATCAGTACGCGGTGACACAACTGGGTGCCTTCGTTGCGTCAGCGATGGCGGATGTGATCGACCGAGTCGAAACCGAACAGAAGCTACGTAACGTTTGGCGCTTGCTTCCGGGTGAAGAAAGCGGTTTCACCATCGACATGTGCTCGGATGCAACCGTAACGGTCGCTGACCCCGAGGACCCATCCCGGCCGATCACCCGTTTCTGTTCGCTAATCGAGGAGACGGATCGATTGCGGTTTACCGGCCTCGACGTTGCCATGCTCGATTCGTGTAAGAACGAACTCTGCCGGAGAGTTATCGATGGGATGGAAACAGAGCTCATCAACCCGCCGAGGGTGGCCGATTACATTCGCTCGGACTGCCCGGATCTGTTCTCGGAGGCATTAGAGAGCGGCAATCTCGATGTCCGATTGCACGATGGGCTACCGCCGTTTGGAGTCAGCATATGCGACGACCGAATCGCAATAACCGGGTACGACACCGAGGGGGTTACGGTTCGAGTTCTGGTCGACACCGACGCAACAGACGCGCGCGAATGGGCGGAATCAACCTTCGCTTCCCACCGACGAAAGACGCCAACACTCCCTCTCGAAAACGATCTTTGATACGGACTGCTGTAAGTCGTTTCCGGCGCAACCGCAGGACGGGCGCGGTTGCACCGGTAAATCGTTACAGCAGACCGTATGAGGCGGTGATCGGACCGGTTGGTGTTCTTTTCCCTTGCTCCACGGGGCCCACCAGCCGGATGAGAGGCGAGATCAGCGGGCCCCTGGAGGACAGTAGGAGGCCGTTCGTAGCGGAACCAAGAGGTAGCTGTGACGGGTCCCACCGTGTTTCCGGTCACCTCGTTTGCAATGGCGACGTGGTTTTTCAGCACCTGATCGATCGGCAACGACTGCAGAACTCGCAGACTCCACATGAAATGTTACCTGCTACGCAGACGGCATGAGGTAGCTATCTAACCTTGTGGTACGTTACCATGAATGCCGCAAGGCAACTGAGACACAATGGCAGACGCGTACAAACTCGACTGTGAATCGGAAGCGGTCGATTGCCGCTTTATCATCCAGTCGGAGAACGAACTCGAAGCAGTCGAACTGGCCAAGAACCACATGCAGGAGGACCACGGACGGGACTACTCGGACGACGAACTCCGAGAGGAGCATCTCCAGGTGGTCTGATCCATGACATCAGAACGAGAGGTTACCCACGGCGTCGACACCGAGGAGTTCGCTGCGTTCGCGGAACACGCTGCCGAGAATCCCGAGGAAGTCCGGCTCGGGCTACGCGCCCGGTCGACCTACGAGGGAACCTGTGCCCACAGTCTGGCGACGATAGACTCGTACGATCTCGGCGGCGAGACGATCGAGCGCGACACCCGCGCGTACACGATCCCGTACGGGGGGTGGAGGGAAGTGCTAGAGGCCGGCGGCTGGGCCGAGGCGACGGATCGAATGGAGCCGATCGAGGTTGCGCTCTCCGCACTTGCCTCGTGCATCAACGTCGGCATTACCATCAACGCCGTCGCAACCGGCGTCGACATCGATCACCTCGAGACGCGCGTTCGCACCGACTTTGACCCCGGCGTCCTCTTCAGTGTGGAGGATCTCGGGAACGCCGACACGGTGTTCGAAAACTTGATCGCCGAGATCGAGATCGAGAGCCCTGACCTCGACAAGGATGAGGTCGACGAGTGGGCTCGGCGGGCGCCAGTCTACACGCTCATCTCACTCGAACAGGATGTCAACCTCACGGTGAATACGCCTGCTGAGGTGGGTGCCGACGACTGAGGTGGAGACAAATGGCAAACTCACTCGATGTCGACAAACTGGAACAAGCGGTGAAATCAGTCTACGAGGATGTCGCGGAGGACTCCGACGAAGAGTATCACTTCGAGATGGGGCGAGAGCTGGCGGAACGTCTCGGGTATCCGCCGGCGCACCTCGATCAAATTCCCGTGGCGGCGATGGAATCGTTCGCCGGCGTTGGATACTACTTCGATCTCGCTGCTATCGAGGACGGAGACGACGTCCTCGATCTCGGCAGTGGATCGGGCACGGACGCGTTCGTCGCAGCGCTTCACACGGGGAACGCCGGAAGCGTGACCGGCTTAGACATGACGGACCAGCAACTCGAGAAGGCTCGCACGTTGCGCGACGATGCGGGAATGGAGCACGTCTCGTTCGAGCACGGCTACATCGAGGACGTTCCCTTCGACGATGGGACCTTCGATGTCGTCATCTCGAACGGGGTCATCAACCTCTCACCGGACAAGCCACAGGTGTTCGAGGAAGCCCATCGGGTGCTCGCCCCCGGCGGTCGGCTTGCCATCTCCGATATCATTAGCGAGGAGCTACTGCCGGAGAGCATCAAAAACGACGAAGACCTCTGGGCGGCCTGCATCGGCGGGGCTGAGCAGATCGACCGGTATACGACGTCCATCGAAGCGGCTGGCTTCTCGGTGACGGACGTCCGAGAAAACACGCAGTACGAATTCGTCTCGGAGCGGGCGGCGAACGCGTGCCAGAAGTACGGCGTCAAGAGCATCTCACTCGGGGCGACCAAATAATCACCATGACGACGAATCACCCGGTCGCGGACGAACAGGAAGAACAGGTCCAGATTGAGTCGCAACTCCGGAACGGAGCGCTGTTGATGGCACTCGCCGGAATCGCGTTCATCGGTTACGGCGTCGTGTTTCTCGTGATGAATTTCGTGGGAGATGGCTTCGAACTCGGCGTCAGTACGCTGGATGGGATGACGAGCGCTGAACTCGATCCGACGGTGGCATACTACATCAGTCACCTCCACGTCGCCACTGCCGCGTTCATAATCTCGACGGGCATCGCCATCACGGGCCTCTCGTGGTACGGCGTGCGCCAGCGACTCACCTGGGCGTGGACGACTGCGATCGTCACAGCCGTCGTCGGCCTGGCGCTTGCGTTACCGATGCATTGGACGGGAAATGCGTTCTCCCACGATTGGGTGACGCATCTCGGACCGATCTACCTCGCGACGATCGTGTTCATTGTCGGGGTTGTGTTGTCGTACCGAGGAGTTCACACCGCGTAGCTGATCTGACCGATCCATGTTTTGGCTTATCGGTTCACCAGCGTTCGTCGTACTGCATACGGGCCATAGCGTGACCCTTGTAGAGTACCTGTTCCGGGTCTTCGTGTCCCTGCTAGCCTTCGGTGGTATCGGCGTCACCATTTTTTGGGGCGTCCGAACGATCGGAGCCGTCCATTCGAAGGTCAGCAGGCGCGGAGAAATCAACGAGAATGAGCCGTAAATCGCAGTTTAGTTGACCGGCACGGGACGCCATCGTCACGGTCGACTCACCGCCGACAAGTCCTGCTCCCGAGGTCCGGCGGACGGCCCTGCTGGCCTGCCCGGTTGTCTTCGTGTTCGTGCCGTACGCACTCGCCCGCCGCACCTTCGTCTGGGTGGGGCCCGACGCTACTACTGGCAGTCGAAGTTCGACGTGGAAACTATTGATACTGCCGGACAAAAGTCAGTGAACACTCGATCGCGTCTCACGGATCGTCGCTTGTGGCGACGACCGTTCGAGTGCGATCGACGTGTGAATAGTTTTGTCCGGCAGTATGAGTAACGCAGAGTGGGGATACCTGTTACACCGGCCGATACAGAATGGACCGTCTCGTGCTGAATACGCGCGGTGTATCGTTCCATGGCGTCAGGGAAACAGATCATAGTTTATAGATCGCGGCGTTCCACCCTTCCCCTGACGGCTGAAGCTCGAATCCACAGAAACTCTCCCCTTCTGACGACCCGTATAACACCAGCCGAGACGCGGGAAATCTCGCAAGACGGTCGGGCCGAGAAGGTGCACATCGGGCCATCACGATATCGTGAAACACCTGCAAGTTCCGGGCTGGTGACCTTCCCCATGTGAAGCGGAGATACGCTATCCATGGCGGAGCAAACCCAGCGTGAGTCGAACTCGGGTGAATTGGAGTCACATTCTACGGTTCGGAACGTCGTTCTCGTCGTTCTCGATACGGCGCGGGCACGGCGAGTCGCCGGAGACTGGAATCGGACCGATGAGAACGAATGGGACGAGGATAACAGGGCTGCAGCCACCGACGATCGGACGACTCCGGAACTGCATCGGCTCGCCGAAACGGGAACGACGTTCGAGAACGCGTTCGCGACGGCACCGTGGACGCTTCCCTCCCACGCCTCGATGTTTACCGGGCTTTACGCCTCCGAGCACGGCACTCACGGCGACCATACGTATCTCGATTCAGATCTGCGAACGCTCCCCGAGGCGTTCGACGACGCAGGCTTCGAAACGATCGGCGTCTCGAACAATACGTGGATCACCGAAGAGTTCGGCTTCGACCGCGGCTTTGACGACCTGCGCAAGGGGTGGCAGTACATCCAGTCCGAAACCGACATGGGGACCGTCGTCCGCGGCGAGGACCTCCACGAAAAGCTTCGGGCGACCCGTAATCGCCTCTTCGACGGCAACCCGGTCGTCAATGCGGCGAACATCCTCTACAGCGAACTCTTCCAGCCGGCGGGCGACGACGGGGCGTCCCGCTCGGCGGACTGGGTCGAAAACTGGCTCGCCACCCGCGACGACGACCGGCCGTTCTTCCTGTTCTGTAACTTCATCGAACCCCACGTCGAGTACAACCCGCCGCGCGAGTTCGCGGAGCGGTTTCTCCCCGCGGATGCGACCTACGAAGAGGCGACCGCGATCCGACAGGACCCGCGCGCCTACGACTGCGAGGACTACGAGATCACCGACCGCGAGTTCACGCTGCTTCGCGGCCTGTATCGCGCGTCGCTGGCGTACGCCGACGCGCAGGTCGGCCGGCTTCGGGAGGCGCTCGAGACGAACGACGAGTGGGAGGACACGCTCGTCGTCGTCTGCGGCGACCACGGCGAACACGTCGGGGATCACGGATTCTTCGGTCACCAGTATAACCTCTACGACACCCTGCTCAACGTCCCGCTCGTCTGTCACGGCGGCCCCTTCGTCGGTGGCGACCGCCGCAGTGAACTCGTGCAACTGCTCGACGTGCCGTTGACGGTGCTCGAAGCCGCTGGCGTCGACGACCCCGAACTACGCGAGCAAGCGACGGGCTACTCGCTGTATCCCGGCTCGACGCCGGACGCGCCCTCGCCCGGAGCGACATCGGCAGCGACGACCGCCGCGACCGGGACGCCGAAACCGGACGCGACGGCACCCGCGGCGGCACCGAACTCGCGAGACGCCGTCTTCGCCGAGTACGTCGCTCCGCAGCCCTCGATCGATCGGCTCGAGGCGCGGTTCGACGACGTTCCGGACCGCGTCCGCGAGTTCGACCGGCGGCTCCGGGCGATTCGGACGAGCGAGTACAAGTACGTCCGCGGCGACGACGGCTTCGAGCGGCTCCACCACGTCGAAACCGATCCGCACGAACGGACGGACATTTCGGACGCGGAACCGGAGACGGTTCGGCGACTCCGCCAGCGCCTCGAGGACGAGTTCGAGCCGCTCGGAGAGTCGGTTTCGACGGGCGAGGTGGCGATGCGAGAGGGAACGAAGGAACGACTCGCGGATCTCGGCTACCTGTAGCGTGGCCCCGCAAATCGAGCGCGAGTCGGCCGCGAACACCGATCGATCGAACCAGCAGACGGCGAACGACATGTCAGCTACTGAGCCACATTCGGGGTCGGAGCCCGACGCCGACGGATTCGTCGACTTCGTTCGTGCCTACACCAAGACGTGGGTCCACGCGCTCGCCGCTGCGGCGCTGACCGCCTTCGGAACGCTGACGGTCGTCAACCGCTGGTTCGCCGCGCTTGCACTCGCCGCCTATCTCGTCCCGCTCGTCGTCCTCTACGCCCGCTGGCGCAGGACGGGCGGTGAACTCGGAATGGGGCCAGGTGTTGCTAATCAGTCCGCAAGCCGTTCCGAGGCGCAGTCGAGGGACGAGCAGCAGCCCCCGAGCCAGGAGGACGAGCCGGCCGCTGTGTCAGCGTCGGTGAACGAGAATGTGAGTGATGCTGCGACTGCTCCCGATATCGATGAAACTGCGAGTGACAGTACACCTCACAAACCGGCGGTAGACGCCGGTACAGCGCCGGACGAAGAGCAATCGACAGCAGATGCTCCCCATTTCCGACCGGACCGAGACGACGAGTGGACCACCGCCGACGCGCCCACCGATGCACCGCTCTCCGATGTAACCATCACTGACGCCGGGCACAGCTATGCCGTCGGCGGCGGTGGCGTCGTCCTTGCCAGTTTGGATGCCGGCGACTGGCACACCGTCCTCGAAGACGGCCCCGCCGCCGCCGGCAACGATCTTGCCAGTGTCGCCGCAACCGACGACGGCGACGCCGTCTGGATCGCCGGCGACAGCGGGACCGTCGCCCGGATCGATACCGCCACCGACCGCCACACCGACTACACGGCTCCGACCGGAATCACCGACAACTGGCTCGGAATCGCCGTCGGCGGCGACGCCGGAACCGAGACGATCCTGCTCAGCAACGGCTCCGGGGAACTGCTCTGCGGGCGCTACCGACGCGATCCGACCGGTGCGGACGACACCGCAGCAAGCGGGTCCGGTGAACTCGCGTGGGACGAGCCGCTCACCCCCGGCAGCGGCTCCAGTCTGAGCGGCGTCGACCTCGCCGACGACGCGGTGGGTTACTGCTGTGACACCAACAACGGCGTCTTCGAGACGACCGACGGCGGCACGTCGTTCTCCCGAATCGGCCTCGACGATGCGGCTGGGACGTTCACGGACATCGTCGCGGCTACCCCAAGTAGCCAATCATCGGTCCTGGTCAGCGCCGACGACGGCGTCATCCACCGATACGACGGCGCGACCTGGACCCCCGAGCGCGTCACGGATACCGCAGTGACCGGCCTCACAGTCGGCGGCGAGCGACTGCTCGCCTGCACCGACGACGGAGCGGTGTTCGAACGGCAACTGAACTCGACCGAGTTCAGTTCTGCGACCGGGATAGCTGACTCGCTGCAGGCGGTTGCGGTCGGGCCGCCGCGAGCGGTCGCCGTCGGTAGCGACGGTGCGATCGTAGAGCGCCAGCGCTGAACGGGTCTCGAGATCACGGAAGGCCCGGCATACGCCCGAGTACGGGCTGCTTTCTCCCGGTGGCTGACGGCGCTGTACCGGTTCAGCGGTGGGTTCCGCTGTATCGCCTCGTGTCTCCGTGCGGGAGCGGCGACTCCTTGCGAGTGGCGTAGCGACGACATAACATTTCCACCCGAGGTCGACGGCCCACTATGAGATCGAACGCCCCGGGTGAGTGCCAGTCGGTCGTCGTACCAGGGATTACCGCGCCGAGTTCAGTTGCGTGTGTTCGATCGCTCGCTCGGCGCGGGATTCGGACGATCGTCGTCTCGAGCGACGAGCGGACGCCGGCCGCGAAATCGCGGTACTGCGACGAGGCGGTCGTCGTGCCGTCTCCCTACGAGGATCTACTCGCCTATCGGGACGCGCTGCAGGCGCTTGCGATGCGGCCGGACGTGCGGACGATAATTCCGGTCAGAGAGCCCGACGTGTACGTCCTCTCGAAGTACCGCGACGAGTTCAGCGAGCATATCGGAACGCCCTGGCCCGAGATGGATACGCTCGCCAGGGCGCAGGACCGGGTTGAACTCTTCGAGGCGGCGGCGAACGCGGGTGTCGGCGCGCCGGAGACGGTGTTATGTACGGAGCTTCCGGAATCGGGCGAGTGGATCGTCAAGCCGCGGTACTCGGTACTGGGCGACGAGTATCTCGACCGGTACGGCCCGGAGACGTGTATCGCGCCGCCGTCGACGCGGTATCTGGAAACGGAGAGCGACGGGACGGCACCCGGCACGGTGGCGGCCGCGGCTGCGACTGCCGGCGCGACGGCGACGACGAGTACGACCGGGACGACCCGGACGGCTATCGACGTGAACGAAAGCGTCGAGGACGGTTCGTCGAACGCGGATGCGGCCGTCGACTCGACCGGCGAGCGCGTTTCGACGACGAGCAGTACCGTTACGGCGTCGTCCACGGCTACCGAGAGCACGGCCAGTTCCAGTTCTAGTACCAGTACGACCGAGACGAGCGCGAGCGCCACTACCAACACGAACGCCGGTACGAGTACGAATACGAATACGAACACGAACACGAACGCGAACAGCGGAACCGCCGACGCACCCTCCCTCGAAACGCTCCGAACCGAGATGGGACACACGCCGATCCGCCAGGAATACGTCCCAACGACGGACGAGTACGGCTTCTTCGCCCTCTATGACCGCGGCGAGCCGGTCGCCACGTTCCAGCACCGCCAACGCCGGGGCTACAGCTACGCCGGCGGTCCGAGTTCCTACCGCGAATCGGTCTGGATTCCCGAACTCGAACGCGCGGGACGTGCCCTGCTTGATCACCTCGAGTGGCACGGCCTCGCGATGGTCGAGTTCCTTCGCGACGAGGAGACGGGCGAGTTCAAGCTGATGGAGGTGAACCCGCGGTTCTGGTCGTCGCTGCCGTTTTCGGTCCAGACGGGGGCCGACTTTCCCTACTACTACTGGCTGCTCGCGGGCGACGAGCGCGAGCGGATCGACCACGACTACGAGGTCGGGATCGGCGGCCACCTCGTCCGCGGCGAATTGTTACACCTCTACTCGATCCTGACGGCCGACGTGCCGCTGGTCGAGAAACCGCCGTTCCGGACGGCGTTGTGGGACATCTGCCGGTCGATGGCAACCGAGCGACGGTGTGACTATCTCAGTCGTGACGACCCGCGGCCGTTCGTTCGGGATCTCGCGAACGCGGCGACCGAGTTCGATCCGCGGTAGCGATCGCGCGGCCGGTTCCGGGTCGATCAGACGCCGAGAGCGAGCGTCGATCGAGAGCGGAGAGACACCGTTATTTGGCTCGCCGCGCGAGATCCGTTGTGGACGACGATGTCGAACGGTCGACGGCCGGCACCAGCCCCGACCGCTGTCGACTCTGCGGGACGGCACTGACGACCACCGAGAGCGACAGCGACGAGCAACCGGCTCGAAGCGACACTGACGAACGATCGACCCAGCGTCGGAGTGACGCCGCAACCGCGACCGCCTTCTGTTCGACCGGCTGTCGGCAGATCGACGAGACGCTCGATGAGCCAACCCCTGGCGACGAAGCCAGTCAGCCCGCCGCCGGCTCGACTCCCAGCATCGAGACCGCAGACGACTCCGCGGCCACGTCCGCCGACGCCGCAGCACCCGACCGAACCTTCCTCCGCGTCGACGGCATGTACGCCGCCACCTGCGAACGCTACCTGGAATCGGTCGCGAAATCCCAGGACGGCGTCACCGACGCCGCCGCGAGCTACGTCACCGAAACCATCCGCATCGATCACGACCCCGCCCGCAGCTCCGCCGCCGAACTCGAGGCGGCACTGACGACGACCGGCTACACAGCCTACCGCCGTGAAGAGGCCTCGAGCGACGACGAGACCGGCGGCACCCGACGCTCGCGCGAGATGTCTGGGCTGCGAAAGCGACGGACCGACGATATGCTCGAAGTTCGGTACGTCATCGGCATCGTCTTCGGATCGTTCCTGCTCATCCCCTACGCCGCGCTCCTGTATCCGACGTACCTCGCCTCGGTCTTCGACTGGCGAGTCCTCGCCCTCTACGACGAGGCGTTTACCGGATTCGGCGGCCTGCTCTTTTTGCCGCTGTTTTTCACCGTCACCGGTGCCGTCCTCTATCTCACCGGCATGCCGCTCTTACGGGGTGCCTACGTCAGCCTCAAACACCGCCAGCCGAGCACCCAACTGCTCGCGTCGCTCACCGTCGTGAGCGCCTTCTGCTACGGCACTATCGCCTTCGTCTCCGGTCGCAACGACCTCTACTACGACCTGACGATCATCGTCGCCGCCATCGTCATGGCCGCGCTCTTCTACGAAGCGACGGTCAAGCGCCAGGCCATGGACCGGCTCACCGAACTCACGATCTCGCAGGTCGACACGGCCCGCGTGTTCGACAGCGCCGGTTCGGAGACCGGCTCCGACCCCGCCGACCCCACCGCCGCTGCGACGACGGCCGCCGACCCCGATGCATCGACGCAGCACACCCGGACCGTCCCCGTCACCGACCTCTCCGCCGGCGACCGAGTCCTCGTCCGGGCCGGCGAACGCATCCCTGTCGACGGCGAACTCGTCGCGAGTTCGTGTACGGTCGACGAAGCGGTCGTCACCGGCGAGTCGCTCCCGATCTCGAAAACCCCCGGCGACGCGGTCGTCGGCGGCTCCGTCGTCACCGGCGACGCCGCGATCGTCGCCGTCGGCGACCGAACCGACAGCAGCATCGACAGGCTCACTCGAACCGTCTGGAACCTCCAGAGCGCAGCCCACGGCATCCAGCGGCGCGCCGACGAACTCGCGGCGATCTTCCTCCCGATCGTGCTCGGCGCTGGGGCACTCGTGGGCGGCTGGAGCGTCTTTCAGGGGAACGGACTCGCGTCAACAACGACGGTACTGGCCGTGCTCCTGACGATCATGGTGGCGAGTCCGTGGGCGCTCGGCCTCGCAACGCCGTACTCGATCGCGTCGAGTATCCGCGAGGCCATGGACCACGGTATCGTCGTCTTCGACGAAACCGTCTTCGAGCGGTTGCGAGAGATCGACACCGTCGTCTTCGATAAAACCGGGACGCTGACGACGGGCGAGATGACGGTACTCGAGGCCGAGGGGCCACCGGCCCTGCTTCGGGCTGCTGGCCGACTCGAACGACACGCATCCCACCCGGCCGCCGCGGCGATTACGGCGGCGTTTGCGTCGAATGGAGGCCCCCGTTCCTCGGGTTCCCCGGACGCCCCGAACGCGGTCGACGACTCGGCATCCGACGGCGGCACGGTCGACGATTCGACGCGTTCACGAGACGAGAGAGAGTCCACCGACCGTCCCGATCCCACCGACTCCGCCGGCGACGAGTTCGTCCGCGAGTTCACCGACCACGGCAACGGCGTCTCGGGCGTCGTCGACGGCGACCGACTCCTCGTCGGCCACCCCGACCTGTTCGATGACCGCGACTGGGAGCTCGATCCTGAACTCGCAGAGCGCGCGAGCGACGCACGCGAGGCGGGGAATCTCCCGGTCGTGATCGGTCGGAACGGCCGCGCCGAGGGCCTCGTCGTCGTGGGTGACGAACCCCGGGACGACTGGGAAGAAACCGTCACGGCCCTCTCCGAGAGCGGCGTCTCGGTCGTCGTGCTCACCGGCGACGAGGGCCGCTCCGTTGATGCGTTCGCCCGCCATCCGCGGGTTGACCACGTCTTCACCGGCGTCCCGCCGGACGGCAAAACCGAAGCCATTCGCCGGCTCCGGACCGACGGCCGCGTCGCGATGGTCGGCGACGGAACGAACGACGCTCCGGCGCTCGCCGCGGCGGACCTGGGGCTCTCGCTCGGCGGCGGCACGGCACTTGCCTCCGACGCGGCCGACCTCGCCATCGTCGACGACGACCTCACCGGCGTCGAGCGCGCGTTCGCACTCGCGCGGGCCGCCCGCCGCCGCGTCGTCCAGAACCTGGCGCTCGCACTCAGCTACAACGCCATCGTCGTTCCGCTCGCCCTGGCCGGCCTCCTGAATCCGCTGTTTACCGCCGTTGCCGTCGGCGTTTCCGCCGGCCTGATCGTGCTGAACTCGTCGCGGTCGCTGCTTCCGGCGTAGGACGGCTTCCGAACTCGGTGGACTCGGACACGAGATGCGGACGAACGGCCAGCACTGGCCAATTACTCGAGTTCGACCGGCGCGCCGCAGGCGGGACAGACGAGTTCGGCCTCGTCGTCGTCGCCGATTCGCAGGTGGTCGTGGTCGCAGTCGGGACAGGTGACGTTCCGATCCTCGAGTACGGGAATGCGCGTGACCCGCACGTCCTCGCTGTCCCGGGGCGCGCCGAGCGCGATCGCGACGACGCGGTCGTCCGAGTCGTTCCGACCGGACTGGAACTCGCCGGGGGCGAACCGGACGGCCTCGAACTCACCGACGACGAGTTCGTGTTCATCGCCGGCCGTATTCTCGGAGTCCGCATCGGCGGCGCGGTCGCGTTCGATCTCGAACGTCGCTTCGCCGGCGAGCACGACGAAGACCTCCTCCTGATCCATATGCGTGTGCACCGAGCCGCTGAATCGTTCGCCGGGGTCGAGAACGTAGCGCGTGATCGCGAGATGCTCGGTCCCGAGCGGGACCGCGAGTTCGCGTCGATCCGTGTGATAGTCGGTCGAGCGCGGATCGATATCGTCGATCGAGACGTGCTCCATACCGGGCTGTTCACGAGCGCTCGCCATGAACTCGGGGGCGGTCCGGCGAGTCGGTAGCGGCGTCGGGTCCGACTCCGATTTTCGTCGGGTCCCGGAGACGCCCCGCCACCTCTTTGCTCGTCGGCGGATTCAGATCCCCACATGTTCCACGGCGAGGAGTTCTGGCTCGTCCGGCTACTGTTCCAGCGGGGGCTCGCCCTGTTGTATCTGCTCGCCTTTCTCGTGGCCGCCTTCCAGTTCCGCCCGCTGGCCGGCGAGGACGGCCTCCTGCCGATCGAGTGGTACGCCGAGGGCGCGTCGTTCCGCGAACGGCCGAGCCTCTTCTATTTCGTCCCGACCGATCGGGCGATCGGCTTCGCAGCCTGGAGCGGCGTCGGCCTCGCTGCGCTGGCGCTGCTCGCAGTACCCTACTGGGTGCCCGATAGCTACGCCACGCCCGCGTCAATGGCCCTGTGGACCGCGATGTGGCTGCTCTACCTCTCCTTCGTCAACGCCGGCCAGACGTTCTACGGCTACGGCTGGGAGTCGATGCTGCTCGAAACCGGCTTTCTTGCCATCTTCCTCGGTGCCGGCTCCGTCGCGCCGCCGTTTCTCATCATCCTGTTGCTCCAGTGGGTACTCTTCCGAAACATGTTCGGCGCGGGGCTGATCAAACTCCGCGGCGACGACTGCTGGCGGGACCTCTCCTGTATGGACTCCCACTACGAGACCCAGCCGATTCCAAACCCCGTCAGCTGGTTCGCCCACCACCTCTCGAAACGAGTTCACCGCGTGGAGACGTTCGGCAATCACGTCGTCGAACTCGCGGTGCCGTTTCTCTACTTTGCACCGCAGCCCGCTTCGGCGCTGGCCGGGCTCGCCACGATCGGCTTTCAGGGGTGGTTGATGGTCACCGGGAATTTCGCCTGGCTGAACGCGATCACGATCGTCCTGGCGATTCCGACGTTCAGCGACGGCGTGCTCGCGGCCGTCCTCCCGCTTTCCGCGCCGGCGGCTGCCGCGACACCGCTGTACCTCCAGGCGCTCGCCGTCGTCGTCGCGCTCGTCGTGGTCGCGATGAGCATCCGTCCCGTCGAGAACATGCTCTCGGAAAGTCAGACGATGAACACCGCCTTCGATCCGCTACACCTGGTCAACACCTACGGGGCGTTCGGCTCCATCACGCAGACGCGCTACGAAATCGTCATCGAGGGGACGACCGACGAGGCGGTTACCGACGACACGGTGTGGCGCGAGTACCGGTTCAAGGGGAAGCCGACAGATCCCGAGCGCCGGCCGCCCCAGATCGCGCCGTACCACCTGCGCCTGGACTGGCAGCTCTGGTTCGCCGCGATGGCCCCGACGCCGCGTCGCCACCCCTGGTTCCTGCGATTCCTCGGCAAACTCCTCGAGGGCGACGCGGAGACGCTGTCGCTACTCGCCGCGGATCCGTTTGCCGACTCCGAGGGGCCGGCCCACGTCCGTGCAGTCCGGTATCGCTACCGGTACACAACACCCGAAGAACGCGCCGAAACCGGCCGGTGGTGGCACCGCGAGCGCGTCGGCTCGTACGTCCACCCCGTCTCGCTGACTGACGTGCGACGGCGAGCGCCCGGCTGGTCGGCGGACTAACGGCGTCCCGAACCAGGCTCAAACGGACTGCTGTAAGTCATTTCCGGCGAAATCGCAGGGCGGGCGCGGTTGCGCCGGTAAATCGTTACAGCAGGCCGTATCACGCGTCGCTCCCCTCGGCGTCAGGAGTCCCGTCTCGCTGGCGGGGTCTTCGAGACGATTTTGCCGAAGAGGTCGCGGTTGTTCGCCACCACCTGGTAGCCGCGTTCGCGCAGCCGGTCGTACTCCTCGAAGTGCCGGAGGAACTGGACGAACTCGCGCGCCGGACCGTCGATATCGGAGCGAAGGAAAGCCTGCTCGATCGAGGCACCACATGAGTAGACGCCCTCTTCGGTAAGCAGGTGCGAGCAGTCCTCGTAGCTCTCGGGGAGTTCGGCCCGCAGTTCCGGCGTCAGGTCGCTGAACCCGACGAGCCGGATCGATGACCGTTCCGAGAGGTGGTCCGCCCACCAGGTACAGAACCCGCAGTCGTCGTCGTAGACAAGCGTCGGTCGCTTCATACCCGGACGAATGTTCCGTATCCACTAACGTTTACCGCGGCGTCGGTTCGAAGTCGACCGCCTTCGACTCGCCGGGACGCGTCGGTCGAGTTCACCTCGCGTGGACCCCAACATCCATTCCCCTTACCCGCGAATATCGGCCCGAGAGAGCGATGGAACGGTTCGTCACCCTCATCGTCGCCGGCGGGCTCTGTCTCCTCGCCGGCCTCTGGCTCGCCGAACTCGTCGCGGTCGGCTCTCCGCCCTGGATCGCCGGCGCGGCGCTTGCGCTCTGTGGCACCGTCGCCATCCTCGCTGGAATCCGGCGCGAACTCACCGTCTCGCCGTTCGCATGAGTCCGAACTGTCGGCGAGCGCGGTGTGACGGTGACAGTGCACCACCCCATCGTAGCGGTCGACAGCGCTCGGCGGGACTCGCGGCACGGACCGCCAGAACACTCTTTGTGGCCCCCTCCGATGCAGCCTCATGAGCAGCGCGGCTCGCCCGCTCTCGGAACCGCAAGTCCTCGCCCACGCCAAGCAACGGCTCTTTCCCGCGGCGAGCGACCGGTCCTACGTCGTGGCCGACACCCAGTTCGCACGCGAGGAGTGGCTCCCCGGTCAGCCCATCGATCCCGCCGTCCGCGACCGACTCGCCCCGTTTAACCACGTCGAAATCGGCGGCGGCTTCCCTGACCTCGTCGGCGTGCACGAACTCGGCGAACTCGATCCGGAACTGCTGGCCGTCGACCGCCTCGGTGACGACCCGCCGCTGCTCGCCATCGAAGCCAAGGGGTACGCGAGCGGCGGCGTCGACACCCAACGTGGCATCGTCCAGGCCTACGACCGACTCCACGAGGCCAACGCGGCGTACCTCGCCGCCCCGGTAGAGGCGATCACGGACACCGACCGAACGCTCGCGCGCGAGCTGAACGTCGGCGTCCTCGGCGTCGACACCACGGGAGCGGTCGACGTGCTCGAATCCCCGCGCCTCGTCGGGAACCGGACTGCGACCGAGGCCTCGGCGCTACGATTTCAGGCCAGCGCCCAGGGCGTCGCGGAGAACTCCTTCGGGCTGAACCACCCGAAGAACTACCTCGGCTACCCACTCGCCCACTACGCCGACGGCGACACCGCGAGCCTCCTCTCCGAGTTCAACGTCGTCGGAGCGGTCCGAGACGCCAGGCGCGGGGCCGCGTTCCTCGGGCTGATCGAGGACCGCGAACGGGTCGCGCTGACCGCCCTCGGCGAGGAGGTGATCCGCTTCGGGAAAGCCCACTGTGGCTCCGTCGAGGCGGCGCTCGAGACGTTCGCCGACTGGTATCGCTCGCGAAAGCGGTTCGTCGACCTCGCGCCGGCCTGGGGACAGTTGGCCCGCCGCGTTCTCTTCGAATACCCCGCAACGGAACTGCTCGTCAACGAACTCCAGACGATGCACGACGACTGGATTCCCGAGCCGTCGCTGGTCGACCTCGTGATCCACCTCCACGAACTCCACCCGACGTTCGCCGTCGAGTTGTTCGTTCGCGGCGACGAGGCGGTTCGCCGGCGGGTGCTGACCGCCGAGGGCGACCTCCAGCGCGCTGAACTCGAAGATGGCGACATCTACCACTCGCCGACGGTGTTCCAGTTGAAGACGATGCTCTACCACGTCGGCATTCTCACGGCGAACGGGACGGAACCGCACCGACTCGACCCGACCGCTGATATCTGGGCGCTTCGCGAGCCCGTTTGAGCGCTCGTGCGCTCGGATCGGTCCGTACGATCGAGCGGGCACCGAAGCGACAATTGATGCTATCCATAGCTGTTGCGAAGCCGTACTAAACACGGAGAACACATGTAACAATAGTTTCTTGTTCAGAGCATGGAGATAACTCGTCACTTCACGGCCACCGTGTACGTGGTGAACGACGGGGCGACAGCACTGCACGAACACGAGCACGTCGGAAAAACGATCCCGCCGACGGGCCACGTCGACCGGGATGAACTCCCCCACAAAGCCGGCCTTCGAGAAGTTCGGGAGGAAACCGGACTCGATCCGACGCTCCCCGACGACACGCGATCAGTCGATACCCCCGGCGGTCGGGTGCTCCCGCAGCCCCGCCACCAGATGCTATACGATATAAACGTCCACGACGGGACCGTTGGCCATCAGCATATCGACCACGTCTACTACGCTACGGTCCCGGATCGCGACCTCTGTCCCGGACCCGGTGAAGTCGGAGCGGATGCATGGCGATGGTATCGGATACCGGAACTTCGAGCGAGCGAACTCCCGGCGAACGTCGTTCAATTCGGCGTCGAAGCTATTCGAACGGCTACCGATTCGGCTGAGCGGGAGTGAACTCGTCGCTTCCGGATCCCCTTTACTCGGTTCTACCATTAGAACCGTCTCATACGGGCGCTCGTCGGAGGGCTGGCTGCGATACACGAGATGCCAGGACACACGAGTTTCCGGGAGACGTACCGTTATGCCACGCGCCCCACGTCCGTTACGTATGAGCGAACCGACGGGCGAAGCGGCCGACGCGAACGTCTCGGTCCACGAGGGCATCACCTACGCCGACCGCGAGGCCGGCGAGATGGAACTCGACCTGTACCTCCCTGACGAAGAGCGCCCGCCGCTGGTCGTCTACATCCACGGGGGCGGGTGGATCGCCGAAACCCGCGACAACGTCCCCGATCCGGCGCGCTACGCGGCCGAGTGGGGCTGTGCAATCGCCAGCGTGAGTTACCGTCTGGCCGAGGTTCCGGACGACGCCGGGCCGGAGATACAGGGGATGTACGATCCGACCAACCCGACTCCACGAGCGACGTTCCCCGCACACTTCGTCGACGTAAAGGCCGCGATCCGGTGGCTTCGAGCCAATGCTGCGGAATACGGCTACGACGCGGAGCGCATTGCGGCGTGGGGGTCCTCGGCGGGCGGCCACCTGGCCCTGCTCGCGGGCGTCGTCGAGGACGTGATGGATCTGGGAGAGACGTTCGCCGGAGAACTGAAAAAATCCGTCGCACCCGACACCTCGGGGGCTGTACAGGCAGTCGTCAGCTGGTACGGTCTCACCGACTTCACGCTCGCGGCGGACAACGCACCCGGCATTCCCTCGCTGCTACTGGGCGGCCCCGCGTCCGATCTCCCGAAGCGGTTCGAGCAGGCGAGCCCCCTCACCCACGTCTCCGCGGACAGTCCACCGACGCTCCTGATGCACGGGCGAGCGGACGAGGTCGTGGCCGTCGAACACAGCCGGCGATTCTTCGATGCGTTGGACGAAGCAGGTGTGAACGCCGTCTTCTACGAGTTACACGACCGCAACCACGTCTGGGCAGAGCGCATCGAGGACATCGAATCCGAACGGGTGGCGATGGACCTCCTCACGACCGAGCCGACACCCAGCCAATCGGTGTACAGCGCAACTCACGTTGACGAGGGCGAGACGCCGGAGCCGCTTCTCGATACCGCGCTGCCGGCTGGCCCGGCAGCGATCGAACAGTTCCTCGCCCGCACTATCAAATGACGAATGACGAACAGACACGCCCCGCACCTACCGATTCACTGGAGCGACTACAAGCCGGGTCGACCACGGTTCACATCTCTCCGCCGTCGCTGCCGCTCACGAGGAGAGTTCACAGCAAAACGACGGGCGCGGAGGGATTTGAACCCCCGACATCTTGGTCCGGAACCAAGAACTCTGTCCACTGAGCTACGCGCCCTCACGCTTCCCTACTACAACCGCCGCCAAAACGGTTCCCTTTTCGATTCTTCCATCGCTGTCACCGGTCGTGGCTGACCGTCACACCACCTGCAGAATTAAATCGTGGATTCCGTATTGAAAACGTCGCTCGTCCCCTCGGCGACCGTCCCGGGCTCCGCCAGCGAAATCTCGACCGTCTCTTCGGGCTGGGAATCGGCTCGTACAGTGACGTTCCGACCGTGATAGTTGAACTCGAGGCTCGTAAATCCACTACTCGATTCACAGAGCGAATCGAGCATATCTGGGTCGATAACGTTATAAAGCGGCTCGAGTTCAACCGGATCTGTCCCGGATTCGCGAGCGATGAGGTCGACGATAGCCATGCTTGGTCGTTGATCCGTCACCGTGACTTCCATCGAACGTGCACACTGCGAGTTCATAACTGATGCTGTGGGTGCCGGTGATAAAGAAGGTGACCCAATATTTCAGGCGGCGGAGTCAGGAGAGAACGATTGTTCAGAATACCCGACCGAATATCGCCATATAAGCGGCTAAAACCGACGATAATCGAACACGCACAACATGAACTGATGCTGTACAGATAAGATAGACGACACGTATTATCTCAGGAGCGGCTATTACGGAGTGATTTTGAACGGTGGTTCTGAATAGTGAGTAGTAATGGGGCACGGCAGTCAGTGGCTGAACTCGGTGCGGACTGTAGCACCGACTGCAACGAGTGACACGCCGATCGCAGAGCCGTCGTGCGACCGGGTGTGCAGTGACTTGCAGCGGCTACTGGAGTCAGTCGCGCCGGGGGACCTCGTGTCGGCCGAAGCCGTACCGGAGGCGGTTGGCGAGTCGTCGCGAGAAGCGGCCGTCGTCCGCGCGTGAGCCGAACCGTTCGGAGAGTGCGGTATAGATGAGCGGTAGTGGGACCTCCTGTTCGAGGGCTTCCTGAACGGTCCAGGTGCCGGTGGAGCCGCCTTCGATGCGGTCTGCGACGGTTCCGAGGTCGGTGCCTTCCTCGCGGAACGCTTCCTCGCAAAGTTCGAGGAGCCACGAGCGGATCACCGCACCGTTGTTCCAGACGGAGGCGACGGATTCGAGATCGAGGTCGTACCGGCCCTCGTGGAGGAGTTCGAAGCCTTCGCCGTAGGCTTGCATGAGCGCGTACTCGACGCCGTTGTGGATCATCTTGACGTAGTGGCCGGAGCCTGCGGGGCCCATGCGCCCGTGGCCGTCGGGACCGGTTGCGACGGCGTCGAAGACGGGTTCGAGTTCGTCGTAGGCCCAGGTCGGGCCGCCGATCATGAGCGAGAAGCCGAGCTCAGCGCCGGCGGGGCCGCCGGAGGTGCCACAGTCGAGGTAGGCGGCGGAACAGGCGTCGGCTCGTCGGACGGAGTCTTCGAAGTAGGAGTTACCGCCGTCGACGACGATGTCCGTCTCGTCGAGGTGCGGATCGAGTTCGTCGAGCGTTGCGTCGACCGGTTCGCCGGCGGGGACCATGAGCCAGATGCGTTTGTCGGTGCCGAGGCGGTCCGTGAGATCCGAGATAGAATCGGCCGGTTCGGCCCCGGCGTCGGCGGCCGTTGCGACGGCTTCGGGATCGAGGTCGAAGGCGACGATGTCGTGGCCCGCCGCGAGGGCACGTTCGACGACGATCTGTCCCATACGTCCGAGTCCGATGACGCCCAGTTGCATAGCGGACCGTCCGCGACGGAGTGAAGTAGGGGTTGTGGTTTTCGTGGCTTCGGAGGATAGTGAGCGCTGTGAGTGAGTCCGCTCGTGGCAGCAGACTCACAACCGGAGTTCACCGTGCCGAGAATTACGCGCCCGTGATTGCGTCAGGGCCACTCAGGCCGTACTGGTCGGTGCCCCCGCAGACCGTACTGCTACTGCAGTGGCTCCTGAAGATGCGCCCAGCCAATGGCGTCCAAGACGATGAATCGATCGTCGTAGTGGACGTAGACGCCGTTGTATTCGTGTTCCGTTCCCTCGTGGTACGGCAGCGAACTGCGAATCGTATCGACGACGGACCAGGCACCGTCGCGTTCCAGCGTGACGTGTTCCCACTCCTCGCGTGCACGGCGTCGGATCGCACGGTTGATCGCCCGCCGTGCGCCGGGGATTTCGTCGAGTTGGCGCGACGAGGCGTCGACGATGGTGGCATTAGCAGGAACCTCGTCCGGGTCGATGATTCGAGCGCCGAGGTTGGCCTTCGAGCGAGCCGTCGAGTTCTTCGAACGGTTCGAACTGAGCACGTAGCCGGCGAGGGCTGCCGTGCCGACGGCGAGCAGCGAGAGTGCGATTCCTTTGGCACCACTCCTCGCGACGGTTGTGTTCGCGTTCGCGCCCCCGTTTCCAGTTCTGTTCCCAGTCCCCCTGAGCATGGGAGTATCTTACAGTAACCGACTAAGTATCTTTCGCAAGAATGGTAGTTCCACGATCGGTTCCCGAGCCGACGAGTTCGCAAACGCCTACAAAGAGAGGGTTGCCGCCAGGTTCGTCGTGATCGCCCCGCCAACGACGAGCAACGCGATTCCGACGAGCGCAGCCGCCCGATACAGTCCCAATGCATCGGCCGCGGGTTCGCGAAGCTTCTTTCCGTTGAGACCGCTCTCGAGTCGCTTCGAGCCGATTTCGACGAGGGTGGCAAGCAACAGCCAGAGCGCGACCATCAGCAGCACCAGGTGTCCCCTGGTCGAGCCGAACAGACTCTCGGACGTGTACCGCGCCTGTGCGAGATGACCGCCCGTCAGCAACAGGACGAGCGCGCTGACGCGCGAAATCGTCGTCAACTTGCCAGCGATCGCCTCGAGCGGCTTCGTCGTATTGAACTCGCCGTCGCGAGCGAGCGGCAACACGACGAACGCGACGTAGAAGACGCTGCCGGCCCAGAGTGCCCCAAAGACGAGATGGAGGGTCTGCGTAACGAACGTCTCGACCATAGTACTCTCTCGGAGACTGGAGGTATCAGGGTTCCGACTTGCGGCGGGCCGACTGCTTGCCACTGACGCCAGCTACTCGAGCCACTCCCAGTCAGCGGTCCACCGGATCAATCGCCGTCGAAGAAGCGCATAGGCTACCGAGACGCCGAGACCGCCGAGCACGACGGTCTTGATCCAACCGCCGAAGACCACGAGGGCCGGCAGTGCGAGGACGAACGCGAGAACGGCATCCTCCGGTGCACCGTCGTATCGGATCCACCGCTTCGGACGGAGCCATCGACCGCGAACGTGGTCGTAGACGGCGCGTTCGGTGCGGTTTCGCCAGGGGTCCATCTCTGGTCCGCCGCCAAAAACGTCGCTCGCGGCGTGGAGCCAGGCTGCGGCGACGAACGCGGCGATGGTCACCGTCGCCGCTGTCGGCGTGTAGAACGCGAGTCCGACCGCCAGAACGACCCCGACGAGTCCGACGATCGGGAAGTGAAACGTCCGGCGGTGGGCGAGCGGCAGATCGAAGTCGGGTGCGAGACCGCCGGCGAGCGCACCGAGTGCGAGCGGCACAGCGAACTCGGGCGCGAGGTATGCGAGAGGGGACACAACGGTGAGACCGGCGAACGCGTGCGTCGTCGCCATCATCGAGTGAGATCACCGGCCATACCGGTGGTTCGACGGACGGCACCAAAAGTGGACCGTCCGGCGATCATCAGCTGCTTTCGCCGATGTTCTCGCCCTGGTAACTGCCGTCGTAGGTGTCCTCGTGATTCGCCTCGGCGAACACGAGCTGGGCGATCCGCGCGTCGCGTTCGATCTCGACGTCGTGGTGGACCTGCAAGAGCCCCTCGCCGCGACCCTCGTAGCCGGCGTCCCAGACCGCCGTATTGAGCATGCAGGAGTTTCGCATCAGCGACGAGCGGGGATAGACGAATCCGATGTGCCCGTCCGGAATCGCGATTTGCTCGTTGTAGCGCGCGACGTACGCGCCCTCGGGCAGATAGTACGTGTCGGGCGCTTTCTGCTCGAGTTCTTCGAGCGGGCGGGCGGCTCGGTCGCCGATCTGCTTGCCGTCCCGGCCGATCCGGCCAGGTTCGAGCTGGTCGAAGACGACGTCGAGGGTGAGGTCGACGCCGTTGGGTTGGACCTGTTCGGGGGTCGTCGGCGAGACGTGGTCTGCAACGAAGGTACCGGAGCGAAACATGATCGTATAGCCGAGAGATAGCGGTATCGGGAAAAACGTGTCCTTTCGAGCCGACCGACAGGTGACGCGGTTCGAGAGTACCGGTGATGCAGTTCGAGACTGTGTTTCACACGATATCAGGAATTGAGCACGCACGAGTTCCGCGCGCGTGGAACGATTACTGCCGATCTCACCTCCTCCGCGCAGCACTGTCTACGTCTGTAGTTGTAGCGCAATAATTGCTCGAAAACTGCGCGCATGGGCGTATCTAACACGGTCGATCCTCAAGGAAACACGCTGGATTTATCAGGACGGACGGCCGAGATTCGGATGCTATGGGACAGACTCTCACCGAAAAGATTCTCGACGACCATCTCGTCGAGGGCGATCTCGAGACCGGCGAGGAAATCGGTATCGAGATCGATCAGGTACTTACTCAGGACACGACCGGAACGATGGTCTGGCTCCAGTTCGAAGCGATGGGACTGGACGAGGTCCAGACCGAAATCGCAGCCCAGTACTGCGACCACCAGACCTACCAGTTCGACTTTAAGAACACTGACGACCACCGTTTCCTGCGTTCTGCAGCCGGTAAATATGGCGCTTATTTCTCTCGCCCCGGCAACGGTATCTGTCACAACGTTCACCGCGAAAACTTCGCCGCACCCGGCAAGACGCTACTCGGCTCCGACAGCCACACGCCGACCCCCGGCGGCCTCGGCGAACTCGCCATCGGTGCCGGCGGCATCGACGTGACCGTCGCAATGGGCGGCGCACCGTACTACATCGAAATGCCCGAGATCGTCAATGTCCGTCTCGAGGGCGAACTCCCCGAGTGGGCCACGGCAAAGGACGTCATCCTCGAGATGCTCCGTCGCCTCTCCGTGAAAGGCGGCGTCGGCAAGATCCTCGAGTACACCGGCCCCGGCGTCGAGACGCTCACCGCACCCGAGCGGATGACGATCACGAACATGGGCACTGAACTCGGCGCGACCACGTCGATTTTCCCGACCGACCACCAGACCGAGGACTACCTCGAACGCGTCGGTCGCGGCGACGAGTTCACCGAGATCCAGCCCGACGAGGACGCCGAGTACGACGACGAGATCGTCGTCGACCTCTCGGACCTCGAGCCGCTGATCGCCCAGCCGTCGATGCCGGACAAGGTCGTCCCGGTCCGCGAAGTCGCCGGCCAGGACGTCTCCCAGGTCATCGTCGGATCCTGTACGAACGGCGGCTACGAGGACATCCTCCCCGTCGCCAAGATGCTCGAGGGTCGCGAAACCTCGATGGAGACCGAGACGATCGTCGCCCCCGGCTCCAAGCAGGCCTCCGAGATGCTCGCCCGCCAGGGCTGGGTCGCGGAGATGATGGCCGCCGGCGTCAACTTCTCCGAGGCGACCTGTGGTGCCTGTATCGGGATCGGCCACGTGCCCGCCTCCGATTCCATCTCGCTGCGGACCTTCAACCGCAACTTCGAGGGCCGCTCGGGTATCGAAGACGACAACGTCTTCCTCTGTTCGCCGGAGGTCGCCGCCGCCGCGGCGATCAAGGGCGAAATCGTCGACCCGCGCGACCTCGCCGAGGAAGAGGAGGGCCTCGAGGCCCCCGGCGTCGAACTCCCCGACGAATACGACGGCTCCAAGACGGACCTCATCACGCCCGACGAGGCCGTCGACGACGAACTCGTCAAGGGTCCGAACATCGGCGACGTGCCGCTGAAGGACCAGCTCAGCGCCGACGTCGAGGGTGAAGCGCTGCTCAAGATGGAGGACAACATCACGACCGACCACATCATCCCTGCAACGCAGGACATCCTGATGTACCGGTCGAACGTTCCCAAGCTCTCCGAGTTCACGCTCTCGCGCGTCGACGATACGTTCGCAGAGCGTGCGCTCGACGCCGACGGCGGCTTCCTCGTCGCCGGAGAGAACTACGGCCAGGGCTCCTCGCGCGAGCACGCCGCCCTCTGTCCGATGTACCTCGGCATCGAGGGCGTCCTCGCACAGAGTTTCGCACGGATCCACCGCGCGAACCTCTTTAACTTCGGGATCGTCCCGCTCCAGATCGACGAGGACACCTACGAGAACATCGACCAGGGCGACGATGTCGAAATCGTCGACGACGTCTACGACGCCGTCACGAGCGGTCAGGAAGAGTTCACCGTCCGCATCAACGGCGAGGACGAGTACACGGCGGTCCTCGACGCCTCCGAGCGCGAACGCGACATTCTCGCGGCCGGCGGCAAGCTCGCCTGGACGAAAGAACAGGCCGAGGGCGCAAGCGGCGCGGCTCCGGCTGACGACTGATCTGATCAGTCGATTTGCGGATGTTTTTTTGCGCGCAGTATTCGTGACCCGCCGAAGTATCTGTCTCGAAGGGTGAGTGCGCCCAAGTAGTCTGTTCGGACCTCGGTTTACCGCTTCGTGTACGAGTGAATCTAAGACATAAAGAGGCGAGTCGCTAACTAGGTACTATGGACGATCCTTCGCGTGATTTCCTCACCGAATTGCTCGAGACGCCCTCCCCATCGGGCTATGAAACCCGCGGCCAGCAGGTCTGGATCGACTACGTCGACCAGTTTGCTGACGACGTTCGAACGGACGCTTACGGAAATGCCATCGCAGTGCACGAGGGAGCGCCCGATGCATCCGGCGCACCCGAAATCGTACTCACCGGCCACGCTGACGAAATCGGCTTCATCGTCAAATCGATCGACGGCGACGGCTTTGTCAGACTGGGGCGAATCGGCGGCTCTGACCCCTCCGTTTCGAAGGGCCAACACGTCACGATCCACGCCGCCGACGGTCCCGTCGAGGGCGTGATCGGGCAGCACGCGATCCACCTCCGCGAGGACGAGTCAGAGACCGACATCGAGGATCTCTGGATCGACATCGGAGCCGAAAGCGAGGACGAGGCGCGCGACCGCCTCGAAATCGGGGACCCGATCACCGTCTCCTCGACGGTCTCGTGGCTTTCCGAGACGCGTCTCGCCGGCCGCGGCCTCGACAATCGGGTCGGGACGTGGGCCGCGGCTGAGGGGTTCCGGCAGGCTGTCGAAACCGGCACGGATGCGACCGTCTACGCCGTCTCCACCGTCCAGGAGGAAGTCGGGGGCAACGGCGCACGGATGGTCGGATTCGACCTCGAACCCGACGCCGTCGTCGTCGTCGATGTCGGTCACGCCGTCGATTACCCCTCCGCGCCGAGCGAGAAGACGAGCCAGATGGAACTGGGCGGCGGGCCGGCACTCGGTCGCGGCAGCACGAACCACCCTGCCGTGTTCGACGCGCTGCGCTCGGTCGCCGACGAGCGCGAACTCGAGGTACAGATCGAGGCGCTCGGGGTCGGGACCGGGACGGACGCTGACGGCTTCTTCACCGCGGCGGGGGCGATTCCGTCGCAGGTGGTCAGCGTGCCGAACCGCTACATGCACACGCCCGTCGAAGTGATCGACACCGACGACCTCGAGGAAATTGCGACGCTGCTGGGTGTGTTTGCGAGCCGGGCCGACGAGTTCACGCCGTTCGCGGTCGATATCTGATCTGCACCCGGATCGGCGGTCGAACCGATGAGTACCACCGGCGACCTCGCGGATCGAAGCCGTCATCCGCCCGTGACCGATAGCTCGAGCGAATGCCGACTGGACACGAAAACGAGGGGTACCGACGGTTGTTCGAGACGGACGGACTCACGTTCGGCGTTGGATTCCCGCTTACCGGCACGAACCGCTCGACGCCCGACCCCGAGGCGGAGATTCGGCTCGCGAAACGCGCCGAGGCGGTCGGCTTCGACGGCCTCTGGGCGCGCGACGTGCCGACGTACTGGCCGAAATTCGGCGATGCCGGTCAGACGTTCGACCCCTGGCCGTGGCTCTCGCACGTCGCTGCCCACACCGACGAGATCGCGCTCGGCACCTCGAGTATCGTCCTCCCGCTTCGACACCCGATCCACGTCGCGAAATCCGCCGCGACGGTCGACCGACTTTCGGACGGCCGGCTCGTCCTCGGGGTCGCCTCCGGCGACCGCGATCCGGAGTACCCCGCCTTCGGCGTCGACCGCGACGAGCGCGGCGCGCTGTTTCGCGACCACGTCGAAACCCTTCGCACGCTGTGGCGCGACGAGTTCCCCGAGCGCGAGGGACGGTGGGGCAGCCTCGACGGTGCACTCGATGTCGTGCCGAAACCGATGGCGGAGACGATTCCGCTGCTCCCGACCGGGAACGCCCGCCAATCGCGCGAGTGGATCGCCGAGCGCGGCGACGGCTGGCTGTTCTATCACCTCCCCGAGCGCACGCTGACGGACTACCTCGATGCGTGGCGGGAGGCCGCCGGTGAAAAGCCGTTCGCGATGGCCGTCCGCGCTGAACTCGCGGACGATCCGACGGCCGAACCAGAGCAGTTACACCTGGGCTACCGGGCGGGCACCGAGTGGTTTCAGGACTACTTCCGACGGCTCGCCGAACTCGGCGTCGACCACGTTATCGTCTCCATCGAGAACGACGATCCGGAGCGGGGAATAGAGCGGTTTGCAGCGGCGATTATCGACGCGGACTGAGCGAGACGCCTGCTCTATTTGCCGGCAGGTCTCCATCACTGCTCGCTCGATTCGTCGTATTCGAGTTCAACGTCGGGCGACGAGGTGCCGATCCGGAGGTGGTGCTGGTTGGCGTAGTGGCGATGAGCGAGCGCGAAGCCACCGAGGGTGATGACGACGAACGCGGACCAGGCGGCAGCGGGGAGTAGCGAAAACGGGACGATATCGAGTAGCGTTCCGCCGAGAACCACGGTGACGAGTGCTGTCAGCCCGAGGTAGTAATCACTCCAGGAGAGGTTGCGTCCGCGGACGGTGTCCATATAAATTTTGACGTCGTCGAGCACCGGCGTCGGTTCGACGGTTCCTCGGTCGCGGTCGAACTCGAGGACGCCGGCGTTGTCCATCTTCGGCAGGTGGGACTGCTGGAGTGCCGTGTAGACGCGTTTGCGGTCGCTACTCGAAACCTCGTCGAAAGCGAGGTCATCCTCGCTGGCGGCAATCGACTGTGAGAGCGTCCCGATATCGATCCGTTCGTCCCGGTAGATGAGCGTCTGAAGGATGTGCCGTCGACGGCGGTTTGCCAGTAAGTCGAAGAGTTCGTCTTCGGTAAGTTCACCGTGCGCTGACTCCGATTGTGAGACCTGTCTCTCCATCACGAGTGCTACTCCGACCCCCGCATCAGTTAGAGAGTCTACATTTCCCTAGATAAAACTATCTATCGGGAAGAGGGTCTGCAATTTTTTCATGAAGGTCGGAGGCGACTGCGATGGATCAGGAACGCTGTGCTTGCATCGTGTCGTCGAATATCGGAACGGAGTGGTCGTCCCCGTCCATCGAAGCGACCGTTGTGTTCTCGATGGTTTCGAGGTCGTACCGAACGAGAACAACCGGTCGCGACGGGCTCGGTTCCGCACCACGCGACGGTTCGGAGTGGGAACACCCGATCGAGTCGTGTCATCTCGATACTAAGACTGCAGCAGCCGTGGGAATCGCCGGCGTAACCGGTCGGTTCGGAGTCGTCCGTCACGCACGAGTCAGGTGGCTGAAATCGCGGATTAGTCTCAGAGAACGGAAGTCAACGCCAGCAATACTGGGTACCGATGACGGAAGTCTCGCATTTCGACTCGTCGATACCACGGTCAACGGTTGTATTACAATGATCCCACAGCCGTTCGGCGTTCTCGTAGCGCTAACGCACGGAGTGGGCCAACGGTGTGGCACCCCCATCACCGATCACGCAGGCGTCTCGATCCTCGATCGGCCCACCCGTGCGTTCAGCAGCAACGACAATCGATATACTCACTGCTATGCACGAAGACGGACGGAAGTCAACGACGGAAACGGGAACCGGCTCCGATCAAATTTCGCTCTACGTCTACGAGTTCGAGACCGACGAACTCGTGGATGCGATTTACGACGCCGAGTCGATCGTGATCCCTGACGTGGGCGATCGCGTCTCGTTCGTCGAGGCCCGCGCGGACGGGGACCTCGAGACGGAGTCGGTCAGCTACCGGGAGAAGTCCGAAGCGGCGACGTACGTTGTCAGACAGCGGGAGATCACCTACATCTCGGTGGACTACGATATCGACGGCCTGCAACAGAGCGACGCGCTCGTTTCCGAGGTCAAACTGTGGGTGAGCAGCGATGCCGAAGACCGAGGGCCGGGTCGGTCAACCCGGTGAGTAGCGGTCGCAAGCGCTTCGCAAGCGCTCCGCAAGCGCGACTGACCCAGTGCGCCGAGGGTATCAGAACCGATCCAGCCCGAACATACCGATCTCGTGGTCCGTCTCGCCCTCGAGCGCCAGATCGGCCATGATCTCGCCGACGACGCTGGCGAACTTGAATCCGTGACCCGAGAAGCCGGCCGCGACCGACACCTGCGGATGCGCAGGGAGGGTATCGATCACGAAGTGGTCGTCCGGCGTATTCGTGAACAAGCAGGTCTTCAACCGCATCGTCGGCCCCGCGCCGTCCGGGAAGTACTCTTCGGCGAACTCGCGCAACAGTCGCTCGTCGGCTTGCGTCGGTTCGCGCTCGAAGGCGTCGGGATCGACGGTCTCCTCGCGGTGATTGTACCGGCCGAACTTGAACCCGGGAACCCCGTGAACCGGAAAGCCGTAGAACCGCCCCTCGGGAACCTGCAGGTTCCAGACGGGGAACGCCCCGGGGTCGAAGGCGGCGGGCTCCTCGGGTTGGAGCCAGGCGAGCACCTGGCGCTCGGGGACGGCGAGCCCGTCGAGTTCGTCGATGAACTCGGCGGCCCACGCGCCCGCGGTGACGACGAGTTCGTCGGCCTCGTAGGCGCGGTGGTCGGTTTCGACGCGGACGCCGTCGTCGCCGGTCGGCCGCCAATCGACGACGCGTTCGCGGGCGCGGACGGTCGCGCCGTGTCGGTGGGCGCGGTCGACGTATGCGACGATACACTCCTCGGGGACGAGAAAGCCGCCGTCGGGCTGGGAGACGGCCTCGTACGTCTCCGGGAGCTGGTAGCCCGGATAACGGTCGACAAGTTCCGAACTCGAGAGGACCTCGTGATCGAGGTCGTGGTCCTCGCAGGAGCGCTTCGAGCCCTCGACGAGCGGGTCGCCGCGCGGACCGGCGTCGATGGTGCCGGTGCGGTACAACAGCTGGCGGTCGTGGTCGCTCTCGAGTTCGGTCCACAGTTCGTCGGCGCGACGGAGCAGCGGGACGTAGGCCGGGTGTTCGTAGTAGGCGAGACGGAAGATGCGAGTGATACCGTGTGAGGACCCGTAGCCGTGGGGAACGTCGTAGCGTTCGAGGCCGAGAACGTCGACGCCGCGTGCGGCGAGGTGGGCAACCGTCGCGCTTCCCATGCCACCGACGCCGAGCACGATAACGTCGTACCGGTCTGTCATGCGCGGTGATACGACGAGGGTGTCGAAAACACTTCCTCACCGTCTCACCAGTTACCGGGAGTCTCGTGCTCGCTCGCGGAGGTGGTGCTGTTGGCGGCGTTCGCTGACGTGATCGAGGCCGTCGGCCAGTTCGTCACGAACGGCCGTTTCGAACGTGTCGACGTCGGTGAGAAACTCCCCGGAGAACTCTTCGACGAGTTCGTACGACCACTGGTCGTTGATCGCGCCGGCGGGGAGGTGCTCGTCGCGAAGTTGGTTGGCCCACTCGTCGTGGCCGGCGTTTCGAAGTTCGGCTTCGGCGTCCCGCATGCGGTCCATCGCGTGCCCGAGTTGGTGGTGGAACTCGAGGAGTGCGCCGTAGGAGCGATGGAGATTCTCGATGCCGAGTTGGAGATCGTGGAGGGCGTCGAGTTCGTCGTCGGTGAGGTCGAGTTCGAACGCGGGATGAGTGGCGTTCTGAGAGGTGTCTGTGGTCTCGTCCGAGGCAGTGTTCGTGTCCGCGGCTGTGTCGGTGGTGTCAGTTTCGGACGCAGAATCACGCGCGTCGTTCGGTGTCGGCATAGCTAGCCGCCCCACGAATAGAACCAAGAGCGTTGTGGGCGCAAGTGAGGAGAACACCGGTGTACCGTTTGAGAACGGCGGCTGCACTGATTCTCGTGTGATTGCGGACGAGGCTGATCGTCTACGCCGTGAACTCGTACAACTCGTCGCCGACGTGGTGTAGCGAGTCGACGACTTTCCCCTCGTTACCGGCCATCTCCGTGCCCTCGACGCGCGCCCGGCCGACGGCCAGCACCTTGCCGTGAGTCTCCTCTGCGATGACGACCAGATCGTCCGGTGAGATGTCCTCGGTGGCTTCCGTGATTCCCGGACGCATTACGTCGGCACCGTCGCTAACGAACGAGATTGCACCGGTATCGACCGTCACGAGTCGTCGCTCGGGTTCGTAGGCGTTCGCGCCGCGAACCGTCAGGAACGCCTCCTCGTCGAAGAAGGCAACTCGGGGCTCGCCGTCGATCAGGATGACCTCGCGATCCGCATCCTCGAACTCGACGCGCTCGTAGGCGTCGCCGTCGAGGGAGACGCCCAGTTTGTCGGACAGATCCGTTTCGAGTTCGGAAACGTCGTCGCTGCGAAGGTGGTGACGGGATTTAACTTGCATACCCGACCTACCTGCTATACCCATTTAACGGAATAGGTTTAGCGCGGTGATTCGCCGTCTCCGCCCGGGATAGTGGTGGTGCACATATCGTCGGCCATCCTCTCGCAGTTATCGTCGAACTCCCGGAGGGACTCGGGATCGCTATCGTCCGGCCGCACCGCCAGCCCATCCATCGGCGAACAGGGATAGGGACAGAGACAGAGCCAACTCCCCCGAGACGTGCCCGGAGATATCGGGGAAACCACTATCCACCCGTGGCTGGTAGTACGTCGGACTGCGTTCGATGGCCAGCGAATACGTCTTCATCAGCGACCTCCACATGGGCGGCGACGAACAGCTCACGGCGCTCGATTTCGAGGCGGAACTGCTCGACTTTCTCGCCGAACTCGAGGAGCGTGGCGGCGACGTCGAACTGATCATCAACGGCGACGCCTTCGGACTCTGGGAGTACGCCGAAGTGACGGGGACGGCGAAGCTCGACAGGGTGATCGAGGACCACCCGCGCGTCTTCGAGCAGTTCCGCGCGACCGGCGAAGCGATCGACATTACCCTCATCCCGGGCAATCACGACTACGACCTCGCCTGTTACACCTCGTACATCGACCGCCTCGCGGCGTATAACATCGTGCTCGAACCGGTGGTTTCGATCACGCGCGAGGTCGATGTCGACGGGGGTGACGAGGACGAAACGCCGCGAATTTGGATCGAACACGGCCAGCAACACGACGCGAACAACCGGATGCCGGACTGGGGAAATCCCAACGCGCTCCCCGTCGGATACTTCGTGGTCCAGCGGATCGTCGCCGCCGCCGGTCGTTACTCCGGGCGAGCCAAGGGCGACTGGCTTCGCGACATCCAGTCGGTCGCGCCGATGGAGGAGATTCCGCGCTGGCTCCTCTCGAACTACTTCTATCGGGAGATGAGCCCGTATCTTCGAGCCGTCGTCATCCCACTGTTGCTGTTTTTCAACATCACGCTCCTCTACCTGTTCGGGACCGTCCTCGAGGTAATGGGTATCCTTCCGTCGGCGTTTTTCACCGATAATCCCGTCATCCATGCACTCGGTATCGGCGCGGTCGTTCTCGAGTTCATCATCGCAATCAACATCGTCATTATCGCGATTCTCCTGTTGCTCGCGATTCCGCTGTGGCTATTCAGACGGGATCTCAGAAAGACGCTGGATCGCTTCGGGGTTATGCTATCGGGCGTCCGCGTAGGGCAGGGGGACGAACCGTTTTTGCGTGCGGCAAGGGACGTTCTCGAGGCCAATTCTGATGTCGCCGTCTTCGTCTACGGGCACACGCATCGGGCGTCGCTCACTCGGTGGGGTGACCGACTGGTCATCAACACCGGAACCTGGCTGAAAAAGCTCCAGCACGTCGAGACCTGGTTTTCGCGGCTGCCGGGCATCTACTACCCCTCCTTTCGTTTGAACTACTTCCGGATCTTCCCCGAGGGAGACCGGATCGTCGTCGAGTACGAGGAAATCGAGACGGACCAGTCGCTGGATCCCACCCGCTTTCAGCGACTGGTCGCGCGCCGTCCGCCGGCGGCAGAACCGATTCCGGCGCGAACGGTGATCGACCCGAACGGGACGCTTGAGACACCCGATGGCGCGTTCGAACGCGATTCCGACACTGGCGCTGACGCTGACCCCGGTTCCGGAAAGCCATTCGCGACCGTCGACGGAAGCGACGGCGACCGTGCAGACGCCACCGATCGGACGAGCGAGGAACGCGACTAACCCGGTTCATCGAGCGGGGGTCCCGTCCCGCTCCGATCGGTGGGTGGGTGCGGCCGGTCACGGCGGCGGGGATGGCTATTCAGCACCTCGCGTCGAGGGGTACTGGTATGGTCAGGGTACTCGGCGGCGAAGGAACGGACCGAATGGAGGGGATGAGCGACGGCGTCTTCGCGATCGTTCTCACGCTCCTGGTGTTGCAGTTCGAGGTTCCAGACGTTCCTGCGTCGAGGCTTCCGGCGGCAGTCGGCGACCAAGAGACGTTGCTGGTCAGTTATCTCCTGAGTTTCGCCGTCGTCGGTCTCTACTGGATTATCCACCACAACCTCTTTCAGTCGATTACCGGTCACGACCGCGTGCTGCTGTGGCTGAATCTCCTGTTCTTGCTCTCGATTTCGTTTCTCCCGTACCCGACCGAGATCATCGGAAGCTACGGGACGCAGTTCGCCTGGACGGTGTACGCCATCAATTTCGTCCTGGTCGGCGTGCTCATGACGAGCGTCTGGGCCTACGCCGCCCGCGCCGGATTTACGGACAGCCGGATCAACGAACAGGATGCGCGGCTGATCACGATCCGTGGGCTCATTTCGCCGGCCGTGTTCCTGTTCTCGATCGTCGTCGCGACGCAAAGCCTCTCGCTGGCGTTTTTCACGCCGCTTTTGATCATCCCGCTACAGTGGGTGTGGGTCCGGTACTACCAGCGACGAACGGGCGCGTCAAACGTCTTCCAGGACGCCGAATAGTCCCGAGCGAGACCGATTGACTGACCGAACACTCCCGCCCGAGCGAACGTGTGACAATTGCTAAGTAACCACATAGTCTTCGTACACCTATGTGGCCATGGTCCTCTCGCTCCCGTACCGCGACGGTCACGTGTCTCGCCTGCGGCGATAGCGTCTCACGGTCGACCGCCCGCGAGTACGACAAATACGGCGACCGGTGGGACCGCACGGACAAAGCGTTCGAACACCTCTGTCCCGACTGCCACACCGACCTCTGTCACCACCCGCGCGATGAACTCGAGGGACTTCTCGTCGAACTCCGCGCCGGCGAGGAGGAGACGGAGACGTTTCTCGAAGGATATCTCGCCGCTGTCGAGGACCGCTATGGCCGCGTCGAAGAGGAATCCTGACGCCATGTTTCGGCGTCGGAGCAGCCACTGTCCTCAGCCGAATCGGTCGAGTCCCGACTGGCGGCGGCGCTTTCCGGCGGGATTCCGCCGCCAGGCCGTCCGCCGATCGCGTTCGGCCTCGAGTGCAACGTCGGAAGCCGGTCCGGAATCGTAGCCGGGGCAGGACGGTCCGCACTCCGAGTTCGCGTCGACGAGTCGGTCGCGCCACTCGCAGTACGGTAGCGTCGCGCCGTTCGCGTCGGTCGGCGTGCAGGCCTCGCAGGCTGGAAAGTCGTACGTCCGCCAGCCCTTGCCGTAGGCTCGTTCGGCGAGTCGGCGGCGCGCCCGGGCCTTCGCGGTCGCTGTCACGGGTTCGATTGCCGCGTGACCGGGCTCGAACGCGAGCGGTTCGATACCCGGCTCGTCGGTCGGGAGCGGCGTCGGTTCGCGAACGACCTCGAGTTCGATCTCTGATGAGGCCGTCCCGTCGCGGTGAACGCGCCAGACGCCGACTTCGTCGGGAATCCGATTCAGGTGCGCTCGCGTGACGTAACTTTCCGTCGCCAGCACGACCGTATCGACCAGCGCGAGGCTCACGTCGGTGCGCAACTGCGCCTCGAGATCGCCGGGTCGGCCGAGATCGGGCTTGTTCTCGATGCCGACGATGCGGTCGTACCAGTCGGGATAGCGCGCGACCTGTCGGACGAACTCGCGGCCGTTGCGGCGTTCGCGCTCGAAAAAGCCGATCTCGCAGGCCCGGTCGACCGCCCGACGCGCGCGATCCGGGTGGCAATCGAAGGCGCGTTTCCAGTAGCGGGTGCGACCGGGGCCGACGGCGGACTCGATAGCGGCGTCGGGAATCTCCTCGCTCGTGATCGCCGTGCGGTCGTCGAACTCCGGCCCGGGTTCGACGCAGACCACGTCGAGAATCCGACCGCCGGGGTCGGCGACGCTCCCGCCGAGTTGCCGAGCCACGAGCGCATCGGTACCCGCGATCGGCTGCTCGCGGGACTGCTCTAGGTGCGCACAGAGCGCGAGTTCAAACGCGAACTCGGTCACGAGGGATCACTCGTACTGTGGGTGGCGAGCGAGAAAAGGAGTCGGATTCGCGGTTGGTACGGTCGTTCGCCGGGTCGAGTAGCGTGTCGCGACCTTATGCCGATCGCGTAACGAATCGGTGTCGCACCCGCCTGAGGACGAGGAGGCTTGCGACGAACGGGCCGACACCGCCGAGGAACACGGCGAAGAGGACCAGAACCGGGTGGTCGCCGATGACGGTGACGATCGTGAACGCGATGAGCGCCGATGCGACGAGCAGGACCGACAGGCCGACGGCGATACCGGCGGCCGTGAGCAGACCGTACCCGGGAAGCGGATCGATCGGACGAGGGGCGATCGGTGCGTGCATCATCTCTCGTCTCGACCGAGGCGTCGCTCGCCGATAAGTGTAGTCTGAAAAACATTTCAGTACGGTCGCTAACTGAAATTCGTTTCAGACGGACTGCTGTAAGTCATTTCCGGCGCAACCGCAGGACGATCCGCGGTTGTGCCGGGAAATCGTTACAGCAGACCGTATCAGTCGTCGACGGTGTGTGTCTCGAGAACGTCGAGATCGCCGTTCATCGTCACCCGCAACTCGTCGCCCGCGAGCGGCATCCGAACCTCGAGTTCGAGCGGGTCGCGCGAGACGAGCCGAGTGAACTCGTCGGAAACGCACCACGGGAGCGTCCAGTAGGGCCGCTCGTCGAGCGAGACGCCGCGCTCGCGGTGGAACGAGACGACCTCGGAGTGGTCGAGCAGCCGGAGGCCGGCGGCCGAGCACAGCGTGTGCGCACACTGTCGACACTCGTGGTCGACGCGGAGGCTGACGCCGAGACAGCAGTCGTCGTCCTCGACGATGTGCGTCTCCATGCGCCCACTGCACTCCGGACAGACGCCGTCGGCGGCCAGACAGTGAAGGTGTCGAACGCGCTGGTCGAACGCGTCGGCGATTTCCCCTCGGGTTCGGTCGGTCAGCCCGCCGGGCGGGAACGCGTACTCGCCGTGCCCGTGCCCGCAGTCGACGCACATGATCGCGAGCCGTTCGTCCTCGTAGCTTGCGGCCAGCGAACTCCCGCAGGCGACGCACTGGCCCGCCACGGGAAACGGTTCGATCGACGGGTGTTCGTTGAACGACCCCGCGATCACCGAGCGGACGACCTTCTCGCCGGCATGTTTAAACGCGTAGCCCTCCGCTTGCTGGGTGACGAAGTGTCCCGTGAGCTTTTGCAGGTGATAGTTGAACTGTGCGGAGTCACGCATGCCGACCTCGCGCCGCAGGGTCGAGAACGACACCGGCGACTCGTCGGCGGCCCACAAGGCTTCGAGAATCGACAGTCGAACGTCGTTGGCGATCAGTGCGAACGCTTCCGCGGGATCGAGACAGTCCGTACATTCGAGGACGCTCTCGCGTTCGCCCGCTGTCTCCGGCTTGCTCATAGCCCCTCGTATGCGGGCAGTAGCCAAAGTAGTTCGCTCAACACTGTTTTTGTAACTATCCCAATATCTAATGGGAGGAGTGTGCGGAGGCGGACGCCAGTCGAAACGAGTCCGAGACAGTGACACTCACGAACGTGACCGTCGACCCGGTGAAGACGCCCTCAGAACAGTAGGTTTATCAATCGCACGGGGGAAGCCCTATCTAAGATTACTCATCGTCTTATGGCAGGAACTCAACAACCGGAGGTGAACATCGGGCTCGTCGGCCACGTCGACCACGGCAAGACGACGCTGGTACAAGCCCTGAGCGGCTCGTGGACGGACCAGCACAGCGAGGAGATGAAGCGCGGAATCTCCATCCGCCTCGGCTACGCGGATGCGACGTTCCGCGAGTGCCCCGACCGGGACGAACCCGAACGGTACACCGTCGAGGAGGAGTGTCCGGACGGCTCCGAGAGCGAGCCGCTTCGAACCGTCTCGTTCGTCGACGCCCCGGGTCACGAAACCCTGATGGCGACGATGCTCTCCGGCGCATCGCTGATGGACGGGGCCGTGCTGGTCGTCAGCGCCAACGAACCCGTGCCACAGCCACAGACCGAAGAGCACCTGATGGCGCTCGACATCATCGGCATCGAAAACATCGTCATCGCCCAGAACAAGATCGACCTCGTCGACTCCGATCAGGCCCGCCGGAACTACGAACAGATCCAGGAGTTCGTCGAGGGCACCGTCGCCGAGGACGCCCCCGTCGTCCCCGTATCGGCCGGCCAGGAGGTCAACATGGACCTGCTGATCCAGGCAGTCGAGGAGGAAATTCCGACGCCGGAACGCGACCCCGACGCCGACGCCCGAATGCACGTCGCCCGCAGCTTCGACATCAACAAACCCGGGACGACCGCAAGCGACCTCGCCGGCGGCGTCCTCGGCGGCAGCCTCGTCGAAGGTGAACTCGAATCCGATCAGGAGATCGAAATCCGCCCCGGTCGCGAGGTCGAAGAAGGCGGCCAGACCGAGTACGTCCCGATCGAAACGACGATTCGCTCGCTGCAAGCCGGCGGCGAAACCGTCGACAGCGCCACACCTGGCGGCCTGCTCGGAGTCGGCACGGGACTCGACCCCGCACTGACGAAAGGCGACGCCCTGGCCGGTCGCATGGCCGGCCCACCGGGCTCGCTGCCGCCGACCTGGCAGCAGTTCACGATGGATGTCGACCTCCTAGAGCGCGTCGTCGGCACCGACGGCGGCGAAGTGGAGGAGATCAGCACCGGCGAACCGCTGATGATGACCGTCGGGACGGCAACGACCGTCGGCGCGGTAACGAGCGCCCGCGAGGGCGAGTGCGAGGTCAACCTCAAACGCCCCGTCACCGCCGAACCCGGCGCGAAAATAGCGATCAACCGCCGTATCGGCGCTCGCTGGCGGCTGATCGGCCTCGGAACGCTCCAGGAGTAATACCGATAGCGAACCACTACACGACACGATCACGATGAGCACCCGGGTCGCCCTCGATACGAGCGCGCTGATGATGCCAGTCGAACTCGACGTCAGACTGTTCGACGAACTCGAGCGGCTCCTCGATTCGTTCGAACCGACGACGCCGCAGGCGGTCATCGAAGAACTTCGCCGGCTCTCCGAGAAGGGCGGCCGCGAAGGCACCGCCGCGAACGTCGGTCACGATCTGGCGACCGAACGCTGTCTCGTCGTCGACACCGAGGCATCCTACGCCGACGACGCGCTGGTTGAACTCGCCCGCGAGGGCGCTATCGACTACGTCGTCACGAACGATCGGCCACTACGCGATCGGGTACTCGAAGCGAAGAGACCGGTAATTGCATTACGCGGGAGAAACAAGTTAGCGATCACTCAACCATAGATGTACAAACGGGTTAGATTGAAGGATACGGTGGAGGTACCGCCGGAGGAGCTCGGCGACGTGTCGCCGACGCTCGTCAAGCGACTGCTACAGGACAAACTCGAGGGACGAATGGACGAGGAAGTCGGCAGCATCGTCTCCGTCACCGAGGTGCGCGATATCGGTGAAGGGACCGTGCTTCCGAACCGCCCGGGCGTCTACTACGAGGCCGATTTCGACGCCGTCACGTTCGACCCACAGATGCAGGAAGTCGTCGACGGAACCGTCGTCGAAGTCGTCGAGTTCGGCGCGTTCGTCGGGATCGGTCCCGTCGACGGCCTGCTTCACGTCTCCCAGATCAGCGACGAGTATCTGGCCTTCGACGCCGAGAACCAACAGCTCGCCTCGAACGAATCGAACCGCACGCTCGGTGTCGACGACGCGATTCGCGCCCGCATCGTCACCAAAAGCATCGACGAGCGCAACCCACGCGACTCGAAAATCGGGCTGACGGCAAAACAGCCCGGCCTCGGCAAGCACGGCTGGCTCGAGGAAGACCACGAAAAGCGCGAAGCGACCGCAGGTGAGTAACAATGGCATCCGACCGTCTCGTCTGTCGCGAGTGTCACCGGGTCAACGATCCGGACAGCGAGACCTGTGACGCCTGTAACTCCTCGTCACTGACGGAGGACTGGGCCGGCTACGTCGTCATCGCCCACCCCGAAGACAGCGAGATTGCAAGCGAAATGCAGGTCACCGAGCCCGGCGCGTACGCGCTCAAGGTTCGGTAATCGCCACAGCCGCCGTGACACCCGACGATAGCAGTTCGACCGACGCCAGCAAACGCGACTACGAGGAGCTACTGGTGCTGCCCACGGAACTTCGCCACGAGCTCAAAGAGCCGATGGGCCCGATCGAAACCGACGCCGACCGCCTTCTCGAAACCGTCGACGGCCCACTCATCACCGTCGGGGACGTCGTCACCTACCACCTTCTCGCGGCCGGCCGCGTTCCCGACGTTGCGTTCGTCGACGAACGAACGAAACGCGACGCCGTCGACGCAGAGATCCGTGAGACCGTCGCAACCGAGCCGACCCACGAAGTCATCAATCCGCCGGCTGAACTCTCTGGCGACGTGATTCGCGCGCTACGGGAGGGACTCGCGTCCGACGAGCCCGCGACGGTGCTGGTCGACGGCGAGGAGGATCTCGTTGCCGTCCCCGCAATTGCCGCCGCGCCCGAGGGTGCAAGCGTCGTCTACGGCCAGCCCGACGAGGGGATGGTCCACGTGACGGTGACCGCCGAGCATCGCGCGGAGATGCGCGATCTGCTCGAGCGCTTCGACGGCGATGTCGAGCGGCTCTGGGAGTTGCTCGAAATTCGATCGTAGAATCGTAGAATCGTAGAATCGACCGCACGAACTCTCCTTTGGGCTTCGAATTGCGATTCGCGATAGCGGTTCGCAGCGATCCAGAAAACGTATTACCTGACGGACGTGTTCCCCACTATGAGAAGGGCGATCAGTGCCGCGCTCGGGATCGGGCTGGCAATCGGCGGGTCGTTATACGTCATGTTCGATTCGAACTTGTTCCTGATCGCCGCCGTCGTCGCACTATACACCGGGTGGGGCTACTTCGCCGTGCGGTATCGCCGAGTACTGATGCACGAGTTCCCGCAGTTCGATCAATCGAGGGATCGACTCGGGTACGCAATCGGTCTGTTCGGTCTGAGCATCGGGCCTATCGCGTTCAGCCAGCAGTTCACTGCGGGCGACCTCAGCATCCAATTGTTCGTCGGCTACATCGGTGTCGTCGGCTTTTTGCACACCGCAAGCGCCGCGGCCGCCGAGGGCGAGAGCGAATCACAGTAAGACCGCAAACGGAGATCAACTATGCGACGATCGTGTGCTCGAGTACGCCGATCCCCGCTATTTCGAGTGCAACGGTATCGCCGTCTTCGAGCCACCGCCCGAGTTCAAGTCCGCAGCCTTCGCCGACGGTGCCGCTGCCGATGACGTCTCCGGGGAAGAGCGTCTCGGACGCGGAAACGTGTTCGACGATGTCGGCGAAGGAGTGGTACATCTCGTCGACGGTGCCGTCGAACCACACCTCGCCGTCGACGCGAGCGGTCATCGAGGCCTCGAGCACGTCGATGTCTGCTGCGGGAACGAGGTAGGGACTGAGCCCGTTTGCGAAGTCCTTGCCTTTCGCCGGTCCGAGTCGTCCGTTCATCTCCTCGCCCTGGATATCGCGGGCGCTGAAGTCGTTGAAGATCGTGTAGCCGGCGATGCATTCCTCGGCGAACACTTTCTAGTTGAGCCAGTTTGAGAAGATGAGAAGTTCTTGTTGCAAGTGTCACCATCATCTGCCTGCTTGGCGTAGATCGGTCGCATCAGGCGATCTGGCAGTGGAAAGAACGGCTAGCCGGCAGCGCTCCAGACCGCCGACGGCTTCGCCGTCGCGGTTGACGAAACCGCTGTCCAGATCACCGGTAACTGGTGCTGGGTGTATGCCGCGATCAATATTGAAATTGCTACTGGATATAGAGTTGTCGCTCTTGTGTAGTACATTGTTGAGGTAGAGCCATCTTGTGATTCTATAGTGAACTGAGCGAGACTAGCATCCGGTCGTTGGGCGATCAGACGGTCAGTCTCTATTCCAACTCCGCTATGGAGAACTTCAACAATCTCCTACAGAAGAGCGTATGAGGATTACGGGCAATCATACCAAGGTTCGATCGTATCATCTTGAAGCGTGAGTCCGATATCCTTGATACCACAATCAAATGCCGGTCCCATCTCGGGATCATAGTTCCATGTTTTTGATATACCATTCTTTGTAAAGGCCATAATCTCTGAAGGTTCCTCTTCAATAGCTTTTTCTGAAGAAAAAGTACCAGGCTCAAGTATGAATGTGTGTCTAAATATAATATCATTGTCCCCACTAACTATAACTGACACATATTCGCGGTCGTCTGTAGAATTATCCACACCCACTTCAGCTATCTCTGATTTCTTCTTTGACTGGCTTAGTGGTATATAATTCGAGCAACCCGATATCGACATAGCCATTGCGACGCTCGAAGTTGTGAGTAGTTTTCTTCGTCTCATAATTCTTGCAAACTCAGGCTGTTTTTTAGACATTAGTTAACTAATCATCGTATTGAATCCCCTATAAACCTATTGTTAGCATTGATAGTTAGAAAAGCAAATATCAACCAAGACTGTCTAGTAGCGTTCCGAGTCTACTCTGCCTCGGCGATTGTTTTGGAAAATCGAACGCGACGCGAGTTCAGGGATAGAGATACACTAAGCGGTCCACGTTTGGACGCTGCTAGACTTGGTAGACTATGGAAGAACACATAACAATACGTGACTAATTCACAGGGAAGTTCGAGAGACGGAAGGGCGGCGACCCCTCCTGTGGAGGGGTTCTCACCAGCTAGTGCAGCCGTTCGACAGGCTATTTACCGACAGCCGTGAACGTGACGGACATGTACGATTTCGTCGTGGTGGGCGTCGGCCCCGCCGGCGCGCGGTTCGCCCGGCGGGCCGCCGAGAAGGGCTTTGACGTACTCGCGCTCGAACAGGGAACGATCGGGGTGCCACTCGCCTGTTCCGGACACGTCAGCACCGACATCTGGGACTTTACCGGTCCCGGTGCACGCGAAGAACTCTTCCAGAACGAAATCTACGGCGCGCGATTCCACGTCGGCGGTCCACACAGCGACGCCTACCCCTTCTACATGCGAGACGTCGCCTCGAACGTCATCGACCGCGTCGGCCTCGACCGCCACCTCGCCGAACTCGCACGCGAGGCCGGCGCGGACATCCGCGAGGAACACACTGTCACCGGCGTTCGCGAGCACCGCGACCGCGTCGAAATCGTCGCCAGCGGCCCAGACGGCACCGTCACCCACGAAGCCAAGATGGTCGCCGGCTGCGACGGCCCCCGCTCGCGTGTGCGAGGTGAACTCGGGCTTCCGGAACCCGACGAGTTCCTCCACGGCGTGCTCGCCTTTTCCGACGAGGCGGACGAGCAGGATTTCGTCGACGTGCACCTCACGCCGCCGACGTTTTTCGCCTGGCGGATTCCGCGAGGTGAGGCCGGCGTCGAGTACGGGCTGGCAGCGCCGCCGGGCGTGCAGGTGACGAAGCATTTCGAGGAACTGATCGACGGGTACGAGATCGACGTGTCACACCGCTGTTCGGGGGCGATTCCGATCGGGCCGGCGGATCGCGTGACGAGTCGGCGGGGCTTTCTCATCGGCGATGCGGCCGCACAGACGAAGCCGTTCACCGGCGGCGGCATCCTTTACGGCATGACGAGCGCAGACCACGCCGCCCGCGAGATCGATCCCGATCGGCCGACGACGCTTCCGGCCTACGAGCGCGCCTGGCGCGAGGACTTAGAACGCGAACAGCGATTGGGTCACTGGATTCGTCGGGCGTACTCGTTTCCAGAACCCGTCCAGCACGTCGGCCTCGGGGCGCTCTCGGGCGAAATCGGCGTCCACATGGATCGGCCGACCTCGCTGGCCTCGGTCGAGCACCTGAAGGCGTTGCTTTCCTGGCGCTGAGTACGATCAGTACCGGGTCGTATCGTCGTCATTGCCGTAATCATCGTAATCGTCGTAATCGTCGTAACCATCGTAATCGTCGTAACCATCGTAATCGGCATCGGTGCCGTACGTCGCGCCGTCTCGTCCGCGGCGCTTGCGACGACTGCGACGGCCGCCACGCTGTGTCGAACCGTCATCGATCACCGCCATCGCGAGCGTTCCGATACCGATACTTGAGATCACGAACGCGACGATTTCGCCGAGAAGAGGAACGAATCCGGTGATCGCGGCGACGACAATCGCGACGGCTAACGCCGATGACCACCGCTCAGAGACGAGTCGGCCGACGGCGAGATAGCCGAGTTCACCGCCGACGAGCGCCACGATAGCAAAGACCAGCGCCAGCGGAACGGCGAGGAGAATCCCGATCACCGTAATCGCCAACAGGAGAACCGCACCGAGAAAGCCGATCAGGGTAAGGAGACCGTAGCCGAACGCGGCTCCCGGCCGATCGAGGGCGGTATCGGTCAACCTCCGGGTCCGATCGGGAGCGAATGCGATCAACAGTCCACCGATGACGAGCGTGGTGAGCGCACTCCCGATGGCGCTGGTGAACAACGACCCGATCACGGCATCCGTGCCGACGCGAGTGCCGTTCGGATCGGGCTGAGCGAGGACCGGTACTGCCGAAACCAGCAGCAGCGATATCGCCGTGAGTGTGAAACCGGCGGCCGCGCGAGAGGAGACAGAGGGCGAACGCATACCGAAATACTGCGATGTTCGGATAATAAGTCTTCCCGTTCTGTCATGTCCTCGCCTCTGAACGACGGCTCCCGCGGGACACCAAACGACAGACCGAAGGACGCGGTCCCGAAACGGACACGCGATGACGGGGCGAGTGACCGGCGTCGTGGCGTTCGTCGCGAATCTCTTCGAGCGTCTCGGTATCATCGACGCCGAGCGATTCCGCCCGACGATGGAACTAGCGTGGCCGCGGATTATCACCGGCTTCGCGATCATGTCGAAGCAGACGGCCGACCTGGCCATGGTCGGTACCGCCGTCGGCACCGCCGGCACTGCAGGGCTGGCGTACGCGCTCGCCTACTGGGAACTCGTGACGATGCTCGGTCTCGGTCTCGCGGGCGGCACCGTCTCGCTCGTTTCGCAGAACTACGGCGGCGAGGCGACCGACCGCGCGTCGCTCGTCGTCACCCAGAGCGTCCTGCTCGCCGTCGTTTTTGCCCTTCCGGTCGTAGCCGTCTTCCTCGCGTTCCCGAACGCGTTGATCGAACTCCTCGGCTCGAAAGCGGCACCGATCGATCACGGGCGCACCTACCTCGTGTTCGTCGCGCCGGCGGCGCTGTTCGAACTCTGCAACCTCATCGCCAGTCGCACCTACACCGGCGTCGGCGACACGTTCACCGAAATGGTCGCCCGCGCCGGCGGCGCGGTGCTCAACGTCCTCCTGAGCGGCCTGCTGATCTTCGGCTTCGGACTGGGCGTCGCCGGCGCGGCGATCGGGACGACGCTTTCGACCGGGTTCGTCACGGTTGTCCTCGCGTGGGGGATGACCGGCCGCTCGTACGGCTGGCTCGGCATGGCGCCGAGTCCCGTCCCCATCACCGCAGACGGACCGTGGATCGATCGCGAACTCATCCGCGAACTGATCGAGATTTCGCTGCCCGAAATCGGCCGCCGGCTCGCGGCCGGTGCCGTCGTCTTCCCGCTGCTGTGGATCGCCGCTACCTTCGGGCCGGTCATCGTCACGGCCCTCGAAGTCGGTCGGCGCGTCCGCGGTCTGATCAACAGCGTCAACTGGGGACTCTCGCTCGCGGCGAGTTCACTTGTCGGCCAGCACCTCGGGTCAAGCGAGGAGGGGGAAGCGGCCGCCTACGGGACGGCAATTATTCGGCTCTCGGTCGTCCTCTACGCCGGGATCGCGGCGCTGGTGATCGTGCTCTCGGAGCCGATCGCGGTCCCCTTCGTCTCCGAGTCGAGCGAGGTGCCGGCGGCAGCGGCGTTCGTCGCCGTCGGCGCGGTGAGTTCGATCGGGTTCGGACTCGACGGCGCGGCAGCGGGCGTCCTCCTCGGGGCCGGCGATACGCGCCTGCCGTTTCTCGCCTCGCTGGCGGGGCGATATCTGTTCGCGATACCGGCCGCGTTGCTGGGCCCGGTCACGCCGCTCGGCATCGCGGCGCTGTACCTCGCGCTCCTGCTCGAGACGTACGTGCCGGGCGGGATCAACTACTGGCTGGTCAGGCGCGGCCGGTGGAAGGCCGTGAGCCGCCGCTACCGACCGTCGACGACCGGGTCCGAAACCGAGGTCGAGGTCGGGACTGGAGCGGAGGACGAAGCCAAGAAAGAGACCGAAGACTGAACTCGGTCCGTCCGGCGGTCACTGCACACGTCGCCTCACGTCTCGTCACGGCAGGCCATCGGACCGTTGTCAGTCGTCGTTCCGCTCCGAGAGCGCCTCGTTCCCCACGAACAGGGTCTCCGGATCGAAGGTTGCCTTCAGATCTCCGAGACGCGCGGCGTTCTCCCCGTAGAGCAGCGCCCCAGGATCCTCGTTCATCCCCGGGAAGTTTCCGTACCGGCCCGCGCCGACCGACAGCGCCTGCACGTCGGCGATGGCCTCGCGCGCCCACGTCACGTTCGCGTCGTCGTCCGCGGGGTCCTCCCAGTTCGCCTCGACGGCGAACATGTACGGCTTGTCCCGGTGCCAAAACGCGGTCGCGTCCTGGGGAATCTCGCCGACCGCACCGTCTAAGTGCCAGAGGTCGACCGTCGAGAGCTCGGACGGCGCGGATTCGTTGTACCGGACCATGACATCGACGAGTTCGTCGGTAACCTCCGTCACGTAGATCGACTTCCAGTAGTACCGAAGCCCATCGGGGTAGTCCTCATCGAGCATCGACTGCAGATCGGTAAACGCCATCGGCCCGCTGAAGTCGACGATCGGGGTGAGCCCCGTTCGGAGCGGCTCAAAAATGGACTCGGCGTCCATGAGGTCGCCGCGGAACGACCCGAGGAACGCGACCGCGGTCTCGCCCCACGCCGACTCGGGAAACTCCTCGAGTTCGGGAACGTGTGCAGCGACCGCGAGAGCGCCTGCGGTCCGCGGGGCGGTCTCGGTCCACTCCCGGAACCGATCGACCGCCCGGTGTGCCTCGTCGCCGCGGAACCAGGCGAAGAACGCGTACACCTCGGGACCGACCTCGTGGAGGCTGAACTCGAACGACGTAACGACGCCGAACGCGCCGCCACCGCCGCGAACGCCCCAGAACAGGTCTTCGTTCCGGGCCGCACTCGCCGTGCGAACTCGTCCATCCGCGGTGACGATATCCACGCTGACCAGGTTGTCGAGCGCCAGCCCATACTGGCGGCTGAGATGACCGTAGCCGCCGTTGAGCGTCAGCCCCGCCACGCCGGTCTTCGAAACGGCACCGAGCGGTGTCGCGAGACCGAACAGCTGGGTTTCGCGGTCGACATCGGCGAGCGTCGCGCCGCCTTCGACGCGGACCGTCCCCGCCTCGCGGTCGACGCGAACGCCGTTCATCGCCGAGAGATCGACGACGAGCCCGCCGTCGACGACGGCCGTGCCGGAAACGTTGTGGCCACCGCCGCGAACCCCGACGCTGAACTCGTGCTCGCGGGCGAAGTTCACCGCCGCAACGACGTCGGCGACGCCCGAACAGCGGACGATGATCGCGGGATACTTGTCGATCATGCCGTTCCAGAGCCGGCGAGCGTCGTCGTACGGTGGATCCGACGGAAGCACGATCTCGCCCGAAAATTCCTCTTTGAACGACCGAACGGCATCGCTCGGGAGGCGAGCGAGTGATCTCTCACCAGGTGTATCGGTAGCAGTTGCCATGTGACGGCGTACGCTCCCGGCGAAGATAACTGAGTCGCTATTCCCACGCATACCCGACTGTCTCGGGCTCTGACGGCCGATTTGGTAGGTATCGATCCGACAGTTCGCCAGTTTATGCGGTGCCGACGACACCGCAGGTAATTGAACTCGGATCAACCAGTTCCACGCCGTCGACGGCATCGGTCGGCAGCAACAGGACGGTGTCCTCAGGCAACGACTCCTCGACGCGAACCGGATGGCCGAGCGCGTCCTCGAGTTCAGCGACGGAGAGATCAGCCTCAGCGACGGACGAGTCAGCCTCGGTAGCGTCGGTTGGGAGGACGAAGACGAGTTCGGCCGGTCGGTCGTGGTCGGTTTCGGCCATTTCGAGCAGTGCGGACAGCGCGTCGGCATCGAGCGATTCGAGCGAACGGATGGTCACGCGCTCGGTGTCGGAACCGGGTGCGTCGGCCGACTGCGTGCGAACGCGGTCCGCGAGTTCCGCGAAATCGGTGTCGTCGAAGTCGGAGTCGGTCATAGTCGACCGTGCACTCTCGCCGCCCTTGAGCGTGGGCCCGGCCAGTTCCGGTGCGGGTTCCGGTTCTGGTTCTCGTTTGGGGTCCGAGTCCGAGTCCGGGTCCGATTGTAACTCCGCTTCCAGGCCCGACCCGCCACCGACGCCACCGAACCGCGATTACGGATACACCGGCAAGCGGGCGGAGTCGTCCGACCCGTCGACGAACGGCAGTTCGGTCCGCACTGCCGGCACCTCCTCGCCATCGACGCGGACGGTGACCGCATCGGCTTCGAGACCGAACTCGACGAGCGCGAGCGCGATCGGTGACTCGAGAATCGGGCTGACGCCCGCCCGCGTAATCTCGCCGATGGAGGCATCGCCGTCGAAGACGGCCGCGCCGGCTTCGGGGACGAGTTCAGTTACCGCCTCGCCGCCGTGTTCGAGCGTTAGCCCGACCAGCCGCCGGCTGGGCTGGCCCTGGTTTTCGACGCGCGAGACGACTTCCTGGCCGACGTAACAGCCCTTTTCGAAGTCGAGGGCGGTGCGCAGGCCGAGCACGTTCGGTATCGTCCCCTCGAGTTCAGTTTCGAACAGCGGGGTGCCGGCCTCGAGACAGAGGCTGTCCCAGGTTCGATAGCCGAACGGGGCGGCGTTCATGCCCTGGTTCAACAGCGTGTCGTAGACCGCCTCGGCGTCGGCGGCGGCGCAGACGACCTCGTAACTCTCCTCGCCCGTTAGCGCGTCCGTTCGGATGACGGTGACGCCCTCATCGCCCATCGTGCCGCGGACGAACGAAAAGCGCTCGTCGGGCGAGGCGGCACCGTTTAAGACGCTCGCGACTTTCTCGGTCGCCTTCGGGCCGTGGATGCCGAAGATTGCGAACTCGTCGGTCGCGACGTCGATCTCGACGTCCTGAATGAAGACCTTCTCGGACCAGTCGGCGGCGAGGTCCGCGGCGGTTCCGGGCGGCGTAAAGAGCAGGAGTCGTTCGCCGGCGTTGTAGACGTAGAGTTCGATCTCGATGCCGCCCTGCGGGTCGAGGACGAGCGCGTAACAGCCCCGGCCGTCGGTTTCGGGAACGCGGTTCGAGACGACGTTGTCGACGTACTCGCGGCGGTCGTCGCCGGTGACGACGATGACGTCGGAGGCGAGTTCGAGCAGTCCGACGCCGTTGCGAACCGCTCGATGGGTTCGTGCCGGGCGTCCGAAGTCCTCGACAATCGTCCGGCCGCCCCGCTCGCCGAACGTCGCCCCGTGATCCTCGTGAACGGACGAAATAAGGCTCATACGTTCGGACAGGGGCCAGGTCCCCACAGGCGTTTCGATTCGAATGGCCGAACGGGGCGGTTCGGCTCAGAACGGAAAGCGGTCCCGGAGCCAGTCGCCGATGGATTGGTTGTCGTCCTCCGTCGTCGGCTCGTCGGGAACGACGCGCTCGTCCGGTTTGATCAGCGTCTCGCTCCCGGTCGTTTCGACGACGATCAGGTCGTCGTCTTTCAACGTCGCGAGGGCGTCCTCCAGGTCGTCGATTTCGACTTCGACGGCGGCCCGGAGTTCGAGGACGGACATCCCGTCGTCGGTGCGGTCGACGAGCGCATCGAGGACCGCAACCTCCGTCCGCTCCCGGTCTCGGTACTCCGGCTTTGCTCTCATCGGTGTCCGTTGCTAGCTTCGACGACCTGGGATTTGACGTTTGTTGTTACCGCCGACGGCGACGACGAGTACGGGTTTCTGAGCGTGTCTATTCGAGAGCAGTCTCAAGAGCCATCAGCCCCGTAACATGACACGAAACGGGACGGTTCAGGCGGTACGTTTTTTATGGCCAGGCTCGGTACGATGGGACAATGGTCCTGCGATGTTCGCTGCTCGGGCACGACTACGGCGAGTCCGAAGTCGACCGCGAGCGCGAAGAACGGGGCAGTGAGGTCGTCGTCACCGTCCAGGAGTACGAGGAGTGTGTTCGCTGCGGTGACAGACACGTCATCAGTGAGAACACCGAAGTGACGAGTCTCTCGGCAGCGCGGGCGGCCGAGCCCGACGCTCGGAGCGAGCCGAACGAGACTGCGGCGACGGACCGAGAACTGCCTTCCGAGAGTGATACCGACACTGGCACAGCCACGAAGACCGAGCCGCCCGCATCGACGGCTCCCCAGCAGGAACGCGCTGAGCGGGACGGATCCGTCCACGACCAGGGATCCAATCCGGCGTCTGACTCGATTACCGATGACGCGACGATTATCGACGCCGATACTGACGCCGACGCCGATCCGGATCCCGATGCGACTACGGGCAGCGAGACGGAGTCCGAGCCAGCGATCGACGCGAATACAGACGGTGACAGCGTCGACCGTCCCGACGGCGAGGATACCGACGGTACTCGAGACATCCCGACCGACGAGAACGGCGAGCCGATCACCGACGACGGCGAGATTCTCGAAGACGACGACCCCGAACCCGAACGCAACCGGGACAGGGAACACGGCGAGTGGCCCGACTCCGAGGACGTCGGCCCGCCCGTCGATGACGACCCCAACCGCGGCGAGTGGCCCGATACGGACGACTACGAGACGAACTCGACCGAGGACGATGCCGTCGTCCTCGAACACGATTCGACCGCCTACGAAGACCAGTCGGCAGTTGACGCCAGAACGGTAACGGCAGATCCCGCCGGCAGCGACGCACAGTTCAGCGCCGGCGAGACGGACTCGGGCATCGGTGCGAATACCGTCACCGGCGAGGCCAGTACCGGTCGGTCCGGTGAGGCCCCCACGAGCGGTCCGAGTTCAAGCGCCGACCCCGGTACTGACACCGGCACCGGCACCGGTATCGAACGCGTCAGCGACGCCCCCGCACCCGGCGACTCGAGTCCCCCGACAGAGGACGTTCCCACCGAGTTCTACTGCCCGCGCTGTGACTTCGTCACCACGGGCGACCGCGGCTCGCTTCGCACCGGCGACATCTGTCCGGAGTGTCGAAAAGGATACCTCGGCGAGCGGGCACAGCATAGCGAGTGACGGACTGTCTGGCGAGTGACTGTTCGATCGCTCAGCGCTGACGGGTGCAGCCAGATCGGTTTCACCGCCCTTCCTTTTTCCGACCGCAATCGTCCTCGCAGAACCTGTTGAACACCGACAACATCGAGTATGAAAAGAGGTAAACACTCCCCCGTGTATCTCCAATCCATGAAGGAGTACAAGATGCGTCGCGGTGAATATCTCGAAGAGCGAATTCCTGACATGGAGTCGACAGTCGAGGACTACTTCGGCCCGATCACGGAGACCCAGGAGTTCAAGGGCAGCGACCTCTACGTCATCGGCGAACCCGACAACCCCGTCTTCGAGAAAATCGTCGCCGGCACCGTCGAATACTCCGGGAAGAAGGACAAACTCGGCGTCGAGTTCCACGAACGCGATCCGACCGAACTCGAACCGGACGAACTCGAAGCCGCCGGCGAGGCCGTCGATGCGAAAAACGACTTCCTGCTCGAGGCAACCGGCCGCGACGCAAAGGCCCGCCGCGATTCGCTAAAGCGGTCGGTCGAAGACGATCCGGACCACGATTTCTAAGCGTTCTCACGCGGTTTGTTCGCGGCCTGGACAGTCGGTCGTCGTCGGTTCGAGACGTTCAGCAAGCGACTCGGGATTGAGACAACTCTCTAGCGGAGAGAATACGGAACGCTTCCAGAACCTGGAACGCAGAACTCACCACCCAGAATATAGAACCCGGTACCCAGAAGAACCGACGTTCCGAAACGGCTATTGGCCACACGTCGAATACGCCACCAATGGATCTCGCTGCGTTCGGACTCGCGACACTGACCGCACACGTCGGGTTTGCAGTATTCGTAACGGCCCACGCGTTCCTGACGGATCGCCCGGCGGGCAACTGGCCCTACATCACGCTCGGCCTCGGCATCGCCGGGGTCGCAGGCTACTTCTTCTACGACCGGTCGCCGACAGCGAACTCGAACTGAACTCGTCACGACTCCCGCTGGACGCGCCGCGGTCCGCGCGTCTCAATCCGTTTTAATCCGTTGTCACACCGCGCGTTTCACCGCCATCACCACCGGGATCGCCATCAGCCCAGACGCCCTCGCTGAACTCGATCGAGTTCGTCCACTTGCCGACGACGGAGGAGACGGCGAGGTCGCCGGTGACGTTGTTCATAGTTGCGATCCGTCCCAGGATCGGGTCGACGCCGGCGACGAAACCGACGATCTCCAGGGGAAGTCCGACTGCGTTCAGGATGACGGTGAGCATGATCAGCCCCGCGCCCGGAATGCCGGCAGTCCCGATGCTAATGACGATCACCGTAAAGAGGATCATGACCTGCTCACCGAGGCCCAGCGAGACGCCGACCAGGTTCGCCGCGAAGACCGCCGTGACAGCCTGTCGAATCGCCGCGCCGTCCATGTTGATCGTCGCGCCGAGCGGGAGCCCGAACCCGTAGACCGATTCGTCGATCCGCAGGTTCTCCTCGGCGTCCGTGATCGTCACCGGCAACGTTCCGCTCGAGGAGCGGATCGTAAACGCCGTCACCATCGCGTCCTTCGCGCCGGCGAGAAACGCGAGCGGCGACTGACCCAGAACGCCCACGGTCAACAGGCCGAGATAGGTGACGGTCATGTGCACCGCGACGCCGACCGCGATGACCGCGACGAGTGATGCCAACTGGAGGAGCGCGTCGGACCCGCCCGAGCCGATCGCCGAGGCCATCAGCGCGAAGACGCCGATCACGCCGTACTCCATCACGCCCCAGACGATCTTGAACAGCGCCTGTGTGCCGGCCTCGACGAACGCGAAGAAGCCGTCTACCGCACCGCTTACCGCCTCGTCGGTCGTTTCCGCCCGCACCATCGTCAGCGCGAGTCCGAAGACGACGACGAAGAAGATCGTCGCCAGGATCTCACCGTTGGCCATCGCCGACAGCGGGTTGTCGGGGACGATGCCGAGTACCACCTCCGTCACCGTCGGCGGGTCGGCCGAGTCCGCCTCACCGCCGGTGAACTCGACCGCGTGACCGGGATCGAACAGGTTCGCGACTGCGAGCCCGATGACGGCCGCAATCGTCGTCGTCACGATATACATCCCGACGGTCAACCCGCCGACTTTCCCGAGTTTCGACGGTGTCAGTTTGCGCATCCCGCCCAGCAGCGTAAAGACGATGATCGGGATGATCAGCATCTCGAGCAACTGCAAGAAGAGTTCACCGAGCGGCTCGAGAAGCGTCGCCCGCTCGCCGAAGCCCACTCCGACGAGCGACCCCAGAACGAACGCGACCGCGATTCGATAGATGATCGGTATCGACCGATACGAGCGCCAGATACGTCGTCCGAGCGACGAGTTCGTCTCGCTCATTGACCGGTGTTAGAACGGCGTCGATCAACCGATGTCGGTTCCGGAGAGACTGACCGTCGCCTGTGATGGGCGGCGTGAGGGCGACGACCGGAATCGTGCCGGGTGTGAAGCCTGAAACGGGTAATCAGGCCAAAAAGACGTGTCGCGGACGGTCAGCGAGAACGTCACGACCGAACTCGACGGCGTCCGCGAAGGCGTCGCTGCGGAAGAAGGTCATCGCGTCTTCGCGGGAGTCCCAGCGGCTGGCGATGAACATGTCGTTTTCATCTTCGCGGTTTTCGAGCAGGTCGGTCTTGCGGTGGCCGTCCATGTCGGCCAGGATCGAGGCGGCGTCGTCGAACGTGCCGACGAAGTCCGACCGGTGGTCCGGTTTCACGGTGTAGAACATCCCCATGGTCCCCCAGGAGTCGTCCTCGTCGTCGCCGGCCTGGCGAACGATATCGGGGAGGTCGGCGAGGAAGCCGGCGGCGGTGTTTGCGGCGCGGTCGGTCTCCCAGAGGCTGACGACCGCGGTTTCGGCGTCGGAGTCGCCCCCCTGAGACTCGTAGACCGCCGTCTTCACGTGCGTATCGTAGTGATCGAAGTTTTTCCGCAGCCCCTCGACTTCCTCGAACAGCTCGTCGGAGTCGGCCGCGGAGTAGAGCACGACAGCGTGGACGTCTTCGCCGTGGGGCTGACCCGCGTAGACGCCGAGTTCATCCAGTTCGCTGCGGACGCTCTCGTCGTCGCTGTCGCCGCTCTCATCGTCGTGAGGGCTGTCGGCATCGTGGCCGTGGTGGTGGCCGCCCGAGTCGCCACCGTGCTCGTGATGGTCGTGGCTATGACTGTGCTCGTGGTGGTCGTGGCTATGACCGTGCTCGTGAGACCCGTGTGAATGCCCGCCGTGTGGGTCCGTCGACTCCTGCGGGACCGGCTCCCCCGCGAGGAACGCCCCCAGATTCGCCGGCGGGAACCGCCGCGCCGAGAGGAACCGACCGAACTCCGCGAAGTGTGAACTCGACGGGTCGAAACGCATCTCGGTGAGCAGTTCCTTCACGTCGGTCGGATCGTCCGCGAACAGCGTCACGCCCCACTCGAAGTCGTCCAGGCCGACACTGCCCGAGATGATCTGGGTCACGCGACCGGCATAGTCCCGGCCGATGTCGCCGTGAGCCGAGAGGTGCTCGGCACGCTCGTCGAACGGCAGGTCGTACCAGTTATCTTCCGGCCCGCGGCGCTTGTCCATCGGATAGAAACTGACGAACTCGCTGTCCGGAATCTCCGGCTTGAGCCGGGACTCGATGTACCGTTTCGTCCCCGTATCCTCGATTTCGCCGTCCTCCTCGAAGTACTCCTGGGACATGTACCCCGAGACCTCGGTCACCGAGAGGTACGAATCCGCGCGCTCGGTGAACTCGGCGAGTGCGGTTTGCTCGAACCGTCGCTCGAGGGAATCCAGGGCAGCGAGCGTCGGCCGCAGGTGCAAGATCAGGAGGTCGGCCTTGTGGCCGAGCACGGAGAACACCGCAGAATCGCCCTCTTCGGCGTCCGCGAGTTCAGTTGCGGCCGAGAGGTAGTCGACTCCCTCCGCGAGCGCTCGCGAGCGGCGGTGCTCTGGGGCGTCGCGCCAGCCGTCCCAGTCGATCGAACGGAAGTCGTGTAAGACGTACCAGCCTTCGTCGGTCTGTGGCGGTTGCCGTCGGTCCATACGCGCGGGTTGGGACGGCGAGGCCAAGAAGGACCGGGTTTCGGGCGAGCACGCGCGTGACCGAAACCCTTTACGTACGTCCGTTTAAATCACGTCCCGTATGCGGAAAAGTGGACCGCCGAAGGGACTTATCGCCTATCTCGTCCTCGAACTGCTCGAGGAGAAACCCCGGTACGGCTACGAAATTCTGAAGGAAATCCGCGAGATCAGTGGCGGCCACTGGGAACCGTCCTACGGTTCCGTGTATCCGATCCTTTATAAGTTCGAAGAGAAAGGCTGGGCCGAACGCCTCGAACGCGAGGACGAACCCGACCGCAAGTACTTCGAACTCACCGACGCCGGCGCGAGTGAACTCGAAGAGCGCCGCGAGAGCAGCACGGAGAAGGCGCGGGACTTCGCGGACGTTATTCTCGGTTTTTTCCATGTCTACGCCGCGTTCTCGACGGATGAGCGCTTCGAGATCCCCGAGAAAGAGGGAGAGTGGCAGTTCAACGAGACGTTCAGTCGGTGGGTCGTCGAACAGGTCGTTCGCCACCACGAACACTACTTCGATACCGAATTCGAGCGCCTCGATTCGACGCCCGACGAGTTCTACGAGCGCCACGGGATCGATATCGACGAGTAACTGGGTACCGGTACCTAATTCCGACTGACTGTTCTTCCGGGTTCGATTGTCGTTTTGAGGTCGATTTGTGTCCGAATCCGAACTGAGTCCGGCCCAAATCCGCCCAAATCCGGATCTGGGTCTGATTAGCCGGAGAACATTCCCGGTGCGAACACCATCGCGAGGAAACTCACGAGCATCGTGAGTCCGACGGAGGTCGTGACGACTCGGACCATCCCGCGGGTTGCATCGATCGGGAGTCGGGAGATGATCGCTTCCGTGCTGGTCCGGAGGATGTGGCCGCCGTCGAGCGGGAACGCCGGGATGCAGTTGAAGAAGCCGAGTTGGACGTTGATCCAGCCGGTCCAGAACAGCAGATTGGCGAGCATAAAGACGGTGCCATCGCCGAGAGCGTCGAGTGCGCCCTGCACCTCGTAGAAGTTTTCGATGCCGCCGGTGAAACCGGCGAAGTTGAACGGCAAGATGCCGATGACGCCGATCAGCGGTAACAGGAGCGCAAGACCGACCTTCCCGATGAACGTGTCGGTCACAGCGCCGTAACTGCTCTCGCCGCCGCTCCCGAGGACGGCGAGGTACTCGTCGGCCGGGTACAGTTGGGCCCCGAGCGTATCGTTCAGTTCGAACCCGCTGATGCCGGCCGTGCCGATGATACCGAGATACGGGTGATCGGTCTGCTGTGGGTGTTCGCCGAGCGTGACAGTCGTCTCCTGACGGTCACTGCCCGCGTACGTGACGAGCGAGAGTTCATCGCCGGGGTCGCGATCGGAGAGTTGGGCGGTGAGATCGCTGTAGTCGTAGACGCGTTCGCCGTCGACGGCGGTGATAACGACGGATTCGTCTGCCATCCCGGTTGCGCCCGCAAGAGGCTCGTCTTCGAGGACGGTAACGAGCGGTCCGATCGGAGTCTCGTAGTCAGTCCTCTCGTCAGAATCTTCGGCTTCGACGGTGAGCGTCGCTGTTTCGTCGTCGCCGACGGCGTCGCGGAACTCGTCTTCGGTTGCGACCCCCTCGCCGTTGACGGCGACGACGGAATCGCCGGTCGAGACGGCTGCGGGGCCGTTGTCGACCGCCGCGGTGACGAGCAGCGAATGATCGGCCGTAACCGTTCGCTCGCCGTTGAGTTCGACAGAGACCTCTCCGTCGCTTCCCTCGAGATGCGTCGAGAGGTCGGCGTTGTCCGCGACCGGCTCGCCGTTGATCGCGGTGATTCGATCGTTCGGTTCGATGCCGGCGTCTTCGGCCGGCGAGTTCGGCGCGACGCCGCCGACGGCAGCGCCCGGGGCGACGGCGATCGAGCCGACGACCGGGCCGAACAGGAGGGCGAACGCGAGGATCGTGATCGCGAAGTTGTTCGTCACGCCGGCGGCGAACATTCGCGTCTGTCCGCCGCGGGAGGCGTCCTTGCTGCTCTCCTGATCTGGCTCGACGAACGCGCCGACCGGGAGAACGGCGAGCATCGCGACGCCCATCGACTCGATGTCGATGTCTTCGACGCGACAGAGCAGCCCGTGTCCGCCCTCGTGGACGACGAGGCCGACGAGCAGGCCGACGACGATTCCCGGCGTGGCGGACAGCGGAAGGAAGTCGTTGACGCCGGGAATAACGAGCACGTTGCGCGGCTGCTGGACGCTCCCCGTCGGCTGGGGCGAACTCACCGCCGCGATCCCCGCGAACAGCAAGAAGCCGAACATTGCCACCATAACGACGACGGCGATACCGATACCGAGGTTCGCCCAGGCCCGCCAGAATCGCTTCGGGCCCGCGAGCCAATCCAGGACGGCGCGGCCGCGTTTCGTGTGGAGGGTGAGGATCGGCCCCTGCGTGCCGACGAACTCGGGGAGGTACCCCGACCTCTGGAGCGCAATGATCCCGACCCAGTAGAGCAAGAGTCCCACGACGACCCACGTGAGAACCTCCGACCCGAAGAGTTCGGGAACCGAGACAACCGCTGGCGTACCGAGATCCATCGACAGTAATTCAGCGCGGTGCTCTCAAAGGGCTTTTGTCTGGCATCGCGTCGCGAATTCGAACCGCTGCCGTCTCCGGAAGACGAAGCGTGAGACGGGACGAGAAGCGAGAGCAGAACGGGATCGCGAGTGAGAACGGAGCAATGAGAACGAGCGAGCGCAACGCGTGAACCGCGACTACCGCTCCCGGCGAAGCCGCTCGACGACGAACTCCCGATCCACCTTCGCCAGAAACGGCCCGAGCTGTGGCCCCTGCTCCTCGTCGAAAAAGAGCCGATACCCCGCGCCGAAGAACTCGCCGACGTCCACGTCGTGGCGCTTTGCCGTCTCGTAGATCTCCCCCTGAATCTCCTCGGCACCGTGGCCCTCCTCGATGAACTCCGCGAGTTCGGCGAGCGCCTCCTCGGTCGCCGCGTCGAACTCGTGATCGGGGATGGCAGTGCGCTTGAGTTCGTAGTCGAACTCGTTTTCGGTGCGGCGCGCCCAGTTGCGCGCCCGTTCGACGCGAGCCAGCGCGTCCTCGACGGCCCACTCGGGGGCGTCGTCGGGGATGTGGCCCTCGCGGCGGGCGATTTCCTCGCGCAGGTCCGGGTCGTCGGTCATGCCGAGTACCGCGGCGAAGGTGTAGGGAAGCCGGATACGCTCCTCGCGCGGGTCCTCGACCACGAACGGGTAGACTCGCTCTGCGAACGCCTGCTCGTCCTCGGTCGCCTCCGCTACCTCGTCGAAGTAGATCGCTTCGAAGCGATCGAACTCGTCGACGAGTTGGTCGAGGCGTTCGATGCTGAAGTCTCGCGCCCGCGAGGGGTCCTTTGCAAAGAAGTACCGGAGAACCTCGGGTTCGAGCAGTTCGAGCACGTCCGAGACCAGAATCACGTTCCCCTCGGAGGAGGAGAACGGCTCGCCGTCGAGGGTGAACCACTCATAGACCATCGGGACGGGCGGTTCGATTTCGAGGACGTTGCGCGCCACGTCGTCGCCGCTTGGCCAGGAGCCCTCGGCGTGGTCCTTCCCGAAGGGTTCGAAGTCGACGCCCAACACCTGCCACTGGGCGGGCCACTCGAAGCGCCAGGGCATCTTGCCCTCCCGAAGCGTGGCGGTTCCCTCGTGGCCGCAGCCGTCGATAGTGCTGTCGCCGGCGTCAAGGTCGGTACACCGGTAGTCGACTGTTGGCGTCCCATCCCCGTTGACATCGACGTTCGTCACCGTTTCCGTGATCTTGCCGCAGTTCTCGCAGATGGGGTTGAAGGGGACGTAGTCCTCGTCGACCTTGTCCTGGTACTCGGCGAGAACCTCTCGGGCGCGGTCCCGGTTTTCGAGCACGTGGCGGGTCACCTCGTCGAACTCGCCGTCCTCGTACAGGTCGGTCGTCGAGACCATGTCGATTGGCACGTCGACGGCGTCCGCGCTGTCCTGAATGATCTGCGAGAAGTGATCGCCGTAGGAGTCACAGCAGCCGAACGGGTCGGGGATATCGGTGTAGGGGTGGCCGAGATTGCGTCCGAGCGCGCCGGCGTCGACCTCGCCGAGATCGACGAGTTCGCCGTCGAGAGTACAGAGCGTGCGCGGGAGTTTCCGAAGCGGGTCGCGGTCGTCCGCGGTGAAGACCTGTCGGACCTCGTAGCCGCGGTCGCGCAGGACCTCGGCGACGAAGTAGCCGCGCATGATCTCGTTGACGTTCCCGAGGTGTGGAACGCCGGAGGGGGAGATGCCGCCTTTGATGACGATCTCCGCGTCCTCCTCGTCGGCGTCTCGGTCGGCTACACGTTCCTCGACGCGGTCTGCGACCGTATCGGCCCAGAAAGCGTGGCGAGTCTCGTCGCCCTCCTGCTGGAGCGTGTACGGACTCCGTCCGGCGTCGTCGTCACTCATCTTCGTCCTGCGCCCAGTAGGTCGGTTCTTCGCCGGCACCGTCCGGGATCACGTCGGTGCCGTCGTGTTCGCCGTAGCGGACCGCCTTTGCGATCCGGTCCGGATCGGTGCCGTCGAGGACGATCGTGCGCATGCCAGAGCGCTCGATGATCTTCGCCGCAAGCAGGTCGACGGGCGCGGACGCGCCGGCGTTCATCTCGAGGCCCGCGATAACGTCGACGAGTTCGTCCGCGCTGAGGTCGTCGTACTTGGTCGCGTCGTCGTCCTCGTTGGGATCGGCGCTGTAGACGCCGGGGACGCTCGTGGCGTAGACGAGCAGGTCGGCGTCGATGTATTCGGCGAGGGCGGCACCGACGGCGTCGGTAGTCTGTGCGGGTGCGACCCCGCCCATCACCGAAACGTCGCCGCGCCGGAGCGCCTCGCCGGCCTCGTCGTAGTTCTCCGCGGGCGCGGTGACAGCGTCCTCGCCGAGCGCGGCGATGAGCAGGCGCGCGTTGAGCCGGGTTACGTCGATGCCCAGCTGATCGAGTTCGATTTCGTTTGCCCCGAGATCGCGTGCGGCCCCGATGTACTCGCGTGCGACGCCGCCGCCCCCGACGACGGCACCGACGCGACAACCGTCCGCGACGAGGTCTTCGACGACGGCGGCGTGTTCGGCCACCCGATCAGCCCCGGGTTTGGGGACGAGCACGCTGCCGCCGATAGAGACGACCACTTTCATGCTAACCCGGTGTAACCGGGTTGCTATCTTAAGAGTTGCCAACTGCAGACCGACTGTGAGAGACCACCAGTCGACCGGAAACGGCGGCGACAGCTACAAAGCCTAACCGACCGATAGCGTACACAACGACGATGTACGTACTCGGAATCCTCGACGGCGGGGGCGGCGACGAGACGGTCGATCGGGTCGTCGACGGCGCTATCGATCAACTCGCGCAGGCGGGTCGCGTCGGCGTCATCCGCTACGACGCGACGATCGCGGACGGGACACACGGTGCGCTCACGACGGGCGGCGACGTGACCGTCGATCTCGGGGCCGACGGCGATTGGACCGCGAGCGGAACCGGCCTTTCCGTTCAGCAGGCTCTCGACCGACTCGCGCCCGACTGCGACTACGCCGTCGTCGTCGGCGTCTCCTCGCTCCGATACCCCGCCGTCGTCGTCAGCGACGACCCGACCGCGCGCGAGCACGAGCACACTCCCGCCGACACCCTCGCCACGATCGCCAGCGCCACCGAACTCGGCGATATCGACCTCCGCGAGCGCCTCGAAGCGACCGATCCCCACCGAACCCTCGGCTCGCTCGTCGAGCGCGTCAAGCGCTCCTCCCACGCACCGCGCGCCGGCGCAATCGCGACCTTCACCGGGCGCGTCCGGCAGAAAGACGCCGAGGACGACACCCCCACGCAGTACCTCGAGTTCGAGAAGTACGAGGGCGTCGCGGACGAACGAATGGCCGCGCTCGAACGCGAACTCGAGGCGCGCGACGGCGTCTTCGCCGTCGAACTCTACCACCGAACCGGCGTCGTCGAGGACGGCGAGGACATCGTCTTCGTCGTCGTGCTCGCGGGCCACCGCGAAGAAGCGTTCCGGACCGTTGAGGACGGGATTAACCGGCTGAAAGACGAAGTCCCCCTGTTCAAAAAGGAGGTGACGCTCGAGGACGAGTTCTGGGTTCACGAGCGATCGTAACCGCTTTAGTCGTTCAGCCACACATAGATTCGTAGAGAACGTTTCACCAACCAAGGAAGTCATCCGAAACGGATTAGATAGAATATAATCCCTTAGATCCGGTTTTAAAACGTCTCGGGAAATCTGAGGAACTCGTAAAACAGAACGTAAATCGAAGTGAAACGTCCGAAAGGTGCGGTCACGCTAAACGCAACCGAAATGCTGCTAACCATCCATCCTTTATAACATATTCCTGGTTAGAGTGGGTAGTGTCGATGAGCACGACAGCCCAACCCTCCACGGAAAGCAAAGAACACCGCCTGAAACGCTACCTTCGCGAACGTGCAGAAGACGGCGAACTCTACTTCAAAGGGAAGTTCATCGCCGACGACGTCGGGATGTCCCCGAAGGAGATCGGCGCGCTGATGGTCAAGCTCTCGGAGTCGGCGACCGACCTCGAGATCGAAAAGTGGTCCTACACCAGTGCGACCACGTGGCGCGTCGAACCCGCCTGATCCCTCCAGTCACACCCGCTTGCCGCCGCGCAGTTGTCCGCCCCCATCCGCTTCGATGGCGGTCTCGATACTCGAAGCCGGTATCGAAACTCCGAATCGGGACGATAGCAATTCCTGACTAACTGCAGTCGATTTATACGAACCGACAACGAACCTCCGGTGATGGACGACCGTGCTTCGTCCGGAATTGGCCCAGCACGCCGAGCGACAGCGACAGATGAGACGGTTACGGGCGGGCCTCCGATCGAGCGTATCGAGTCCGTATTCGCGGTTTACGAGGTGCGAACCGACGGCGACTCGGTCGTCTACTACGGCGACCCGCTAGTTCAGCCGGAGCAATTGCTTCGGGAAGTGTGGCCTGTCTTTCGAGAGTACGGCTACGAACCGCAGTTCGAGACGCGCCACGGGGAGCACGTCGTCGTTGCCGAACCGTCGAGCATCGGTATCGACGGGATTCCGTGGACGAACATCCTGCTGCTCGGTGCGACCGTCCTCTCGACGCTGTTTGCAGGCGCGATGTGGTATCACATCGACCCGATCGCGAACCCCGCCGAGATGTGGAAGGCCTGGCCCTTCTCGCTCGCCATTCTCGGCGTGCTCGGCGTTCACGAGATGGGTCACTACGTGATGAGTCGCTACCACCAGGTCGACGCCACGCTCCCGTACTTCATCCCGGTGCCGACGCTCATCGGGACGATGGGCGCTGTGATCAAGATGAAAGGCCGGATGCCGGACCGCAAAGCGCTCTTCGATATCGGCGTCGCCGGCCCGCTCGCCGGACTGGTTGCAACCGTCGTCGTCACCGTCGTCGGCCTTCACCTCCCGCCGGTCGTGGCCGGAGACGCCCTCGTCCAGGACCCGGACGCGATTCAGATTCAACTCGGCTATCCCCCGTTACTCGAGTTCCTCGCCGCGATCACCGATCAGCCGCTGTACCGCGACGATCCGGCGACGGCGGTGAATCCGGTCGTCATCGGCGGCTGGGTCGGCATGTTCGTCACGTTTCTCAACCTGATCCCGGTCGGCCAACTCGACGGCGGCCACATTCTCCGGGCGATGGCCGGCAGGTTCCAGGAAACGATCGCGGCACTCGTTCCCGGCGTCCTCTTCGGACTCGCCGCGTACCTCTACTACTGGGGGGATTACAGCGGAAACGCGGTGGCTATCTGGGCGTTCTGGGGGCTGTTCACCGCCGTCCTCGCCTCGGTCGGCCCAGCCCAGCCCGTGCGAGACGACGCGCTCGACACCGGCCGGTTTCTCCTCGGACTCGTCACCTTCGGCCTCGGCATCCTCTGTTTCATGCCGGTGCCGGTCGCCGTCGGGTAACGAGTTCAGTTAGTCCACGGCCGTTCGCACGCTCACTTACCCGTGCGTGAATCCCCGATCCTCGAGTTCGGTTCCGTCCATCGTGATACCGTCCTCGCGGGCAGTGACGGTTCCGAGCACCGAAACGGGGACTGTGGTCGCCTCGCGGACGGCGTCGAGTTCGGATTCCGGCACCGTCGCGACGAGTTCGAAATCCTCGCCGAAGGTGGTTGCGCGCTCGAGCGCGTCTTCGTCCGTGTCGGTCACTGCACGGACCGACTCGTCGATCGGGACGCGATCCGACTCGATCGCAAAACCGCAGTCGCTCGCCTCACCGAGTTGGTGAAGCGAGCGCGCGAGGCCGTCGCTCGAGTCCATCATCGCCGTCGCGCGGGCCGCAAGCGCCCGGCCGGCCGCGATCCGCGGCTCGAACCGAAACAGGTCGTTCGCCCGCGCTGTGTCGCCGCGCTCGAAGAACTCGAGTGCGGCCGCGCTGCGGCCGAGTGTCCCGGTCACGCAGACGAGTTCGTCCGTCCCCGGATTCGCACCGTCGCGCGTAACGGGGTCGTCCGTGAGGCGGCCGATCGCCGTCGTCGCCACGGTGAACTCGTCGTGACCGTCGAGGTCGCCACCGACGTACTCGGCACCGACGCGGTCGCACACGTCGCTCGCGCCGCGTACGAACGCGAGCAGGTCCGCGCGAGTGAACTCGGGGACGGCGTAGGCGGCGACGGCGGCCGTCGCCTCAGCACCCATCGCTGCAACGTCCGAGAGGGAGGCCCCGACGGCACGCCAGCCGGCCGTATACTGCGTCGTGCCGTCCGGAAAGTCCGTCCGCTCGTGTAGCATGTCCGTCGTCACTACGAGGTCGTCGACGATCGCAGCGTCGTCACCGGCGGCGTCGAGTTCACCCGAGAGCAGCGCCAGGGCGGCCCGTTCGTCCATACCCCCCTGTTTCGACTCGAGCGCGAAAAACGGTCCGGGATGCCCGGGACGACGCGGAGCGGATACGATGGTCTTAAATGCCGCGGAAGGGAACCCAACGGCAATGGCTACGATGTACGACGTTCCGGCGGACGACCTCATCGAGGCGCTCGCCGCGGACTTCGAGGACCGACTCGACGAACCGGAGTGGAGCGAATTCACGAAAAGCGGCGTCGACCGCGAACTGCCGCCGGAACAGGAAGACTTCTGGGCGACCCGCGCCGCAAGCCTCCTGCGCAAGGTCGCAGACCGCGGTCCAGTCGGTGTCGAGCGACTCGCAACCGAGTACGGCGGCGGCAAGGGCGGTTCCAACCGCTACCAGGTCGCTCCCGACAAGCGCGCCGACGGCTCGCGCAACATGATCCGCACCATCCTCCAGCAGCTCGAAGAGGAGGATCTCGTCGAAACCGCCGAGGGCGAAGGTCGCCGCATCACCGCCGAGGGCCAGAGCCTGCTCGACGAAACCGCCGGCGACGTTCTCGAAGATCTCGACCGTCCGGAACTCGAGCGCTACGCCTGAACCGGTTTCTCTGAACTCGTCTTTCAGGGCGCGTTTTCGCCGATCGCGAACGGACAGTAGCGGTAGTCAGCGGATGATCCGTCGCGGTACCGGAAGGCGACTGCTCGCGAGTGGGAGACGGACCGATGTGCGGACTCGTCTCGATGTCGTCCGAAATCATTTTCCTCCGTGCGAAACAACTGTCCGTATAGCTATGAGTGGCTCACCTGACGAGGAGAAACTCGAGGAGCTTCGACAGAAGAAAATGGAACAGCTCCAGGATCGTGCCGAGTCCCAGCAGGGCGGCGAGGAGCAGGAAGCGGCCCGCCAGCAGGCCGAAGCCCAGAAGAAGGCGGTCCTGCGCCAGCACCTGACCGACGACGCCCGCAAGCGACTCAACACGGTCAAGATGAGCAAGCCCCAGTTCGGCGAACAGGTCGAACGACAGGTCGTCAGTCTCGCCCGTAGCGGCCGCATTCAGGGCAAGATCGACGACGAGAAGATGAAACAGCTTCTCAAGGAACTCAAGCCCGACTCCAAGAGCTTCGACATTCAGCGCCGGTAGCGCAGGCATGGATCTCGGATTGCTCTACAGCGGGGGCAAGGACTCGACGCTCGCCGCGCTTCTCCTCGACGAGTTCTACGACGTGACCCTCACGACGGTACACTTCGGTATTAGCGACGACTGGAAACACGCCCGCGAGACCGCCCGCGCGACGGGATTCGCGTTCGAACGCCTCGAACTCGATCCCGACGTGGCCCACGAGGCGGTCGAGCGCATCCGCGAAGACGGCTTTCCGCGAAACGGGATCCAACACGTCCACCAGCAGGCGCTCGAAGCGCTTGCGGCCGACTCCTTCGACGCCATCGCCGACGGGACGAGGCGAGACGACCGCGTGCCGACGATCTCGCGCGCGCAGGCACAAAGTCTCGAGGATCGTCACGACGTCGACTACATCGCCCCGCTGTCGGGCTTTGGGCGTACCGCCGTGGACCGACTCGTGGAGGCGCGGCTCGACGTGACCGTCGGCCCGAGCGAGGAGATCGATCGGGCGGATTACGAGGCCGAACTGCGGGCGATTATCGCCGAGGAGGACGGCCCGGCGGCCGTGGCTGAACTCTTTCCGGATCACGATCAGACGTACGTGACGGGCGTTCGGTAGCGCTCCGGCGCTCTCGATCCGTTCTCGTTTCCGTCGCTTCCGATTCCTCTCCCTGTGCGGTAGATATAAGTCACTACCAATCAACAATTAGAACGGAAGCCACCAAATGGACATGAAATGTCCCGGATGGTGATGACATCCGAGACGTGGCTTCCAAACCCAGGAGGGTTTACAAGCCATGTTTGCGTACATTCTCACGGGATATAAACATCCCGCACGCCTGATGCATCGACGGGTTCGACCAGTAGCGAGTCTCTCCTACGATGGGACGGGACCAGCGAGGTGCCAGTCGGTATGACCGATCAGACAGATTCCGAGCACGGAGCCGACGCCGACGGCACCGATGCAGGCACCGCGCAGGACGCGACCACTACCGACACAGCGGACGAACCGACGAACTCGAGCCTTCCTCGATGTCCCCGCTGTGACAGACCCATCGCACAAACCACCATGATCGGCCCGGGCGAAGCCGTCGCCGGCCCCTGTGGCTGTCGCGTCGCTCCACCGGTCCCGGATCGATCCGACTCGGACTAAGCCACCGCGAGACGAGTTCAGCAATCTGAACTCGGGTCGCGGCGGCCAGCCGAGTTGGCGGTGGGCTCGAGGCGGCGACACCACCACACCACCATCGAAACCACCTCGTCCGCCGGCTGAACTCGGTCCGTAATCGCGACGGAAGCGGTGTTATCAAGACTTCGGGACCGCTTGAAATGAACGGATACAACAGCTAACTCTCTCGTCTCACGGCCCGTAGACAGAGGAAGACCGGCTGCTTTGACTCCTTCTCAAATCGCTCTGGCCGTTGCTCTTTGAAGGCGTCCGTGGGCTGCGGTTCAGTTATCGCATCCACCCGAAAGCCGGTCTCGAGTAGTGGACTGAGTACGTCCGAAAATGGACGCCGGTAGTACGGAACAGGAGGTTCCCACTCCTTCGTTCTCTGCTCAACCTCGAAGTAATTCATATCACCGTCAATATTGTATTCGTCGAGCGGGTGAATCACTGAAAATACGAAGAACCCACCCGGTTTGAGAAGGCGGGCGAATTCGGTGAACGGCTGGTGCCAGTTCTGTACGTAGTCGAGTGCGAGACCGCTCACAATACCGTCAAACTCATCTGCTGTTGCAAAATCAAGTGGGGCACCAAGATCTGCTTGATGAAACTCTGCTCGCCCGCCACACCGTTCAGTAGCACGAGTAAGCATCTCTGTGCTCACATCGATGGCCACGACCTCGCCTCCCTGGTCGAGTAACCATTCTGTGTATCGCCCGTTTCCACACCCTGCATCGAGAATCTGTTTCCCATCCACGTCCGGTATAAGAGCCGTTGTTCCCGGAAACTCCAAATGGGCATTATACGCGGAGTTTTCCACGTCCTGTGCGTATGTATCCGCCAATTTGTCGTAGGCATCTTTCGCTATCGGCCCCTCTTCTGTAGTCATGTTCGGCTCCTTACTGGTGTTCGATAATATACTGATGGGTTACGGTACAATATCCGGAACGAGGCTGGTTTTACGCCGGATTCAGCCTATTGCAGGCGATTTCTATCCACTGTGCCATCCGGGTCGTCACGCAGCTACGATGAGTTTCGGGGCGGAATCAGACCAACAAACCAGTATATAAATCAACCTGATAAATACACTATAAAATATAACAATTTGGTTGATGGGATGACACGAGACACTCCCGACGACGAGAACCGGACTTCGACGAACATGAACCGGCGGACGGCACTCGGCGCACTCGGCGCGAGTCTCCTCGCGACCGGAACCGGATTCGGAATCGGCGGCGCGGGCGCAACGGATGGGTCCGCCCGCGAACTGGGCGAGTTCCGCGTCACAGGAACGATCGTAACGCGCGCCACGATCAGGCCAACGGCGGTCACGATCACGAAGCGAAAGACGAGTTCAGAACTGAAAGAACGGTACGGAAAGTCGGAGGTCGTCGAAGAGCGAACGATCGAGCGACCGGATCCCGAGGCGGACGACCTTCCGGAGAAGGCCAAACGCGAGGAACGGCGAGACTGGGACGCGCTGTATGCGACCGGAGACGAGTGGGAGACGCTGTTCGAAACGCAACAGGAAACGCTCATGTTCACCGACGACGGGGTGTCGGCGGACGCGTCCTATCCGTCGTACGTACCGAAGTACTACCACGCCCAGGACAGCGGCGGCTACGAACTCAAGGGGCCGGTCAACCTGCTGTCGAACTCGACCGCGAATGCGAACGATCTGGCCGTCGAAATCGACAGCGAGGGCGGGATTCTGTGGAACACCTGGCCCGTCGAATACGGTCGCCACATGTACATCGACGGGGAATGGATCGAAAACGAAGCGTCCGTCGCGTCGGGTCCGTTCGGCGTCCTCGGCCGAACGCACGGCCGAATCTGGACGGGGCCGTACAGTAACTACGGGATCGTTGGGGCGCATATCGACGATTCGGCACCCCACGAAGCAACGTCGTATCTCGATGCGGAGCAGGAGATCACCGGGATGATGAACGGGAATTCGGATTACTACGATGCCGACAACGGGGAGCATCCGAGCACGGGCAACAGCCTGCTCGATCACAACGGCGACGTCTCGCTGATCTGACGGGCCGAAGCCCACACGCTCTATTTCGGTTGCGCGAAGCTCTGGAAGAGTGGACAAAATGCTCTTGACGGTGAACTCGACATGAAACTGAAACGTGGATGCGGATCACAGCCGATTCTCCGGCACCGTTATCGCCTCCAGGGGAACGATAGTCCATGCTCGAATTCAGACCCGTTGTGATCGAGCAGTTCGTCGAGGCGATCGCGCCTCGCGCGACGATCTTGCTTCCGTTCGCCCTGCTGTGGGTCCTCCTGGGAGTGTATCTGGTACTCCTCGAGTTCGCCGAAGAGTCGGCGCTCCTCACGGTTGTCGAGGGAGTGCTCGGGATCGTGATGGCACCGATCGACGCGCTCGTGCATCGAACGGGCGAGTTTTTCCGCGAAAGCGCTGTCGGGGCGGCAGTCGGGTACGGACTCCTGATCGGCTACTTCTATGCCATTGCGACCGTCATCGGGCTCGCGATCGAAGCGCTCGCGGGACGCTGAGAGCGACGTTCCCAAACGAAAGGATAGAAGTCCGCCCTCGGTGAACCACCAGTCATGTACGACCGGATCAAGGGCTTTCGTGACTTCTATCCGGGCGAGATGGCCGCCAGACGGGCGACCATCGACACCCTGGAGGACACCGCCCGCGGCTACGGCTTCCGCGAGATCGGGACGCCGGCGCTCGAACGAGCCGAGATGTGGACCGACAAGAGCGGGGATGACATCGTCGAGGAACTGTACTCCTTCGAGGATCAGGGCGGCCGGCATGTCACCCTGACGCCCGAACTGACCCCAACCGTCGCCCGGATGGTCGTCGCCAAGCAACAGGAACTCTCGAAGCCGATCAAGTGGTTCTCGACCCGGCCGTTCTGGCGCTACGAACAGGTCCAGCAGGGCCGCCAGCGCGAGTTCTACCAGACGAACGTCGACATCTTCGGCTCCTCGGAGCCCGAAGCTGACGCCGAGATCCTGGCCTGGGCTGCCGACGCGCTAACGAACCTTGGGCTCACCGACGAGCACTTCGAGTTCAGAATCTCCCACCGGGACATCCTGGGCGGCGTGCTCGAGACCTACGATGCGGACGTGGATATCGACGACGCGATCCGCGCGGTCGACAAGTCGGACAAGCTTTCGACGGCGGAGTACCACGATCTGCTGATCGGGGCGGGGCTGACGGCTGATCAGGCGGTCGAGTTCGACGACCTCGTCGCCGGTGGCGATCTCGAGGCGGTTAGAGCGTTCGCGGACACCGATCGCGTCGACGCTGCGGTCGACAACCTCCAGCACGTCCTTGAGGCGGCCGACGATTTCGGCGCGCGCGAGTACTGTACGATCTCGCTCGAGACGGCCCGCGGACTGGATTACTACACGGGCGTCGTCTTCGAGTGCTTCGACTCCGCGGGCGAGGTCTCGCGGTCGATCTTCGGCGGCGGCCGCTACGACGACCTGATCGAGAGCTTCGGCGGGCAGCCGACGCCCGCGGTCGGCGTCGCACCCGGTCACGCGACGCTGGCGCTGTTGTGCCAGCGCGCCGGCGTCTGGCCCGACGAGGAGGTGACGACTGACTACTACGTCCTCCAGATCGGCGACACCCGACCGGAGGCGGCCCGGATCACCCGCGACCTCCGCGAGCGCGGCCACGTCGTCGAGACGGACGTCGCCGGGCGCTCCTTCGGCTCGCAGTTGAACTACGCGGACTCCATCAACGCCGAGACGGTCGTCATCGCCGGCGAACAGGACCTCGCAAACGACGAGGTGACGATCAAAGATATGAACTCGGGCGACCAGATGCAGGTCCCCGTCGAGGCGTTCCCGGGCGAGTACGAGCGTCCGACGTTCGCGGACTTCGACTCGTAACGTCTCGAACATCGAAAAGCGCGACCGAATCGCCGCCGCGCGGTCCGTCTCGGTCGGTTCCGATCGGCCGGACGTTAGTTTTTCTCGAGTTCAACAGCCGGTTCGGCCTTGGGTTCCGTCTCGCTCTCGGCCTCAGTTCCGGTTTCGATTGCAGTTCCCCGCTCGCGGTCACTTGCAGTCGCGCCGTTGAGTGCATGGGCGGGAATCGGCTCGACGAGATCGGCCCGCTTGATCGGCGAGTGACCGGTTTCGACGTGGTGGTCGATCATCGCCTGGTCGAGTTCAGTCGTGGCGTCGTCATCGGCCCGGTAACTCCACTCACATTCCCCACAGGATGCCGTTGGCACGCGTGACGCATCGAACCGGGGCGTAATGAGTATGCGGGTTTACTGAGAGCGTGTTTATATCTGGCGAGCAGGTCTCGAGCGGGACGGTGAGAAAGTGAGAACAGAGCGCGAAACAAGCGATGAACGGGACTCGAAGCAGATCCAGGTCCCATCGTTAACTGCAGCGCCGACGTAGCGGGAACGATGGCCGATGCTGACACCAGACCGAACGTCCTGCTCGTCCTCACCGACCAGGAGCGCTACGACTGCAGCGCCCGCGACGGGACGGTCGCCGACACCGTCGAGACCGATACGATAGATCACCTCTCGGCGACCGGCATGCGCTTCGAGCACGCGTTCACGCCGATCAGTATCTGCTCGAGCGCCCGCGCGTCGCTGCTGACCGGCCAGTTCCCCCACGGCCACGGCATGCTGAACAACTGCCACGAGGACGACGCGCTCCAGCCGAATCTTCCGCCCAACATTCCGACCTTCGCCGCGGAACTCGACGCCGCCGGCTACGACTGTACGTACACCGGCAAGTGGCACGTCGGGCGCGATCAGACCCCCGACGACTTCGGCTTTTCCTATCTCGGCGGCAGCGACAAACACCACGACAACATCGACGACGCGTTCCGCGAGTACCGCGCCGAACGCGGGACGCCGATCGGCGAAGCCGAACTCGAAGACGTGATCTACACCGGCGACGAGCCGCGAGACGACGGCGATGGGACGTTCGTCGCGGCGAAGACGTCGATCGACGTCGAGGAAACCCGGGCCTGGTTCCTGGCCGAGCGGACGATCGACGCCATCGAGGCACACGCGGACGGCGACCGCGATAGCCCCTTCTTCCACCGGGCGGACTTCTACGGCCCGCACCATCCCTACGTCGTCCCCGAGCCCTACGCCTCGATGTACGACCCCGACGAGATCGAGCCGCCCGAAAGCTACGCGGAGACCTACGCGGGCAAGCCCCAGGTGCAGGAAAACTACCTCGACTACCGCGGCGTCAGCGGCTTCGACTGGGACCGCTGGGCCGAAGCGATCGCGAAGTACTGGGGCTTCGTCACGCTGATTGACGACCAGTTCGGGCGGATCCTCGATGAACTCGACGAACGGGGGCTGACCGAGGAGACCGTCGTCGTCCACGCCTCGGATCACGGCGATTTCATCGGCGGCCACCGCCAGTTCAACAAGGGGCCGCTGATGTACGACGATACGTACCACATTCCGTTGCAGGTGCGCTGGCCCGGCGTCACCCGATCCGGAACGGTCTGTGACGCGCCCGTTCACTTGCACGATCTGGCGGCGACGTTCCTCGATATCGGCGACGTGTCGATTCCCGAGACGTTCGATTCGCGGAGCCTCGTTCCCCTGCTCGAAAACGGCGGCGATCCCGACGCCCTCGCGACGGAGTGGCCGAACTCGACGTTCGCGCAGTACCACGGCGACGAGTTCGGTCTCTACACGCAGCGGATGGTTCGCACGGACCGCTACAAGTACGTCTACAACGGACCCGGTGTCGACGAACTGTACGATCTCGAGGCCGATCCAGCGGAGTTGCAGAATTTGATTGACCACCCCGACTACGCGGATGAACGGCGGGAACTCCGAACGCGGTTGATCGAGTGGATGGAGGAGACGGAGGACCCGAATCGCGAGTGGGTTCCCAGCGTGCTCCGGGCGGCGGAGTAGGCGGTCGTTCACTGTGAGAGCATCGCACGAACGGAGACGGGACACCGAGTTTATACCGCAACCGCGGGTATGCTTCTGTATGAACGACACCGCCGGCAACGGGAGGGAGATGCGATGACGGACGGAGCGGACGCGAGTGCAGATCCGAACGGTGACGATGAGCGAACCGAGCGGGCGGCCGAGTACGAGGCGATGGCCGACGCGCTCGAAGACCTGGTGGTCGAGTTGCGCGACGAGCCGATCAAAGAGTCCCGGCTCGAGGGACTGTTCGACGAGGCGACGACGAGCGATCCGCGCATCTGGAACACTGTGACGGCGTTCATCGACGTCGAGGACGGCAAGGCGGTCGTGACGGACGAGTCGAAATTAGCGCAGGGGAGTTGGGCACCGGAGATCGTCGAGGGCTGCGATACGATGGTGACGATCGACGTTCAGCGCGGGTTGATGCCGGACGACTTCACGTACGCCGTCGGCAAGAAATTGAGCGAGCAGATCGAGGAGTTCAGAGCGAAGGCGGCGGAGGCGCGGGCGGACGACGAGACGGATCGTAACAACTGAAACGGTGTCCACGCTGATCGCACAGCAGTCGTGCGATGAGGTGTCGATGGAGAGACGCGACCGCGAGACCACTCGAAGGCTCCCGCTTTTCACTCCGTGTGGAGCCGGTCGCGTTCGAAGTGACCGCCGTCGGCAACCTCGCCATCGTCGGCCGCCGTCTCGGCTGCTGTGTTGCCGCCGGCATCCGCCCGCCAGCGCCACGATCCGACCGCGAACGGGTCGAGCGAGACGATCAGGTACGACCGGTCCGCCCAGGTCGCCGCGTCGATATCCGTCTCGCTCGGACGCGGCGGGCCGCGCGGATGTGAGTGGTAGAACCCGACGATCTCCTCGCCGCGAGCCTCGAGTCGCTCGAAGCACTCGAGTTGTTCCTCGGGATCGATCCGGTATCGCGTGCGCGGCGTCTCGGCGACGTTCGTCGCGGGATACTGCGACCGGACGCGGCTCCGCTCTGGATCGAACACTCCGCCGAGAATCCCGCAAATCTCCTCGGGATCGCCCTCGCGAGCGCGGTCGCAGATCGTCCGGCGAACCGATTCGGGGATGACGAGCGTCGGGCCGCATTCGTCGCCACCGGAGCGCGAACCGGCGGTGTCGGCTGCAGCGTCGGAAGTCGGATCGCGGGTCACGACTCCATCCGCGCGTCGAGTTCAGCTGCAGCCGTCGAGCGGTGTTCCAGTTCGGCGAGGGGAATCGTGAACTCGTCGCCCGCGGGTGGTTCGTCGCTGCCGTCGAACAGGTCGGGCTGAACGATGGGCGCGAGCGCTTCGAGCGTGTCGACGAGTCGCGGACCGGGGCGGTTGAGGTAGTGGTTGCCGTCCATCGCCCAGACGCGGCCCTCGCGGACGGCGGTCAGGTCCGCCCAGCCGTCGCGCTCGGTCAGGTCGGACAGGTTTGCGGCCGTCTGGTCGAGGTCGAAGCCGCAGGGCGCGACGACGATGCATTCGGGGTCGTAGTTGCGGATCTCGTCCCACTCGCGCGGCCGGGAGCGCTCGCCGGGGTCGGCCAGGCCGTACTCGCCGCCGGCCCACGAGACGAGTTCGGCCGTCCAGTGGCCGGCGACCATGACGGGGTCGGTCCAGTCGAAGACGGCGACCCGCGGGCGTTCCTCGTCGGTCAGGTCGACGGTGTGCTCCCTGAGGCGGGCGATCCTGGCTTCGAGTTCCGCGCGGAGGGATCGTGCGCGCTCCTCGCGGTTCGTCGCGCGGCCGATGCGCGTGATGTCCGAGAGCACGTCCGCGACGCTGTGAGGATCGGTCGTCAGGAGCTCCGGATCGGCGGGAATCTCCTCGATGGCGTCCTCGACGACGACCTCGTCGACGGCGCAGACATCGCACATCCCCTGCGTGACGACGAGGTCGGGATCGAGTTCGGCCAGCGTCTCGGTGTCGATATCGTAGACGCCGCCGGTGGCTGCGTCGAGCACCTGCCGGTCGATTTCGTCGCTCGAGGCGTCTGCGTCGATCCGCGAGTGGGTGATCGACGGGCGCGATTCGACCCGGGGTGGATAGTCACATTCGTGTGAGACACCGACGGGTTCGAGACCGAGTGCGGCGACGATCTCGGTCGCCGAGGGGAGCGTCGTGACGACGTTCATAATCGGACGTACACGGCGAGTGAACAAAAACGACGGGCCGGGATGAGCAGTCGGCGATCAGCGATCAGCGATCAGCGGTTAGCGGTTAACGACCGGCGATCACCGTTCCGAGCCGGTATCGAAGCGCTCGGGGTCGTCAGCGGCATCGACATCGGTATCGGAATCAGACTCGGCGTCGGTACCGGTACCGGCATCGGCATCGGCATCGGACTCCCGTTCGCGCGTCGCGTCCGTCGACCGGCCGCTGTCACCGTCACTATCCCTGTCGCCGCCCTCGGCGTCGATATCGAACTCGTCGGTCGCGAGTTCGTCGCCGTCGGCGACGATGTGTCCGTCCCGGATTTCGATCGTCACGCCGTCCCGGGTCGATTCGTTTCCGAGGAGGGCATCCGTCGCGGACTCGACCTCCTGGTTGACCGACCAGGCAAAGCGGAGGACCGACTCGAGTTCGGTGCCGGCCTGGCGGGCTCGGGGGCCGGTCGTGAGTTCGCCGAGGCTCACCGCACTTTCGGGGTGGAGGTACTGGATTGGGTGGTCGTTGGGAACCTCGTGAAGGTCGACGTCGAACGACCAGAGGTACGGCAGGATCTGGACGGCGTAACCGCTCGGTTTCGGCGCGCGGCGGCCGGCGGTTGACATGAACGTCGCGAGGGCGGTCGTTCCCGCGTCAGTGTCGTAGTAGACGCCGGGAACGCCCGGAATGGAGAGTCGCATACTCGATTCTGGGGATCGCGACGGGAGAGTCTAGACCTGGCAGTGCCAGCCCGCTTTTATAGGGCGGGGACCGACGGCGGCCCGTCGTCGCCGGTCGCCGCTGCGATCTCGGCTCCCGCGTCTCCCGCGCCACCCCGCCCGCTATTATCCGTCGTGTTCTAGTAGCGAACGTATGGCCGAAACACCTGCATCGTCCCGCGAATGCCACCGACGCGGGTGCGACGAACCGGCGGCGTTCGTCGTCCGCGAGCGGTATCAAGAAGAGACCGGCAAGGGTGCCGTGGAGGCGGAGGCGGTTCTCTGCCGCGCGCACACCGCCGAGGAGCACCCGACGAATCTCGACGGCGTCTACGCGGAGTACGTCTTTCGGGTCGACCCGCTTCCGGAGGCCGTCTCCGACGACGCGTCGTCGAATCGATCGAACGAGTGACTACCGACTAGTCACTAATCACTAATCACACCGGGCCAACCGAATCGAACCGCGGCCGATCGGCTCAGTACTCGTCGAGGTCGTACAACGCGCCGTACTTCGATTTCACGTGCGCGAGGAAGGGGTCCGCCCCGAGTTCGTCGCCGGTGGCCCGCTCGATCAGGTCGGGCGTCGTGTAGCGCTTGCCGTGCCGGTGGATGTTCTCGCGAAGCCAGCCGTTGAGGCCACCGAACTCGCCCTCGCGGATCTGCTCGGTGAACTCGCCCTGGTCGTCCTCGGCGGCGGCGTAGAGCTGGGCCGCCAGCACGGAGCCGAGCGAGTACGTCGGGAAGTACCCGAACGAGCCGTGGGACCAGTGGATGTCCTGCAGACAGCCCTCCGCGTCGGTGTCGGGGCGCACGCCCAGGTACTCCTCGTACTTGTCGTTCCAGGCGTCGGGAACCTCCGAGACGTCGAGGTCGCCCGCGATCAGGTCACGTTCGATCTCGAAGCGGATCACGATGTGGAGGTGGTAGGTGAGTTCGTCCGCTTCGGTGCGGATGAGGTTGTCGTCGTACACCTGATTCGCGGCCTCGTAGGCCGCCTCGGGGGAGACCGATTCGAGTTCGGGGAAGCGCTCGCGGGCGATCGGCAGGAAGTACTCCCAGAAGGCCTGCGAGCGGCCGACGTGGTTCTCCCAGAGCCGGGACTGGGACTCGTGTACGGAGAGGTCACGCGCCTCGCCGAGCGGCGTGCCGTAGCCCTCGTCGGGCAGGCCGAGCGTGTAATTCGCGTGGCCGAACTCGTGGATGGTCGAGGTGATCGACCCGAGCAGGTCGTCCGGGTCAAACCGGGTCGTCACGCGGGCGTCGAACTGCGTCCCCGTGGAGAAGGGATGCGGTGCCGTGTCCAGTCGGCCCCGATCCCAGTCGTAGCCGAGCGAATCGAGGGCGTCGCGGGCGAGGGCTTCCTGATCGTCGTCGTCGAACGTCCCCGCGAAGGCGTCCGTTTCGAGGTCGGCGTCGCTGTCCTGGACGGCGTCGATCAACGGCACGAGTTCATCGCGCAGTCGCTCGAGCACTCGCTCTGCGGTCTCGAGGTCGATGTAGGGCTCGTAGTCGGCGAAGAGGACGGCGTAGGGATCTTCGTCCGGGTCGATGTGGTTCGCGTACTCGCGCTGTAACTCGACCAGTTTCTCGAGGGTGGGCGCGAACTCCTCGAAGTCGTCGTTCTCTCTGGCGCGTTTCCAGACGGGATGGGCGTTCGCGGTCGTCTCGGAGATTTCCGCGACGAGTTCCTGCGGGACGCTCGTCTCGCGGTCGTAGCGCCGGCGGACTTCGCGGACGACAGCGGTTTGCTCTTCGTCGAGTTCGCTCGACTCGAGTTCGTCGAGCAGGTCGCCGGTCTCGTCGGCGGTGAGGAGTTCGTGGCTGACGGAGGAGAGCGTCGAGAGTTGTTTCGCGCGGGCCGGCGTGCCCTCGTCGGGCATCACGACCTCCTGGTCCCACTGCAGGACGCCGGCGGCGTTCGAGACGTTGGCGATGCGTTCGACGCGCGATTCGAATGCGTCGTAGGTGTCAGTCCCCTCGCTCTCGCTTCGGGCCTGATCGGTTGCCATGGGCGTTCGGTACGCAAGGGCGAAGTATCAACCTCGTGGTTCCGGGTATTCCGGGTGGTTTCACTTGGGGTTCTTCACATTCGCCAGGTGGAGGCGCATCAATTGTCGTCGTAAGTCGAGTTCACCGACTGATCACGTGTTCGAACTGCCGCCCGACGGTAGTGTATCGGCTACGCTGAACTCGGTAGTCGGGTCTGTGATAATATTGTCCGTCAAATAGGTGCTGGCACTCGCTCGCTCGGATTTCGTGTGAGAGAGAGACTGCCGCGTGTTGTCACAGGGGCAGCGTCAAAAGATTACGCCCCCTGGCTTCGCACGCTGAATTCCAGTTGAAGCACATGAAATAGGGTTATGCGGATTCTTTCTCAAGAGGCGTTGCAAACTCGGAATGAAGATTGCCATCATCGTTGAAGTTGGCGAACAGCGTACCTTTCGGCATCATAGTTATTTGAACAAAATTATACAGGTCAGCACAAGAGGCAACAGTGTTCACTGAAAACATAATGGCCGCTGTTGCTGAAATGAATCCGCTTGTAAACCACATGGCTGCAGCACAGAAAGGAGTGAGGACAGCAAAGGGACCTAGCAACATCAGCATATTCTCTCTTCGTCTAATTCTTTCTGTATAGGCGACGATACTGGGATTCTTTAGGCCCAGATGGCTACTCCATTGAAACTTTGGATTCAATCCTTGAATTGCACTGATTGTGTAGTGGACTCCCTCATGAAGTGTGACGATGATAGCTCCGGAGATGAATATCCAGCTAAGGATTATAAGGACAGTTGAGAAGACGTAAAGAAGTGGGATTTGGATTAGATTAGTGGTGTCCCCAAGTGTGATAATCAAAGTAGAGAAGATGGACGCGCCCTCAATCAGCGACGGGCGAACGAGCATAAAAACTGGCAGAATCAGCACAAGTCCGATAATCATGATCCAGCGGTCATTAACAACGTAGGGGTCGGGGTCGGCATATCCCGTTGGTATCCAATTCTTCGTCATCAATAGCAGATATGATATTCTGCAACTAATGCTTGTGGCTAAGGCTGTAGTGAAAAATCCAATGATAGAGGTGACACTACTGGCCTTCCAGAAGACTTAATTCTCTTTTCATTTCTGAACCTCTTTGTGTAATCAAGATGTTCGGTGAAGCAGGAGATCCGCATCATAGACAGCCAAATTGTCCTGCTTCAACACCTCCGATTTATTGATATCTCTGCCGCACCTAGTGGTTTAACGCAACCATCAAAACCTAATTCCCGAATGTATACACGGGATTTGTAGATTGTGTACGCTTCACCAGAACGTAAGAGATATTATAATATAATGATTTTCGAAGCACAGGAATGCAAATCAAATCTCAAGTTATTTCATTATCCAAGTTTTTATTTAAAATTATACTACTATTATTACTTACAATATCCTATGCAATAATACTTGGACTTATATTTGCATTATTCCTTCCAATAATAGGAGTGAAGACTACTCCCTCAGCATTTTTCAAACCTCGACTAATGCATTTCACGATTGGTTTCTGTATAATTCTGATGTCTGCAATAGCCACATATTTTGGTAATACTGTATATAGATGGTTGTCTAGTGTATTGTTTGAGTCCATATATGAGAGAATAAGTCACGTCTCTGAGGATAATCAGGGATTTGAAAGTAGAAAAAATTATTGGAGTTTTAAGGGTTTGAAAAGAGAATATATTAGTCAAGGAGAACAGTACATACCGACATTCATTGGGCTATTTGGGTTGAGTATTGGTTACTCAATCATGCTGTTTGGATGGACTGACGAAATAGCAATTCAAACTCGGATGTTCAACTTAGTTATTGGAACTGCTTTAATTGGTGCTGGAACAGTTACTTCACATATGTGTAATGTCATGCCAATTCAACAAAAGGCACAGGTTAGGGCTCAGAGTATTTGGTCGAGTCAAGTTGGTTTCGGACTCTTATTTGTGGGTGCTCTATTACATACCGGATATGTATTTGGGATTGGTTTATCAGAACTTACAGCGATTATTGTAGGTCTAGTTGTGATGTTACCAGCCTGGTACTCTGCTGAACAAATAGTGGATCATATTTTCAATTAGCAATACTGGACCTCTCTACCTCTACGGATCGGCATCACGAAAATCGATTTCCTGAATCAACACACGAGTTCAGAGTAACCGAGAGGTTGCTGAGTAGCAGATAAGGAAGTCACCGCCAATCTTGGCGATGTTGTATTGCGCGTCCTTGCTTCCCGAGGATGTGTTCGAACTGAATCTGAGGATAGACGGCACCCACGTGCCCGAGTTCAGCCAACCAAGACGATCTGAGTTACTGTGATCACACTGGTGAGAAACCGAGTAGCCACTGGGAATTCCACCACTTAGCAGTAGATATAAGTCACCCTACAACAACGTAGTGAACGGAAGCCAAGAAAACCCGTTAGAGGGAGTGGGCGTTTATTGAAATGCCCCGGGTGCTGGAACCACCCGAGACTTGGCTTCCCAACCCGTGAAGGGATTGGTCGCCATGCTTGCGTACATTCTACCGGGACATAAACATCCCGCACGACCGACGTATCGCCAGTTAGATGTCTCGCCACGCTCGCTCACCCACCCACTAGCGCAGCCGACGGCCGGAGGCGACGATGGGCGATGATCTCGCGGACCCGCCCGACGAACCGACCACCGCCTCACTACCGGATTGTCCGCTCTGCGGTCAGCCGGTCACGACGGTGACGATCCACGGCCCCGCGACGGGCATCGCAGCCCCCTGTGGCTGTCGCGCACCGCCTGAAGTCCTGCTCGTCGATCCCGACGCTGCCCGGGACGCCCGGGGCGGGAACGCGAACGCGAACCCGAACACGGAACCCAACGCCGACACCGAACGCAACCCCACCGACCCGGACGACGGGTAACGCCGCGACGGAGTTCCATCGCCGACCGAGTTCAGAAATCGCTCGTCGGCGAGGGCGGTATTCGGAAACGCTGCATCGAACTATCGACTCCGATGAGTGTAATCGCGACCGAGAACTCGCGCGCCGATCAACTGCCCTACCGACGGACGAGCACCCTCGACGGCGGTGAGTCAGGTGGAAATTGCAAGCCCGGGACTATTCGCCCTTGCTGACCGTTCTACGAGTATGGTTCTGGCATCAGCTATCGTCTTCGTCGTGAGCCTGCTGATCGGCGCGCTGGGAATCTACGTCGGCGCGCGGGTCATTGTCGGCGCACAGAGCTTCGATCACGCCATCGTCACCGCGCTGTTCGGCGCGATCGTCTGGGCGGTCGTCGGCTTTTTCGTCGGGTGGATCCCGCTCGTTGGGCCGTTGCTCGCACTGCTCGCGTACATCGCGGTGATCAACTTCCGGTATCCCGCCGACTGGACCGCCGCGGCGATGATCGGCCTCGTCGCATGGGTCACCGTCCTGATCGTGCTGTACGTCCTCGCCGCAGTGGGGATTACCGGGTTCGAGGCGGTCGGCGTCCCCGGCGTCTGAGACGGTCCGCAACGAGTTCCCGGCGCAGTCCCAAACCAGCCTGCGGGTGCCCGGAGCTGACGCCCACCAAGCGGTCCGAACCGACGCACCGAACTCGGGCCGTCACTGGGGCCACTGTGCTGCGATCCGGCGGTAGGTCTCGTAACACCGCTCGAGGACCGCGATCGACACGCTCTCGTCGTCCGTGTGCGCCTCGCCGGGTTCGGCGGGGCCGTAGATGACGCACTCCGACCCGGCCTCGGAGAGCCACCCCGCGTCGGTCGCGTGGGGTTTCGTCACGAGTTCAGGAGCGCCGGACTGGGCGGCGTCGGCGGCCGATTGCACGGCGTCGGCGAAGGCCGCGTCGTCACACCGCATCGGCGGGAGATCCTGCTCGATGGTCCACTCGACGCCTGGGAGATCCGCGATGTCCGCGAGCGGCGCGCGCTCGCCCGGCACCGTCCGCTCGTCGATGGTGAACTCGCAGCGGTCGGGAACGACGTTCATCGCCGTGCCGCCCTCGATTTCGGTGACGACGACGGTTCCCTCGAGCGTCTCGCCCGCGACGGAGACGGTCGGCGGCGCGAGGTCGCGAATCGTCTCGATGGCGTCGGTCGCCCGGTAGATCGCGTTCTCGCCGGCCTCGACCTCGCTCGCGTGGGCCGCGCTGCCGTGGGCGGTGATCGTACTGCCGCGTCGGCCCTTGTGCGCGACAGCGACGTCCGTCACGTCCGACCCGGAGTAGTTCGTCGACCCCTCGCCGACGACGGCGAACTCGGGTGCGAACCCCTCGTCGATGGCGTGTCGCGCGCCGGTGCCGCCGACCTCCTCGCCGACGAAGCTCGCGAAGACGAGTTCGCCACCGGGGTCGGCGTCGCCGGTCTCCGTTCCGGCCTCGGAGGTGCGACGCATCTCGTTGTCACGGAAGGCGAGCATGGCGGCCGCGAGCGCGCCCTTCATGTCTGCCGCGCCGCGACCGTAGAGTCGGCCGTCGCGTTCCTCGACGACGTACGCGCCGTCGTCGTCGGTCTGGGACTCGGCGGGCGCGACGACGTCGTGGTGCCCGACGAGCGCGAGGGTCTCGGCGCTCCGGTCGCCGGTTTCTCCGTCGGGGGTCGCCGCGTTTCCGGTCGTCGAGCCGGATACGGTCGCAGTCTCGCTCTCGCCTTCGTCGTCGTCCTCGTCCTCACCTTCACTCTCGCCTTCAGTCCCGTCCGTTCCGGCTCGAGCGAAAACGTTTCCGACCGAATCGCGGCGAACGTCGGCGTCCGTCTCGCGGCGGAGCCACGACTCGATGAACTCGCCCGCCTCGGTCTCGTCCTCGTGGCTCGGGATCGAGACGAGTTCGCGGGTGAGCGTGACGATGCTCTCGGTTGGTGGCATGGGATGGGATACGGCGGCGAGCGTGTTGATTGCACCGGCTGTAACACCGGCCGAAACCGTCGCCCGATCTGGCCTGGACACGGATGCCGTCGCGAGGACACCCTTTATTGCCGTCGGGAAACCAACGTCCCGTATGAACGTCGTGCCGGATACGAGCGTGGTCATCGACGGCCGCGTTTCGGCGACGATTGACGATGGGCAGTTCGAGGGAGCGACGATCTCGGTACCGGAAGCGGTCGTCGCGGAACTCGAGGCGCAGGCGAACGACGGCATCGAGACCGGCTGGGACGGCCTGGAGGAACTCCAGCGCCTGGCCGATCTCGCCGACGACGGCGTCATCGAACTCGAGTACGTCGGCGAGCGGCCGAACGCCATCGAGCGCGGCCATGCCTCCGAGGGCGAGATCGACGCGCTCATTCGCGACGTAGCCGAGGACCTCGACGCGACCTTCCTGACGAGCGACATCGTCCAGGCCGAGGTCGCCGAGGCGAAGGGGCTCGATGTCCAACACGTCGCCCCGGAAACCCGCGAAGTCGACGTGGGCACGCTCACCGTCGAGAACTACTTCGACGAGTCGACGATGAGCGTCCACCTGAAAACGAACACGGTCCCGATGGCAAAGCGGGGCGAACTCGGCGAGATGCGCTACGAGGAGATCGCCGACGAACCACTTGATGAGGCCACGATGGACGAGTACGCCCGCGAGGTCGTCGACGGCGCGAAGGAGTCCCCCGAGGGCTTCATCGAACTCTCGGAACCGGGCATGAAGATCGTCCAGTTTCGGGACTACCGGATCGCCATCGGCCGCCCGCCGTTTGCGGACGGCATCGAGATCACCGCCGTCCGGCCGATCGCCCAGACGGACATCGAAGACTACGAGAACGCCGAAGAGTTGAAGGATCGCCTGCTAGAGCGCCAGCGCGGCGTCCTCATCTCCGGTGCCCCCGGAGCCGGGAAGTCGACCTTCGCCCAGGCCGTCGCCCGGTTCATCTCGAACCACGACTACGCGGTCAAGACGATGGAAAAGCCCCGCGACCTCCAGGTCGGCCCCGAGATCACCCAGTACACTGAACTCGGCGGCGAGATGGCCAAAACCGCGGACGCCCTGTTGATGGTCCGACCCGACTACACCATCTACGACGAGGTCCGTAAGACCGACGACTTCGAGGTCTTCGCGGACATGCGCCTGGCCGGCGTCGGTATGATCGGCGTCGTCCACGCGACCCGACCGATCGACGCCCTCCAGCGCCTCGTCGGCCGCGTCGAACTCGGGATGATCCCCCAGGTCGTCGACACCGTCGTCTACATCGAGGCCGGCGAGGTCGAGACCGTCTACGACGTGCGCACGGAGGTCAAGGTCCCAGCCGGACTCACCGAGGAGGACCTGGCTCGCCCCGTGATCCAGGTTACGAACTTCGAGACCGGCGACCCCGAGTACGAAATCTACACCTTCAACCGCCAGGTCGTCACCGTCCCGCTCAAAGACGAGGAGGGCGGTCCCGGCAGCGAGTCCGGCGTCGACCGCATCGCGAAGCAGGAGATCGAACGCGAGATCCGCTCGGTCGCCCGCGGCTACGTCGACGTCCTCCTCAAGGGTCAGGACAGAGCCGTCGTCTACGTCGAGGAGGACGACATCTCGACGGTCATCGGCAAGGGCGGCGGCCGGATCACGGATATCGAAAACCGACTCGGGATCGACATCGACGTGCGGACCCACGACGAGAATCCGAACTACGGGGCCGGTGCCAGTGCAAACGGCAGCGGTGGCGGTGCCGGTGCCGGTACCGGTACCGGAAGCGGCGGCCAGGCCGCAGGCCAGATGGTCACCCCCGAGATCACCTCCCGACACATCGTCATCCCCGTCGACGGCAACCACGGCGAAACCGTCGAAGTCCAGGCCGGCGGCGACTATCTCTTCACCGCGACGGTGAGCCGCGGCGGCGAAATCCAGGTCTCGCGCGGCAGCGCTATCGCGGACGAACTCGAGCAGGCGATCGACCGGAAAGACCCGATCACAGTCGTTCCCTCGTAGTATATTGTACCGCGAGCGAGTGACTCCGAGCGAGCGGCTCTTTTGTAGCGTAGATTTTTTGGAGGAGCGGTGAGCGAGTGAAACGAGCGAACCCGACGAGAAAAAAGGTACGCGTGTGAGATCCAGGTCTCGCGCGGCAGCGCTATCGCGGACGAACTCGAGCAGGCGATCGACCGGAAAGACCCGATCACAGTCGTTCCCTCGTAGTGTACCGTACCGCGAGCGAGTGACTCCGAGCGAGCGGCTCTTTTGTAGCGTAGATGTTGTAACTGGGCTCGTCCGAAGAGACGCCCCTGTGTCTTCGAGTTCGGATGGCGGGTGTCCGTAAGTACGGCGACCGACGCGGTCACTCTCTCCGACGGCGTAATCGAGCGAAACTCACCGCAGTGCGGTCGGAGCGCGGTCGAGTACCGGGTACGACACCACCTGTCGCTGGCAGCAAAATGTGACGTAGACAGATATCGTATACCTTGGGATATATGTGTGGATTTTTATGCTGTTATTGGCTGTCGCTAGTCATGGCAGTATCTGGCTTGATGCTCGGAGTTATCGGCTACAGTGCTATATTCCTCATTCTTTTTCTTGTCATACGAAAGCAGCTCTACGTAATCCCGACACTAATTATCGTTCCAACGGCTGCTGCCTTGCTCGCTGGGTTCTCGCCGAACGAACTCGCGACGTTCGCGGAGGAAGGGTTGCAAGGGATCGTCGCCATTACGGCGATGTTCGCGTTCGCCGTCTGGTACTTTAGTATCATGCGAGATAGCGGGCTCTTCGACCCGTTCATCTCGCGCATCGTAAGTAGCATCATCGATAAACCGGCGTTGCTCACGATCGGAACCGTCGGCCTCGCGATGGTCACCCACCTGGACGGGGCCGGCGCAACGACGATGCTGATCACGATTCCGGCGATGCTCCCGCTGTACGATGCGCTCGACATCGACCGGAAAATCCTCGCCGCGCTCGTCGCGCTGACCGCCGGGACGATGAACATGGTCCCGTGGGGCGGGCAGGTCGTTCGCGGCGTCGCGGCGATCGATCCGGCGACGATTTCGAACGTGTTCAACCCGATGATCCCCGCACAGGCCGCAGGCATGCTCTCCGTCTTCGGCATCAGCGCCTACTACGGCCGGCGGATTCGGGAGAATCTGGACGCGGTAACCGCGTTCGACGGCGTCGACGAAGAGTCGCTAATCGACGACGCAGTGGACGGCCGCGAGGTTTCGGTTGATTGGAAGTGGTGGTTCAATTTCGCCCTCACGATCGCCGTCCTCGGCGTTCTTATCGCAGGAATCACGTCGCCGGAAGTCTCGTTCATGATCGGCGTCGTTATCGCACTGCTCGTGAACGTGCCGGAGTACGAGAAGCAAAAGGAGGTGCTCGAATCCTACGCCCCCGATGTGATGACCTACGTCGGCATCCTCTTCGCCGCCGGCGTCCTCATCGGCGTCCTCGAAGAGAGCGGGATGATCACGGAAATGGCCAATATACTGGTCTATCTCATTCCGGACGTACTCGGCTCGCAACTGCCGCTCATCGTTGCGGTCGTCTCGCTGCCCGCACGGTTGCTGTTCAGCCCGGACGCCTTCTACTTCGGCGTGCTTCCCGTCTTCGCCGAAACGAGCGCCGCGTACGGACACGACCCCGTCGCGGTCGTCCGCGCCTCGCTCGTCGGCCAAACCGTCGGCTTCCCCGTCTCACCGTTCACGGGAGCCACGTACCTCCTCATCGGACTGGCCGGCGTCGAACTCGGAGAGCACATCAAGTTCACGCTGCCGTTGATGGTCATCCCGTCGTCGATCATCCTCGTGGTCGCGCTACTGTTGGGCGCGATTCCGCTGTAAGACGACTACCGGTTACCGACTCCCAACTCACGGCTAACGGCTCACGGCCTACGGCTCACGGCTAACGGCTCACGAGAAGAGCGTGTATCGCCGCCCCGGTTTCTTGTGCAGACCGTACATGCGCCCGTCGGAGATCGCGACGAGGCGGTCACCGACGAGTTCAAGTGTAGCGCCGCAGCCGAGTTCCGCGAGCGGCGGGACACCCCACCAGGGCTCGCCGTCGGCGGTGACGGCGGTGAGACCGCAGGAATCGAGTTCGGGGCCGGTCCCCCAGCCGTAGATGCCGTCGGCGTCGGCGACCGGCGCGTCCCGAAACGAGTAGCCCTCGCGTCGCCACTCGCGAGTTCCGGACGCGATGTCGATAGCCTCGATCACGTCGGTCCCAACGTGATAGACGCGGTCGGCGGCAGGGACGGCGATCGGCGTTCCATCGGCGGGATCGCCCGCGAGTTCGATCGTGACCGGTTGCTCGCCGGTCGGCGCGACGGTCCGCAGTTCGGGAGCCAGGCTCTCGGCAGGATCCGTGAGTCCGAGCACGGCTGCCGATCCGACGGCGGTGAGCCAGCCGACCCGCATCGGCGGGGAGATCGTCACCCGAACGTCGCCGTCGGGTGCGAGTCCGAACAGTCTCGGGGTGTGGCCACCGCCGCGGTCGCCGGAACTGAGCGCCCAGAGGCCGTCCGCCGCGACGACGACGGTATCGAGCTCGCGGCCGTCGAACGTCTCGTTCGTGAACTCGAACCGGATGTCGCCGCTGTCGATATCGAAGCCGGCGAGTCCGTCCCGGTGAACCCCGACGAGCAGCGACGAATCGACGCCGGGAGCGGCCGTGTGTAACGCGAGCGCTGGCCCGTCCCATGCCGTTTCCCAGCGCGTTGCGAGGTCGGTTGCTTCGGAGCGGGCGGCGGCGTCCGCGTCGCCGCTGTCGTCGACCTCGTTTCGTTCGAGCGCGACGACGCGGCCGTCTTCGAGGTGGAGATACGCGCGGCCGGCCGCGAACGCCGGCTCGCCGGTGTAACGGGCATCGGTACTCCCGCTCCAGGACCGCTCGCCGCTCGAATCGCGAACCGTGAGAAACGCATCGTCGAGCTCGACGTAGCCGTCGATGGTGAAGGTCCGTCCGCTTCGGTTTCGAACGCGGGCGACGAACTCGCCGTCGGCGAGCCAGCGCTCGTCGTCGGTCGACAAACCGGCCGCCGCCGCGAACGAGTCGCCGGAACCGACCGACCGTTCCCAGTCGAGTTCACCGCCGCCGGGCTGGTAGCCACAGCCGGCGACGGCGGTCGCCAGTCCGGCGGCGGTCGTCCCAAGCAGTCGTCTGCGGGTGACCGGCGGCATGGTTATCGGTCCTCCTCGAGCTCGGAATCGGTTGGGCGGGGGTTGGTTGCGGATGCGCTTTCAGACCCAGACCCAGTGCCAGTGCCAGTCCCAATCTCAGTTTCAGTCCTGGCCCCAATCTCAGTTTCAATCTCGATCCCCGTTTCGGGGCCGGCCCCGTCGCGCTCACGGGCGAACTCGCGCAGGCGCTCGATTCGCTTCGCAGTCGGCGGGTGCGTCTCCGGGAAGATATCCGTGCTGAGGAGTTCTTTGGAACCGAACGCGCGATCCTCGAGCGGAGCGAGATACAGCGCCTCTGTGCCCCCGTCGAGTTTTCGAAGGTCGTCGTCCGGCTGGGTCGGCATCTCCGAATCGAGTGTTTCGAGGGCGCTCGCGAGTGCAGCCGGCGAGCCGGTGATCGCCGCGGCAGCGCGGTCGGCGACGTACTCCCGTTCGCGAGAGAGAACGCGGTAGAAGAGCACGCTCGCGAGCCAGAACATCGCCGAGACGGTCAGCGTCAGGACTGCACAGACGGTGATGACGACGAGTACAACGAGGAGGCCGCGACCGTCGCTGTTGCCGCTCGATCGGTTCGAATGTGTGCCGGAGCCGAGCACGCGATAGAAGCCATAGAGGACGTAGAACGCGGCGACGGCGAGGTAGTACGTGATCGTCGGCAACAACCACGCGACGGTCATCAGGTTGGCGTCTCTGTTCGACAGGTGGGCGAGTTCGTGGGCCAGCACCGCCTCGCGTTCGTCGTCGGTCAGGAGTTCGAGCAGCCCGGTCGTGACGACGATGTGGGCGTGGTGACCGCGCGTATCGTCGCGGCTGTCGCTTCGACCATCGCTACCACCACCGCCGCCGGCGACGGCGAACGCGTTCGGCACGCTGCTGTCGATAACCGCGAGACCCGGTTTCGCAACGTCGACCTGGGAGGCCAGCCGGGTCACTGTGGCGTGGAGATCCGGATACGAGTCGCGATCGACGGCGCGTGCATCGACCGAGTTCAGAACGACCTGCGGTCCGAGACGATACTGCACGGCGAGGCCGCCGAGGACGACGATCGTCAGGAGAACGGGGGAGATGTAGAACTCGCCGTGATACGGCCGCTCGTTCGCCCATTCGAGCAGCGAGATACCGACGGTGTTTGCGAGAAAGAGGAAGGTGTAGACGAACGCGAACGGAAGACAGACGACGAGCGCGAGGGCGATGAGCATTCGAAGGCGAAACCCGCGCTGAATAGCCGGAGCCGCCGTCGGCGTCGACATTTGATCACCGTGTGTAGTGATTGAGTATAATTGTGTTCATTTCGCTATGATAACGCGGAGCGTGACGTGTCTCCCGTCCGCAGAGTGGCCTGGCTTCGAAACCGTGACGGCAGTTCAACGGTGCCGGATGGCGATAGTCGCCGGTAAGTAACTGACACACGTGGAAGGACTACTAGCTGTTTAAGGGGTAGCCATATACATGAGACGAATGTTTGGATATACTGTGAAAACAATGGTGTTGATGAACTATGTGTGCTGAAAGCAGCACAAACGCCCCCACCGGGACGGAAGTACCGCCCGAATCGTTCATTATGGATCGAGGCCGGCTCGAAACGGTTCGGTTGCGGATCGTTCAGTCGATTCAAACGCTCGTCGACGATGCAAGCGCCGACGGGGCCGTCGTCGCCATGAGCGGCGGCATCGACTCGACCGTCACGGCTGCCCTGGCCGTCGAGGCGCTGGGTGCTGACAACGTCCTCGGGCTCGCCCTCCCCTGTCACAAAGCCGAACGTGCAGACGCCCGCGACGCCCGGACCATCGCTGACGGGCTCGGCATGGAGTTCACCGAGATTCAACTCCGGCCACTTCTCGACGCGTTCAAAGAAACCGTCACGAGCGAACTCGAATCACGGATCGACGACGGTGACCGCCCGCACGAGCGAAATTGTGAACTCGGGAACGTGATCGCACGCCTCCGGATGTGCTGTGCCTACTACGCGGCGAACCGCGAACACCGGCTCGTGCTCGGGACCGCGAATCGCTCGGAACTCCTCCTCGGCTACTTCACCAAATACGGAGACGGCGCAGCCGACGCCTACCCGATCGGCGACCTCTACAAAACCGAAGTCCGCGCACTCGCAGAGCGGATCGGAATCCCACGACGGATCATCAGCAAGCCCCCGACCGCGGGCTTCTGGGCCGACCAGACCGACGCCGGTGAACTCGGTGCCTCCTACGAAACGATCGACCCACTGCTGCGACGACTCGTCGACGACGACCGCTCGGTCACCGATGCCGCAGCCGAACTCGACCTCGACGGAGAAACTGCGCGAGCGATCGCGTGGCTCTCCGCGGAAACCGAGCACAAACGAACCCTGCCACCGACGCCGGGACTCGACCACCTCCGAACCCCGCTGTAACACCGGTGTGCAGCCGATCCGAATTGCCGGTATGCAGCCGCTCTAAATCGGGTCAACAACCCGTCTTCTGCACTCGACGGTGTTCGCCAATTCCCGGCCTCACTGGTCAGTTTCGGACCGATACAGGGTTGGGTTCCGCCACCAGAACAGCCCCCACGCGAGCATGAACCCGGTAACCATCGCCAGGATATCCTGCAGAAACTGCTGGAAACCGAAGTCGGCGACGGCAACGATCGCAATCGCCGACCCAATCGCCGCACCGGAGAGGAGAAAGACGACATCGCCGACGATATGTGCCCGTGACTGCTCCCAGTACTGCTGGCGCTCCTCGTCGTACCAGACACCGACGTAGATCAATACCGGTGCCATCGCCGTGATGACGGTGATAACCCGATACTCCTCGGGAAATCCGGCCCGGCCGAGCACAAGAAGGTTGAACAGATTCGCGGTTATCGCCGCCACGAACAGTCCGACCAGTAACCACCCCCAGCGCGGTAGGGTTTCCTTATCCATAGCGCGAGTCATCACTCAGTCGAAATAATCCTGCCGTTCTCACCGATCCGCCAACCGACCGGCCGATCGAATAGCCAGCGGTGAACTCGCGGAAACAGTATTAATGCAGTACCCCGTCTTCGGGGGGTCATTCGAGGCGCTTTCGGGCGAGTGGTCGAGACATCTTCGCGGTTCGTCCCGACGAAACCTGTCTATGTTCGGCCGCTCCCGATGAACGCGGTCGTCTCAGCCCGTCGACATCGCGTGTTACTCCGCACAGCAGGCGTCTTTCTTCGGCGACTCATCGACGCCATTGCCATCGGCAGCAACGGGTTCTGTCAGTCGGTAGAGGCTTTGACGAGCGTCCGCGAAATAGATGTCCTCATCAACGGTCCCGATCTCCTCGAGCCGTTCCAGTGCATATCGGACCGTCCGAGCCGAGAGCATCGACTCCTCGACGATTTGCTTCTGGGTGAGCGGCCCGTCGTACTCGAGAACCTTGAAAACGAGTTTGGCGCTCGGAGGCAAGTCTTCGATTTCCTCCAGATCGGTATCTACCATATTACGAATCGAAAGCTCCCAGCAGTATAAAAGTTGAGCCTCTCCCGAGTGGACTCTCTTTTAAAATACACTATAATATCCAACTCAAAATGCGCTGAAAGGCGTTCTATACCCCAGTATCATTATTTGACCGGCTGGTCAGCAACGGCGCTGGGTTCGAACTCTCTCGTAAACTGAAACAGGTTACGCACCGATCGTACGACGGCTGTGCCACCGGGTGGCGCTGTCGCTCAGTGACTACTCTAGCAGCAACCGTTCTCCACTCAACGGCTCCTCGTTTTCGAACCGAAAACCGCGTCATCGATCGGTCGTGAGAGTGGTCGCTTCTTAACTATTTCCTGCGCGTATACACTACATTTTAAGTATAAGTAATAAATAGAGTCAGCCAATGAAAGGTGTGGCAGCTCATTCAGCAAACGGGGACGGGGACCGCGGGGTCACACCGGTACTCGGTGTGATCTTGCTTTTCGCGATGGTGTTTATCGGGGCGGGTCTTGTGTTGATGGTCGGCTCAGGCGCACTCGATGCGATATCGGGGGAGACTCACGCTGAGAAAACGGAGCAAGAACTCAAACAGTTCGATAGCGATCTCTCCTCAGCCGGGTTGCAAAACGATACCAAAGAAACGGTCTATCTGGGCGGTGATAGCGAACTGGTTATGGACGGCAAATTGACAGTTAATATCTCCGATGGATACGCGAGTAATGAGACCTCAATCGATCTCAAGACGATCGTCTCGACCGACGAAGCCGGAAACGAGTTCGCCTATCAGGCGGGCGGTGTCTGGCGCATCGACAATAATCGTGCCCAGGCGGTTGCGGATCCGAATATCAGATATTACACCGAGATGGCCGACGGCGAACAGGTCGGTCGACTCGACCTCTCACCGACAACAGTCGAGGGAGCCGTCGGCTCCGGTGAACACACCGTCGAATCGGGTACCACACAGGAGTTCGATCTTCGCGGCGATGAACTCGAGTACGTGAACTACGTCACGGTCGAAGTATCGGATAGCGCGTACCACAACGGTTGGTACGACTTTCTGAAAGACGAGTTCAACGCGACCGACGAGGCGAACGTTCCCGGACACAACTGCAAGCCGGCGACGCAGGTCACGACGAATATTATCTGCCACGAGGAAGACCAGCAAACGGTTACGGTCGTCGCCGGCGTCGACGGCGAGACGCCGCTCGCGAATCTCGTCGATATCGAGCCGACAGTTTATGGCGGACTGTACGTTTCAGGGTCGGACAAGACGGTCGATTCGCCGCTGACGGTGACCGCATACGACGATCATCAGTCAACCCAAAACGTCACGAACGATCTTCTCCTCGCGGATTACGAGAACTACGACCTCCAGAACCAGGTGAATATCGACGGGATTCCCGTCGTCAACGGTGAACTCGGATCGAAAGGGAATCCGACGATCTCACAGATCGGCTACGGCGTGTCCGTGGATCCCGGTCCACAGGGACGGCCGTTCGAAGAGGACAACGCCTACTGGCTCGATGCACACGAACAGGCGCTTGCCACTGAACTTTCATCTTCCTATACGAGCATCGACTCGATCAACGACGAGATAGACACGCTACTCGACGAGTATCTGCGCAGCGACTCCACAGCCGGTGGAAGCGTTACCGCAGGAATCTACGAAGGTCTCGAAAACGACGGCAACAGTATCAGTACGCTCGATTCGAGCGACGGCAACATCCACGTTGGTGTCGAGGACGATCTCGAACTCTCGGGCGTCGACGTCTACGGCGATAATCAAACGAGTTTCTACGTCGATGGAAACGTCGATGTCTCCAACGTCGAGATCCACCCGGACGACCGGGCGTCCTCACTGTGGATTTACGCGACGAACGACTCGACGGTCACGGTCGACGGCGACTTCCAGGGCGTCATCTACGCGCCGGGTGCGAACGTACAGATCGACGGCGGAACGACCATCGACGGGGCGATCGTCGCCGGCAACGATATTGGCATTGAGGATAACGTCAACATCAACTTCGACCGGTCGCTGCGGACGGACACGCCGTTTTCGGACGGCGACGAGGATCTCCTCTTCGAGTACGGCGAATCCAGACCGCCGATCGACGCGACGTTCATCCTCGACAGTTCCGGGTCGATGGGGCCACACAACACCCATCGGAACACATACTCTCCGGTAGAGAGCGTTCGCGTGAGCGATGACGACTGGGAACCGCTTCCTGGGTCGCTCGACGAACCGTTCCGAAATACGGACCAGTTAACCGTTGAGGTCAGAAACACGACCAGCGGCGAAACGAAACAACTGGAGTATCACGACTACGCGAACCCAGGTAATTGGAATGAGGTCCGCGTTCTCGGGGAACGATGTTCCTGGTGGGGAGGGTGCACCGATGAAGCGACGCTCGGGATGTATAACCACGTAGGGAACGACGCGTACAGAGAACGAGTCAACGCAACGACGAATTTCATCGATCTGATGAACGAATCGGAGGGCGATCGGGCCGGCGTCTACGAGTTCGATACTAACGGGAACACCCTTCACCATCTGGACGGCGACCTCGACGCAGCCAGGGAGAACGTCGTCGGAAACGCCTATGGCGGGACGAATATGGGATCCGGTCTCGAGAAGGCACTTGACGACTACGATAGCAGAGGGAAGGATGGCCAAGAGCGGATTTCGATTCTCTTGAGTGACGGGAAAAACAGTGGCAACGGTGATTCGGTCATGGACACCCAAGTTGATCGAGCGAAAAATGACAATGTTACGCTGTACACGGTCGGACTCCACGGTGACGCAGGAGATTCGATTCCCGAAGGAAAACTCACCGACTGGGCCGAAGAAACCGGCGGCGAGTACTACAGCGCCGAGGACCCCGGCGAACTCTACGACCTCTTCGAGAAAATCGCAAAGGAAGAGATCGAGATCGACTCGGAGGTCCAGGTCGAAATCTCGGTCACCCACGAGCGGACGACGACGAGCGGCTACGCGGTCAACGTCGCCGAGCAGACGGTCGAAATCGACTCGTAACCGCACGGACGGATCGCCTCCGAGTACGCGATTCTATGAGGCGGTGAACCCGAACCCCTTTTCACCACCGACGACAGAGTCACACCCATGTCGACCGAATCGATTAGCGACCGACGGGAGCATATTCGCTCCATCAGCGTCACCGCGCTGGCCGCGCTACTCGGCGTCGGTGCCGCACTCGCCTCCGTGGCGCTTACCGGAGACCTCCCGGTAGACACCGCCGCCAGCGATACGCGAGCGCTGTTTCTCGTCCTCGGTGCGATCGTCGCCCAGTTCGTTCTCTTCAACTTCACGAACATCTACGCCGACGACGAGTTCGGGATGAAACACCACCTGTTCATCACGTTCATGACCTTCGCAATGTGGTTCGTGACGTGGGGCATCCTGCTTACCGCGGAGTCGACGGCATAACCATGGCCGACGATAGCATCGCCGTCGTAGACCTAGATCGGTGTCAACCCGACCGCTGTAGCTACGAGTGCAAGAACTACTGCCCACCGAACCGAACGGGCAAAGAGTGCATTACGCTCCGCGGCGAGGAAACCGCGGAGGGACAGCCCGAACAAGTCCGCATCTCCGAGGAGATCTGTCTCGGCGAGAGTTGCGGAATCTGCGTCGAGAAGTGTCCCTTCGACGCCATCGAGATCATCAACCTGCCCCAGGAACTGGAGGACGAACCCGCCCACCGCTACGGCGAGAACGCCTTCTCGCTGTACGGCCTGCCCGCACCGCAGGAAGGCCAGGTCACCGGTATCCTCGGGCCGAACGGCATCGGGAAAACGACCGCCGTTCGTATCCTCGCCGGCGAACTCGAACCTAACCTCGGACGCTACGAGGAGTCGCCGGACTGGGACGATGTCTTGGAGGCGTACCGTGGCACCGAACTCCAGGACTACATCGCGGACATCCGCGATGGCGAGATCACCGTCGCCCGAAAACCCCAATACGTCGACCAGATTCCGAACCAGTTCGACGGCAACACCCGCCAACTGCTGGAGCGGACGGACGAACGAGATGCTCTCGACGGCCTCGTCGAACGCCTGTCGATCGGTCCCGTCATGGACCAGGCGATCGAGGATCTCTCCGGCGGCGAACTCCAACGGGTCGCACTCGCCGCGACGCTCGCCCGCGATACGGACTTTTACTTCCTGGACGAGATCACGCCCTACCTCGACATCGGCCAGCGCGTCACCGCGGCTAGACTGATCCGTGAACTCGCCGAAGAAGCGGGGAAGTCGATGCTCGTCGTCGAGCACGACCTCGCGATTCTCGACCTGCTCGCGGACACGCTGCACGTCGCCTACGGTGAACCCGGTGCCTATGGTGTCATCACATCGCCGAAATCAGTCCGCAACGGGATCAACGAATACCTCGCGGGCTATCTCGACAACGAGAACATGCGAATTCGCCAGAATCCGATCGAGTTCGAGGAGCACGCGCCCCGAACCGCGACCCACGGCGACGTACTCGTCGACTATCCCGACCTCACCAAGAGCTACGGTGACGGCGAGTTCAGTCTCGAAGTCGAGGGTGGCGAGATTCACCGGAACGAAGTGCTCGGTATCGTCGGCCCGAACGGGATCGGGAAGTCGACGTTCGCGAAGTTGCTGACGGGGAATCTCGAGCCCGATACCGGCGACGCCGACCTGAATCTGGACATCTCTTACAAACCCCAGTACGTGACGATCGACCAGCCGATGCGAGTTGATGCCTTCCTCTCGTCGATCACGGATCAGTTCGGCTCATCCTACTGGAACACGGAAATCGCCCAGCCGCTCCAGTTAGAGCGGATCATGGAGCAGAATCTCTCGGATCTGTCGGGCGGTGAGCGCCAGCGGGTGGCCATCGCAGCCTGCCTGTCCGAGTCTGCGGATCTCTACTTGCTCGACGAGCCCTCGGCGCACTTGGACGTCGAACAACGCGTGCAGGCGACGAGTGCGATCCGACGCTACGCCGAACAGCAGGACTCGACCGTGATGGTCATCGACCACGACACCTACATGATCGACCTGCTGGCGGACCGGCTGATGGTCTTCGACGGCGAACCCGCAGCGCACGGTCACGCCGGCCAGCCACAGCCGATGCGCGACGGCATGAACGAGTTCCTCGCGAATCTCGAGGTTACGTTCCGGCGGGACGAACGGACCTCGCGGCCGCGGATCAACAAGCCGGACTCGCAGTTAGACCGCGAGCAAAAGCGCGAAGGAGAGTATTACTACGCGCCCTGATCGTCGTATCGGCCATCACACCGTCACGCCGACGAAAGACGACGGAGTCGTCGGAGTCGTCGATCGTGGAGGAGAGTCGCCGAGATTGTGCGGTACTTAGTTCGCTTTCTCGCGCAACTCCTCGAGCGTCTCGAAGACGAGTTCTCGGAACCGGTCACCGCGGGTCGTACGTGTCGACGGGTCGCCTCGCCGCTGGAGATGGAGCGATTCGATGAACTCGAGCAACAGGAGCAGACGATACGCTGGCTTTCGTTGCTCGAGAGCAGCGGGGACTGAGCGGACGGATTCGTATCCGGCCCGGAACGCTCGCGTCACGGAGTCGTCGACATCGTTGCGGGCTTCGAAGTACGGAACCACCGTTCGCCAGTAATCGTACTCGCCGGGCGCGACGAGCGCGTGTTCGAAATCGATCGCCACAGGTCCGTCACCGGTTCGAGCGAGGTGTTCAGGGTGGATATCGCCGTGACAGAGCACGGGCTCCCCGGCTCCGTCGAAAGCGTTGTCATGCGTTTCGAAGAACTGATCGACGGCGTCGACGACGGTCCCGTATCCAATCGGTTCGAGAAACGACCGGTGGAAGGAAAGACGCGCACGGACGGCTTCGATCCAGTCGGCGTGCGCCTCGAGTTCGATGCCGGAGTCGCCGTCACGGGGCCGGCCGAACCCGTCGAACGCACCCGCCGTCTCGGTATGCAACGTTCCGAGCCAGCGACCAGCAGCGGCCGCCCACTCGGAATCGATCGTCTCGAGTGGGGCGGGTGAGCGCTCGAGTTCATCGCACCAGGCAGTCACGTAGTGGTCGGAGCCGACGGCGAGCACCGCGGGAACGGAAACGCCCGTCTGCGTTGCGACGAACTCGTGAACGCGGCCCTCGGCGGCGGCGTGACCGCGCGGGTGGGCGTCAACTTTCACCGCCGCTTGACGGCCGTCCAGATACACCTCGTAAACGCGGTAGGGCGGTACGTCGTGGAGTCGGCGACCGACTACTACGTCGTCGGCGTACGATTCGAGCGTCGAAACGAGTTGCTGTGTCATTAGTTCGGTCCCGCTAACGGGGGGTTGCCGACCGGAGACAGCGCTACAGCGCCGCCGCTCCGGTCGACAGAAGATAGCTATGAGTTACGGTACCGTAATAAAAGCGTATCGGACACGAGTTCACCGCGACGCAGCACCGTTGCCGACGCTGTTACTCCGTGTGGCTCGTTCGGAAAAGGACAACGAGGCCGGTCAGAACAACCAGCAATCCGAGCAACACGGCGGCGACGACCGAAATCGAGACGACGAGTTCACCCGTGGCACCGACGACGGCACCGGCGGCGGCGATGATGGTTCCGGTGAGGATCAGCCCCGTTCCGACGGGGTCAGCGGTCGTATCCGGTGGTTCGGTGGGCGACGTGTCCGGGCGGTCGAGCGGGTCCACGAGTTGCCACTCGGGTTCGGTGGCCGTCTCGATTCGGTAGCGGCCGCCCGAAAGCGACGAGAGGATGGCATCGCTTGCGGCCTGCAGTGAAGTCGCCCACCAGTCGGGTTCGGTTCCGGGTTCATTGGGCGGCGTTTCGGGTCCCGCATCCGTTCGGACCAGGTAGACGGGTTCGCCGATAATGTGGTCGATCGAGGCCGCGTCGTAGCCGATGTCCGCGACGAGTCGCGCGAGGAGGAATTCCTCGGACCACGGGATCGGTTTCTCGAGCGCGAACGAACGCGTCTCTCCGTGGGGCAGTGAAACGGTAAGTGCGACCGTGGTGGCGTCGAGTGGGGTCACGTCGGTAATTCGTCCCTCGACGTATCCCTCGGGGGTCGTCATCACGTCGATACGCCCGAGCTCGTCCGCGAGGTCGGTTTCGGACGCGGATTCATCGGGAGAACGAGACTCACGCTCAGTTCGCCGCTTGTCGGAGTCATCCGCAGAGACATCCGTCTCGCCGCGTGTGACTTCGATCTCGATTTCGCCGTTCCCGTCGGTCCCGCCATGATTTGGGGCGGCGTTCGAACGCGAGTTCGGCGTCGGGTCCTCGTCTGTCACAGTTCACCTCGGGTCGGCTCCGCTTTCGACCGACAGTACTCACGGGAGTCGACCCGGTCGTCTCGACCTACGGGCGCCGGCAAGGTAAGTCGTTTCCCGGCCTTCATCGACCCCTCGCAGCCGCTCAGGGTACAGGGCTCGCGCGGATCACGGCGAACAACCCATCACCGTGGCCCTCACGCAACGGTGTCGCCTCGGGATCGATCGTCGCGGGATCCTCGAAGACAGTCTGTGCTCGGTCTTCGATCACGAATCCTGCCCGTTCGAGTTCACGGCAGGCCGCGTCGCCAGTCAAGAACTCGGCGTCGGCGTAGAAGGGACTCTCGTCTTTGTGTTCTTGATACACCTGGCCGACTGCACTCGAACGGTCGAGGACGGCAACGACAAGCGTGCCATCGTCCGCGAGGACGCGACGGGCCTCCGAAAGCGTCGTTTCGAGGTCGTCAACGAAGCAGAGGACGGTAACGAACAGCGTGAGATCGAGTGTCCCCGCAGCGAACGGCAGCGATTCAGCGACGCCGCGAACGGGATCGACCCCGCGTTCCCGCGTTCGCTCAAGCGCGTTTCGAGCGGGATCGAGTCCGAGAGAAAGCCCGAGCGGGGCCGCGAAGCGACCGGTACCGACGCCGATTTCGAGGGCGCGGTCGTGGCGGCTATCGAACGTCTCCGGAAGCACTCGTTCGAGCGCCGCCTGTTCGGCGCGGTAGGCCCCATCGTGTGTCTCGAACCAGTCGTCGTATTCCTCGGAAAGCGTCTCGAAGGGCTGAGCGGTAACCATACGAAACCGATGTCAGTCGGTCAATGAAAATGTATGGGTGAGAGAGACGGCTTCGTCGATCCATCGAGCAGAAGAAATGCCGCAGAGACGGGGAGTATCATCTAATAAGCAATACCCATAACTATTCCCCACACCATTTATGTTCGTACACTATAATGTAATCCAGTATGAGCGATGAGATCGTGACGGTCGTCTGCCAGCACGCAGATGCCCTCATGTCGCTGCGGGAGTCACCGAAATATAAACGGGAGTTAGCGGAGGAACTCGACGTGTCGAAGAGTACGGTGTACAACATCCACAGACGGCTCAGTGAGCACGGGTTAGTGATGAAAGCGGATGGAAAGTACACGCTCACGGAACGGGGAGTCATAGCCATTACGGCCTACAAGGGGTACAAAGAACAGACGGAATTGATCGAACAGATGCCTCCCAATCGGCCGTTCGAGGCGGAAGTCGGATGAGTTGTGACCGAGAGCGACACCTCGCACACCGCACCGATCGACTTGTACGAACGCGTGTGAAACGCAGCGAGCGGGGCGCTAAACGCGCTTCGTGATGATAGTTCCCATCAATCGTCCGGAACGATAGTCTCAGTCCCAGCCTTCTCGACGGATTGAACGCCGAGAGTTCAGTCTTGTTCGCGACGGGGCCGGTATCGAACGACGCCATCAGGTAAGTGCGTCGCGAGCACGCTTCGAAAACGAACTCGCTGAGACGGATCGCGAGTAGGGAGACCGAACATGTCCGCTCCTATAATGATAAATAAATCAACTGGTTTAATTCTTGTTATCGTAAACAGATAGGACGGTATTTTATATACATAGAGATAGTTGAAGCCTAAAAATCTGGGAAAATATTTTATTCTTTGATGATGGATCACGTATTGATGTCCCAAGATGACATCACACAGACGAGTCGACGAGCATTGCTTCGCAAATCATCGGTTGCGACCGTCGCCGGTCTCGGAGCGGTTTCCGCCACGTCCGCGAGCGCGTCAGCGACTTCGTTCGGCCTCTCGGAACTGAAGGCGGAAGGGGTCGTCCTCGAATCCCGGGACGTTTCAGTCCCGACCGACGTCCGGAGCGGAAAGCGCTTACTACGCAGGTTGGCGGCGGATGGACTGCTCGAGGAGGCGTCGCTGGACGTATTGCCGAATCAGCAGTTCGACGAAAACGGACAGATCCATCGGACGTACACCGATGGAAACAAGCAGATCGCATTTACGACGTCCACCACCCGTGGGCGACTACAGGTTAGCTTCGGCGAGGAGGCGATCCCGTCGGCCGCTCTCTTCCCGAAAGACAGTGGTGCTGTCGTGCTATATACAGCACCCGATGGAGAGGAATACCGGCGTTTCGAATCCGATCTGACCGTCTCCGAAAGCGACAGCGAAGCGTCAGCCGACAGTTGTTCCGGCGACAACTGCGACGGTTGCGCCTGCGAAGAGGACTGGTGTTTCGTCGGGCGGTACAAGAAAAAGTGTAACACCTGCGACGACGGCGAGTGTATCATCACGGACAGTTGCGGCTGCTGATCGAACACTGACCATTTCCTTTTTCTCTGGTCGTCCAAGCGGCAATTTGGTTGCCTTGCTGACCATAGTGGCAGCATGAACGAAACCGATACCGGAGAGACAACGGTTACTCGAGATCGACTCGATCGAAGAACCAAACGCCGAGAGCGACGGGCGCGATCGCCCAGCAGAGCAGGACGGCGAGTCCGAATAGATTCGGCCCGTGAGCGGCGGTCGTCTGGCCGCCCACCAGCGCGATTTCGAGGAAATCTCGAATGTAGTAGCGGGCAGCGTCGAAGGCTTCGAGCGGGCTGAGACGGGCCACGTACAGAAACCACGTTGGCTCGTCGGCGTACGTGAGCCGTCCCGTCAGATTGATCGACTGCGTCGTCCCCGTGACGAGTTCAATAAACCGGACGCAGGCGGGAAGGACGATCTGTCCCCAGAGTGGTCCGAACAGCGCGTAGAGACCGACGACGACTGCGACCGCGCGCGTTTTCGACGAGACGATACTCGACACGCCGACCGCCATCCCGATCCACGCAAGTCCGTAGAGGACGAGCAGTATCACGGCGCTGAGCAACGGAACGACCGGGATTTCGTCGACACGGACGAAGACGAGCACTGCAAGGACACCGAGCGAGGCGACAAGCGCGGTTACCAGCACGCTCACGCGACTCAGATACTTGCCGATGATCAGTTCCCGACGTGTGCTCGGGAGTCCGAGGAGAAAGCGAATGCGACCGGATTCGCGTTCGCCGATTACGGCCTCGTAACCGAGGACGATCGCGACGAGTGGAACCCAGAGACCGAACGAGTCGATAGCGGTTAACAGCGGTGTGTCTACCTGCTCGACTAATTCGGTACTGAGACTGAGCCAGGAGATGGCGACGAGGGCAGTCATGAGCCCCGTCGTACCCCAGAGTGTCCGGGAGTGGATCGCATCTGCGATGTCGGTTCGAGCGATCGCAGTGACCGAGTTCATCGCGGCTCACCGTCGGACGGGGAGGCGGTATAGGCTGCAAACAGTTCTTCCAGGGAGGAATCCTCGACATCGATGTCCGTCACCGTTGCACCGGCGTCCTCGACGCGACCGATAGCGGCGGATTTGACGCCGGAGTCGGTACAGGTGATAGAAATCGTTCCACCGCGACCGGTACTGGCGGCATCGACAGCGACGGTGTCGACGCGATCCAGTTCGGCGAGGCGCTGGGAAACCGATTCGGGAACCGTATCGACGGAAAGGATGAGCGTCGAGTTCGGATCGAGAGTTTCTCGGAGGCCGTCGACGGTGTCGACGGTCAGGAGGGTGCCGTCGTTCATAATGGCGACGCGGTCGCAGACGGCTTCGACCTGGTCGAGGACGTGACTCGAGAGGAAGACGGTCGTCCCGTGGTCGGCTTCCTCGCGGACGATCTCTCGAAGCGTTCTGATGCCGTTCGGATCGAGGCCGGAGGAGGGCTCGTCGAGGATTAACAGATCGGGGTCGTCGACGAGCGCGATACCGAGGGCGAGGCGCTGGCGCATGCCCTTCGAGTAGGTTCCGACGGCGGTGTCTTCGTCACCGGTTAGGCCGACACGATCGAGGATGTCGACCGGGTCGTCGTCGCTCTCGTACATGTCGATAGCCAGTTCGACGTGGCGGCGACCCGAAAGGCGATCGTAGAAGGCGTATCCCTCCGGAAGCACGCCGGTACGCCGGCGAACGACGCGGGGCTGTTCCTGCGGGTCGACGCCAAGAATGGAGATAGTGCCGGCCGTCGGCCGCACGAAGTCGAGAAGCATATTGATCGTCGTCGACTTGCCTGCCCCGTTCGGGCCGAGAAAGCCGAACACCTCGCCGCTCTCGACGGTAAGATCGATATCTCGAACGGCGTGAGTCTCGTCGAACCGTTTCGAAACTCCGTTCGTTTCGATTGCTGCCATGAGTTGGCTGCAGTAATGTGGGGCGGAGTATTTAATCAAACGGTTCCAATGACAGTAAGAAGATTCGTTGTTGCCGGCTGTCGCTCCCAAGTTCGCGAAGCGGGCAATACAACGGTCAGCGAGAGCGGAGAAAACGGGTCAGCGAACGAAGCGTTGGCAACTGCCACAAAGGTTCTCTTCTTTGATATCGACTTCGCGGACGGTCGGCGAGAAGTTCATCACGCAGCGGTTGTTGTCGCAGTGTTCGAGCCCGTAGGTGTGGCCGATTTCGTGGACGATTTCCTTGCGGACGCGGTTTTCGAAGATTTCGCCCGCGCTCTTGTTCGAAAAGCCGCCGTCGCTCGAGGTTTGCAGTCGATAGGTCGAGACGACGCTACCGCTGCCGTCGAGATAGGCGAGTCCAAAGACGTAGTTCCGGCGGCGGTAGAAGAGGTCGTGTGGCGTGACAGCAATGTTTTTCCCCCCGCGACCGACGCGTTCTGCGAGTTGGATGAACGCCTCTGCGGAATACTGATCGCGACCGGAGTCGTACGCCCCGCCCGGCACTGGCTGGGAATCGGTGACCGAAACGTCGCAGTCGTAGACCGATCGTAACGCCGAGGACGCTGCCCGTTTGACCGCTGCGGGGACGTTGCCGACCGGCACGATGTCGACGAGCATGACAAACGCTATGGTCGCTTCGCTCATAAACGTCCCGCCATGGGCCACACTCGGCGAAATCTACCGACGATGATAACTGTCCTTGCAGCATACGATCGACTCGTCGAGGTGGGGATTGGCCGACGAACCGAGCTGGCGGCGACGCTAGCAGAACGTGGCCACGCCGTCACAGCGACAGATGTCTATCAGCGAGACGTTCCCGAACGAGTTCAGTTCGTCCGAGACGATATCGTCGATCCCGAGCCGTCGGTCTACACCGACGCGGACGCGATCTACGCTCGGAACCTGCCGCCCGAGCTTCACCGCCCGGCTCGCGACGCCGCCCGCACTGCGGACGCAGCGTTTCTCTTTACAACGCTCGGCGGCGACCAACCGGCGATTCCCGTCGAGCGACAGACGATCCAGGCTGGAACGCTGTACGTGAGCACGCACCCCGAGTCGAGCCGAGACGCATGAATTAACAGCACCGGGGACGTTGCTCCGAACCGACGCGTGCTCCCCAATACTGTCCTGTCTCTCCTCGCAATACTGCTCGTCACCGTCGTTCTCGCGGCCGTCATCGCCGGCTTCGGCACACTGCTGTGGTTCGCCCTCGAACTCGCGACCGCCCCCGGCGTCGTCGTCCACGAGTTCGCCCACGCGATAACCTGCCGGGCCGTCGGCGTCCGCGTTCACGAGGTCGTCTACTTTCGCCTCGGCGACCCCGCCGGCTACGTCCGCCACGAACAACCGGACCGGTACCGCGACGCATTCCTCATCGGCGTCGCGCCGTTTCTCGTCAACACCGTCGTGGCGCTTGTCGCCTGTCTCGCCTTCGCCGAACTCGCGACGGGGACCGGTGTCGTGTCGCCGACGGGCGGCGGATTCCCCGCGGTTGATCCGGCGGGCGTCTCCCGGGAGATGCTGATCGGCATGGCCGCCCTCGGCTGGCTCGGACTCGCAGTCGGGATGCAGGCGTTTCCGAGCACCGGCGATGCGAACACGCTCTGGGCGCACGCACGAGCCACGTGGCGGCGGTCGCCGCTCGTCCTGCTCGGGGTTCCGGTCATCCTCGTGATCTACGTCGCGAACGTGCTCTCGTGGCTGTGGGCGGACGTACTCTACGCGATCGCGTTGTTGCTCGTCGCGTTCGCCGTCGTCGGGATCCCGCTCCTCTAAGATACGACGAGACTGATTCCGACGAACCAACCGTTTATTTGGAGTTATTTACTGAACTCAGTCAGTTCTCGGTTGAGTTTCTCTTTTTCTTCGTAGAAGAGTGCATGGCCACTCTCCTCGAAGCGAACGAGTTCCGTGTTTTCGATTTCGTCGTGGAGCTTCGCTGCCGTCAGTTCGAACGGACAGGCCTGATCGTGGACACCGTGACAGATGAGCGTCGGAACAGAGATGTCCGCGAGATCGGAGCGAAGATCCATCTCGCCGACCGCTTCGATCGAATCGGCCATGGCCTGCGGCGACGATTCCATGCTCATGTTCTGGAGCCACTCTTTCAGTTCGGGACTCGGTGCGGAGTGAAACATTGAATCGGCGAAGTCACTGCTCACCTTCGCCCGGTCCTCATAGCATCCCTCGGCAAGGTCCATGAACGCGGCTTCATCGACGCCTTCCGAAAAGTCGGGTTTCTTGGCCAGAACGGGGCTTGCAGCACCAAGCAGCGCCAATTTTGCCACATGTGCTTCGTTATGGCGGCTCATATATCGGGTGACGACTCCGCCACCCATCGAAAAGCCCGCGAGTGTGACATCATCGACATCGAGTTCATCGAGGACTGTTTTGAGATCGTCAGCGAACATGTCGAAGTCGTAGTCACTCCACGGCTTACTTGACTGTCCATAGCCACGGAGATCGATACCGAGACACCGGATGCCATCCCTCGGGAGTTGGATGTACTGATAGTCGAACATCCTGTGGCTCAGTGGCCACCCATGAATAAACACGAGCGGAGTACCTGATCCCCAGTCCTGCACGAACAGTTCTACACCCTCTTCAATTTCTATTCGGGTCATATTGACATGGTCTGCTCCACCATGCGAGTAGATAAACACCTTAGGCATATTTCTGACCGATCGAACATAGTTACATGACGTACAGGACATATGTACATATTTCTGACTGCTTCTGGGACAGAGAATCGAACCTCGTACTAGTTGTATGGTCACCAAATAGAGGTGTTCGTTTGGCAATACGTTTAAACCGCGCCCGGAATGACCTGGCGTCCTGGATTATTCCACTTCCACTTAGAGACGTATGCTGCAGAAAATCATCTTCATCTGAATAGAGTGCATAACTTGAATCGTGAGTGAAAGAGCTGTAGAGCTACTCACCGGCCAATTCACTGTCGCTGAGGTGTAACCAATCCATGAGAAGAGTCGTATAACTGCCTCACTACCAGTCGATTGATACCCGATCGCACGACGGGTACGCAATCGGTGTGTGAATCGTTGCAGTTGTTACGATAGATGCGCCGGCCGAATCCGACCGCCTTTATTCCTGCCGGCCCGTTCGAGCGCGTATGACCGAGCACGCAACCGCGACCGACACGGCCACCCTCGCCGCAGACGCCGTCGTTCTCGACATCGACGGCGTGCTCGTCGACGTGGCCGACTCCTACCGGCGCGCGATCGTCGAATCCGTCGAGTTCGTCTACGATCGGACGATCCGCAAGGCGGACATCCAGCAGTTCAAAGATGCCGGCGGGTTCAACAACGACTGGGAACTCACGCACGCCGCCGCGCTCTACGTTCTCGCGACGAGCGAGGGCTACGACGCGTCGATCGACGAGTTCACCGACGCCATCGCCGGCGAGGGCGGCGGCCTCGAAGCGGCCGAAAGCGTCGTCCGCGACGGCCTCGGCGCGCGCGCAACCCAGCGCGTGACGAACCGTTGGGATCGCGAGCGGCTTCGCGACGTCTTCCAGCAACTGTATCTCGGCACCGAACTCTACCGCGCGCTCGAGGGCGGCGATCCCGACCCCGAACTCGCCGACGAGGCCGGGTTCATCCACGACGAGCCGGTACTGCTATCTGCGGAGACCCGTGACTGGCTCGCCGACGCGTACGACGGTGCAGTCGGCGTGCTGACCGGGCGACCGGAAGCCGAAGCTGAACTCGCGCTCGATCGGGTTGGTCTGGCGGACGAGGTTTCCGTTGAGCACCGGTTTACGATGGACGACTGGGAGGAGGGCAAGCCGCACCCACTGGCGTTGACGACGCTGGCCGATCGGTTCGACGCCGAACGCGTGGTCTTCGCCGGCGATACGCTCGACGATATCAGAACGGCGACGAACGCGAACGAGGCGGACGCCGATCGGGAGTACCACGGCGTCGGCGTCCTGACGGGCGGTCTCACCGGCGAGGACGGGCGACGGAAGTACGAAGCGGAGAACGCGTCGGCCGTCCTCGAATCGGTGAACGACCTGCCGGCGCTACTCGGGGCGTAACCGCCGGCTGCGCGAGCGAGCCAGCACGTTCGCACGTCCGTTTTTTAGCTGTCGTCGGTGTAGCCCGCGCCAGTCCTATGACCGGTTCTGACCACGACCCCGACCCCAACCCCGATTCCGACTCCGATCCCGACCGATTTTCCTGCGATCCCAACCTGCCCGGCGAACCGACCGCTCTCTGGCTCGCGGAGCCGCCCGAAGCGAAACCGGGCCGCGACTCGAGGCGTGGCGGTAGCGAGCGGCCGCTCACGGCCGACCGAACGGTCGACGTGGCGGTCATCGGTGCTGGAATCGCCGGTCTTTCGACGGCGCTCGAACTGCGCGAGCGGGGGAAGACGGTCGCCGTGCTCGAACGAGACCGCGTCTCGGCAGGGATCACGGGTAAATCGACGGCGAAGCTGACGAGCCAGCACGGGGCGATCTACGACCACCTGCGCCGCGAGTTCAGCCGGCGGGCGGCAAAGCAGTACGCGACGGTGCAGGAGGACGCGATCGACGCGGTCGAGCGACGGATCGACGAGTTTGGGATCGACTGCGGGTTCGAGCGCCAATCGTCGTACCTGTACGGAGACAGTCGGGACAAACTCGAACGCGAGGCCGACGCCGCACAAGATGCGGGGCTCCCGGCGACGCTCGTCACGTCGGTGCCGCCGTTCGAGCGAGCGCAGGCCGCGGTGCGGTTCGACGAGCAGGCGTGGTTTCACCCGCGCCGGTATCTGCTCGGGATCGCGGACGTGCTCCGCGAAGATGACGGAGCCAGGGTCTTCGAACGGACCCGCGTCACAGCCGTCGAACCGGGGACGCCGTGTCGGGTCCGGACCGAAGCGGCGTCGGTGACTGCCGAGCGGGTCGTCCTCGCAACCGGATTTCCGATCCTCGACCGCGCGGGGTACTTCGCGCGGATGCACCCGAAACGGTCCTACGTGCTCGCGCTTCGACTCGATGGGGATCCGCCGGACGGGATGTACTACCGGACCGGCGACAACTACCGCTCGGTGCGGACCTATCGCGGCGACGATGAACTCTTGCTGGTCGGCGGGGAGAACCACAAGACCGGCCAGGGCGGCTCGACCGTCGACCGCTACCGGCGACTCCTCGAGTGGGCCCGCGAGCGGTTTCCCGTCGAATCCGTGGCGTACCGCTGGTCGAACCAGGACTACAAGCCGGTCGATCGAGTGCCGTTCGTCGGTCGCGCCGGTGCCGGCACGCCGAACGTCTTCGTCGCGACCGGATTTCGCGGCTGGGGCATGACCAACGGCGTCGCCGCCGGCCGGCTGCTCGCCGCCCTCATCGACGGGCAGAAGCCGCCGGAGCGGAAGCTGTTCGATCCGCTGCGGTTCACGCCGAAGCCCTCGGCCGGGAAGGCCGTCACCGAGAACGTCGACGCGATGAGCGAACTCGCGACCGACTGGCTCCGGACGATGCTCGCGTCCGGATCGCTCGAACTCGATCCCGGCGAGGGAACGGTGATCCGCCGCGAAGGGACGCCCGTCGCCTGCGCGCGAGACGCCGACGGCGAACTTCACGCGACCTCGGCCGTCTGTACGCACATGTACTGTCTCGTCGAGTGGAACGACGGCGAATGTAGCTGGGATTGCCCCTGCCACGGCTCGCGGTTCGCCCCGGACGGGGACCTGCTGGAGGGGCCGGCGACCGAAGGGCTGTCGAACGCAGCCGACGAACTCGAACGGGAATGAGCCCACCGAGGCCGGGTATGAACATCCTGGCCGTCAAACGACCGACCACGATGACCGACACCACGCTCGACGACATCGCGCGGCAACTCGACCGCGCAACCGAACTCGAGGACGAGGAGGCGATCGCTGTTCTCCGGACGGCTCGCGAGGACCTGCAGGCACTCGGCAACGACCCCGATACCGACGAGGACCGGCGCACCGAACTTGTAACCCGCATCGAACAGCGGCTCCGGGAAGTCGAAAACCGGGACGCCTACGACAGCGGCCTCGGTGCCGCGATGAATCCGGACGAGGACGAGGCCCCGTAGGCCGCCAGTACGGTTGGATTCAGGACGATAGTCCACCACTGAGATCGCTAACACGACGTTGAGACCGCAACGATCACCGCGGTTTTTCCCCCGATCGCCGCGAGTTCAGTCGATGACTGGACCGACGCGACGCAGACTGTTGCGGACGGCCTCGGGCGTCGTACTCGCACCGGCGCTCGCGGGCACGCGGCGGGGCGACGGGTCGGGATCGGGCGGGTCGGTGGGAACTGGTGAGCGGGGAGGGCGGAGACGACCACAACCACGACCCCGAGCGCGGGAGCAGGCGCAGGCACAAACGCAGGACGTACTCCGCGTCTCGATCACCGAAACGAACGCGCCGCTGCCCGCCGGCGAGTACCTGCGGGTGACGACCGCGCTCGAAAACACCGGGACGGACGCGATTCGGACCGAGGCCTCGCTGCTCGTCGGCGACGACGAAACGCGCGTCTCGCGCCGCGGGCTGACGATCGAGGCCGGCCGGACCAGAACGATCCGGCAAGGGTTCTACACCTATCCCGTGCCCCGAAACGACGAGTTCGAGATTCAGGTCGCAGCGGGTGGGCAGTCGTCGGCCCGCCGCGTCGGCGTCACCGCCGCCTCGTCGGTGCCAGCCGCGCGGCCGAACGGTGAACTCGCGGTGCAGCCGGGGACGGCGGTGCTGTTCGAGGCCGAAGCCGTCGATCCGGGGTCCGCACAGCGGACCGTCTGGTGGGTCGACGGGGAACGGGTCGGCGGCGGCGTCGGCGGACCCTGGGTGTCGACCTACTACGCCGAACGCGGGGCGCACTACCGGTGGCACGAGTTCGAATCGAGCGGAACGCACGACGTGACGGCGGCCGTACTGCCGGGCACGGCACCGATCGCGGAGCCGGGTCGGGAGACGTACGCGGCCCGCTGGCGCGTGGACGTAACCGACGGCGGGGCTGCACCGCCGACCGTCGAGGGTGTGCGACCGCGCGAGCAGGTCGTGTCGATCTCCCCGGCGACGCCGACCGAGTTCGAACTCGTGGCCACCGATCCGGACGGGAGCCTCGACAGCGTCGTCTGGTGGCTCACCCAGTCCGATGTCATCCTCGACGTGACCGAACTCGAGGGGGCACGCGACACCGCGACGATCTCGCTGTCGTCGGGCTGTCACACCTGCACCGTCCTCCCGTGGGTGATCTGCACCGACGGTACCGTCACCGCACTCGACTCTCGCTGGGAACTCGACGCGCGAAGCGGGGGCAACGACGGCGACGGCGACGGCGACGGCAACGGCAACGGCAACGGAGACAGCGAAAACGGCGACATTGCCGTCTCGATCCAGGAAACGAACTCGCCGGTCGACGCGGGCGAGTTCCTCGCCGTCACCGCAACCGTCCGGAACGGCGGCTCCGAAACGCGAACGACGACCGTTGAACTCGTCGTCGGCCACGATCCGACGGTCGTCGAGAGTCGGTCGGTAACGCTCTCGGGCGGCGAGCGCCGGCAGTTACAGCTCGGCTACGAAACCGATCCGACCACGCAGAACGAGCAGTTCCCCGTCCGCGTCGTCAGCGACGCCGATGCCGTCGAGGCGACGGTTCGCGTGCTCGCCTGAGAGCGCGCGGATGGCCGCCGTACCGAAACCGGACTGACAGCCCCTCGACGACGGGACAGCGAATCGAGTAGCGAACCGCTTCCGGCGAGATACACCGCCCTCCGACCCTTTATTCGAGTGCCCCCACGAGTGAGACGCATGCGAATCGCACTCCTCGGCGGAACCGGCGACATCGGCGAAGGTCTCACGCTCCGCTTCGCTCGCGATACGGACCACGAACTCCTCGTCGGCTCCCGCGACCCCGAAAAGGCCCGCGACGCCGTCGACGACTACAAAGCCGAACTCGACTCACACGCCGTCGACGATCCCGACATCAACGGCTTCGGCAACGAGATGGCCGCGGATCGCGCCGACGTTGCCATCCTCAGCGTCCCACCCTACTACGCCGGTGATACCGTCGACGCCATCGACGGCGTCCTCGATGCCGACACCGTCCTCGTCACCCCCGCCGTCGGCATGAAAGGCGACGAAGACGGCATGCACTACCACCCGCCAGGTGCCGGCAGCGTCACTGAACTCGTCGCCCAGCGCGCACCCGACGAGGTCCCCGTCGTCGGCGCGTTCCACAACCTCGCTGCCGGCAAGCTCGCAGATCTCTCCGCGGAGTTCGACCTCGATACGCTCCTCGTCGGGGACGACGACAGCGCAAAGGAGACCGTTCGGGCGCTCGCGAACGAGATTGACGGGCTGCGCGCACTCGATGCGGGGCCGCTCGCGAACGCCGCGGAGGTCGAAAGCGTGACGCCGCTGGTCATCAACATCGCGAAACACAACGACGAACTGCACGACGTTGGCGTCAAGTGGGTCTGATACGGTCTCCTGTACCGATTTCCAGCGCACTCGCAGGACGAGTCGCGACTGGGCCGGAATCGACTGACAGCGGTCCATACGAGACACTCACAGTAGTCCGTGGCGCGTTTCACTCGTGTCGAAGTGGTTGCAAGAAGAAATATGGAGCGCGATAGAGCCGCTGCTACCGGAGCGAAACCGAAGAACTGCAGAAACTGCGCTTACGCGCCCGCAGATTCGAGGGCGTCCTCGAGATCCCCGCGCTGGGTGACACCGACGAAACGCTCGACGATACCGTCGTCGTTCTCGATGATGAGCGTCGGCAGCGATCGTACCTGGTATTCGTTGGCAACGTCTTGCTGTTCGTCTACGTTTACCTTCTCGACATCGAACCGGCCGTCCCAGTCGTCTTCGAGTTCTTCGAGGATGGGGTCCTGTGTCTTGCAGGGACCACACCAGTCCGCGTAGAAGTCCTTGAGCGTGACAGTCATACGGTTCAGCGCTAGTTGCCGCGCGCGGCGCATAAGGGTTTCCCAGTCGTAGTCGCTTGCCGGCTCTCCGTACTGTGACGGGTGACTTTGCCACCGGGCGGCATTGCTGTCAGGTTGCAGGACAGCGGTACGCGATGACCGTGCGGCACAGAACGAACCGGTGGACTGACCGTCGGCCGGGCCACTCCAAGAGTCGAAAGGTTTAGTTCCGGGAACCCGTACAGGCGAGTATGGATAAAGGACAGAACACCGGCGGGCTAATGTCCAGTGCCGGACTCGTCCGCTACTTCGACTCCGAGGACTCGAACGCAATTCTCATCGACCCGAAGACGGTTATCGCGACGGGCGTCATGATCGGCGTCCTCATCCAGCTTCTGACGCTCGTCTCGTAAGTCCCGTAAGTCTCGGAAGCGCTGCCGTTTCTCTCGCGACACCCTCGGCCAGCGGCCGAATCGGCGCGTCGCGTCCTTTTTGAGCCCGGTGTTCGTAGGCCCGGCTATGACACTGCGCGCCGGCGTCGTCGCCGTTCAGGGCGACGTTGCAGAACACGCAGCCGCGATCGAACGCGCGGCCGCGGCTCACGACAGAACGATCGATGTCGAGGAGATCCGTACCGCTGGAGCCGTCCCCGACTGCGACGTGCTCGCGCTACCCGGCGGCGAGTCGACGACCATCTCCAGACTGCTCCACGACGAGGGTATCGCCGCCGAAATCGAAGCTCACGTCGCCGCGGGCAAACCCCTGTTTGCCACCTGCGCCGGACTGATCGTCGCCGCAAGCGACGCCGGTGACGACCGCGTCGATGAACTCGGGCTGATCGACGTAACCGTCGAGCGAAACGCCTTCGGCCGCCAGGCGGACAGTTTCGAGGCCCCGCTCGACGTGCAGGGGCTCGCGGACGACGCGCCGTTCCCGGCAGTATTCATCCGTGCACCCGCGATCGACGATGCGAGTTCAGCAGCGGTCGACGTGCTGGCGACGTGGGATGGCCGGCCGGTTGCGGTTCGAGATGGGCCGGTCGTGGGCACCGCCTTCCATCCGGAGCTGACGAGGGACAGCCGGATTCACGGCCTGGCGTTCTTCGAGAACGACGACGCCGTTCTCCCGTCCGCGGCCGCCGAGTAACGGCGGGAGATCGGCTCGGACGGACCGCGAGGATGCAGCGCCGCTGTCGGCTCGCCCGGATACACTGTCGGGCGGCACGCGCGGCGGTCGCCCCGTCGGGTGAGCGGCGGAACGCTGTATGCATTCGCAACCGGACATGTTTTTCCTCCCGGAGACCCAATGAGAGGGATATGCAGGCAGCTATCGACGCAGTCCGTGTCGCTGGGACGCCACAGGGCCCGGTCCCAGTCGTCGTCCTCGATATCGACGGTGAGGACGACGTCGTCCCCATCTTCATTGGATTCACCGAGGCGACCAGTATCGCCCGCGGTCTCGAGGCCGAGGACATCGGCCGACCGCTGACGCACGATCTCTTGCTCGACGTGATCGAAGAACTCGGGAGTCGGATCGACCGCGTCGTCGTCACCGAGATCGAAGACCGTGACGACGGCCAGGGCGGCACCTATCTCGCGGATCTCTACGTCGAGACGCCGCGCGGCGAGACCGTCATCGACGCCCGGCCGAGCGACTCCCTCGCGCTCGCCGCCCGGACCAACGCCTCGATCGAAGTCAGCGACGCCGTCTTCGAGGACAGCCGTGACGACAGTGAGAAGTTCGACCAACTCGAAGACATCCGCAACGTCTCCGGTGATCTATAAATGGAGGATACACTCGACGAGCTGTTCGCCGTCATCGAGGATCGCAAGGAAACCCTGCCCGACGACTCCTATACCGCCTCACTTTTCACCCACGAGAAGGGCGAAAACGCCGTCCTCGAAAAACTCGGGGAAGAAACAACCGAACTCGTTCTCGCCGCGAAAGACGACCAGGAGGACGAAATCGCCGCCGAAGCCGCCGACATCGTCTACCACTTGCTCGTTTTGCTTTCGATGAAGGACATGTCCCTCGACGAGCTGGAAGCTGAACTCGAGGCGCGGCGCTAGCGGGAGTCGGAAGTCGGTGGACGGTTAAGGAAACGCCTGCAGTCGCCCGTCACACGTTCATGCCATTCGACGATGACGAGTTCAGGTGATGGCACTCGACAAACTCGAGCACGCAGACGAGCAGATGCAGGAGTGTATCGACAACTGTCTCGACGCCGCGCAGGTCTGTGAGTGGTGTGCCGACGCCTGCGCCGACGAGGGCGAGGAGATGGCTCGGTGTATCAGGCTCTGTCGAGACGTCGCCGACATCGCGTCGCTTCACGCCCGCTGGATGGCGCGGAACTCGGGCTACCACGCTGAACTCGGGGAAATCTGCGCTGACCTCTGCGAGGAGTGTGCCGAAGAGTGCGAGCAACACGATAACGAGCACTGCCAGGCGTGTGCAGAAATTCTGCCGAAGTGCGCCGAGAGTTGTCGGGAGATGGCGTCGGCGTAGGCGGGCGATCGGGCGGCCAACTTAGCGGCGACGACCACGAGCACGCCCGGACGATTGGGCGGCCAACTTAGCGGCGACGGCCACGAGCGCGCCCGGACGATTTGGATCGGGGATTGAACAGCCCGCCGACCGCGCCGGCGAGCGCGCTCTCGAGCGCCAGGATGAACGAGACGAGCAGCGCGGCGAGGAGAATACCGATGCCGGCGACGCCCGAGAGGAGGCCGCCGATGGGCCCGGCAGCCCATCCCGTCAAGGCGACGAGGAGGGCAAGAAGGACGCCGACGACGATACCGCCGAACGCACCCGCTAACAGCCCGTGCCAGAACCCGCGTCCGAGGCCGCCGCCCGCGAGATACCCCGCGACGAAGCCGCCGACCAGCCCCGCAACGAACTGGCCGATGCCGGGGATCGCGAGCCCGACGATGCTGAGGACCGTTGCGACGAGAAAGCCGATAATAACGGCACGCCAGTCTGTCATCGTAGCCGTCCGTTCGCGCCGTGTGCGCATAAGCCCTCGCCGCGTAACGAACGACCTTTTAAGACCGCGCGTCCTACCTGTGAGCATGATTTTCGAAGACCTTCCGACGACGCCCACGTCGGAAGAGTTGATCGACAAGGCATTTTCGCGGGCAGCACGGGCCGGCAAGGCCAAAGGCGGCCTTGAAGCCCAGCAGTCCATGCTCCAGACCGCGGCGAACATCATCTCCGATAACCTCGAAAACGTCGTCACGGCCTGGCCTGACTTCGAGTACGACGCCCACCCGTTCTACTACGAACTCGCCGACGCCATCGTGGACGTGGACGCGCTCCGCCAGAGTCTCTCGGAAGTGATGTGGGCCAGCCGGAAGGCCCGCGAGATTCACGAGGAGTACCAGCCGCGGCTGCGAAAGACCGACGTCGACACGGCTCGCAAGCACCGCAAACAAGCCTTCGCACGGCTCGCGGACATCGTCGAACAGGTCGACGACCACCTGCTGCGGATCAACGAGGCGCGAAACGACCTGCGGGATCTGCCCGAAATCAATCCGGACGAACCGACGATCGTCGTCGCCGGCTACCCGAACGTCGGCAAGTCCTCGTTCGTCAACGACGTCACGAGCGCCCGCGGCGAGACCGCCTCGTACCCGTTTACGACGAAGGGGATCGGCCTCGGCCACTTCGAAGGGGCGGACTTGTCCGCCGACTCAGAGCGGACCGATCGGTCCGCGATGCGCGATCACATCCGCTACCAGATCGTCGATACGCCCGGCCTGCTCGATCGACCGCCGGCGGAGCGAAACGAGATCGAATCCCAGGCCGTCAGCGCCATCGAGCACCTCGCCGACTGCATGCTCGTCATGCTCGATCCGAGCGCCGAATGCGGCTACCCGCTCGACTCGCAACTCGAACTCCGGGATTCGATCGCCGCCCAGTTCGAGACCGTCCCCGTATTGACGATCGCGAACAAGACGGACCGGGCCGACGTCTGGGACGACAGCCGGACCGACGAGATGAACGCGGATTACACGATGAGCGTCGAAACCGGCGAGAACGTCGACACAGTGCTCGAGGCCGCCGTTGAGGCGGTCGACTACGAACCCACGTTACCGTTCGAAGAGGAGCAATGAGCGTCGGCCGCACCAACCACTGGAAAGTGTCGGCTACTGCGGGCGGAGCGAACGCCGAGTAACGCGACCGAGTGTCGAGTACCGAATCGATCGAACCGGGAACACATGAAAGGACCAGGACTGTTCGACATGCTCCAACTCGCGGCCGGGTTCTCGATGGCCGGCCCGATGTTCGTCGTCGGCTTCGAGTTCATCCGTACCGATCGGGTCGTCGTCGGCGGAATCTTTCTCGTTCTCGGGGTGTTGACGCTTTACTTTCCGACGTACGTTATCAACAGAATTGGCGGCCCGCGGGCGTGGATTCGGCGGCGGTTCGAGCGACGGCGCTGGCTCGGTGGCGGCGGTGGTGAGAGCGGCGGTGTCGGCGACGGTGATAGAGACACTGACAGCACCGGACACGACGGATCGAGTTCGGACAACCGGGCAGGCGGCCACGAGCAAACGACCGAGTCGGGAGAGGGCGGTCGGCTCGAACGGTTGTTCGGTCGGTGAGCGGAGAGGTCCCCACGACGATCACCGTTCGACCAGCCCGATATAGCGGATTTCGACGCCGACCTGTTCGGAGGTGTGGCGGTTTATCCGCTCGGCCAGCGTGTCGGCGATGCCGGGTTCCGGGTCGCCCGGCGGGCCGCCGATCCGAATGATGACGCGTTCGGGGCCGACGAACGGGTACTCGTCGTCGGTGATGACGCTCACGCCGAGGAGTTGGTACTCCTCGAACGCTGGCTCCTCGAGGACGAGTTCAGCTTCAGTCTGGGCGTTCTCTTCGAACGTGGCCAGCGTGTACGACGAGTAGGTGATCCCGCCGAGGAAGACGGCGAAGACGAGGACGATGACGCCGAGCGCGATGACGCGTTTGCGAACTCGTTGTTCGGTTTCGGTCAGGGAGAACAGGCTTTCGGGGCGATAGCCGACGTACCAGAGCGTCAGGAGGCCGGCGAGGTTCACGGAGAGGACGTTGACGAGGACGAGTGCCGTCGAGCCGATGGCAGCGGACGGTTGGCCCCAGGCGATGGCGACGCCGGCGGCAGCGGCGGGCGGAATGAGCGCTGCCGCGATCATCACGCCGACGAGTGCCACGGAGATGCCGGTAGCGATGCTGACGATGCCGGCGACGCCGGCACCGAGGGCAACCGCGAGAGAGAGGAGATCCGGTGTCAGCCGCTCGGAAATTTCGTCGACGGAGCCGATATCGAGTCCGGGGGGAACGACGTTCGTCGTCCGGACGAGCCAGGCGAAGACGGCCGCGGCGGCGATGGCGAGGACGATACCGACGAGTTGGTAGAGGACGCTCTCGGTGAACAGTTCTTCGTCGTCGATCACGGAGCCGACGCTCGCGCCGAGTGCGGGGCCGATCAACGGTGCGATAACCATGGAGCCGACGACGACGGCGGACGAATCGAGCAGGAGACCGGCGGTCGCGACGACGGCGCTGACGATCGTCATCGTCGCGTAGACGCCGAAGGTCGGGGTCAGCGAGTCGGCTTCCGCCAGGAGTTCCTGTCGGGAGATACGGTCGGATTCGACGTCGCCCTGTTCGTACTCGTCACGAAGCGCCTCGAACCGGCGCGAGATAACCGTTTCAGCGTCGACGACGACGGTGTAGGCGTCCTCGTCGATGCCGGCCTCCTGGAGGGCGTCGAGAACGGGTTCGACCGCCGGCGTGGGAAGCGGAAAGTAGACGACGGCGGTGTACTCCCGGCCGCTGTTCTCGTCGGTGACGACGTAATCGATCTCCCGTTCGTCGAGCGTCTCGAGGATCGTCTGTCGCTCTCCTGTCGGAACCGTCAACTGGACGAGGCGCACGTGCGATCCTGAGTATGTCTGCAGGCATAACTTCAGGGATTGCGTACACGAACTTCCTCCCTGTAGCCGAGTTCAGGTTGCAGGGACCGAGTCAGGACGGTGGATCGACGGGACTGGAACAGCCGAGCCGTCACGGTGCTTATAAAGCCGCGAGCGGTCTACGGGTGGGTATGTTCGATACGCGTCCCGACCGCGAGGCCGAAGTCGCCCTGGTCGGTCGCTCGAACGTGGGCAAGTCGACGCTCATGCGCGAGTTGACCGGTCACAGCTTCGATACCGGCGGTAACCCCGGCGTGACCCGCAGCCCCAACCACTACGACTGGGCCGCAGAAGACTTCGTCATCAGCGATCTTCCCGGCTTCGGCTTCATGAGTGGCGTCGACGAGGAGCACCGCGAGCAGATCAAGACGAACATCGTCCAGTACATAGAGGAACACGCGGACGACATCCTCGTCGCAATTCTGGTCGTCGACGGCAAGAGCGTCATCGACATCATCGATCGCCACTCCGGCCCCGACGAAATCCCCTACGACGTCGAGATGTTCCACTTCCTGCGCGACCTCGGGATTCCGACCGTCGTCGCCGTCAACAAGATGGACAAAGTCGACGACCGCGACGAGCGACTGAACGAACTCTGCGATCGACTCGGTCTGTTGCCACCCTGGAAACAGTGGCAAGAGACCATCGCGCCGATTACCGCAAAGAAGGGCCAAATTAGCTCGCTGAACGACGCCGTCCGCGAGCACTTACACGACCAGAAGCGGGATGACCTGTTCAAGTTTTTCTAACAAACTTTTGCGCTGCGGGTGCGCCAAAAGCGCACCCTCGGCAAAACTTTGATGAAAAGCACTCCTCCCGCCGTTCCGAGCGCACGGCGCTCTCCACAGCAGTCGTCGGCCCGCTCGTTCGCTTCGCTCACTCGCGGTTGTGACGAGTGAACAGCAACTCTTTGTCCGGATCGAAGATTTCTCACGCCGCTCGATTCGCGCACTCGTTCGTTCGGCGGACAAGTAACAAGTTCCGTTAGACGACCCGGTTGACGAACGGCTCGTCGTCCGCGAGTCGCTCGACGTTCTCGAAGACGAGTTCGGCGACGTCGCGGAAGTAGTCCACCGTGAAGGCACCGCAGTGGGGCGTGACGATCACCTCGTCCATCCCCCACAGCGGCGAGTTCTCGGGGAGCGGTTCGGTTTCGAAAACGTCGAGCGCCGCGCCGGCGATCGAGTTCGATTCGAGCGCGTCGATCAGCGCGTCCTCGTCGACGACGGGGCCGCGGCCGACGTTGACGAGGTACGCGTCCTCGCGCATGGCGTCGAACGCGTCGGCGTCGACCAGGTGGTGGGTGTCGTCGGTCAACGGGAGCGTGACGATGACGAACTCGGCGTCGGCGATGGCGTCGCGCCGGTCGTCGGTCGCGTAGACCTCCTCGAACCCGGGGACGGGGTCGGCCGACCGTCGAACGCCGGTCACGCGCATATCGAGCGCGCCGAGGACATCGGCGACGCCGCTACCGAGCGTGCCGGTGCCGAGGACGCACGCCGTCTTGCCGGAGAGCGTGACCGCCTCGTCCCACTCGGGTTGCTCCCAGCGCCGGTCCTGCTGAGCGGCGACGTAGGTGTGCAGGCGGCGCGCGAACGAGAGAAGATAGCCCGCGACGGTCTCGCCGATGGACCGACCGTGGATGCCGGTGCTGTTGGTGAGGACGACATCGTTCGCCCTGAACTCGTCGAAGGGAAAGCGGTCGACGCCGGCCTGGATCGAGTGCACCCAGTCGAGGTCGAGGAACGCCTCGCGGTGGTCGAGGGTGACGACGGCATCACAGTCGGAGATTTGGTCGTCGCCGATGACGTTGACGGTCGCGGAAGTGGAAAGGTCGGCGAGTTCGGTCGCGAGTTCAGCGGGCGGAAAGACGGCGCTGACCGAGGTGTGAACGCCGAGGTGGTCGAGGTCGATGCTGGGGGCGGCGTCGGCGTTCGTGTCGGTGTTCGCGCTCGAGTTCGAGTCCGGGTCCGGGTCCGGGTCCGATTCGCGAGTTGGCATACGCGGTGGTACGAACGAGTCGACGTTCAAGCTTTGCACGGTGCCGGCGCTCTCGACTGGTATTCCGAAAGGCGGCTCGGGAAAAACCCTCGTCACAAGGGGCTCGGTGGGGGTAACACTTCGTCACGGCCGCCGAGAGGCGGTACTCGGCGGATGACTTTCCGTCTGTCGGTCCCGTGTGGCAGTCTCACCTGCACTCGTTCGAAGGGAGCAGTTGGAACGTTTTCATAACCGCGTTCAATTCGACTCCCCAATCGAGGAAATCGACTGCACTCTGCCAGATCAAACTCTTCTTCCCCGTGATGAGCGGTAGATATAAGTTCCTACCAGTTAACAATTAGAACGGAAGCCGCTAAACGGACGTAAAATGTCCCGGGTCTAGGACACCCGAGACGTGGCTTCCAAGCGGTATGCTTGCAGCCATGTTTGCGTACATTCTCACGGGATATAAACATCCCGCACGATTGACGCGTTGGACCGCACAAAGAGCCGCCTGCGTCCGATTTACCCCCTCCGAGTACAGGATGGTGGACGCGGTATGACCGACGAGTTCACAGCGGACGAGTTCGCGCCGGATCGATCGGGCGACTCGACTGGTTCGAAGGCTGATTCGAAGACGAATCCGAAAGCAGACGCGGAGACCGCCGCGAGTGATGACGGTGATACATTCCCGCGCTGTCCGCGCTGTAACACGCCCATCGTCCGACGGACCATGATCGGGCCGGGCGAAGCCATCGCCGGTCCCTGCGGCTGTCGCGTCGCCCCCGTCGTCGAGACGAAATCCGAACCCGACTCGAAGTAAGACCGCGAGACGAGTTCGTCCGAACTGAACTCGGATCGCGGCGGCCAGCCGAGTTGACGGTGGGATGCGAGACGACCACCACAACCACCATCACCATCGGAACCACGACACCGCTCCCACTGCCCAACTCGGCCCGTAAACGCGTTCCTCGGAGATCTACTCGAACCCCGAAACGACACGGTGAGCACTCGTCTCCCGAAACTCGGGTGAAGAACTCGTCCGAACGCAGTTCCGAGAGCGGTCAGAATCAAGGTCGGGACGCGGCAACCACCTCAGCCCGACACCGACGACTCGTGCTCGCGCCAGCCCGCGAGTTCAGTGAACTCGTCGGCGACCGCCTCGATGTCGCCGGGGTCGAGTACGCCCCGCTCCGTGGCGAACGCGGCGACGAACTCGGCGGGCGTCACGTCGAACGTCGGATTCAGAACGTCGAGGTCGCAGTCGCCGTCGTAGACGGCGTTCCGGGAGCCGGATTCCAGGTTCACGTCTTCGCGAGTCGAGACCTTATCAGCGGCGGCGACGACCGTGACGGGCACGTCCGCCCGCGCGGCGGCGATAGCGAGCGTTCGCGTGCCGGTCTTGTTCACCGCGGCACCGTCGGGACGGATCGTATCCGCGCCGACGAGTACCCGGTCGACGGCTTCGGTCGCGAGCACGTGGGCGACCGCGGCGTCGGTGTGGACCGCAATCGGACAATCCAGTTCGGCAGCCAGGCGTTCGGCCGCGTCGATCCCCTCCCGAGCGGGCCGGGATTCGGCGACGAACACCCGCGACGGCGACCCCTTGCGCAGCGCATCGAGGACGGTTCCCGACCGTGAGAGGGTCATCACGGTGCCCTCGGTGAACTTGCTCGCGGCCGCCGCGGCCTCCTCGTCGGCGGCCGTCGCGCGGTCGATACCGGCGACGGCGGCGGCGAGGACGGCGGGTGCGCCGACGCTGGCGGCGGTCGTATCGCTATCAGTACCAGTCGTCCCGCTCGCGTCCGCCATCACCCTGTTGACCCGATTTCGGAGGACGGCCATCGACGGCCGAGCCTCGAGCAGCCGGCCCGCCAGCGCCGCGAGTTCGTCCCACTCGTCTTCAGTGCGGACGGCCCCCGCCTCGTCACTGTCCGCGGCGTAGCTCTCATCCCCACCGTCGTCCCGCTCGGCGACCAGCAACCCCGCCCGATCCCGCAGAACTTCGAGCGCGCGGATCGAAAGGGCCGCAGCGCCGTGCTCGTCGTCCGCCGCGATCGATCGGACCGTCGGGGCCACGCGCTCGTAGGCCGTCCACAGCGCCGGCACCGTCTCACGGTCGTCGGCCGGATCGACGATCACCGTCGGCGGGAGCCACCTGAACTCGTCGTGTTCCTCGCTCGGGTCGATCTCGCGGTGGTCCACGTCGAAGAGATACGGGTGGACGGTCCACTCGCGGTCGAGATCCGGATCGGTGACCGTCACCGGGCGACCGGCGCGGACGAGTTCACAATCGTCGTCGCCGAGGCCGGTTTCCTCGCGGATTTCGGTGCGAACCTGGCTGTCGGGATCGCCCTCGGCGAAGCCGGAGACGCCGCCCCACTGGCCCGAATAGGTGCCGACGGCGTCGCTGCGACGCAAGCAGAGGATCTCACCGCGGTTGCGGAGGAAGGCGGTGACGACATCGGCCTGGGTCGGCTCCGTCGCCGGGTCGGTGTCGTCGGTTGCATCCGAAGCGTCGTTCATATCCGATTCCATGGTGGCAACGGGGGAATCGCTTTCGGGATCGGGGTTCGAGCGGGGTGGGAATGCAACCGCTGCGCGGATGACGTGAGCTATACACGTCTCGAGTTCGACGAGTCAGTATGACACAGCGCGTAACGGTATCGCTTGACGAGGAGTCAGCGGCCGCCCTCGAGACGCTGGTGACCGAGACGGGTGCCGGGCAGAGCGAGGTCGTCCGCCGCGCGCTCGCCTTTTACGCGGCGAACTTCGAGGCGGCGAATCAACAGCCAAGCGATAATTTAGAGCAGTACTACCGGATGCTGGCGTCGGGGGAGCACGTGTTGCTCGACGTCGATTTCCTCCATGCCTTTCTCGAGTTCTGTTACGACGGCGGCGACCCGGACCCGGCGTTCGTCGAGGCGGCCGACCGCGTTTCGGAGTACCATGCCCACGAATACGCGGACCGCTTTGAGACGGTCGGCGAGGTTCTCGAATGGCTCTCGTTTTGCGGCTTTCTCGAAGTACGCCGCGAGGACGACGATTATCACCTCGTCTTTCCGTCGGAGGCGATCCGCTGGTTCATGACGCGCTTCATCGAGCGCAGCACCGCCGAACTCCCGACCGAGATCGAGATCGAACAGGGCGTCTCGAAGGTAATCATCACCGAGCGCGTCGACTGACCGCCCGGTCTCGGCGAAACTCCGGCGTTCATCTCGCCCTGAAGTCAGGGACGCCGAACGTGAACGGCGAGTATTCGCCTGCCGAGTATAGTAACAACTGAAACGGTTTACACACTGATCGTACAGCTGTCGCACGATCAGGTGTGCACTGACTTTCAGTGGCTACTATAGCTTCGGCCAGAACGGGAGTTCACCGACAAGCTCCGTAGGGGGAGAAAGTGACACGAGTTCATACGAACGCTCATCGGCGACCGAACTCGGGGCGCGTGTATGATCGATTCTTAACAACGTTTTTGACTCGTTCGGAGAGCGATATGTGTGTACAGATACCATGGGCATTCTGGAGCGATTGAAAGCGGTTGGACCGGGCGCACTCGTCGCGGCCGCGTTCGTCGGACCGGGAACGGTGACGACGGCGAGCGTGATCGGTGCCGAGTATGCGTACGTGCTCGTCTGGACGATCGCGTTTTCGATTCTGGCGACGATGGTCTTACAGGAGATGAGCGCGCGGCTCGGCCTGATCACCGCGGAGGGACTGGGCGAAGCGTTTCGAAACGAGTTCTCGAATCCGATTGCGAAGGGCGCGACTGTCGCGCTCGTCGTGAGCGCGATCGGAATCGGGACGGCGGCCTTTCAGACCGGCAACATCGTCGGGGGCGCTGCCGGCCTCGCGACGATAACCGGCGTGAGCGAGAGCGTCTGGGGCCCCCTTATCGGGTTCGTGGCCGCCGGCTTGCTGTGGTCGGGAAACTACAAACTGATCGAACGGGTCTTCATCGGCCTCGTGATCGTCATGGGCCTCGCGTTCGTCATTAACGCGATTATCGTCCGCCCCGATCTGGGGTTGCTCTCGCACGGACTCGTGCCGACAATCCCCGACGGGTCGGCCTACCTGATCGCCGGACTCATCGGGACGACCGTCGTCGGCTACAACCTCTTCTTGCACGCGAGCACCGTCCAGGAGCGCTGGGACGGCGCGGCCGATCTCGCCGAGTGCCGGACCGACACGATCCTGATGGTCGCCATCGGCGGGCTCATCACGACGTCGATCGTCGTCACGGCCGCCGCGGTGTTTCCCAGCGGGACCGAGATCGACGACGTCGGGGCGATGGCAACGCAGCTCGAGCCGGTCTTCGGCGGCTACGCGCTGACCTTCTTCGCGATCGGGCTCTTCGCGGCCGGATTCACGAGTTCGATGAGCGCGCCGCTGGCCGGGGCGTACGCGACGGCCGGCGCGCTCGGCTGGGAGCGCGATCTGACGGCGACCCGGTTCCGAGCGGTCTGGATGACGATTCTGGGGACGGGCATCGTCTTCTCGGCGCTGGATTACAACCCGATCACCGTGATCGTCTTCGCGCAAGTCGCTAACGGACTGCTGTTGCCGATCCTCGCCGTCTTCCTCACCTACGCGATGAACAACGAGGGGCTGCTCGGCGAGCACACCAACAGCCGGCTCCAGAACGCACTCGGCGGGTTCGTCACGCTCGTCGTGATCGGGATCGGGCTGCAGACGCTGTACGACGTGCTCCTCGCCTGACTATGCACCCACAGCGACATCACGACCACCATCTGAACTCGTCTCACCACGACGCACGGACACGCAGAACAGTTTCCTATTCGACGACATGAGCGATTCACATACCTCTGACACGAACACGGACGTATCGATGACACACAGCGACTCGGCGGCTCGGAACGCGGGGACCGACGACGGTACCGACGCCGTTCGAATCGGCGTCGACGTCGGCGGCACCTTCACCGACGTGGCCCTCTCCGTGGACGATAGCCTCGTCACCGCGAAGGTGCCGACGACGGACGAGCAACACGTCGGTGTCCTCGAGGGCATTCGAAAGGCCTGCGCCGAGGCGGACATCGACCCGGACGACATCGACGAGTTCGGTCACGCGATGACCGTCTCGGTCAACGCCCTCTTGGAGCGCGGGGGCGCGAAGACGGCGCTCGTCACCACGTCGGGATTCCGGGACGTGCTCGAGATCGGCCGGCAGGACCGGCCCGCGCTGTACGACCTCGATGCCGAGAAACCGGCACCGCTCGTTCCGCGCGAGTTGCGCTTCGAGATCGACGAGCGAACGACGGTCGACGGAATCGAACGGGCGGTCGACCCCGACGAGGTGCGCGAACTCGCGGCGACGCTGCGCGACCGGGAGGTCGAATCCGTCGCCGTCTGTCTGTTGCACGCCTACGCCGACCCCGCGAACGAGCGAGTGGTCGCCGAAACCCTGCGAGACGAACTCGACGTGCCGGTCTCGGCCTCCCACGAGGTGCTCGCCGAGTTCCGCGAGTTCGAGCGCACGTCGACCACCGCGGTCGACGCCTACGTCCGGCCGGCGATCGACCGCTACGTCGGGCGGCTGGTCGACGAGGCCGCGGAGGCGGGGATTCCGGCCCCGCGGATCATGCAGGCAAACGGCGGCATCGCGGACCCCGAGACCGTCCGCGAACACGCCGTCACGACGGCGCTCTCCGGACCCGCCGCGGGCGTCGTGGGTGCTGCGGCGACGGTCGGTGACGGAGAGGCCGACGCTACGAGCGCGGACGCCGACGAACCCGGCGGCGACGCGATCGAGGGACTCGTCACCTTCGACATGGGCGGCACCTCGAGCGACGTGAGCCTCGTCCGCGACGGTCGAGCGGAGCGGACGACCGACGCCGAGATCGACGGCCTCCCGATCCGAACGCCGATGGTCGACGTGAACACCGTCGGTGCCGGCGGCGGCTCGATCGCGTGGGTCGACGGCGGCGGGGCACTTCGAGTCGGCCCCCAGTCCTCGGGCGCACAGCCCGGCCCCGCCTGCTACGGCCGCGGTGGGACGCGGCCGACCGTCACCGACGCCAACGTCGTCCTCGGCTACATCGGCCCCGACACCGCCCTCGGCGGCGAGCTCACGCTCGACGTTGACGCGGCCCGCGACGCCCTCGCGCAACTGGCCGACGAAGCCGGACTGCCCGACGCGCTCGCGGCCGCCCGCGGCGTCTACCGCGTGGCCAACGCGACGATGACCCGAACGATCCGCAGCGTCACCGTCGAACGCGGCCACGACCCGCGCGAGTTCGCGCTCGTCGCCTTCGGCGGCGCGGGGCCGCTGCACGCCGTCGCGCTCGCCGACTCGCTCGACGTCGACCGCGTCGTCATCCCGCGACCGGGCGGGGTCCTCTCGGCGTTCGGCCTCCTCGCCGCCGACGAGAGCTACGACGCCGTCCGCACCGTCGGCGTCGATCTCGAGACGGCCGATCCGGAGGCGACCGAAGCCGTTTCCGACGAACTCGTCGCGGACGTGCTCGCGGAGACATCGGACCCCGATTCGGCGCGCGTCGAGCGTGCGGCGGACTGTCGGTACGCCGGCCAGAGCTTCGAACTCGCCGTTCCCATGGCGGACGGGTTCGACGCAGCAGCGATCGCAGAGCGGTTCCACGAGGCCCACGAGCGCGCCTATGGCTACGAGTTGGACGAACGGATCGAAGTCGTCAACCTCCGCGCGACGGCGACCGTCCCCGGAGCCGATCCGACCGTCCGCCACGCGGGGAGCGGCGACGCCCACGTCGGCACGCGGATGGCCCACTTCCCCGGCTTCGGCCTCGAAACGGAATCGGAACCCGAGCCCCGGGAGGCGACCGTCTACGACCGCGACCGCCTTGCACCGAACGCGACGGTCGCCGGCCCGGCGATTCTCGAACAGGACGAAAGCACTGCCGTCGTCCCGCCGGGGTGGACGGGACGCTGTCTGGCGGACGGAACACTCGTCGTGACCCGCACGGAGGTGACCGAAGAATGACGACCGACGACACTGAACTCGACAACACCGAGAGTGACAACGCCGAAACCGACGGCACCGACCGACCGAACGCCACAACCCCCGAACCCGGCAGCGATATCGACCCGGTGACGCTCGAAGTGCTTCGCAACCAGCTCGAGAGCATCGCCGAGGAGATGGGCCAGACCCTGATCCGCGGCGCGTACTCGCCGAACATCAAGGAGCGACGGGACTGCTCGACGGCCCTGTTCGACGCCGACGGGCGGATGATCGCCCAGGCCGAACACATCCCGGTCCACCTCGGCGCGATGCCCGCCGCCGTCGACGCCGTCCTCGAGTTCGATCCGCGACCCGGCGACGTGTTCGTGCTCAACGACCCCTTCCGGGGCGGGACGCACCTGCCGGACGTGACGATGGTCTCACCCCTCGCCGCGGGCGGCGACATCGTCGGCTACGCCGTCTCCCGCGCCCACCACGCCGACGTGGGTGGCATGACGCCCGGAAGCATGCCCGCCGGCGCGGAGGAGATCTACCAGGAAGGGCTGCGACTCCCGCCGACGCGACTCGTCGAGGCCGGCGAGGTGCGCGAGGACATTCGGTCGCTCATCCTCGCGAACGTCCGCAACCCCCGCGAGCGACGCGCCGACCTGCGCGCCCAACTCGCCGCGAACGAGCGCGCCCAAGAGCGACTCGCCGCACTGTTCGACCGACACGGCCGCGACACCGCTCTGGCGGGATTCGACGCCGTCATCGACTACTCGCGCGAGCGCATCGAAGGCGAACTCGAAACCCTTCCCGACGGGACCTACGAGGCGACCGACGTGCTCGAGGGCGACGGGGTGACCGACGACGACATCGAACTCGCGGTGACGGTGACGGTCGACGGCGCGACGATCGACGTCGACTTCGACGGAACCGACGACCAGCTCGCGGGGAATCTCAACGCGCCGCTCGCGGTCGCGAAGAGCGCGGTGTACTTCGTCGTCCGGTGTCTCACCGATCCCGAGATTCCGCCGAACCACGGCTGTTACGAGCCGGTGAGCGTCCGCGCTCCCGAAGGGACGCTCCTGAATCCGGAGCCCCCCGCGGCGGTCGTCGGGGGGAACGTCGAGACCAGCCAGCGGGTGACGGACGTGGTCTTTACCGCGCTCGCGAGCGCCGCGCCGGACCGCGTCCCCGCACAGGGCCAGGGCACGATGAACAACCTGACCATCGGCGCGCGGGACGGCTCGTTCGCCTACTACGAAACCATCGCCGGCGGCTTCGGGGCGCGCGCCGATCGCGACGGCATGGACGGCGTCCAGGTCGGCATGACGAACACGCTCAACACGCCCGTCGAATCGATCGAAACGGAGTACCCGCTCCGCGTCGACCGCTACGGGCTGCGCGAAGACAGCGGCGGCCGCGGCGAGTTCCGCGGCGGCTGTGGACTCGAGCGCACCGTCACCGTCGAGCGAGACGCGACGGTATCGCTTTTGACCGAGCGCCGACGCCACGCGCCCGCCGGCGTCGCGGGCGGCGAGAGCGGCGCGACGGGCGAAAACCTGATCGACGGCGAGGCAGTGCCCGCAAAGACGACGGTCGATGTCGAGGCGGGAACGACCGTCACCGTCCGGACGCCGGGCGGCGGCGGCCACGGCGAGCCGGCAGCGCGAGACACCACGGCGCTCGAAGCCGAAAGCGACGCGAACTCGCGAGGTGACGATGCCGACCAATGAAGCTGACGACGGCGGGAACCAACGCGGTCGAATCGGCCTGATCGTCCCCTCGTCGAACACGACAGCCGAACCGGAGTTCCGCGCGGCGCTTCCGGCCCCCGTGAGCGTCCACGGTGCGCGGATGTCCCTCGAGTCGGTGACCGTCGACGAACTCGACGCGATGAGCGACGACGCGACCCGCGCGGCCGAACTGCTCGGTCACGCCGCCGTCGACGCGATCGCCTACGCCTGCACGACCGGCAGCCTGTTGCACGGGCCCGGTTTCGACGCCGAACTCGAGGCGACCATCCGGGAGGCGGCGGGCGTTCCGGCGGTCGCGACGGCACGATCCGTCGTCCGCGCGCTCGAGTTCATCGACGCGACGCGAATCGCCGTCGTCACGCCGTACACTGCCGACCTGGACGAGAAAGAACGGGAGTTTCTCGAGCAGCGCGGCTTCGATGTCGCGACGATCGACGGGCGCGGCCTCGAGCGAAACACGGCCATCGGCGCACTGGACGAGACCGAGGCGTTTCAACAGGTGGTCGACCACGTCGGGCAGTACGATTCGAGCGGCCTCGATGCGATCTTCGTCTCGTGTACCAACTACCGTTCGCTCGCCGCCGTCGACGATCTCGAGTCGGAACTCGGGGTCCCGGTCGTCACGAGCAACGGAGCGACGCTCTGGGATCTCGCGCGGGTTGCCGATTTCGAGAGCGAGAGCGAACACGCAAACGAAAACGAGAACGAGCGCGCGAGTACGAGCGCGAGCGAGGCTGAAACCGGGAGCGAGAACCGACTCACGATCGACGGGCCGGGAGCGCTCTTCGAACGCGATCGATAAGCGACGAGCGGGTGACGCGACGACAACCGCTGGTTCGATTCTCCGGTGACGGTGCGTTTTTGGCGGTACTCGCCCACCCACCGGTATGGAACTCACACCAGTGGCGGGCCTGCCCGAGATCCGCCCCGGCGACGACATCGCCGACCTCGTCGCGGATCGGGCGGGGGACACCCTCGCCGAGGGCGACGTGCTCACCGTCGCCAGTACAATCGTCTCCAAGGCCGAGGGACGAACGGCCGACCTCGACGACTACCCGGTCAGCGGCCGCGCGCAGGAACTCGCCGACCGCATCGGCGATCTCACCGGCGAGGAGAAAGACCCCCGATTCGCACAGGCCGTTCTCGAGGAGAGCACGGAACTGCTGATCGACGCCCCCTTCCTGCTCACCGAAACGCGATTCGGTCACATCTGCGTGAACGCGGGCATCGACCGCTCGAACGTACCCGATCACGACCTGTTGCTCCTGCCGAAACGACCGACCGAGAGCGCCGAACGAATCCGGTCCGGACTCGCCGATCGGGGCTACGAGAACGTCGCCGTCGTCGTCACCGACACCTGCGGCCGCCCCTTCCGCCACGGCCAGCGCGGCGTCGCCATCGGCTGGGACGGCCTCCCCGCCAGCCGCGACTGGCGCGGTGAACGCGACCGCGACGGCCGCGAACTCGGCGTCACCGTCCAGTCCGTCGTCGACGAACTCGCCGCCGCCGCGAACCTCGTCACCGGCGAAGGGGCCGGCGGCACCCCCGCCGTCGTCGTCAGCGACTGGACCTTCGGCGACCTCGACGGCAGCGACGAACTCTTCCGCTCGGTCGAAGACGACCTCATCAGACAAGCGCTTCGCGGGTGGGAGTGGAGGGCCGACGAATGAGCACGAACGCCGATACCGAGCCGACCGTCGGCATCGAACTCACGCCCGAACACCCCATCGAGCGCATCGCCGAACTCGCGGCCCTCGCCGAGAACGAGGGATTCGATATCGCGTTCGCGAGCAGCCACTACTTCAACCGCGACCCGTTCGTGACGCTCTCGCGCATGGCCGAGGCCACGGACAGCATTCGACTCGGCCCGGGCGTCGTCAATCCCTACGAGACCCACCCGGTCAAACTCGCCGCCCAGACGGCGACGATCGACGAGTTCAGCGACGGCCGTGCCGTCTTCGGGATCGGTGCGGGTGACCGGTCGTCGCTCGCGAACCTCGGCATCGAACACGAGCGGCCGCTTCGGCGCGTCCTCGAAACGTTCGATGTCGCGCGCGATCTCTGGGCGGGCGAGACTGTCAGCCATGATGGGACTTTCGCGGCCAGCGACGCGTCGCTCAATCTCGAGCCGCCGTCGGGTCGGATTCCGGTCTACGTCGGCGCACAGGGGCCGCACATGCTCCGGATGAGCGCCAAGCACGCCGACGGCGTGCTGGTCAACGCCGCCCATCCGCGCGATCTCGAGTGGGCGGCCGGCCAACTCGAGCACGGACTGGACGAGCGGCCCGCCGACCGCGGCGCGTTCGAGGCGCTCGCGTTCGCGAGCGTGAGCGTCGCGGCGGACGAAGCGGCGGCGCGGGAGGCCGCACGTCCCCCGGTCGCCTTCATCGTCGGCGGGGCGGCCGACCCGGTGCTCGACCGACACGACATCGACCGCGAGGCCGCGAGTTCGGTCGGCGACGCGCTCTCGAAGGGGGATCTCACCGACGCGTTCGACCGCGTCACGCCGGCGATGATCGACGCGTTCTGCGTCGCCGGGACGACGGCGCAGGTCGCGGATCGGTTCGACGCGATGCTCGACCACGTCGACGGGATCGTCGTCGGCTCGCCACTCGGTCCTGAACTCGAGGATGCGATCGAGCGCGCGAGCGAAGCGATTGCGCGCGTACGCACCTCTCGTCAATAAACGTACTCGCGTTGCGAAGAGAAACGAAGAAGACGAAGAAGACGAACTCAGTTACCGGTTACGAGACTGCCGAGCGCACCGAGGGTCAGGACGCCGAAGACGCCGAGCGAGAAGACGATGAGGAGCGTTCCGACGAGGATGAGCAGCGGTGCGGCCCCCTCGCCCGTCGCGACGTTACTGAAGTATTCGTTCATCTCAATCACGTTGTCAACGATGACGTTCAGCACTACGGCGGTTTCCATGCGTGGGGATTGTCACCGGTGGTACTTGGCCGTGCCGGTCCCGCTCCGAGACCGTTCCGAGCGATCGGCAGGGGCGTTGTACGTGCCGCGATGTGAGTGTGCCCGACCCCGCTCAAAAGCCGATGATCACGAAGACGATGAGGTAGGCGACGATCCCGAAGACGGCGATCCCGCCCATCCAGACTGCGACGATGATCGCCGCCTGGCGGCCCGTTATCTCATCGCCTTCCAGAGCGGCACCGAGTGCAGCGAGTGACTCGCGGAGATCCATTGGTTGGATTTCCACCAAATAGGTGAAAAAACTTTCTCCAATGACGACCTACTAATAACCGCCATCCGCAGTAAAACGGTTTTGTAGAGAGCGATCCGGACGACGACTTCGAACGCGTCGGGGAAAACCACCGGTAGCTAACCGATTGCCGATCGTAGTCCCAGCTATGACGGACGACAAGACTCTTTCAGACTATCAGACAGCAGCGACCGAGGAACGCGCAGACGAGCCGTCCGAACACGAACCCGCCCCGTCGGCAACGGCGACAGAGACGGAGACAGAGACAGAGACCGACTCCACAGCCAACTCGAATACCGATCCGGGCTCGGCCTCGAGTTCAGGTTCGGAGACACTGAACTCGTCGCTAGCGACGTACGCGTGGAGTCCGCCCGCGGATGCGGCAGTGTGCAGCGAGTGCGGCGAAGCGAGCACCCGCCGCTGGCGCGACGACGGGACGTTCGTCTGCCCCGCGTGCAAAACCTGGTAAGTACCGACTGACTGCGGGTAACGGACTGTTTTCGGACGAATTCGGTGGCAATCTCCCGAACATTTATATCTCCGTCGTGAGTTTGTTGAACTGCAATGGCGAAAGGTACGGTTGCATTCTTCAACGACACCGGCGGTTACGGATTCATCGAGACCGAGGACGCGGACGAGGACGTGTTCTTCCACATGGAGGACGTTGGCGGTCCTGATCTGGAAGAGGGTCAGGAACTCGAGTTCGAAATCGAGGAGGCTGAGAAGGGCCCGCGCGCGACGAGCGTCGAGCGCCTCTAGATCGGCGATCCGAAGGCAGTATCGTTCTCCGACCGTTCGTTTTTCAGTGACAACCCGACGAACAGCGATGCGTCTGTTTCTTGTCTTGGGGCCGATGTGCCCGGTGAGACCACTCGCAAGGTAAAACACTCACTTGTCTCGACACAAAGCATATAGTTCCAACACGCGGAGGTCGCACAAGCACGATGAGTCTGCAGGTGCCGCGCGTCCGAATCTCCTCGCGAGTTCGCCCTCACCTCGACCGATGACTGACGCTGACCCGACATCCGAGACGGTGCTCGAGACGCCTCCGGCCGACGAGACGGCCGTTGAGCCACTGGCGCTCTCGACGGTGGAAACGATCGGGACCGACATCGCGGAGAACGTTTCGCGCGTCATCGTCGGTCACGAGGACGTGATCGATCACGTCATTACGGCCTTGCTCGGCCGCGGACACGTCCTGCTCGATGACGTTCCCGGGGTCGGCAAGACGATGCTCGCCCGATCGATTGCGACCTCGGTGGACTGCACCTTCAGACGAGTTCAGTTTACGCCTGATCTTCTTCCGACGGACGTGACCGGCGTGAACGTCTTCAACCAACAGACCCGCGAGTTCGAGTTCCAGCCCGGCCCCATCTTCGGCAATATCGTCCTCGGCGACGAGATCAATCGCGCGCCGCCGAAAACCCAGTCGGCACTGCTCGAGGCGATGGAAGAAGAACAGGTCACCGCCGACGGCGAGACGCGCGGGCTTCCCTCGCCGTTTACCGTCATCGCGACGCAAAACGCCATCGAGCCCAACCGGACCTACGACCTGCCCTTCGCCGAACTCGACCGATTCATGAAGAAACTCCACCTCGGCTATCCGAGTCCCGAGGACGAAGCCGAACTGTTGGGTCGAACCGTCGGTACGCATCCGATCGACGAACTCGAGTCCGTCACCGACCGGGAAACGCTCGTTCGGGCGCGGGAGGCGGTATCGCAGGTGCAGGTTGCGGAACCGATTAGGAAGTACGTAACGCGGCTCGTCGGCTATACGCGCGAGAACGCACACGTCGGCGTCAGTCCGCGAGGAGCGATTTCGCTCCTCCGGGCATCGCAGGCGCGGGCGGTCGTCGACGGCCGCGAGTTCGTCACGCCCGACGACGTACAGGTGGAGGCACCCGTCGTATTGAGTCATCGCGTAAAGACGAACGACCGCGCCCGCGACGGCGGTGATATCGTCGCGGACGCGCTCGAACGGGTCCCGGTCGAGGAACGAGACGGATGACGCGGGAGAGACGGGTGACACGGCCGCGAGCGAACCGAGTGCGAGCACGATCGAATCGGCGGTAACCGAAACGGACGTATGCACGTAACACTCACACGCCGCGGCTGGGCCGTCCTCGCCATCATCTGTCTCTCGGTCGCGATGGGGTGGCAGTACGGCCCGCGGTCGCTAAACGCCGTCGTCGCGCCGCTGCTCGTTATCCTGCTGGCCGGTTTCGTCGTGACGCTCCGTCTCGACCGTCCCACGGTCAGACGGCTACCGATAGACGACGGGTTCGTCGGCGAGACCCGCGAAGCCGCGTTCGCCGTGGAGACGACCGGCGACGTGGCGGCGACCGTCCGTGACGAAATCGGAACGGGACTCGCTCTCGAAACGGATGAGGCGAGAACGCATGCACCCGAATCGGAATCGATGCCCACGCACACCCCGGCGACGGAAACGATCCTCGACGGCGAGACGCGAGTGACCTACGACGTGGCGCTTGCGTCCCGCGGCGACAGAACGGTCGGACCAGCGACGATCACGATACGCGATGTCTTCGGGCTCGTCACGCGTCGGTTCGAGTTCAGCGAGACGAGTTCGGTGACGGTCTACCCGCGGGTGTACGAATTACAGGGCGCGTTGGACAAGCGATTGCACGAGTTCGCCGACGCGACGGCCCGGCGCAACCGCGAGGAGTTCGATCACCTCCGGGAGTATCGCCGCGGTGATTCGTTGCGCGACGTCCACTGGAAGGCCGCGGCCAAACAGCCCGAAGACGACCTCGTCGTCACGGAGTACGCCGCCGATGCGGGCCTCGAGACGGTGACCGTCGCCGCCGAGTGCGCGACGGGGCTGGAAGACGAACTCGCGACGGCGGTTGCGAGCATCGTGACGGCGCTTCGTGAGACGAGTATTCGGGTCGGCCTCGTCGTGGACGGAACGGTCGTTCAGCCGAGTTCCGACGCCGGACACTACTACGAGCTGCTCGCCGTCCTCGCCGCCCTCGAGACGGGGTCGGGAACGGAGGCGCTCACGGATCGCGACCGGGCCGATGCGGAGATTCGCGTTACAGCGCGAACGGGGACGGTTTCGGTCGCCATCGGCGAGGGCGAGGCCGAACACGAAATCCCCTTCGAGCGGTTGCGAGGCACGAGCGAGCGCGCGCGGCCGGGACCGGCCGCTGACGGCGGCGACCGCAGGAACGCTGGACAGCGGGCTACAGGGACAGGAGATGGTGACGGTGCGGGGGGAACGGGGACGGGGACGCAGCGATCGGGGGTGCTCACATGAGCACGGACGCCGAGTCTCGTCGCACGGAGCGGACGATCTCTCTCGGCGGAACGGGGACGGGTCGAAACGAAACCGGACGAACGGTCGGCCCCGGTGCGTTCCGCACGCTCGCACTCGGCTGCGTCCTGGTGTTGCTCGCGTCGATCGTCTCCGTTCTACAGGACGTGACGCGGGTCGTCGGCGGAACGGACTCGCTGTTCGTCCTCGTCGGCACGATGTTGCTCGCCGCAACGCTGCTCGCTCGCTTGATCCGCCCGCGGACCGCCACAATCGCCGCGGTGACGGCAGCCAGCCTCGGATTCGCGTACTATCTCGAGGCCAGCGGCGTCGGCGTCGGCGTCGTCCTCTCGGCAACCGAATCGCTGCTCGCCGACGTTGTCACACTCGTTACCGGCCTCTCGCTGCTTCGCACGGTCGAAGCCAGCGCCCTGACGCTCGGCCTCGTTCCCGCACCCGTCTTCCTCTCGTGGTACCTCGCGCTCCGGGGTCGGTATGCCCTGAGCGTGCTCCCCGGCGGCTTCGCGCTTTGCTTTCTCGTCCTGACCGGCGACGCCGACCTCACGATCACCCTGGTCGGCACCCTCGCCGCACTGGGTACCGTCGGCTTCGGCGAACTCGAGCGCCGCGGCGGCTCGATCGCCCAGGCGGACCTGCTTGCCGTCCTCTTCGCACTGATCATCGTCCTCTCGCTGTCCGTCACGTTCGTCCCCGGAAACGCAACCGGCCCGGTTACGCTCGATCGCGGCGGCCCGAGTTCACTCGAGGGCGCTATCGATTCCGCCGGCCAGCGCTCCGGCTTTACCGGCCAGGTCGACCTCTCACCCGAGGTCCGGTTCACCGTCGAGTCCGAGCAGGCCTCCTACTGGCGTACCGGCGTCTACGATCGCTTTACCGGCGACGAGTGGGTCCGAAGCGGACAGTTGCAGTCGCTCAACGGACCGATAACCTCCCCGCCCGGCGAGTATGACGTGGCCAGGCAGGTCGTCACCGCCGAAACCGAACTCGGCGTCATGCCGGTCGCCCCCCAGCCGCTGTCCGTCAGCGAGGGAGCCGCACAGTACGCCGAAGTAACCCGACACGGCCAGGTTCACCCCTCGACGACGCTGATCAAGGACGACAGCTACGTCGTCGAGAGCGCGATCATCGACAGCGATCCCGCTTCGCTCAAGCAAGCGGGGACAGACTATCCCGACGAGATCGAAGAGTACTACCTGCAACTGCCGGAAGGCACCTCGTCGGAATTCGACGACCGGACCGCCACGGTGACCGAAGATGCCGACAACCCGTACGAAACGGCAGCGACGATCGAATCGTATCTCCGCTCGTCGAAGGGTTACTCACTCGACATCGAGCAGCCGAACGGGAACGTCGCCGAGGAGTTCCTCCTGGAGATGGACGAGGGCTACTGCATCTACTTCGCGACCACGATGACGCAAATGCTTCGCGCGGAGGACATCCCCGCTCGATACGTCACGGGCTACACGAGCGGCCAGCAAGTCGACGACAATACCCACGTCGTCCGCGGTCTCGACGCGCACGCCTGGGTCGAAGTCTACTTCCCCGACCACGGCTGGGTCTCGTTCGATCCCACTCCGGGCGGCGAGCGCGACGACGTACACATGGATCGCCTACAGGAGGCCCGCGAGAACGGCAACGAAAACGTCGATACGGATGCCAGCGAGGGCGTTCCGATCCGCAACGACAGCGAGGATGACCCCGGTAACGAGCCATCGCCCGACCCGACCGAACCCAGTCCGCCCGACAACGGAACCGATCCAACCGATCCGACCGACCCGAACAACTCCAGCGACCCCAACGGAACGAATTCCACCGATCCCACCCGTCCCGATCCAGGCACGCCGGCCGCACAGGACAGCGACGGCGAGGACGACGATACCAACCCGCTCGCGATCACGATCCCGCGCGAGTTCCTCGCGTTCACCGCCGTCGCTCTCGTCGGGCTGGCCGCTGCCATCCACCGCACCGGCGGCCGCGAACTCTACTTCCGCACGATCGGACTGTACTGGCAGCGCCGCCACGACGACCCCGCCCGGGACACCGAACGCGCCTACCGCCGCCTCGAACGCCTGTTCGAACGCGAGTTCAGGCCGCGCCGTCCCGGCGAATCACCGCGGGCGTATGTGAGTGCCCTGGGAGCGCAGGCAGCGACTACGTTACCGTCGGACGGGTCAGCAGAGTCAGGGTCACAGTCACAGCCCCGATCGCAGGGAGATCCACAGTCACGTTCAGATGTCCATTCGGATTCACAGACACACTCGCACACCCACTCACAGTCACCACACACACCCGACCCAACCGATCCACGGGTCGAACACGTCCTCGCGTGCTACGAGCAGGCCATCTACGGCACCGGCGTCACCACCGACGACGCCGCGACCGCCATCGAGTTCGTCGATGAACTCGCACGCGAGCGGTTACCGTTCGTGAGCCCGAGTTCGGACACGGCCCCCGACGCGGACCGCCCGTAGTCCGAATCGCGCCGACAGTCGGTTCGAATCGGCCCATCAGCTCATCGGATCATCGATCGGTGGATCACTGAAAAAGAACCACGCGACAGCATGTAGGTCCCGATAGTGTTTAATATGGCCATTTCGTAGCAAGGAACGTAATGTCGGAAGTCTGCTCGACGTGCGGGCTGCCCGAGGAACTCTGCGTCTGCGAGGACGTGGCCAAGGGACAACAGCAACTCACCATCCGCATTGACGAGCGCAGATACGGTAAGGAGGTAACGATCGTCGAAGGATTCGATCCGAAGGACGTCGACCTAGACAGTCTCTCGTCGGATCTCAAGTCCAAGTTTGCCTGCGGAGGGACCGTCGAGGACGGTCACATCGAACTCCAGGGCAACCACACCGGACGCATCGAGGAGTTCCTTCGGGACCGCGGCTTCAACGTCGCCTAACTGATGCCCGCGATGCTCTGAGACGACTTCCGAACTCGCGACCCGCTGTATCGGGCCGTCAACTTCACTGTCGGTTTTGTTTCGCGTCTCCGGAGTGCCAACGGTCTGCATACCGTTGTCACCAACTAAAACGTCTCTCACCGTCAAAACGCGCCATCAACGGTACCGTACGGGCGAATCGCCGAGAAGGATGGCGACGCACGTCCGCCTCGACGGGCGTGTCGAGCGGGGGGACGGACAGCACCGCTAGAACGGGGATTCGGCGTTCGTACTGGCCGGCTCGTCGGCCCCATCGGAGTTCCGGTCGCCGGCGGCGAGGCCGTACTTGAGCCCGTATTTTTCGAGGCCGCCAGCCATACTCTCGATTCGCGCATCCGCCGTTCCCTCGTACGATCCGAGGAGTTGAGCCGCCTGCACGCTCGCCTTCCCGTGCGGACAGACGGTGACGATCCGATCCGCGTCCTCGAGTTCGTCGACGCGCCCGGTCAGTTCCTGAAAGGGGATGTTTTCGCTGCCGGGGATACGGCTGTGGGCGAAACTGCGTTCGTCGCGGATATCGACGACGCGAACGACGGTATCGGCGTCCGCATCCGCGTTCGCTCCGTTCGTCCCGTTCGCACTGGTATCATCGGTAGCCGTGTTCAGGAGATCTTTGACCTCGTCCGGAGAGATTTCGCCATCCATCACTCCCGCGTTGGAACGCCGGAAGAATAAGGCCACGGGTCGGGTGCGTCGCCTGCGGCGTCGCGGCGGTGCGGAGGCACAAGCAAGGGAGAAGACGGGGCCACCGCCACAATCACCCCAGGTCGAGCATCCCGTCTTCCGCCGCGAGTAACAACGCCGTCAGCGTCGCATCGTTGGCCGGTCGCTCGCGCGCCCGGTCGAGCGCCTCCGCAACGGGAACCGTCGTGATCTCGAGGAACTCGTTGCTGTCGAGTTCACGTTCGCCGGGCACCAGTCCGTCGGCGTAGACGATCCCGCGGTCGTGTCGGAGGACGCCCGTCGCGACGGCGTACTCCTGCAGGAGGACCGTACTCGACGGGCGAAATCCGGTTTCCTCCTCGAGTTCACGCGTCGCGGCTTCCGTGTAGGATTCGCCGTCCTCGACGATACCGGCGGGGAGTTCGAGGTAGGTTTCGTGGACGGGTGGACGATACTGTTCGACGAACAGCAGATGGTCGTCGGTTGCATCGATGCCAGTATCGGTGTCGGCGGTACTGTCGACGCTGGCATCGTCGCGCGTGGCCGCGGGTTCGGCGTCAGACCCGTCCGGAAGCACGCGGCCGTCGACGCGCGCGACGACGACGACCGACGGCGGGAGGTCGGCCCAGTAGTAGCGTTTTTCCGTGCCGTCCGGTTGTTCGAGCAGATCGTAGCCGCCGTCGTACCACGGCGTCTCGTACTCGATCACTTCCTCGAGAACGCTCCACTCGTCGGCAGTCATCGTCGGAGTGTGGACGCTCGAAGACGTAATAGGTACTGTTCGAACGAGACAACGACCGAACGTATTTGTCGAAAGCGCGCGCTTGGTCGGACGTGCTCGACGACGAGTTCAGCGATGTGGCCCGCGAGGAGCAAACGCTCTCCCTCTCCGGAACGGCCTTCGAATCGTTCCGCGAGTGGGGCGTCAACGGAACGGCGCTCACCGCCGCCGCACGCGTTCGTGATAGCGACGGCCGGATCGCACTCGTCAAAAATCGCTGGGCCGACGGCTGGGTACTCCCCGGCGGCGCGGTCGAACCCGGCGAACGACTGCGTGACGCCGCTCGGCGAGAAATTCGCGAAGAAACGGGACTGCGTGCGACGATACACGATCCGCTGGTCGTCTTGGAGCAGACGTACCGTTCGAGTGCCACCGGCGACTCCTTTCGAGCAGCATACGTCATCTTTGTGGCCAGCGCCAACGGACCGATCGCAGACGCGGAATCACTCGGCGTCTCTCCCGACGAAATCAGGGCCGCACGATGGTTCGACACGCTCCCCGACAACCTCCACGACGGCGCGTTGCTTCGGCCGTACCTGTGACTGTGACTCGACCATGACAGCAACGCCGACACACAGCTATAGTAGCCACTGAAAGTCAGTGCACACCTGATCGCCTGATGGCCGTGCGATCAGCGTGTAAACCGTTTCAGTTGTTACTATAGTCGGCGGCCTCGAAGTAGTCGCGATACAACCGCCCGAACGCCTGTCGGCGCACCGTTCCGACGGCCGCCTCCTCCTCGTTCTGGAAGGTCGCGGCGACCGCCTCGTCGGCCGGCCCGGCGTGCCAGACGACGTTCTCGACGTTCTCGTTCCCGACCACCGTCACCTCGCCGTCGTAGCCGTCGCGCCACTCGCTGAACTCGTCGCTGGTGCCGACCGAGATTTCGAGGAGACTTGCAAACAGGGCGTCGCGGGCGGTTTCGACGACGGCGCTGGTGACGCGCTCGTCGTACTCCTCGCGATCGAACGACATGGCCTTTGCGACCTCGCGGACGACCGTCTGCGCCGCTGGGCCGAGTTCGTCGTAGCGTTCGCGTGCCTCCTCGATCGACGCCGGCGTAACCGTCCCAACAGTGTGCATGTCTCGGTATGCGCGGGGCGGCCAGTTACCAATTGCGTGTTCGCGGGAGCCGTTAGTCGTCGGTCGCTTCGTCGTCCGGGTCCGCTGCGTCCGCGTCGTCGGTCGCATCGGCGAGCATTTGCTGGGTCATTTCCTGTGCTTCCTGCAGCGCACGTTCGGCCTCGGCCGTCATCGAGCCACGGGTTGGCTGACGGCGCTGTCCGGCGAGGTCGGATTCGATTCCGGTCGGACGGCCGGGTGTATGGTCGTGGACGTGGCCGTGATCGTGGTCGTCGTGACCACCCGTTCCTGCGCTCTCGAACTCGGGGGTGTCGATCTCGGGTGCGTGCTCGCGGACGATTTCCCCTAACTCCGACGGAGAGCGATCGGCCCAGTCCGGGGCGTGTTCCTCGAGCCATGCCTTGTGATCCGGACGGTCGAGCGATGCGGTGATCGCGAGGTGGTTCGCGAGGTGCTCCGCGTCGGCCTGTTCGGCGTCACAGACCGGGCAGGCGTATCCCATAGGCGTCGTACGCACGCGGGCGGTAAAACGTCCTCGTCCTTTCCCTCGCTGGCATCGGTGCCGTCGGGATAAGACGGCGGTCCGTGAGAGCCGCTTATCACTCGAGCTGTCGGACCATCACGATCGCGTCCTCGTCGTTGCCGTAGTAGCCGGGAATCCGCCGGATCGGTTCGAACCCGAACTGGCGGTAGAGTCGTTTCGCGCGGTCGTTCGAGCGTCGTACTTCGAGTTTGATCGAGTCTGCGCCGTGAGCTGTGAGGACGGCAACAGATCGCGAGAGAAGTGCGGAACCGACGCCCATTTCGCGGCGGTCCGGATGGACGGCGATGTCCTTGACGTGGCCGAGCTGGCGGCCGAACGAGGGTGACACGTCGGCGACGACGTAGCCCGCGACATCGCCGTTCGTGACGGCGACGAGAAAGCCGGGGTCGCCGAGAAAGCGGTCGAAGGCCTCGTACGGCCAGGGTTGGGGGAACGACTCGTTTTCGATGCGGACGACGGCCAGGAGGTCCGCCCGTTCGGCGGGACGGATCGCGAGTTCACCGTCGTTTCGGTCGCTGTGATCGTCACCCTCTGGGGCCCGTACTGTCACGGGGCAACGTACGATGCCAGGTGGTAAAAACGGATGGTTCGATCGAGCGTTCAGAGACGTTCGAGCCGGTTGATGTCAGCGTCCGACCAGTCGTAGAAGTGTCGATCGGTTTGGGTGACGACATCGACGCATTCGTTATACTGGGCGCGGGCCCGGTCGGCGAGCGGGTCGTTGGGGTGGTCCTCGATCCACTCGCGGAGTTCGGCGAGCGCTTCCGGCGAGTAGGTGTCCATCCGATCCTGCTGTTCGAGGATGTCGACTTTGCGGCTTTCTTGGCGGAGCGTACGGGTAAGCGCCCAGAGGGAGACGCCCCAGAACGCGAGTAGCGTGAACGCGAGCATGCCGAGAACCTCTGCGGAGAGCGCCATTAGTCGTCACCTCCGGTGACGCCGGCCGTATCAGTCGTATCGCGGCGGCCCTCGACGAGGGACATGATCGCGTAGCCGATGAGTGGGAAGAGCACGAGGACGAGCATCCCGGCGATCATCTCGGGTTCGCGGAAGTTCTCCCAGGCGAAGTACGCCATGATGAACAGCATGACGGCGGGGATGACGTACTTGATGACGGGATTCCACCACGTGCCGATGTGGATACCGGCGTTTCGGTTGACCGTGAGTACGCGCAGTCGTTCGGGGCCGAGAACCCAGCCGATGATGCCGATGATGGCAAGGGTTGCAAGGGGGAGCCCCCAGTTCCCGAAGACGAAATCGAGGAAGTCGAGGACTTCGGTGGAGTAGGCGCTCGGGAGCCCGAGGAGCCAGATACCGCCACAGACGGCGAGGACGGTTTGCGTCCGGCTGAGTCGTGTTTCCTCGCTGACGGTCGTCACGCTTACTTCGGTGATGAGCAGGCCGGAGGTAAACGTCGCGAGGAAGAACCCGGCGAAAAAGAGGATCGCGACCAGTCCGCCGAGCGGAATCTCCGGGAAGACCTGCACCAGGGAGACGAACGCGAGACCGGTTCCGGCGTCGGGTTCGACGCCGACGGCGAAGACGACGGGGAAGATGGCAAGCGTCGCGAGGATGGCGATGCTCGATTCGCCGATCGCCGTAAAGACCCCGCCACCCAGCGGAACATCGTCGTACTCCCGGAGATAACTGCCGACGGTCAGGGCGATCCCCCACCCGAGTCCGGTCGAGAACAGCGCCTGTCCGAGCGCGGCGATCCAGGTCTCACTCGCGATCAGGTACTCCCACTGCACGCCGAACGTGAATGCGATCCCCTCGCTGGCCCCCGGCAGTGTGAGCCCGCGGATCGCCATAATGACGAGCGAGATCACGAGCGCCGGCACCGCGTAGACGACGATCCGCTCGACGCCGCGTCGGATACCGAGCGCGAGAATGGCTGCGATCGAGCCCATCACGACCGTGTGAAGGGCGATCATCAGCGCCGGGTTCGCGAAGAAACTGTCCATGAACGCCTGCGCCTCGAACCCGGGTGCCGTGAAGGTAAACAACAGGGAATGAACCGCGTAGTACAGCGTCCAGCCGATCAACGGCGAGTAGTACGACATCAGGGCGATGTTGACGAGCAAGACGACGACGCCGAACCCGACCATTCCACCTCGACCGACGACATCCCGAAATGCGCCGATGACGCCCTTGTTCGTGTATCGCCCGAGCGCAACCTCCGCCATCAACCCGGGAACCGCGAGTAAAAACAGGAGGGTGAGAAACGCCAGTACAAACGCACCACCTCCGTTATCCCCCATCACGTAGGGAAACCGCCAAATGTTTCCTGCACCAACCATGCCACCGATCATCGCCATGAGGAACCCGAATCGGGTTCCCCACTCGTCACGAGCCGTTTTCGGGGATGTGTCTGACATTATCTACCACTATCTGTGTCAACGGACTGGACCATCGTATAAGTATCTCATGCGTTTACGAGACAGTCGCCGAGAAAAGACAGTGGGAGTCGCTGATAGCGGTGCTTACTCCGCCGGAATGGCGTCCATCTCGTACGTCTCGGTCAACTCCTTCAGTTCGTCGAGTGCACCCTGTTCCTCTCGAAGGTTCTCCTCGAGAAGATCCGCTGCCTCGTCCATTCCAATCTGATCCGCAAGCGGGATCAAATTGCCGTAGGCCGCAATCTCGTAGTGCTCCGTCTTCTCCGCCGCCGCCATGTTGTGATAATCCAGTACCTCCTGGGACGGCTCCATCGACGTGAACTCTTCGTACTCCTCGATCAACCCCTCGATACCCTCACACTCTTCTTTCTCCGGCGGTTCGCCGAACATGTCGAAGACCGCTTCGAGACGGTCGATATGCCCCTGGGTCTCCTCGCGGTGTTCCGCAAACGCCTCCGCAATCTCCTCGCGCTCGGTGTTCGACTCGAGTTCATCGAGCGCGTCGAGGAGTTGGTGTTCCGCGTGATAGATGTCTTCGAGGCCGTGCTCGAACAGGTCTTGGATAGTGTCGACGCTCATGGGACGATCACGCGATGTTTTGCCGGGCGAGCGAAAAAGCGAGACGCCTGCCGTCGCAGGCGGTCCGAGCCCGATAAGCGGCTACTCCGCGGCGTCCTCGACCCGATCCGCGTACTTCTCGAGTTCGCTCGCGAGTTCGCGGGCCTGGTCCGGCGTCAACTCGAGTTCGGTCATGTGCTTGGGGAAATGTTGGTCGGTCGCGTTGTCGAGTTCGACCTGGAAGCGCACGCAGTCCGGCTCCTCGCGGTCCGTCGTGGCGTTGGCGACGGCGACGGAATCGAACTCGAACTCGTGGCCCGTCGCCGTAGCTTCGACGTAGTCGAGCGTCGTGTACGCGTTGACTCGCATCAGTCGGTCGGACATGGCTAGGGTCTCGGGGTATGGCTACTTAGGGGCTTCCAACGCCGGTAAAAGAGCACCACGGTAAATTCAGTAGACGCGGGGGTAGGGCTACTTAGGGACTTCCAACGGGTGACCTGTCTGTGTGGTCGATACGGCCACGGCCACGGACACCGACCGCATCGAGCGACTGGGATTATCACGCCGGTCAATGCGACTGACCCAGCCGCGCTGGGATCGAGGCGACGGTGGAGACGGACACGGCTCGACCCGCCGGCGAGCAGACCGGGTCTCGTGGTATTTCATCCACGAAGCGTCCGAGTTCCACGAACCGACGCTGACGAGACAGGCCTCACGTTCGAGCAGAGCGTTCAGCGAGCGGCTCGCGACGCGAGCGGATGAGAACAGCGACGCAACGGGCGCGAGCCGCGCGGTGTTTACCGCGATCGCGAACGACGGCACAGCGCGAACTCGGAACCGGTCCAGGCCTACCAGGGACGAACAGTCGTTCGACGCCGAGAACGAAAAGTGGCGACCGGCGGGTCGTGGCTACCCGCCGCGGCTACTGATATCGAAGACGGGGGTTAGCGGATTAGTCGTCCGACGGAATCGGCGTCCCGTCCGCCCGTGCGGGTGCAGGGCCTTCATCCAGCCCGTCATCTTCCGCGTACGGATACCAGGTCTGCTTGGTGTTGTGCATGTACGGATCCTCGTAGCTCGTCTCCTCGGGTTCGACGAGTTCGGCTAACTCCTCGTCGTCGCGGTCGGCGACGAACTCGCGGAAGCTCTCGCCGTCCGTTCGGCGGTCGGCGAAGTTCTCGAGCAGGTTTTCGATCGCACCCGGCACTTCGTCGGCCGGGACGCGGTCTGCGACCCAGGAGGCGAACTGCGGGTTCTCGCCGAGGCCGCCGCCGAGGCCGATGTCGAGCGCCTCGACGGGTTCGCCGTCCTTGCGGGTCTTCATCCCGCGCAGGGAGACATCGGCGATCTGGGGCTGGGCGCAGGAGGCGGTACAGCCCGAGAGGTGGACGTGGAAGTCCTCGACGCCCGCCGGCAGGTCGACGTTCTCGACCAGCCAGCGCGAGAACCGAACCTGCCGGTTCTTCGTCTCGACGATCGAAAGCGAACAGAACTCGGTGCCGGTACAGGCGATCGAGCCCCGCCGGAACGGGTGCGGATCGGGGCTGTACTCGTCGAAGACCTCGTTATCGAGCAAGGCGTCGACCTCCTCGTCCGGCACGTCCGTCAGGATGATGTTCTGGCGCTGCGTGAGTCGGACCTCGCCGGACGCGTGCTCCTCGGCGGCGTCGGCGATTTCGTAGGCGTCGTCGATTCCGAGTCGGCCGACGAGGACGTTCAGGCCGATGTAGTTGTTGCCGTCGACCTGTTCGTGGACGCCGACGTGGTCGTGCTTGCCGTCCGCGTCGCCGGCGTTGTAGCTGTAGGAGTGCCGAAGGTCCTCGCCCGCCGTCTCGAGTTCGAAATCGATGTACTCGTCCTGGAGCGTCTCCCGAACCTTCTCGGGACCCCACTCGTCGACGAGGAACTTGATGCGAGCGTTGTAGCGGTTATCGCGGTCGCCGTGATCCCGGAAGAGCTTGGAGAGGCCACCCGCGACCTCGACCGCCTGCTCCGGCGTTGCGAAAACGTCGATATTCTTCGCAAAGCGAGGTTCGTTACGTGCCAGTCCGCCACCGACGCGGACGTTGTAGCCCGTCACCGTCTCGCCGTCTATCTCCTTCTCGGCGGGCTCGAACGCCAGGTCGTTGATGTCGCCCTGCCCACAACCCTCGTCACAGCCGGTCACGGAAACCTTCCACTTGCGGGGCAGGTTCGAGTGTGCTTCGTTCTGCTTGAACGTATCGTGGAGTTCGTATGCCAGCTCGTTAGCATCGACGTGCTCGTGTTTGTCCTTTCCGGCGACCGGACAGCCGACGATGTTCCGCCAGGAGTCACCGCAAGCCTGCACCGTCGACAGTCCGGCGTCCTCGAGTTCGTCGAAGATTTCGGGAACGTCCTCGATTCGAATCCAGTGCAGCTGGATTGCCTGTCGCGTCGTCACGTCGAGCCAGCCGTTACCGAACTCGGGATTCGCGACCGGACCGCGGGCGTACTCGTCCGCAATCTCGACGATCCGGCGGAACTGACCCGGCTCGAGCACGCCGCTTGGCGGCCCGATCCGCATCATGAAGTACGACTCCTGACCGGCGCGCTGGTGGTACAGTCCGTACCACTTGAAGCGCTCGAACCAGGCGTCGCGCTCGTCTTCCGGAATAGACTCCCAGCCTTCCTCGGCGAATCGCTCGATGTGGTCTCGAATGTCTGTGCCGTAGACCTCGTCCTTCCACTCTTCGACATCAGTAGGCATTTGCTCAGTATATAGACCACGAGTCTTATACGCCCGTGTGTCGCGTCAGACCCGGCCGCCTCTAGCCGGTTGCGGAGTTTTTTGCCACCACATACTGACGCGATCCGGTCCGCCCCGACCACAACAACTGGGGGATTCGCCGTCCAGCCACGACAGCCGACCTCGGAGCTGAATTACTCCACTGACTCGAAACTCGAACAAGCTGCCCCGTCTACAGCCCCCGTAATCGTCGAGTGGACACCAGCCGGCTCGTACGGCTTGAACTCGCCGTCAACGATTCGACCAACCGGCAACGAATCGATACTGTCCCGCGTTCCACACTCGATACACATCCCCACCGCATCCGCGAGTACTCGATGATCCGAAACGTGAACGGCAGAAAATGCCTCGAGAAGAACGTGGGGTGTCTCACACGAACAGAACTCGCGCGTCGGAAGGGCCCAGATATCACTCACACCGACCTCACGGGAGTCGTTGACGCTGATCCAGGCCCCATCGTCGAGCGTCCGCAGTGCAATCGCCATCGGTATCTATGGACACTCTGTGCTGGACCCACCTCTGTCCGTCGATGGCTGCAACGTTTTGCCTCGCCGATGACACGCTAGATCGACCGAACCGACCGACGACGACGACCTCCACGCCACTCGCCCGAACCGAGATGACGGCAACCATCTCCGCTATAACCGAGTACAGGTATCCATTGCACACGAGGCGTCACTTATGCGCTTTCCAACCAAATGGGCAGTCATGACTGACACGGCTGAACAAAGCCAACGACCCAGCCACAATCCGAACTCGGACACACCAGACCAGGACCGAGAACGCGATGACGCCCACCTCGACGACATCGAAGAAGGCGCTGGCTGTACCGAAATCTGGGAACACCTCGCCGAGCAGCGCGACGACGAGGAGTGACGAAACCCCTGCCCTGAACTCGTCCCTGCGCCACGACCCTGAAAGCCTCGATCTGTCTTCTCTACCTGCTGTGAAACGCCACCTATTGTTATTGGATGACAACACCCATGATAATATACTCCCCCGTTTCCCTACCCACAGTTGGTACTCGCACAACAGAGAACAGACGATAGACAACGGACAACGGACAACAAACAATAGATAATAGACATAGACACATACACATACTCGCCACTCTAGTACTCTCCCACCGCTTCACAGGGAGCGACACTTTTCCCCCTCTGTTCCATAGACCAGTGCAGACCCATGACCGACAACCGGCCCGAAGAAAATTCACGCGGGCGCAATCGCGGTCCCGATGGACGGCCAATTCCAACCGACCGCGAATCACCCGTCGGCGCACCCGTCATCCGTGGCGACGAATCCGTCACCGGAACACGCGCCCGCAAAGCCGTCCAGTTCGATCCAACCGATCCCGACAGCCTTGACGCCGCCGCCGACACCGTCTCGCAGTTCGCAACCGGCACCACCGAAGACGACCACCTCTACATGCTCCGCGGTGCCGCCGCGTGTGCCGCACTCGTCCGCGGCGAGGGCTCCTACAAAGCCGCCGCCGAACGCGCCGGCCCCGACGTGACCGTCTCGTTCATCCGCAAATGGGCCCGCGTCCACGACCTCCCCCGATCCGTCCGCAAACAAGTCGCCCTCGGCCAAATCGCTCCCACCGCCGCCAAACACATCGCCCGCGTCGGCGGCGAAGCCCGCCTCCTCCTCGCCTGGGCCGCAATCGACGGCGACCTCACCGTCCGCGACATCCGCACCGTCGCCAGCACGATCAACGACGGCACCCCCGCGAATCAAGCCCTGACCAACCATGGCGTCCACCTCGGCCAACTCGAACTCTCGCTCTCTCCCGACACCTATCGCGATCTTCGCCGCCGCGCCTCCCTCGACGATACTACCCCAGGTGAACTCGTCACCGATGCACTCGAACAGTACTTCGAATGAACTAGCAGATGGCGAATCGACCGCTGACAACGCAGGACACAGTTCTGCAGGGACTATATGACAAAGTATAGGCCATTACCACCGGCCAGTCGGCAGCGAAGAAAGAAACGTTTAACCACCACTCGCCGATAGTGAAACCACGGGGCCGGTAGCTCAGTCTGGCAGAGCGTCTGGCTTTTAACCAGACGGTCGCGTGTTCAAATCGCGCCCGGCCCGCTTCTTACCCTACTCACAGCTGCGAGCGTGAACATCGAAACCAGCGCAGTTTTCGATGCAGTCCGATCGCAGTAATGCAGGGAGCAGAACATCCTCGCGTCGGTTACAATAGTACCCTGTCTCGTTCGATCACCAACAAATCTACTCGCCAAGAGAGTGTTGCTAACTAATCTGTTGTACAATCCCTGCAGTGGCTCTATATGGATCGCTCACGAATGGCATCTATGGGCAGTTCGGAATCCGCGACACCCACATCACCAACTGCAAAATCAGTTGCCCCGATCGTCGTCCGAACGGCCGGTGCAACCGCAGTTGTCGGCCTCCTCCTTCTGGCCTCGTCCATCGTCGTCACCATTACCGGACTCCTCAACCTCCACAACGTCCTTCTCGGGGCAGTTATTGCAACCCTCGGTTCCGTCAACGCACTGCTATCAGACACCTATCAGTCACCAAATATCGCTCTCACACTCCTCCTCGCTCTCCTCGGCCTCTGGGTCATCGTCTCTCCGTTCGTGCTCGAGAACACACGAACGCTTGTCACCGTCATCAACGTCGGTGGTGGCCTCGCCGTTGTTCTCCTCGCCGGCACACAACTCTACGGTATGTTCGCGTTGTCAGAATAATCACCCCATCCTGATCCTAGCTAAATCAGCGGAACCACGTTCTCGTGCAGTTCACCAGAATGCGCTCCATTCTGAGGACGGTGTTCTTGCACCAACTCACCGAGAAACACGATATCGACGAGATAGAGCCCCCTTCGTTGATGCTGGCAGATATCCGATTTCGTTCGCTACGAATTGAGCGATCAGCTCAACTTAGCAACCGAAACCACGCTAAAAAATAGTTTCAAATATCCTGTTGAATAGCTTTTCTATAACTCCTCAGAGAGAGAGAAAACTGTAGCGTCGGCAAGTTCGTTTAGCAGCTGGAGATAGCGTACTTATCTGCATCAGTGACAAGAATGAAAAATGATTCCTGAGATGTTATTCTTCGACTTCTCGTTTTAGGTGGGAGTTGCCTTGATAGCACCCAATAGATTATTTTTGCTGAATGTAGTTTCATTATGTTCCCAACCACTCTGTTCAAGCAACGATGCATACTCACCAGGCGTCCGTTCACGACCGGTCGTCCAGACAATCATCTGAATATCATAAAGTGCCCCAAAATGTGATGAATTCGATTCGGGGAGCACGTGTTCAAGAAGCACTAATTGCGCATCATCGGGAGCATGTTCCCGGATTGTTGTGAGGATTTGAATGGCTTGAGTATCGCTCCAGTCGTGAATTATGTGTTTGAGAAAATAGACATCAGCACTAGGCACTGCTTCGAACATATCCCCTGCAACATATGAGCAGCGGTCCGCCACTCCAAACTCTGTTGCTAAGTGCTGTGCCTCTTGTTCGACGATTTCTGGTTGTTCGAATACAGTACCAGTAAGAGATTGACGTGCAGAAAGAAAATCACATAGCAAGTAGCCGTATCCACCGGCGATGTCACAGATATGAGATTGCTCAGTGATTTCGACATCGTTTAGCAATTCTTGTATTTCAGTTCCTTGAAGTCGAGAATAACTTTCCATTGCATCGTTAAACAAGGACGCAACTTCCGGGTTTGAATCCAAGTAATCGAATAATGGCTCCCCAAATTCACGAACATACGTATTCTGCTCTCCGTCCTCAATTAAGGACGGAAGCTGTGACCAAAGCGAATAATTCACCTGGCTGACTTCAAGAAGGAAATAATCCTTAAATGTGTGAGGATGATCCTCAGTGAGAAGTTCTCCCGAAGACGTCAATGAAAACGTTCCACCAGCTTCATTTACTACACCCAAGTAAGAAAGAGCTCTAAGAAACCGATATCCGTGATTTGGATCGATATCTAGTGTCGTGATAATCTCCTCAACAGGTTTGGGTTCTGTATCAACAACCTCGAACACGCCCAGTTTTATCCCAGTTCCAAGGATTTGCCCTTTCATTTGCCCGAACAACAAATCTCGTAAGTGAGATTTTGCAGGATCCATGATGTATCGTCAACCAACTACAAAGAGGACCATATAACTGATGGCAATATCTATCAACATCAATCGTATTCCAACTTTAGGATATTCAATCTAAGTGACTATATAATAGTTGATGGAGGTTCCCTCTCGCGTACAATCAATAGAATGCCGGCCAGAGAACGTGCGGGCGATCGCCCTGCTCGCGATCGCCTTGGTCGACTTCGCAGACCTGATCGAACATTACGATCCTGATCTCGCACTCAGGGCACGGCTGCTCTTGAACTCCTTGCCAAACATACCACCTCGCTCATGCAGGCTATCGACGAACTTCTACTGTCTGGATACTGACTCTGGATCCCTCAACTATAGCCTCTTTTCCAGTCGATATTATCAAACCAGCCATTATCTTTACAGTGAGATGCACGAATTCTTGTAGTAGCAGGGGACGTCGCTCCACTATGTCGACTCATGTCTGGGAGGCAGTTCCCTGCTTTCCACAACCACCATCACTACCAACGTTTTCATGGTGGCCATTCGCTGCTGATCCATCCACAAAACTACTGAGCGGCCCCTAGACAGTTTCTTAGAGATGTCTATTTGGTGTACAGAAGATAAGCAGACGTGTAGTGTAGCTTCTAAACACCATCTTCTAAGCAAGTATCGGTAACCATAGCCACTATCTTCACATAAAATTGGCCGGTCGAAGACATGGCAGGGGAATCCACATTCTCGTTACCAATCGGACGCTTCTGGAACCAGTTCCTTAGACCCAATACTGTTCTATAAACACTATTGCTATTACGTATGTTGTTAGTATAGTTACTAAATAATATATCCATAGATAGAAACTATTATGATGCGTACTGTGGGGTACTAAAACGTATCTTGAGGCTATCATAAATATGGAAGATACGGAACAACTGCAATCAGGAGCGAATACCCAGCACTCGACTCGACGAGGGTTTCTCATGAAGACCAGTGCTGTCGCTCTCTCAGCTAGTGCTATTGCATCGGAAAGTGCTGCGGCTCACGAGATCGAGCAGTACACAATCAGAGACGGAACGCCAGAACAAACGACGGTCTATGTCACTGAGGAAAATAGATCTGGTCCGACGGTGTTCGTCATCGGTGGCCAACACGGCGACGAACCAAGCGGCTGGATGGCAGCTAACGAAATCGTTCAGTGGCAACTCGATACCGGAAAACTCGTTGTCATCCCTGAGGCCGACCAGACTGCAATCCAGAGTCGGACATATACCGGTGACAACGGAAATCTCAACCGTGCGTGGACAATCGGATCCGATCCAACCAGACCGCTCGCCCGAGAAATTTGGGATGTCGTAGAAGAACACAACCCTGATGTCTTCTTTGATCTCCACAGTTCGTTCGGTATCTATGGCTCCGATTGGGGCCCTGACGGCGTTGGACAGGCTATCCATCCGACGCCGCACGACTACGCACCGCAGTTAGCCTCCTACGCCGCGACGTATATTAACCGCAACTTCATTCCGGATAACTACCGAGACGAATACGACTTCCAGCGGGGCCCCTTTTCTGCAGGAGGAATCCCGACGCTCACCGGTAAGGTTGCAGCCGATCTCGAGAAACCGGGCTTCACCGTCGAATCGACACGCTACGAGGTGCCGCTCGATCGCCGAGTCATCTGGACTCGCCGTGTCGTGACTGACGTGCTTCGTCATCGCGACGTCATCTAATTTGGCCGGCAAAGCGCTCAAAGAAGCAGGAATCTCCATTTATCCTCACGAAGCGAACAGTGTATATCCGATTCCAGAGTAGTGATGAACAAAATGTCCTCGAGATGTTGAGGCGCTGGATCGCGGTGACGGTCTCGACTCATATTTCGAGGTCGTCTATCACGATCCGAAAGACTTGCACCGGATCGTCCGACGAGGAACCTCGGACTGCACAGGACGATTGCGAAGCACGAACGGAGAGTATCCGCGAGACTGCTCGTCTCGTTGATCGGAGTGTCCGGCAGGTCGCACGAACCTATATGAACTCGAGAATCTGCACCTAATCGAGTTCGCCGAAGTGGACGATCGAGGAAGCCCAGAGTTTGGGATGACTCGATCGAAGTAGATTTTCTGCTAACCGATCCAGATCCAGATCCAGAAGTTGCCAGAGCGTAAGCCCAGAAAGGCCTTTCAGACACTCACTCAACACTGGTCTTTGTATACGATATCGCAGCCAACACCAGTGATGTCACTTAAGCGTGATTCTGACTTCATGATCCCGATCGCCTTGGTCGGCTTCGCGGACCTAGTCGAACACTACGGTCCCGATCTCGCACTCCAGGCACGACTGTTCTCTGATGAACTCCGCGCCAGTCATAACACCCCGCTCATGCAGGCAGTCGATGAACTCGTCTTCTCGACGAACAGTGATTTTGAGTCGTTCAACTAGTATCCTATTTCCAGTCGATATTATCAAATCGGCCGTTCTTTACGGCGAGGTGGGCGAATTATTGCAGTAGCAGGAGACGTAGCTCCATTATGTCGATTCATGTCTGGGAGGCAGTTCCCTGCTCTCCATAACCACAATTATCACCATCGTTCCCATGACGGCCATTCGTTCCTGATCCATCCACAAAACTACTGATCGGCACCCAGACGGTTTTCTTAGGGGGTATCATTGTTATCAGAAATTGAGATAACTGGCACTGTCTAGTTCAGAACCTCCTCAGCTGGAATATTTCCGTCGAGCGTTTGATGCGGTCTGTGATGGTTGTAGTAATGCATGAACTGTTCGACAGTGCCAGTCTCTTCGTCAGCTCAGGGCGCCCGGAGATGTATGCTTCCCGTCGATTGAGTCGCCAGAGTGCTCGCGACGACTGGTCATGTCGCGACACCTCGATTAGGCGTTGCTATCGCGGAATGCGATTAATTGGTATCTGTATTGGAAAAGTCGGAAAAGTTCAATATGACCCCACCGTGTTGGGGTTGGCCCCTACAAACCGGTTGGGTTGTAAGTATCTAATATAAGCCAAGGGCCGGATTTGAACCGGCGGTGGGCGGCTCTGCAGGCCGCTGCGTTCGGCCGGACTCTGCCACCTTGGCGCGAGTGAGTGTTATTACTGCGTTCGTTTAAGTATAGCGGTACGGGATAAGCAGGGATCCAAGGTACTTCGCATTGGAGAAATACAAACTGCCCCACACAGCCGCTGCTGTGTGGGGCAGTTAGTCTGAATATATGAGTGGAGGCGGCGAATCGAATTTCCCAGAGGATCTCTCACTCCAGTACTCGCCGATACGCAGGCGGGCTTATCAACCGTGTTCGGGATGGGTACGGGAGGTCCCCCGCCGCTGTGGCCGCCCTAACGCCGATCAACGGAATCGAACCGCTGTCAAACCATAATCGGTCGGATGACCAGTATGTGCGTGTAGTCCAGTGTGCGTCCGGACCCGTTCACGAGTCCGATCCAGATGCAGTATGAATGTGTGGCTTGGCCGATTAGTGCTCGCGGGCTCAA